>CAZHRT010000009.1:0-50957 GCA_964534665.1 uncultured Methanosarcinales archaeon | reverse complement strand
CAGATTTTAAAATTGATGATAATATTGCACAAACAGAACCCTTACCATTAGTTCCTGCAACATGTATAACTTTTAGATTTTTATGTGGCTCACCTAATTTAGCAAGAATCTCATTAATCGCACCAAGATCTAAATTATATTTTCTTTTTTGAAGATTATTCAAAAACTCAATTATCTCTTGTTTATCCATGTATGACAAAAAACTAAACCTCTTAATAAAGCTTTACCGCTTTTCAAGAACTGTAACACTTCCTTCAAAATTGACAAATGTAATTGAATCACCCTCCTTGATCTGAGAGTGCATTTCAGGTTCAACTTTAGCATCAAATGTTTCATAACTTACAGCATCCATAATCTGAATTTTGTCAGGCATTTTTGCAATAACTTGCCCTTCTAATCTTCGAATATTTGCATCCTGCATCTGCTCATGATGGGTTACATTAAAAGAACGTTCCTTTTTACCCTGGATGTTTGTAACAAACAACTTTGTTTTAGAATGTGAATGTGTGCCATAAGCAACAATCTCTTTTTTAACCACTCTTAACAGTTCATCATTATA
Source organism: uncultured Methanosarcinales archaeon (assembly GCA_964534665.1). Classification (GTDB taxonomy): domain Archaea; phylum Nanobdellota; class Nanobdellia; order Woesearchaeales; family JAHJBD01; genus JAHJBD01. The sequence goes on along the minus strand of CAZHRT010000009.1, from coordinate 50,398 downwards.
GAATATATAATCTCCTTTTCGAAGATCTTTTGCTTCTGTCATTAGATAATTTATTCTAACGTCATATTTATTTCTTTTGGTCGTTATTCATATAAAGGTTTATAAAACGAAATGTGTTTTTATTACTACTATTACTATTATTATTACTATTACTGGGTGCTAACAAATTGATATGTGATAAATGCCAATATGAATGGGAAACAAGGGTTGATAACCCTAAATCTTGTCCTAGGTGCAAATCTCGATTTGACTATCAAGATATTTTGAGGTCGGACAATGAGTAGTGGGAAATTGTCACTTACAGCTGCAAATCACTTATGTGATATTGTAAATAATCCTCAATCTGTAACGTGGAGGGTTAGTGGTATAGATTTAAGACAATTTAGCACAATAGGTATTGGTGGTAGGGCTGGTGCAGTTGTTAGGCCCCAATCTGAAGAAGATATTGTTGCCATTTTGAAATTATGTAATGATGCTGGATTAACTTATTGTACTAAAGGCAATGGTTCTAATACAGTTTATGGAGACTTAGACATATTACTAGATATGACTAGTCTGAATAAAGTTATTGATGGTTCTGGTAATCTTGTACCTATAGGTGATGTTGAGATGGGTGATGGTACTTTACTTCTTCAAAGCGGAGCATTGTTAGGTAGAAGCCAAAGTATTAATCTTGTCTCTGATAACTTTGTTGTACCAAATCTTGTTCATCCACACACTCTAGAATCTTTGATGTTTTCTTATAGGAATTCTTTAGCAGGATTAGCTTACAAACATTCTCTTTCTGGGATAGAAGATTTGGCAGATATTCCTGGTACTGTTGGCGGAGCTACAATCATGAATGTCCAAGCTTATCAGCAATTTATGGGTAATATTGTAGATGAAGTTATTCTTATCAGTCCAAAAGGAAAAAGGGTAGTAATTCCTAAAAGTGGGCGGTTTAAGAATCTTAGGTTTGGCTATCGTCATAGTATCTTACAAGAGTCTGGATATCAAGGACATGTTTTATATGCTGTCAAAATAAGTCTTAATCCAGGCAAACAAAAGGATATTCAAGATAGGATGTATGAACAAGCGATTGAAAGGGGGAGAAATCATCCAAAAGGTTTATCTGTTGGGTCTGTGTTTAAATTAAGAGGTTATGATGCAGATAAAGGTGGCGCAATAGACTTTCGTGCAGATGAATTAATTAGGCAAGCAAAATGTGATGATTATTCAGTTAATGGTATTACTGTTGCAAAACAATACCCTGTTTTTTTAATGAATAGTGGTTCAGCAACCTTAACAGATTTTATTAATGCTATGCAATATATTCATGATCAGGTTAAAAGTGTAACTGGTATAAGTTTAAAACCTGAAGTTAAATTTTTACCTTACTCATTAACACCTGATTTAAACTCAACCTAGTACTCAATTCCTATCCTGAATGAATATAGATTTCTAAATATCTCTAAGCATTGTTCTAATTTGGATAAAAACCTCATTTCTTTTACATTGATTTCTTCAGATGATTTGCTAATTGAATGAATAATCTTATCTCTAGAAGCGCTAAATTTTTCAACTTTCTTAAAATCAAAATGATAATACAAATCATAATACTCTTTAATTGATTCATGTATTGCTGTTAATATAGTTTCACCCTTTTTTGAGAGTGTAATTTTCATTTCCAATACTTCTCTTGCTGAGTTTTTTAGTATATCAATAATCATATCTAATGATGATATCATATGAAACAATAAACAAGTATCTTTGTAATTATTGTGTCCAATTGTATTTAGCATCCTTAGGTTATACAAAATTAATTTTGTTATGGTATCATGTTTTTCTTCTAAAGTCTCTACTAAGAAATAATCTTTCTTTTTAGTACCTTCAATTAGGTCATTAACTGCATCTATAATTAACAAAAATGTTCTTCTTAATATATTATTAAACTCTTTGATTGAATTTCCAGACAAATTTTTTAATACACAAAAATTACTTTTCTGTTCAATTATTTCAAGTCCTGTTGATCTATTGATCTCGCCATGAATAACTGAAAAAACTTTTACTTCTTTACTTTTATAGTGGTGTGCAATAAGTGGTGTCTTGAATATTAATCTAATTTCATCATAACCTCTTATATACAATCCTCTTATTAAGAAAATTAATGAATCTCTATCCAAACCAGTAATATCAATTTCAGTTTTTAATATTTGATCTTGATTTTCTTCTGTACTTATTAAGATTTTATTTCCTTGTTCGGTTACTTCTAACTCATCACCTTTCTTAACATTATTTTGTACAGCCCACTTTCTAGGTAAAGAAATTAATTGTGTTGATTCTGCAATTTGAATTACTTTTCTTCTCATATAAACCATCCCCAATATAACTTAAATAAATATTATACCTTTTGTAAATATAATGTAATTTATAAATCTTACTCTTTATCCTTAAATTTATTACTTTTTTATATAAACATTATAAAATTTAATCCTCATATTTATAAATATCATATAATTATAACCTTTTATCGGAATAATTACGAAATATGTGTCGGGGGGATTCATATGGAAGAAGATAATGTCAATGATGACAGTACTAGTTTAGAAGAAGTTCATTACGAATATACAGAAAAAGAACAAATAGATGAAAATGATGTCTACGCAGAAATGTCAAGAGAAGAACTTGTCGAAGAAGATGGTATCTCAGCCGAAGAAGCAGCTTTCATGCAAGGTTACGAAGAAGCAGCGTGAGGATGAAAAAACCGAGATAGAAAGTTTTTGTATAGGTGATAAAATGCAAGACTTTTCAATGAAGTAATTTATTCTTTGATTAATCCGTAACCAATAAGCCTAAATCTATGTGCTACAAGTCTTGATATAGTAACTCTAGCACCTGGCTCAGCACAAACTGGTTTCTTAAGAATACAATTTACTAATCCTTTTTTCAGATCAGTAACTACTCCTACAGTTGCAGAACTGTTTACATTAAGCATTAATGTTTCAGTTACTTTTATTGGTTCAACTTTAAGGTCACTTTTAACTCCAACAACTCTATCAAGTAGGTGAACTTCAAGTTTTAGATTTTGCCATACTGGAGGTAGCTTTCCTGCAAGTCCTACAATAGAACCAGTTAAACTATCAGATTTTACAATTGTTGGATCAAGTGAAGTCATAACACCAATTGAACCGCCAGGACCAACCTCTTTAACATCTGTTCCGCCTGTCTTAAGCCCAGTAATCTTAGTAGTTATTGTTTTCCAAACTTTCTGATTCTTTTCTTCAACATCATATCCTGGTTTAATTTCGATTTCTTCCCCTATCTTAAAGATACCTTGTTTTAATGAACCACCTAAAACTCCTCCAACAATATCTTTTGGTTTAATTCCCGGTTTGTTAATATCAAAACTTCTAGCAACATACATTATTGGGTCTTTTTTAGGGTCTCTTTTAGGAGTTGGTATAATTTCTTCAATTGTTTTTACCAGCATGTCAAGGTTAATACCATGTCTTGCTGAAATTGGTATTATTGGAGCTTTTTCATACCTTGTTCCTTTCAAGAACTCTTTAATTTGATTATAATTTTCTAAAGCTTTCTTTTCATCAACCAAATCAACTTTATTTTGTAGAATTATTACTTTATCAATGTCAATTATGTCAAGAGCCATCAAATGCTCTCTTGTTTGTGGTTGTGGACATTCTTCATTTGCAGCAACTAAAAGTAAAGCACCGTCCATTATATTAGCTCCTGATAACATTGTTGCCATTAAACTTTCATGGCCTGGAGCGTCAACAAAACTAACTTTTCTTAATATCTTAGTTTCTTCACCACACTTTCCACATTTCTCAGTAGAAGTAAAAATGTCACATTTCTCACACTTTCTAAATACTGCATCAGCATAACCTAATCTGATGGTAATTCCTCTTTTAATCTCTTCAGAATGAGTATCTGTCCATTTTCCAGACAGTTTTTCAGTTAAAGTAGTTTTTCCATGGTCAACATGACCTATTAATCCTATATTTATCTCAGGTTGTAAATCATCTTCAGGCTTTTTCTTCTTGACCATGGTTTTTTATCTTTATTCTTTTTTTTCTGCTTTAGGTGCTTCTTCTTTCTTTTCTTCCTTAGGTTTTTCTTCAGCTTTAGGAGCTTCCTTAGGCTTTTCTTCAGCTTTAGGTGCTTCAGCCCCTTCTTTTGGTGCTTCTCCGCCAAATAAATCAGCTAACTTTTTAGCCCCTTCTTTTACTATTTTAAGATTGATTTGTGAGATGTTTTCATTGACTTTAAAACCACAAACAGTCTTTCTTTGTTTTTGACCTTTAATTGGTTTAGCAAATCCTACACCACCAATACTTGTAATCTTTTTTCGTACACCTTGGATACCTCTTCTCATAGGAAAACCACATGAATCTGAACCACCGCTAATTTCAAGTTCATAGCCTGTCATTCCAATTGTTTCTCCATTGATCTTTTCTCCAATATTGAGTCCCATAAATGGAGCTGCTTCTTCATCTTTTATCTCTTTTTGATAAGTTTTTCCTGTCTTATCTCCTATACATATTTTGAATTCAACCATTATGATAACCTCCCGATTAACTTTAAGAATAGAAATTACAGAGTTATTTAAAAATGTTACTAGTTTACTCCGACTAGGCCTTAATTCTTCTTTTTAGATACCAATCTAATGAATATTTTTACCACATTAATAAACAATGTTCCTATTACAGCCCCTATAAGGCCACCTGTTACATAATCATCTATTCCAAATTCTGGTAGGTTTGTAGTAGCTTCTATTGGTAAACCAAGTATAAAGTCTTCAAATCGAACACTAATGATGTATATTGTTAAAACAGATATTATAAAGAATAAAACAAATGAAACAATTACTGAAAAGAAATCATAGGTTTTTTCTTTTCTTTTATTATAATAACTGTAAAACATTAAGGCGAACAACCACCATACAAACAATATCCCATAACTAATCAGTATATTACCAATAAATATCTGAAATATCCCTAAAATAGCTAATACTAAGAATAAAAAGAGCCTTATTGGGAAATGAAGCATCATTTCTGTGAATGTTTCATATCCTAATTCTTTTTTCTTTTTAAATTGACGATACGATAAAACAATTGTAAATTGTGCCCAGAATAATAATGCTAATAATGGAAAAATCTGATATATCTTATTTTCAGAGTTTATCAAACTAAAAATAATCCCTCCAGCTATTCCTAAGAAAACAATCACTGTGATTAAATCCATTACTGATTTTGAATTCTTTTTTGGAGTATAAATCATAATAGTGTTTTTAATTTTGTATTATAAAAACTTTTTGCCTTAAGATTCCACATATAATGCTGTTTAATAACCACTATAAAGTAATAACAAAATAGAAAGGTTTATAAATGATTATATTTTCTTTTTCTCTATGGCAAAAGTAATGTTAGAAGATTTAGCACCAGCAGGATTAAGAGATGCTTTAGATGATTTAATGGCTGAAGTTGATTCTGACTTTGATTATTCTCAAGCACAAGAAAGATTTCAAGAACTTGATCAAATTGTTATGGGAGACAGTTCAGCAGGAAGAAAAACAACAAAAGAATGGTCTAACTTGAATAGACAGATTGCTACTTATGACTCACTTAAAGGATATTATGATTCTATATTAGTTGATATTAATGCAACTTTAAAAGAAGCAGATGCAGAATATGTTGAGGTTGCAATCCCAATATTAATAGATGATATTCGTGATTTTATGACTAGGGCATCTAATTTTCTAGACGATACAAAATCTAAAGGTAAATACGATCATAATGATGCGATTATAACAATACAAACTATAGGGAACTCTGCTATAACACAATCATTTGTAATTCAATTGGCAGAAGCGTATAAAAGATTTGCAACAGATCCTTCAAGAAACTATGGTTTTGAGATATTAGATCATTCAAACAAAGAGGTCACTTTTAGGGTTAGTGGTGATAGGGCATATTCCTTATTAAGAGGTGAGGATGGTGTACATTCTTTTGTATTTGAAGAAGGTAAAAGGCCATATACAGATACTCTTAATGTTACTGTAAACCCTTATTCTGAGCGTGCACCTTATAAGTTAAGGAAACGAGATGTTAGAGAAGAAGCTCTAAGCGGAAGTACAAATGGTGGAGCAAATGCAAACTGTAATCATAATTGCATAAGGCTAACACATGAAGAAACAGGAACTCAAGTTAGAGTTAATACAAGATCACAATCAGATAGTAGAAGACTTGCATATACTCTTCTATATTCAAAATTAGCAAAACAACAAGAAGAAGAACAAAGAAAAGGTACAGAAAGTTCTGGAGATCTTAAAGCAAGGGGCGGTTATTTAAGAAAATATAGATTAATGCATAGAGAATATGTAATAGATAAAGTTTCTAATATAAAAGTCGAAGGAAGAGAACAAGTATTAAATGTTCTTCAAGGAAATGGTCTTGCTCAATTTATAATGGCTCATCAAGGACTAAAAGCAAATTATCAATAATTAAAATGGCAAACGCAAAACCAAAGATTCTAGCAATTGATGATGAATTAGGAGTAAGGGAATCATATAGGATGATCTTTAAATGGGATACAGAAATAGTTTTTGCTGAAACATATGATGCAGGAATTGAAGAAATTGCAAAGGGCGGATATCATGCAGTAATTTCTGACCTAGGTTCTATTCAAGGTAAAACAGGACTAGATGCTATAGAAGCTGCAAAACAATATGCTCCAAATATACCTTTTTATCTTATTTCAGCAAGTCATGATGCATTAAGATTACAAGCACAAGAAGCTGGAGCAGGTATGCCTAATTTTGAAATGGTAGATAAACCATTTGATGTTAATGATTTACATGCCAAAGTTCTTGCAGCAGCAACAGAATATATGCAACAATAGAATTATTTCTTTCCAAATAACTTTGGTTTACAAGTTTCAATTTCATTACCTTCTACAAAAGGATAATCACTACATACTTTAGGTCTAATATCATATATTTTACATTTATTTCCATTTAAGAAAACACAACCATTATCATCCCTTTCTAATATGTTACTGTCAATATGTTCATCATACTGAAAAAAGAAATCATCATAACCTTTTTCTTGAATCTTTTTAATCTCTTTATTAGAAATCTTAACTGTTAATAACTTACAACATTCTGCACATTGTCCACATTTGAAGTTATTTTTAGTTATCATAGTTAAAATAAAAGAAAAAAATAGAAGAAAATTATTTCTTCTTAGCTATTCCTTCAAAAGCTTTCAAGATCTCTAAAGGCACTGCAAACACTACAGTATTGCTTTGATCAGAACTTAGATCATTCAAACTTTGTAATGTTCTTAGATGTAAAGCACCAGAAGATTTAGAAAGCATACCTGCAGCCTTTGACATGTTAGTTGCAGCTGCAACTTCACCTTCAGCTTTAATAATTACTGCTCTTCTTTCTCTTTCAGCTTCAGCTTCTTTACCTATTGTTCTTTTCAGTTGTTCAGGAAGTTCAACATGTTTAAGCTCTACAGATTCAACTTTAATACCCCATGGGTCAGTTGCTGCATCAACAATTTCTCTTATTCTTTTTGAGATCTGATCCCTTTTTTGTAAAAGTTCATCAAGTGTTACTTCACCAACTACATCCCTCATTGTTGTTTGTGCAAGTTGTGATGTTGCATAATTAAAATGTTCAACTTCAATTATTGCTTTTTTAGAATCTGAAACTTTGTAATACAATACAGCATTAACCTTAATACTAACATTATCTTTAGTTATTGCATCTTGGTCAGGAACATCCACTGCTTTTACTCTAATATCAACCTTTTCCCACTTTTGAATAACTGGAATTACTATTCTTAAACCAGGTTCCATTATACTAGAAAACTTTCCTAATGTAAACTTAACACCACGTTCATACTGATTTACTATCTTTAGGCTAATCACAATTAATGCTAAACCCCAGAAAACAACTGTTCCAATATTTGCTAGTCCAATTACCATTTTTATATCCCCCAAAATTTATTAATTTATACTAAAGTTAATAACTATTTAAATATTTCTTAAATTTGTATAATTAAAAAGAAAAAAATTTAATCAAAGATTTTACCAAACCAATCAATTATTTTCTTTAACAAACCTTTGGTTTCTTTTAGATCTTCAGATAAACTGCCACAAATTCCATCATTACATTGGTTAGTTCCACATTCGTAATTGTTTTGGCAAGATTCTTCTTTATCTTTTTGACTAACTAGTTTCTTGTTGATATCACAGTACTTAGGCATACCACTTTCAACAAGTCTTGTACCAAAAGGTAAACAAATTTCATCTGATAAACAACCATTACAACTGTTTAAAGATACACTTACAGTTTCAGTTACAGATGGTGATGTAGTAACTATCATTGTAGGGATCTCTTGTGTTTCTTCAGCAGGTATTGTAATGATTGTAGGTTCTTCATATGAAATTATACCTGAATCTTTAATCCAAATTTCAGTACCTTCAAGATCATTTTGTTCCCAGTTTGCTAATGTTTTAGCAGCAACTCTAGTTTCTTTATCTGAATAACCAGTAACTAATAACTGAACATATCCATTATATGAATAAAGTTTAATCAGTCCATCTCCTTTTTCAAAATACTTTGTGCAAATATATGGGTTACCCATTAATTGCGCAGAAACTGGATTATCACAAAGACTTCCAACTGAAATCAAATTCATATTTAATGGATCTGAAATCTCGCTTGATAATTTTGCAGTTCCAATACCAATGTTATGGTAATCTTCATCTTCAAGATATTTCTTAATACTTGTTGCAATATCAACAGCAGCAACAACATCAGATGCTGGTGCACTATCTCCTACAACAATATGTCCGTTAAATTGACCATTTTTAACAAATAATTTAGGGTAATTATCTAAATCTATTTCATGTTCAACAATAGGTTCATTGATATAAATTGAAACAACATTATTGTTTTCATTGGATTCATCAACCATATTATCTCTAAACCCCTCAAACAATGGATTGTCTTCATTATTCGCTTCAAATTTATCAGCAATTATTGTAATCTTATGTTTGTTACCATTTAACCAATAATAATTGCTTAATGATTTATGGATCCTTTCCCCTGGTTGTATTGGGTCAACATAATCATTAGAATTTGTACTTGTTCCAATTTTCTGGCCATTATACAATGTATGGTCATACAATTCTCCGTCAATGTAAACTGCAATTGCAAACCATGAATTTACATCCCATAAACCATTGTTAACAACATCAAAATCTATTGTTGATAAACCACTATTAACTTTGTTATATTTTAGATTTTTTACAATTAAATCAGGTTTTTCTAATATTGATATGCCACAATCAAAATATGCATAGTCATTATCGCCATCAATTTGTGTATATTCATAACCACCACATGTACTTTTCCATGTAATCTTTTTACCTTTTTCTCCTTTAACATCAACAGTGCATGTATCTTCTCCTTCACACCTATATTTTGAATCAGTTGAGTAACATTGTTGTTCATCATCTGAATTTTGGAAAACACATTTTACAGTTTCAGTATATATTGCATCACATCCTCCTTTAAACAATACATCTCCACCTTTCGCACTACAACTACAGTCGTTGCTTACAGTTTCTTCATTTCCGTAAATGTTACAACAAACAGGGTCATATAAAGTAGGACAAACTTTGTTTGATTCAAAATCTACAGCAATTGAATTTGTGTTTACACCACCTTCACATTCAGCTCCGCCATCACAAAGAAGCAATAGATAACTACCTTCCTCATAAAAACCAGAATTTTTATTTGCAATAATCTTAAATGTTTCTTTTCCATCAAGCACTAACTTTTGTACATGTGTTCCATCTTCATCATTAGGGCCTTGAATATACAAGTCAATCTTTACATCATCTTTAAGATATTGTGCTGGGTTAAGAGTTAAATAAATAACTTCATCTTCACTATAAGAGTTTTTATTGGCTGACATAAAAAATCCTGGGTAAAAACATTTTCCATTATCACACCCATTATTACAATTTACTATCTCTTCTTTTGATCTTCCATTTTCACAGTAAAGTTCTTTAAGTGAATATGATCCTGTACAATAATCTTCAACTTTAATACCATATTCAGTTATGGATCCAGTTTGATAATATTTTCTTCCATTATCTGAATCATAACATTCTTGAGCAGATTCAAATAACATCTTCAAGTTTGAATATTTTACTTCACTACTAATCATCACAGTATCTGTATCAACATTTAGTTCTTTTAATACTTGGACAAGGTCTGTTGCAAAGATAACATGTGAACTTGGTGAATTTGCCCCAACAATAATCTTTGTTTCACCTTCATATATTACTAAAGTAACTTTATAATTTAATGATAATCCATCAACTTCACTAAAAAGTTTAGTCGCTCCAACATTAGTTGAATAGCCATTATTTTTTAGTGTCTTAGCAACATCTGCTGCAATTATTACATCAGATGCTGGTGATGTATCTCCAACCGCAATTGTAAACGGCGGCATTTCTTTTGTATTACTACTTTGTGCTATTACCATACTTGATAAAAGCACTAAACTCATTAAAATTAAACTTAATATTTTTTTCATTTTATCAAACCTCACAAATTTCATACATATTAGAAAAGCGGAACAATATATAAAGCTGTACTGGAACGATTGGAACGATCAGGAACGTTGAGTTTCCTTCTCGAGGAACCAATCAGAAAGTGTGACTCTTTTTACTTTTCCAATTCTTTTTGTTGCTATTGCATTCTTTCGTTCCAAACTTTGAATAACTCTAAAGAGAGAAGATTTAGCTAAACCTGTTTCATGATGTAACTTTGCTTGTGTCATTGTTCCGTTTTTAATCAACAGTTCAATAACATTTTTTTCACGGTCTCTTAAAGTAGCGATTATATCTTTAGCCCTTTTCCCAAGATTAATTTTTTCTTTCTTAACTGCTATTACTTTTTCTATATCTTTTTTAGACTTAAAGAAAATAAATAATAACTTTGTTGCTGCAGTAGCTACAACAATAAGTAATACCCAAAGCCAAACCTTTAATTCAGTTTTTTGCTCAATCTTTAATTCAATAGTTGCAAGGTTACCCTTTTCAATAACCAATTCTTCCAAGACAACACTTTTTCCAAGTAAAGCATATATTGTACAACTTCCAATTGGAACTTCTGTATTAAAAGTTCCAAACCTATCTGTTTTTTCTGGATAGGAAAGTTCAATATCTGTATTGCATTCAAATTTAATGTCAGCATTAGGCATAGCATTTCCTAGTTGGTCAGTTACAATACCTCTCACTGTACCAATAGGAAACAACAAAAAAGCTTCAATTAAATTATTATTAACTGTAATCTGTTCTTTACCATAATAATCAAGACCGTCTGTATTTATGTTATCGGCAAGAATTGTAATATTATGTAAACCATCTTCAAGATTAATCTTTAATATTTCATCTTTAGCAATATAATAATTAGATGCTTCATCATCAATAATTGTTCTAACAACTATATCGTTGATATCATCATTGTTTGTTATATCTTTTAGTGTTAAGAACACGTTTGCTGAATCTGCAAAAACCATAGGTAGAAATAATATTGCTATGATAAATAATATTTTTATTTTCATTATAATCTTATCTTCAAATTTATAATATTTAAATCTTACTGAGAAAAGGTTTATATACCCACCATCAACATAGTACAATTATGAACTTTCAGTCACTTAAGAAAATTGAAGATCCTGACTTTTACTTAGATTTGGCTTTTGGAAAAGCTCAAGATAAAGCAAAAGCTGCTCGTTCAACAATAAAAATAAAAGAATCTCGCTTAGATAAATCAAAACATATTGAATTAATTAAACTAGATATCATTAAAGAAGTTTTAACAGACAAATTAACTCTTATACTAGAATCTTATCCATTACTTGATGACTTGCCTGAATTCTATAATCGTTTGGTTATGTACACTTTAGATTATGATGAACTTAAACGAGCTTTGGGTGCTTTAAAATGGGTTATGGACAAACTTGACGGTTTTAATAAGATATATAAAAAGAAAATTAGGGATACAAACCATTTTGAAAAAGTTAACTCTTATAGAAGAGAATTTTATGGTAGGGTTTCTTCTTTGTTAAAACAAATCAAAAAACAGATGAGGTACATGGAAGAAGCTCGTAGAACAATGAAAAGTTTTCCTTCTGTTAAAACTGGTAAACCCACAGCCTGTTTAGTAGGCTTCCCAAATGTTGGTAAAACAACCTTATTGTATAAATTAACTGGCTCAAAACCGGAGATTGCGTCTTACGCATTTACAACAAAAGGTATTAATGTTTCTTATGTTAAAGAAAAGAGAATTCAGTTGTTAGATACACCTGGCACATTAAACAGACCTGAAAAAATGAATTATATTGAGATGCAAGCATATCTCGCAATAAGAACTTGTGCAGACATTATAATTTATGTCATTGATTTAACAGAAAGTTATCCTGTCGCAGACCAATTAAAATTATTAAAACAAATGAAAGCATACAAAAAACCAATTTATATTTATCTTTCAAAAACAGACATTCTCGATAAAAAAGTGTTAAAAGATTTTCAAGAAAAACATGAAACTTATGACCTTCCACAAATTAAAAAATTACTCCTTGATTTGTCTACCAAGAAAGAATAATGCTGTTCCTACAGACGCGTAAAATATACCTATAAACAATACTCTTGGTACAGTTGTATTGATATATTCTGACAAAACTTGTGCACCTGTTGGGTTAAACATTTTTTCAACAAAGTTTATCAAAAATTCAGTTCCAAATATCATGAAAAGGATTATTGCTAATCCTGGTATTAATGTCATTCTACCTATGGAAGCTATTGTTCTTCCAATTTTTTTATCTCTTAAAAATTTGTATTGGATATATATTCCGCTAGCCATTAAAAGTAATGAAATAACTATTATATAGACCGGAGCCAAACTTAAATTCTCAAGACGTGAGTTAATATCAATTGATAATGCAAACGGAATAATGCCTGACAATCCTAACAAATACAATATACTTGATGAAATATCAATTACTCTTCTTTTTACAAATCGTCTTTTCTTCCCGTTAGCCATTTTAGAATTAATCTTTTTTATTATAAACCGTCCTAGTTGGGAAAGGAATACCTATCTTATTTTTATTTAATGTGTTATATAGTTCAGTTATAACACTTTGATGGGTTTCCCATTTATTCTTAAGATCATCTACATAAAACATCAGTTTAAAGTTTAGTGAGGATTCTCCCATCTCTGTAAAGAATATGCTTGCTTCAGGATCATTTAATACATTCTTTGTTTTTTTAACAATATCTAAAGCAAGTTTTTTAACAGCATCAGGATTAGAACCATACTCAACACCAAACTCAATATTTACTCTTATTGTTGGATCTGGTAAGTTATAATTTTCAACAATATTATTTGCTAATTTATCATTAGGTATAACTAATATTTCATTGTCAAAAGTTTTAATCTTTGTTGACCTAAGACCTATTTCATATACTGTACCGATTTTAGAATCTAACTGTATCATGTCTCCTTTTTTGTAAGCTTTATCAAGTATTAAAGAAACTCCTCCAAAAACATTTCCTAAAGTGTTTTGTAAACCAAAAGCTAATGCTAATCCAACAATACCTAAACTAGCAACTAAAGGACCTACTTCAACACCCCATATATCAAGGATAAAAATTACTCCAAGAATCATTGCAACTATTTTTAACAATTTTGCACTTAAATTTATCAATTGTTCATCAACAGTAGACTTTGTTTTTTTTGCAAAATTAATTCCCCAGCTGTTAAGCAATATTAATATAACAATAAGACCTATTGCTAAGAAAACAACAATTAATAATGAGTCTAGAATTTTATTAACTATCTCTGCAACAGCTGTTGTAAAACTTAATTGGAGCGAAGCTAACCTAACACCTAATATTATTATGATAAATGATGCATACCTATAAGTGCTATTGACAATCATATCATCAACTTTTGTTTTTGTTTTTGCTGTAATTTTTAGAACAACTTTTTTTGTAACAAGAATTAATGCTTTTGCAAGAACTACAAAAACTATAAAGATTATTAAAGCGACTAAATACGGATTATTAACAGCAGTTTCAAGATCTGTTATCAAATTAAAAAAACTTGCCATAAAATAATCTTAGAATATCTTATTTATAATACTTACTGTTTTTTAATCTCAGTAATTACAACATTACAACTGCATGGTAACTTTGTTGCTGCTCTTTTCATTGCTGCTTTTGCAACATCAACACCTGATTTATCAACACCAACTTCGAAAAGAACTTGACCTTTTTTTAATATTACTGCTTGACCAATTGGTTTACCAAAAGATTTCTTCATACCTGTTGAGAACCTGTCTGCTCCTGCTCCAGATGCTACTGGATTTTCTCTAAGAATATGGTGTGGATAAGCTTTAATTCTGATATGAAATCCTGTAGTACCAAGATTCTTTTCTAAAAGTCTGTTAGAAACTGTTCTTGCACTTTCAATTGCATTATCTCTAATATTAAGTTCAATCTTTGAAGAAAGTGAAACTTTGTAAGGAAATTCCTTTTTAGTGTTACCCATATCAAATCTAACGATTCTTGTGTTAGGGGTTACCCTAATAAAAGATTTCTCTCTGAACTTTGAAACTCTTGTATAAGGTCTTTGAGTTCGTCTGTAAGATGCGAATTTTCTGATTCTTGCCATTCTATATTCTGGAATTAGGGAGTGTTTTTAAATGTTTTTGTTTATGTTTCATTTATATTAGTTTACTCTCTAAATAATATTAATCTACACTTATTCTCTGTTTGTGGGCTTCGAAAACATTAAAGTTTTCGAAAGGTTTATAAATAAGTTATGCGAATAATAATCTAGTATTATTTTTATTGTTAAAAAAAAGAGGTGTGTATTATGAAAAAAAAAGGGTCACTTAGTCTATCTGTTAATGCTATAGTTATTTTAATCCTAGCTATTACTATGCTTGGTTTAGGGTTAGGTTTTATCAAAGGAATGTTTGGTAAAGTTTCTACGCAAGTAGATGAACAAATCAGTCAAGAACCTGCACCACCTGCAGCAACAGGCGGTAATCCAATTACTCTTTCTAGAGAAGCAGTAATTACACAAGCAGGAGAAAGTATTGTTCTAAAAGTTCAAATTTATAATCCGACGAGTGCTGAGTTTAATTCTGCTCAACCAACTATTGATTGTGGTACTTCAGGCAATGCCGTTACTACAGGTCTTGGTATATCTTATGCATCAGGATTAGAAAATCCACAAACAAATTCCAAAAATGTTGCAGTTGGTTCACGACAAAATTATAATGTATTATTAGATGTTCATGCTAATACACCTGCAGATACTTATTTATGTAGAATAATTGATATTGGTGCAAAAGCCGCAGTTCCAAATGCAGCATTTGATCTTGCAAAAGACCTAACAATAACTGTTAGGCAATAGGTGATAAAATGAAAAAAGGTTCGTTAAGTTTATCTGTAAACGCAATTGTTATTCTTATCCTTGCAATAACAATGTTAGGATTAGGATTGGGTTTTATCAAAGGAATGTTTGGTAAAGTTTCACAACAAGTTGAGGAACAGATCAGCCAAGAACCTGCACCTTCTGCAGCTTCCGGTTCAGAACCAATTACCTTATCAAGACAAAAATTAATCACCAAACCTGGTGAAACACAAGTTCTTAAAGTCGGTGCTTATAACCCGACAAGTGCTGGTTGGGTGACGAATACGATTACTGCTAATATGGTTAAAGAACAAACAGATTGTACTATCTTAAATATGGATTGGACAACAGCAATACCTTGTACAGGTACATTAACAAATACTTCTGCAGAACTATGTTCATTAATTGATGCAACAACAGGTACTGATACAGACAAATCTGCTTATTGCTCATCTTTAGGTTGTAGTTTTACTGCTGCTGGTGTAACTTGTACAACTCCTATAGCTGGAGTTAGACCAATAATTACATGTAACGGTTTATCTGCTCTCACCACACAAACTAACAGTAAAACAATAGGTGTTGGAAGATCTGGTGAATTCAATGTTTTAATGGAAATGCCAGAAGGTACAGATATTACATCTGGTAAAAATTATCTTTGCCAAGTCTCAGTTGCAACTTATTCAAAAGATTTTACAATAGCAGTAACTAAATAAAGAGGTGTTACAATGAAAGTTAAAAAAAGGTTAACTCAGGCTGAAGAGTTTGAGATTATGAAATTAGTACTTGACAAATTCTTATGGATTGGAGTAGCAGTTATGGGTCTTGGTCTTTGGCAAATACTAAATCTAAACAATATGCCAACAGGCTTAACATTAATCATTACAGGGGCCATTATATTAGTAGCGTTCTTGATAATAATTGTTAGAGAATTTGAAATAATAGCCTAAAAATGAAACGAGCATCACTAAGTTTATCAGTTAATGCAATAGTTATTCTTATATTAGCTGTAGCGATGCTTGGTTTAGGACTAGGTTTTATGAAAGGTATGTTTTCAAAGACTTCTATACAAGTAGAACAAGCTATTGAACAAGAACCTTCAGCCCCAGAAACATCTGGAACTCCACCAATTTCTTTATCACGTGAAACTATAATAACAGAACCTGGAGAAGTAGAAGCACTTAAAGTTAGAATACATAACCCTGGATCGACGACATTAAATATCGGTGGACCTGTTTGTGGAGGAAATCCATGAAAAAGGCTATATTATTGATTCTTATGCTGATTGTATCAGTTTGGTTAGTTGGTGGTGCAGAAACGCCTAATAATTGTGATGTCATAACTTCTGTTAGTATTGGTAATTGGGCTTGGTATGATGATGAAATCTGTGGTGGTATAATTGGTGCAAAATGTGGCCTTAAAGTTGGAGATCAATGTACTACTAAAAAAACAGATTGTATTTTTGATTGGGATGGGGTTAATATGCTTGGTTTAAATCATGGTGGTGCAAGTGATGTTACACGTAATGAAGCTAGAAAACAAAATTGTGAATTATTAGGGTGTAGATTTATGGAAACAAATGGTGATCTTTATACTGGTGGTGGTACAAAAGATTCATGTGCAGATCCAGTTGCAGGCCCAGTTTGTAATAATGACCTTACTTGTGATGCTGGTGAAACTAATGCTAATTGTCCAGGGGATTGTCCAGTTATACCTGCTGGCCAAGATTCAGATGGTGACGGTGTAGAAGATATCGATGATCTTGATGAAGATAATGATGGTATTTGTGATGCAAATGGTCCATTTGCTCAAGTAGTTGGAGTAGGGGCAAATGGTGTTCCTGTAGCAGGTTGTATAGCAGGTGCAAATCCAAATTCAATTAATCAAGATAACTGTCTTACTGTACCAAACTTTGCACAAACAGATACTGATGGTGATGGTGTAGGTAATGCATGTCAAAGTCAACTTACAATCTCTTGTAATCCTACTTTAAAATTTGACTGTGATTCAAACTTAAAAGCAATTGATCCTAGCCAGTCAGAAGAATTCAATATGTTATTAAAAATATCTAAAGATCCTTCTAACCAACCAGGAACATATCTTTGTCAGGTTGAAATAGATGATTACAGCCAAGACTTCACAGTTGTTCTTAGATAGTTCTTCCTAAAATGGACATACATCCAAACTCACACAAAGTTGTTCTTTTCTATTCAGCTGTTATTCTTGGAATTGCTTTAGGCATTGGTTGGGGAATTATTGCACTATCTCAATTTATAGATGTAGAATTTCTCATAGAAACTTTTGCATCGTTAGGTATAATCATTGAAACTCCTAGTTTAACAATGCCAATGATTGGTATTGCAGTTCTTGCAGTATTTCTAGTCTTGTTTGTTAGTTATGGTAAAAGCCATACTGTTTATGAATTTGCTCAAGATAGATTAGTTCATAGAAAGAATTTCTTAATAATCTCTTTAGGTGAAGATGATTTCCCCTACAATAACATCTCAAGAGTTTCATTTGAAGATAAAATCCTAAAAACTGGCAATGTTATACTTGACTTTACAGGACTTAAAATTAACCGATTTACTATGAAGTTTATTGATAACCCTCAAGAAACCGCAGCTACCATACAAACCTTAATAAATACCTATAAAGCTCAATACTATGCACAATATAATCAACAGTATCAACAAGATCAAGCATTTACAAAATACATATGAAAGTACACTCACTAACGTTCGTAACTTCCATTTTAAATGTGGATCTTACAAAATTACTTTAAAATGAAAGCATTATATCCAGGATCTTTTGATCCAGTAACAAACGGGCACATTGACATTATCAAACGAGCTTCAAAAATGTTTGATAACTTAGTCATTGCTATAGGTGAAAATGTAGAAAAAGAATGTTTTTTTAGTTTAAACGAACGTTTGGAAATGCTTAAAGATGCTGTTAAACATCTAAAAAATGTTGAAATTACTTCTTTTAAAGGTCTTATGATAAACTTTGCAAAAGAGATTAAAGCAAACGTAGTTGTAAGGGGCCTAAGAGCTGTCTCAGACTTTGATTACGAGTTCCAGATGGCTTTAATGAACCGTAAAGCTAACAAAGATATTGAAACTATCTTTATCATGACAAAAGATTCTTATGTTTTCTTATCAGCTTCTGCAGTAAAAGAAATGGCCATGTATGGTGGAAATGTAAAAGATTTAGTTCCAGATTTGGTACAAAAAAAGCTAAAATCTAAATTACCCAAGTCCAAACAATAATTGATGTGTACAATATCACACCAACTGCAAATATTAACGGTTCTCCTTCATCTGCAAAGGGTATAGAATGTCTAATTACTGTATAAATTAAAGTTCCAATTAATAATCCTAATAATACATTTACCATATAAACTGGTACCGGCAAATACATAGCATACAACACACCTAACAATGTAGACATCGCAAGTACTACTTTAATTTTTTTATATCTTGAAGTGTCAACTGGTAATGTGCTTACAGCAGTATACAAAAAGACTGGGAAAAAGAACAAAAGCAACTTAACTATTCCAACTTCAAAAAAATTAACCAAAAGAATACCTACAACAAAATGGTATGCAAAACTGATTATTGAATCTTCAAGTGCTAAGTCTCTTAACAACTTATCTTTTGGTGCTTGTTTATAGATATACTTTTCAATCACATGAAACATAACAAATCCAGCTAATATTGTCAAAAACAAAAATCTTGTATCGTCCATAGCAATTGCTGAGAAATTAGGTAAAAGGTCAAGGAAAAGATACGATACTGCAACACCTGCTGAAAAAGAGATTATTTTAATCCCATTTCTCTGACATTTTGCACAAAATCTCTCACTAAGATAATGTGCAATCCCCATTATAACAGCTAAAATTACTGGTAATGCCATATAACTTTCTTTTCTGAATTACTCATTAAAAAACCTTTTGGTTTTGGAAAGATTTAATAAACCGTGGTTGACTTTCTCGTTATATGTATCAAGAAACATGGATGAATAACAAAGGCCTTGTTGAAGAAAAAGAATGGGTTAATCATATTAAACAACTAAATCCAAAGACTGCTAATCTTAAGAATGCTATAATTCAATCTATAGAAAAACGAATTCCTAAACAAAAGTTCGGGATAATGTTTTCAGGTGGTATTGATTCAACTTTAATTGCATTACTTTGTAAAGGTCATGACTTTATTTGCTATACTGCAGGTCTTGAAAATTCACAAGATCTAGAAGTTGCTAAAAAAGCTGCAAAAGACCTTGGCTTAACTCTTAAGCATAAGACACTTTCACTTAAGCAAGCAGAAAAAATAATCAAACAAACAACAAAGATTGTTGGTCCAGACACAATGAAAGTGGGTGTTGGTTCTGTTTTTCAGGCAGTTATGCAACTTGCTAAAAAGGACGGAATAAAAATTCTTTTTTCAGGTTTAGGTTCTGAAGAAATATTTGCAGGTTATGAACGCCATTTAAATTCTGATGATATTAATGAAGAATGTTGGTCAGGTCTAAAACAGATGTGGCAGCGCGATTTAACTAGGGATTATCAGATAGCAAAGTTAAATGGTATGTCTATTTTAACACCTTTTCTTGATGACAAATTGATTCAAACAGCAATGGCTATTCCTGGACAAGAAAAGATTATAAAAAACGTTAAGAAATATCCTTTAAGAATTGCTGCATTAAGTCTTGGTCTTCCAGAAGAATATTCTTTTAGACCAAAAAAAGCTGCTCAATATGGTTCACGTTTTGATAAAGCAATTGAAAAGCTTACAAAACAAAACAAATTCAAGTATAAAGCAGATTATCTTAAATCATTGTTCAATTTAGGCGTTCTTTTTAGTTCAGGTAAAGATTCAACTTATTCAGCCTATTTAATGAGGGATTATAATCTTGCCTGTCTTATAACAATTAAATCCGAGAATCAAGACAGTTACATGTTCCATACACCAGCAATTGATCTTACAAAATTACAAGCAAAATCAATGAACCTTCCTTTAGTAATCGGAAAAACAAAAGGAAAAAAAGAAATTGAGCTTAAAGATTTAGAAAAAACAATTAAGAAAGCAAAGAAAAAATATGACTTACATGGTATTGCTACTGGTGCACTTTATTCTAATTATCAAAGGGAACGAATTGAGAAAATTTGTGAAAAATTAGGATTAATGGTTTTCTCGCCGTTATGGCACATTGACCAAGAAGAATATGTTGAAACTTTAATCAAAAGTGAATTTAAGATTATGATTGCTTCTGTTGCAGCCCAAGGACTAACTGATAAACATGTTGGAAAAATAATTGATACTTCTTTTTTAAACCACTTAAAGAAACTTAATCAAAAAGTTGGACTTAATGTTGCAGGTGAAGGTGGTGAGTACGAAAGTATAGTTTTGGATTGTCCTTTATTTACTAAACAAATTAAATTAGATTACAAAATTGTTAAAGACCATCATTCTGCTCGATTAGTTGTAGTTAAGTCTGTTTTGGCATAAACTTAAACGCATACCATCCCATCAATATAATCACTCCCCAAAATATCATTGGTGTTACTAAACCCATGGCAAATAATATCATATTTGCCACTAAGATAATAACTAAAATAATAGAAACAATTTGTATTGTTTTCATTTTTGTATCTCCTTTCCTAATTCTTTAATTTAAATATCTTATGCTTTAATATGTCTGAAATATAAATATATTTCTGAGCATACTCAAGAACCACTATATCTGGCATTAGTCACTAAAGTTATCCTTCTATTGTTCATAAGTGGTTCTTGATATCTTCTTTCCCTTTTATCTTTGATACAATCAAGATACCCAACACACAAATTATTGTTGTAATTAAACTAATTGTAATTTGATAAATATATCCTGAACCATCAATACTTAATCTTGTAATTATTTCTTCTACAACGGCTTTTATCGCATCTCTCCATACTAACGCAATTATAAAACCAAATGCTGCAATAACTGCTGTAAACATATTCTTTTTGACTTCAATCTTAAGTGCTCTTGCTTTTGAAGTAATTTTGTTCCCATATGCCATAATATTTTCAATCTCTTTTTTTGTTAGTTTTGTTTTAACCATAATTTACACCTCTATTTGCTTTTCTTTAATTGTATTCAAGATAAATCTTGTATTTGTTCTTTCAACAAAATCATAAGTTTGCAATTTCTTAAGAAAATTATCCATTTGTCTTCTATGCTTAAACCTTGCAAATATTGCAGCATCAAAATCTCCTGTCATGTCGTAAACTGCAAATACATTATTGTGGGTTGCAATCTCTTTTTCAACTTGGAATAATTTACCCTTAGAAATCCTTACTTCAACCATAACTTCAACATCAAATCCAATTTTATCATAATCTAATATTGTTGTAAATCTTTTGATTATTTTTTCTTTTTCTAAACGTTTAACTCTATTCATTACAGTTGCAACTGACACTTTTACTTTTGCTGCGATTTGCCTATAAGACAGTTTAGCATCCCTAATTAACGCGTTAATTATTCTTTTATCGACGTCATCTATTTCCATTTTCCTTGCACATTTGTTTAATTTTCAATAACTATTACTACATAATATTAAACATATATTTAAATTTATCTATTTATTATTAACATTTGTTTAGTTAATTACTAGATAGATATATAAACGTTTAATAATTGCTTTTATTTAGGTGATAACATGACTGGAGAAGAAATAACTAAAATTTTAGAAAAAGTAATTGAAGACAAAGTAAAATTTGTACAATTACAGTTTATTGACATACATGGTAGTATAAAGTCTGTGAGCATTCCAGTTAAACTGCTTGAAAGTGCTTTAAATGATGGTGTTTGGTTTGATGGTTCTTCAATCCAAGGTTTTACCAGAATCTGTGAATCAGACATGTATCTAAAACCAGACCCAAAAACTTATGCTGTTCTTCCATGGGTTCCTGATGAAAGAAAAGTTGCAAGGTTTATCTGTGATATTTATACACCAGATGGAAAACCATTTGAAGGTGATCCAAGATATATTCTAAAGAAAGCTTTGAAAGAAGCAGAAGATCTAGGATTTAAGTATAATGTTGGCCCTGAACTAGAATTCTTTTTGTTTAAGTTGAATGAAGATGGTAGTATAAGTCAAAAACCTAATGATAATGCAGGTTATTTTGATTATTCACCAAGAGACTTAGCAGATAACGTACGTTCAGACATAATTAATGCAATAGAATTGTTAGGTCTTGAAGTTGAAACATCTCATCATGAAGTTGCCCCTGGTCAGCACGAAATATCTTTTAAGTACGGTGATGCTTTAACACAAGCAGATAGATGTATGTCATTTAAACACGCTGCAAAATCAATTGCTTTACAACACGGACTTTTTGCTTCATTCATGCCAAAACCAATCTTTGGTGAAAACGGTTCAGGTATGCACGTGCATCAAAGTCTTTTTAGTTTAGAAGGAAATAACGTATTCTTTGATGAAAACGGTGATCATAAATTAAGCAAAACTGCAAAATCTTTTATTGCAGGCCAATTAAAACATATTAAAGAGATCTCAGCAATAGTCGCACCAACAATAAATTCTTACAAAAGGTTAGTTCCAGGTTATGAAGCACCAGTTTACATTTGTTGGGCACAAGTTAATAGATCAGCTTTAATCAGAGTTCCAAGATACACTCTTGGAAAAGAACAAGCAACACGAGTTGAACTTAGATGCCCAGACCCAAGCTGTAATCCTTACCTTGCATTTGCAAGCATGCTGAAAGCAGGACTTAAAGGTATAAAAGAAAACTTAGAAGTAGCTCAAGCAATAGAAGAAGATGTTTACGAATTTGATAAAAGCAAATTAGAAGAGCATAATATTGACACTCTTCCAGCATCATTAGGAGAAGCAATCTCTGCACTTAGAGAAAGTGAACTAGCAAAAGAAACATTAGGTGAACATTCATTTAAAGTTTATCTTGCTGCAAAAGAATCTGAGTATGATGAGTATAGGCTTCAAGTAACACCTTGGGAGATTAAAAAATATCTTGAGACAACTTAGGTTAATTTTTTAAACCCTTTCTTATTTCTTTTTTATATGGGTAAAACTATTACAGAAAAAATCATTGGAAATAGCTTTGCATTAGGTACAGATATTCCTATTCATATCAACCAAACTTTAACCCAAGATGCAACAGGTACAATGGCATATCTGCAGTTAGAAGCATTAAACATTGATAAAGTTAAAACTGAGCTTTCTGTTTCTTATGTTGATCACAATACCTTACAGATGGGTTTTGAAAATGCTGATGATCATGAATATCTAAGAACTGTTGCTAAAAAGTTTGGAATTCTTTATAGTAAAGCAGGTAATGGAATATGTCATCAAGTTCATCTAGAACGTTTTGGCAAGCCTAAAAAGACTTTATTAGGTTCAGATAGTCACACTCCAACTAATGGCGGCATAGGAATGTTAGCAATAGGTGCTGGCGGCCTAGATGTTGCTTTAGCTATGGCAGGTAAACCTTTCTATACAAAAATTAACAAGATAATTCAAATAAAACTTTCTGGAAAACTAAAACCATTTGTTTCTGCAAAAGATATCATACTAAAAGTTCTTGAGACTTTAACAACAAAAGGTAATGTAGGAACAATAGTTGAATACAGTGGAGAAGGAATTAAGACATTATCAGTTCCAGAAAGATCAACTATTACTAACATGGGTGCAGAACTCGGTGTAACATCTTCAATATTTCCTTCTGATGAAATAACTTTAGATTTTCTAAAAAAACAAGGAAGAGAAAACGATTATACCGAATTAAAACCAGATGAAGATGCAGGGTATGATGAAATAATCAATATCAACCTTGATGACCTTGAACCTTTAGTTGCACTGCCTCATAGTCCAGGAAATATTTCAAAGGTAAGTGATTTAACTGGTATAAAAGTTAATCAAGTTTGTATTGGTTCTTGTACAAATTCATCATATCGTGATTTAACTCTTCTTGGAAAAATGCTTGAAGGCAAAAAAGTTAATCCTGAAATTGAATTCATTGTAGCACCAGGTTCAAAACAAGTATTAAATATGATTTCAGCTAATGGTACTTTAGCAAAACTCATACAAGCAGGTGCAAGAATTGCAGAATCAGCTTGTGGTTTTTGTATCGGTGCAGGCCATTCTCCTCAAACAGACGCAGTATCTGTCAGAACTAATAACAGAAATTTTGAAGGCAGGTCTGGAACAAACTCTGCAGGTATTTATTTAACATCAGTTGAAACAGCAGCAGCCTGTGCTTTAACTGGAGAAATTACTAGTCCTACAACTTTAAATCTAGAACCAATTACAATTGATTCACCTAATTTCTTAATAGATGATTCATTGATACTAAAAGATTATGATTCTGATACAAAAATAATCAGAGGTCCAAACATTGGCAACCCTCCAGATATAAATCCAGTACAAGATATTAAAGGTATTGCATTACTAAAAGTTGGTGATAAGATAACAACAGATCATATTATGCCAGCAGGTCAACGTTTAAAATATAGAAGTAATATTAAAAAATATTCTGAGTTTGTGTTTGAAACTGTTGATCCAGATTTTAGCAAAAAAGCCTTAGAAAACAAAAATAATAACATTTCTAACATAATTATTGCAGGAGAAAGTTATGGCCAAGGTTCTTCAAGAGAACACGCAAGCATCTGCCCAGCTTTTTTAGGTGTTAAAGCAGTTATTGCAAAAAGTTTAGAAAGAATTCATAAAGCCAACCTGATTAATTTTGGAATCTTACCTTTAGAGTTCAAAAATCCAAAAGATTACGACAAGATCCAACAAGATGACGAGATTGTTATTGAAAATATTATAGATTGTTTAAATAATAACAAAACCTTATTAATTAACACCAAATCTATTGAATTAACCTATGATTTAACTAAACAAGATAAAGAAGTATTGATTAAAGGTGGAAAACTGTATGCATAATATAACATTAATAACCGGAGATGGTGTAGGCCCAGAACTAGCAGAAGCTATGAAACGTTGTGTTGAAGCGGTTATAGATGTTGAATGGGACATTCAAACTGCAGGTATTGACGTTTATGAAGCAGAAGGTGATCCAATGCCACCTCGTGTTTTTGATTCTATTAGAAAAAATAAAGTTGCAATTAAAGCACCAATTACTACACCTTTAGGTGCAGGTTTTAGGTCAGTTAATGTAAGACTAAGAAAAGAACTTGATCTTTACGCTTGTCTTAGACCTTGCAAATATTATTTTGGTGTTAAATCTTTATTAAAAGAACCAGAAACTGTTGATTTAGTTGTAGTTAGAGAAAACACTGAAGACCTTTACGCAGGAATTGAATTTGAACAAGGTAAAGAAGATACAAAAAAGATAATTGAAAATATTAAACAATTATCAAATAAGGATATCAGAGAAGATAGCGGAATATCAATAAAACCTATTTCTATTACAGGAACAAAAAGAATTGTTAAGTTTGCTTTTGACTATGCTAAAAAACAAAACAGAAAAAAGGTAACTTACATAACAAAATCAAACATTATGAAATTCACAGATGGTTTATTTCAACGTACAGCCGAAGAAGTTGCTAAACAGTATCCAGATATTGAAGCTCAACATGTTTTAGTTGATAACATGTGCATGCAACTTGTACAAAAACCAGAACTTTATGATTGTTTAGTCTTGCCTAATCTTTATGGCGATATTCTGTCAGACTTATGCGCAGGACTTGTTGGTGGATTAGGAATGGCACCAGGTGCAAACATTGGTGAAGATTATGCTGTTTTTGAAGCAACCCACGGTTCAGCTCCAAAATATAAAGGTCAAAACAAAGTTAACCCAACTGCTTTAATATTAAGTGCAGTAATGATGCTTAGATATATAGATGAAAAAGAAGCTGCAGATAAACTAGAAAAAGCTGTTTCAGAAATTATTCAAGAAGGTAAAGATGTAACTTACGATCTGAAACCATCAAGAGATGATCCAAGTGCGGTTGGTACAAAAGAGATGGCAGATGCAATTATTGCCAAGATACAAAATGGATGAAGATTTTTTAAAAGAATTAGCAAAAACTGCAGAACAGTCAAGTACTATAGACCAAGAACTGTATGATAACTTTCATGTAAAACGTGGTTTAAGAAATCAAGACGGAACAGGGGTTTTAGTAGGTCTAACATATATCGGTGATGTAATTGGATATAAACAAGAAGACGGCCAAAAAGTTCCTGTAGAAGGTGATTTATTATATCGTGGCATTAGCATAAAAAAACTTGTTGACGGTTTTCAAAAAGATAAAAGACAAGGTTTTGATGAAACAACTTTCTTACTTTTGTTTGGCAAACTTCCTAATGAAGAAGAACTTGGAAAATTCTCATCAGTTATTGCCAAATTAAGGGGGCTCCCAGAAAACTTTACAGAAGATATGATCTTAAAATTAAAAGGTAAAGATATAATGAACATGCTTGCAAGATGTGTTTTAGCATTATACACTCTTGATAAAAATGCAGATGATGCTTCTATTCTTAATATCCTAAAGCAAAGTATTAATTTAATTGCTAAATTTCCTACAATCATTGCATATTCTTATCAATCCATGAGATATAATTTTCAAAACATGAATCTGTCAATAAGACATCCTGAAAAAGCATTAAGTACAGCAGAAAACTTTTTGTACATGGTAAAAGGTGATAATAGATATACTCAACTTGAATCTGAAGTTTTAGACCTTTGTCTTGTACTTCATGCAGAACACGGTGGTGGAAACAATTCTTCTTTTACAATGCATGTTGTAAGTTCTTCAGGAACAGACACTTATTCAGCAATCGCAGCAGCAATCGGATCATTAAAAGGACCTTTACATGGTGGTGCAAATTCTCGTGTTATTGGTATGATTGATGACTTAAAAAATAGTGTTAAAGATTATAGTGAAGAAGAAGTTAAAAACTATTTAATTAAAGTCCTAAAAAAAGAAGTATATGATAAATCAGGTAAGATTTATGGTTTTGGTCACGCAGTTTATACAAAGTCTGATGCGAGAGCAGTTTTATTAAAAGAAAAAGTAAGAGCACTTGCAAAAGAACAAAACTCTCTTGAAGAATTTAAATTATACGAAACAATAGAAAAACTTGTTCCTGAAGTTTTTTGTGAATTTAAAGGTGTAACAAAAAAGCTTTTCCCAAATGTTGACTTTTATTCAGGATTTGTTTATAGACAGTTAGGCATACCTCAATCTATATTTACTCCATTGTTTGCAATGGCTCGTATAACAGGATGGTGTGCACATCGTATTGAAGAACTGGTAAGTTCAAGAAAGATTATCAGACCTGCATATAAGAATGTAGCTAAACTTAATGGTTATAAACTTTTAAAAGATCGAAGTTAATTAACAAAACCAGAACTCTTAACAATATCTTTATCAGCAGTTATTATCAAACCTTCAACATCTTCTGTGTTTTCAATTAATTCAATTCCTGCATATTGTCCCATAACAAAAACAGAAGTTGCAAGAGCGTCAGCTTCTTCGGCAGTCTTTGCAATAATTGTAACTGAGATTGTATCTGTTGCACTTTTACCAGTTCTAGGATCAACTATATGATGAAATTTCTTTTCATCATCATAATATCTTTCATAATCTCCAGAAGTTGCAACTGCATTTCCGTTAAGTTCAATAATTGTAATATAATCTTCTTTATCTCTTGGATTTTGTAAAGCAATACTCCATGGCTTCCC
Organism: uncultured Methanosarcinales archaeon; assembly: GCA_964534665.1. Taxonomy (GTDB): domain Archaea; phylum Nanobdellota; class Nanobdellia; order Woesearchaeales; family JAHJBD01; genus JAHJBD01. The sequence goes on along the minus strand of CAZHRT010000009.1, from coordinate 22,159 downwards.
ATTTTTATCACCTAATGCTCTCATATCACCACCAGCATTTACAAGAGCATTTTTTATACCTTGTTCTTCTAAAACTTCAACTGCTTTATCTATTGCATAACCTTTTGCAATTCCACCAAGAGTAATACTCATACCTGTCTTTTTAAATTCAATATCTCTAATTCTAATTGTAATTAAGTTATAATTCACTAATTTCTTTGTTTCTTTTATCTCTTCATCAGTTGGAGGTCTTCCTTCTTCACCAAATGTATACGTATATAAGTCAAGTATTGGTTGAACAGTAATATCAAAACTACCTTCACTTAATTCACCATATTTAAAAGAATTTCTAATCATCTTAAAAAATTCATCTGGTACATCTTTTACTATTCCTTTATCATTTAATTCATATACCAAACTTTCTGGTAATGTATTACTCATCATATCCTCTATACGTTTAATTTCATCAAAAGCAGCTTGTATAGCAGTTCCAGCATCATCATAATCAAGGTTAAGAATTGTTATATCTATTTTAGTACCCATCATAGTTGTAGATTTAGTTGTTTTGTACAAAGGAGCTTCTGCACACCCAACTAGAACAGCTAATATTAACAAAAATAGGAATTTTTTCTTCATAATTTGATTAAGTTACTACTCATTTTTAAACTTTTTCTATGTTAAATAGAATAATAACAAAATCTTTAAATATACTTTATATTGAACTTATTCAATGAAAGGTTTTATAGGAGGAATACATCCTAAATACAACAAATTAACATCTAAATCTAAGATAGAGGTAGCTCCTTCTTCAAAATTAGTTATTCTGCCATTAAGCCAACACATTGGCGCACCTTGCAAACCATTAGTTAAAGTTGGTGATGAAGTTAAAGTTGGTCAGAAAATAGGAGAATCAGAAGGTTTTGTTTCAGCACCTATTCATTCATCTATTTGTGGAATAGTTAAACAAATTTCAGAAAAACCACATCCTGTTCTTGGAACATGCAATTCAATAACTATTGAATCAAACGGCAAAGTTGATTGGGACGAATCTATTAAACCAAGGGATAATCCTATTTCTTTATCAGTTGACGAATTAAAAAATATAATTAAAGAAGCAGGTGTTGTTGGTATGGGTGGAGCAACTTTCCCAACACATGTTAAATTAAGCCCTCCAAAAGATAAAAATATTGATTGTTTAATACTTAACGGAGCTGAATGTGAACCATATCTTACTTGTGATCATCGCTTAATGATTGAAAATTGTGAAGAAATAGTTAAAGGTGCTTTGATTCTTAAGAAAATTCTAGATGTTAAGAAAATCTTTATTGGTGTTGAAGAAAACAAAGAAAATGCAATCTTAGTTTTAAGAGAAAAGATTGAAGAACTTAACACAGATATAAAAGTTATAAAACTGCCAACAATTTATCCTGGGGGAGCAGAAAAAACTCTTATTTATTCAATAACAAAACGTATTGTCCCAGCAGGTGGCTTACCAATGGATGTTGGTGTTGTTGTACAGAATGTTGCAACAGCAAAAGCTGTTCATGATGCAGTATATCAAGGTAAACCTTTAATTGAACGTGTTTTAACAGTTACTGGAGCAGTTAACAAAAGAAAAAATATACTTGTAAAGATTGGAACACCACTTAAAGATATAATTGAACATTGTGGCGGTTATTCAGGTTCAGTTGTTAAACTGATATCTGGTGGTCCAATGATGGGCATTGCTCAATATACTGATAACATTCCGATATTAAAAGGTTTTTCAGGAATCTTGGTTCAAGCTAATATTCAAATTGAAGCAGAACTTGATTGTATAAGATGTGGCAAATGTTTAGAAGTTTGTCCTATGACACTAGTTCCAACTACAATTGCACAATATTCAGAAAAAGATATGCTTGAACAAGCAGAAGATTATTTTGCAGCTGATTGTATTGAATGTGGTTGTTGTTCTTATGTTTGTCCTAGCAAGATCCAATTAGTTCAAAAGATTAAAACAGCTAAAACTCAAATATTAGCAAAACGTAAACAAAACGCAAAAAAATAGTGAGATGCAAAAAGGCAAGACACAAAAATGACAGACGATATAAAAGACGCATTGGCTAAAATTTATAGAAGAGATGATAAAGTAGAGCCAAAGAAAGCTTTTGTTACTGAGAAAAAGCCAGTTATACCTATTGAAGAACCAAAAGAAGAACCAATTCAAAAAGAACCTGAGAAAATTTTTGTTAAAGAAGAAGTTAAAGAAGAAAGACCACATAAAGAAAAGAAAGAAGAAGTCTTCAAAAAAGAACCTGATAAAGAGCCAGAAGTAAAAATTGAAGCAACACGCCAACTTAAAAGAGAAAAAATTGAGGAACCTTCTCCTAAAATTAAAGCACCTTCAAAATTCACTGTAACTTCAAATCCTCATATTAAAGACAAATCTACTGTTAAAAGTATAATGTGGATGGTTGTTCTTGCATTATTACCAGCAACTTTAGCCGGAATTTACTTTTTCAAGACAAGAGCATTTATTATTATTCTATTAAGTGTTGTTTCAGCTCTTGCAACTGAATATATAATTAATAAACTATCAAAAAGACCTTTTACATTATTAGATGGTTCAGCAGCAATAACAGGACTTTTGATAGCCCTTATTATTTCACCATCAGTACCTTGGTGGATTCCTGTACTCGGTTCAATATTTGCAATCTCTATAGGCAAATTAGCATTTGGTGGATTAGGTCATAATATCTTTAATCCAGCTCTTGCAGGACGTGCATTTTTAGTATTATCTTTCCCAGCAATTATGACACGTTGGCTCTTACCAGATGGAATAACTGGTGCAACACCTTTAGGAATATTAAAAGAAGGTGGCATTCAATCAGTAAGTTATTTAGATATGTTACTTGGAAATATTGGCGGCACTATTGGAGAAACATCAGCCATTGCTTTATTGATAGGTGCAGCATATTTATTATACAAAAAAGTAATTGATTGGAAAATTCCAAGCTTTTATATTGGCTCAACAGCAATTATTGCTTTAATCTTTGGCCAAGACCCAATTTTCCATATCTTATCTGGCGGATTATTAATCGGAGCTTTTTTTATGGCAACTGATTACGTAACCACCCCGATAACTAAAACAGGACGGATTATTTTTGGCGTAGGTTGTGGATTTTTAACCATCCTAATCAGATTATGGGGTGGGTATCCAGAAGGTGTCATGTTTGCAATCTTACTTATGAACACAGTAACTCCATTAATAGATAGGTGGACTAAACCTTTACAATTTGGAGGTAAGAAGTGAAAGAAACAATTCAACTTGGTATTACACTTATGATTGTAACCTTAATAGCTGGAGCAGCTTTAGCATTAACCAACCAATTCACTTATGAACATATAATTAATAATCAAAAATCAGCAATAGAGAAAAGTTTATCAGTAGTAATAACAGCTGACTATTTTGAAGAGTCAGATAATTACTTTAAAGCCTATGATAAAGACAATAATTTTGTTGGTATGGTATACATGATTGAAGCACAAGGATATTCTTCTATTATCAAAGCACTTGTTGGTATTTCAGATAATAAGATTACAGGTGTTGATATAGTTGAACAGTTAGAAACTCCAGGTTTAGGTGCAAATATAGTTGAGTCAGAATTTAAAGATCAGTTTATAGGAAAAACCGCTGATCAAGTATTGTTGAAAAAAGATGGTGGGGAAATTGACGGGGTTACTGGCGCAACAATTAGTTCAATAGCAATAACAGATGCTATAAAAAAAGTAATTGAACAAGACGCAATTACAGAAGCGTCTCCAATGTCTAAACCAGAAGAAACAAATCAAACAGGAATTATAATTGAAGATAATATTACAGAAGAGGTTAACATAACAGAATGACAAGCTTTAGAGAATTTTTTAACGGAATATTAAAACAAAACCCAGTATTTATACAAGTGTTAGGTTTATGTCCTGCTTTAGCTGTTTCAACATCTATAGATAATGCAATTGGTATGGGTGCAGCAACAATCTTTGTTTTGTTGATGGCTAATCTTATTGTTTCTTTAATCAGAAAACAAGTTCCTAAAAAGATAAGAATCCCTATTTTTATTGTTATAATTGCTTCATTTGTTACAATAGCTTCATTAGTTATGCAAGCATTTTTTCCACCAATCTACAAATCATTAGGTATTTATGTTCCTTTGATAGTTGTTAATTGTGTTATACTTGGAAGAGCAGAAGCTTTTGCATCAAAAAATTCACCAATTAAGTCTATCATGGATGGTCTTGGCATGGGTATTGGATTTACTTTAGCATTATTATTAATATCAGTAATAAGAGAATTTTTTGGAACAGGAGCTTTAAAGTTTTTTGGAACAACAATATTAAGTACATCAATAGAACCTGCAATGTTATTTATTTTAGCACCAGGTGCATTATTAGTAATGGGATTACTATTAGCTTTATTTTCCCAAATTAGAAAAAAGAAATATGAAACAACATGTTGTGATGTGAAATAAAATGGAAAATTTACTTGCAATAATAATTGGAGCGATTTTTGTAAACAATTTCATACTTAGCAGATTTTTAGGACTTTGTCCTTTTTTTGGGGTTTCTAAGAAAACAAAACCAGCAATTGGCATGGGAATTTCAGTAATCTTTGTAATGACTTTAGCATCAATTGTAACTTGGCTAGCTTATAATTTAATATTAGTACCATTAAGTCTTCAATATCTTCACATAATTGTATTTATTTTAATAATTGCAACTTTGGTTCAATTTGTAGAAATTTTCTTGAAAAAAGTTAATCCTGTATTATACAAATCATTAGGTATTTATCTTCCTTTGATTACAACCAATTGTGCAATTTTAGGTTTGGCTTTATTAAATGTTCAAGAAAGTTATTCATTTATTGCAGCTTTGGTATTTGGTATATCTGCAGGAATTGGTTTTACTTTAGCTTTATTATTAATGTCAGGTGTTAGGGAAAGACTAGAACTTTCAAAAGTTCCAAAAGCTTTTGAAGGACTTCCTATAGCTTTTATAGTAGCTTCTTTAATGTCAATGGCATTTATAGCATTTTCAGGTATGATACAATGATTATAGAAAGTATCTTGGTTATGTCAGGATTAGGTTTAGGTTTTGGTGTATTTTTAGCATTTGCATCAAAAAAGTATGCAGTTAAATCTGATCCTAGAATTACCCAAGTTCTTAGTGTTTTACCTGGAAATAATTGCGGAGCATGTGGTTATCCAGGTTGTGCTGGTTATGCAGAAGCTGTATGTAAAGATGAAAATGTTGCAACAGATCTTTGTTCACCAGGAGGACAAGAAGTTGCTGATAATGTTTCTAAAGTAGTATGCAGAGAATGTGACTCTGTAAAAGAACAAAGAGTTGCTAAACTTCATTGTGCTGGTGGAATAGCAGAAGCAAAAACTAAATACAATTACAAAGGTGTAAAAACCTGTAAGTCTGCAGCTATGTTAGCAAAAGGCCCAAAAGCATGTTCTTATGGCTGTATAGGTTTTGGTGATTGTGCTAAAGTTTGTAATTTCAATGCTTTGCATATGGGTCCACTGGGCCTTCCACTTTTAACTAAAGAAAATTGTGTTGCTTGCAATGCTTGTGTTAAAGAATGTCCTAAAAATCTTTTTAGTTTAGTTCCAAAGAAAAGTAAGGTTCATGTTTTATGTTCATCAAATGATAAAGCAGCTGATGTTATCAAATCATGCAAAGTTGGATGTATCAGTTGCAAAAGATGTGAAATGATTTGCCCTGTTGAAGGCAAAGCAATTCATGTTAATGATAATTTAGCTAAGATTGATTATTCTAAATGTATCTCTTGTGGTAAATGTGTTGAGGTTTGTCCACGTAAAATTATAATTAATGAAAAGAAAAAAAATTAAGGTTTTAGCTTAGTTTTCATCAAAACACCAATAGTTACTATCAAACCCACTATTATTAAGATATAATCCAAACTAACAAACCTGCTAGCCCATAATATCAATCCTAATACTAATGCAATTAATCCTATTGATAAGAACAAAGCTTGAACAATTGACTTGATAAATTGTTGTTTAAAATGATACATAGCTTTGATAGTACCTTTCTTGATATCTTCAACTTTTTTATGTATCTTATACCTTCTATCAAAATATTCAACTACCATTTGAGAAAACAAGTCAACATAGTCTGTTACATTATCTACAGTTTTACCTATGGTGTTTTTTGATACTTTCTTTACAACTTTGTTCATTTTTTCCTTTTATGCAGTACAATTTTGCCTAATGCAGCGCCTACTCCAACAGCAATAGCCATTGCTTTCTCAGGATTTTTCCTGATATACTTTTTAACATCTGCTTCATGCTTTTTGAAACTTGCTTGTGCTTTTGCAAGTTCAATTTTTGCTTTAGCTTCAATATTTTTAACATCTTTTTTTACTTTGTTAATTTTTCTTTTAACTTTTGCAATATTTCTTTTAGCTTTAGATACTGGTTTTCTTTTTGATTTACTTGCTCTTTTTATAGTCATATTATCACCTTTTTTATATGATAACATTATTTCTTGCTTTAATCGTATTTAAATATTTCTAAATAATTCAACTAAAACCTGACAAAAAAGGGAAGACTTTTTCCAAGGTTTAAAAATGCCTAGCATTTCCGTAACCTTTAAATCATATAACTTAATTTTTACCTATATGACAAAGATTGTTATATTGGGTCTTGGAACAGCAGGTTTTGCAGCAGCCTTAGCAATAAAAAAGATAGACAGAAAAGCTAAGATTACAATTATTGATAAAACTTGTAAATTACTTCACCCTTGTGGTCTACCTTATGCTTTAGAAGGTCTGCTTAATTTTAAAGAACTTGAACATGAAATTGCTCCAATGGGAATTGAATTTATTAAAGAGGATGCTAAAGAAATAATCACAAAAGAAAAAAAAGTTATTACAGAAACAATTGAAGTTGAATATGATAAACTGATAATCTCAACTGGTTCTTTACCTTTTACTCCACCTATTAAAATTAATTCTGATATAATTCATACTGTAAGTAAGATTACGGATACAAAAAAGCTTGTTAAAGCAAAAGGCAATGCTATTGTCATAGGTGCAGGCGCTATTGGCTTAGAAATTGCTATTGCACTATCAAAAACTTGTAAAGTAACTGTAGTTGATATGCTTTCTTCTATTTTACCAAAAGCAATTGATCAAGATTTATCTGATATTATAGTTGAAAAACTTAACATTAATTTTAAACTAGGAAAAAAATTAAGATCTATTCAAGGGAATAAAGTTGAGCTTGAAGATGAAACATTAAAAGCAGATGTTATTGTGTTGGCAGCAGGCACAAGGCCAAACATTAGAATTGCGGATAATGCTGGTATTACAATTGGAAAACATGGTATTGAAGTTGATGATAAAATGCAGACTTCAGTTAAAGATGTGTTTGCAGCAGGTGATTGTGCAGAGATATTATCTTTATTAAGCCAAGAAAAGTATAATCCAATGATCGCAACTTCTGCTTATAAACAAGGAACAGTTGCTGGAACAAACGCAGTTTCTAGAAAAGCAACTTATATTGGTGCTTTATCAACTTTTGTTACACTATTAGGAGATGTTGAAATTGCAGCAACAGGATTTAACGAATTCTTTGCAAGACAATATGGTTATGATGTTATTGTTGGTAAATCAAAATCAACCAATAAACCTAGTTGGTTTCCTGGTTTTGAAGAAATCACATTAAAAATTATAGCAGACAAAAAAACAAAGAAAGTTATTGGTTGCCAAGCTGTTGGCAAAGGTGCTTCAACTTATGTTAATGTAGTATCAACTGCAATCTCTGCAAGTATGTCTTTACAAGAATTATCAGATGTAGAACTTGCATATTGTCCAGCAGTTTCTCAATGTTATAATGTTATGCACCAAGCAGTTGATTTGGCTGTTCGGAAACTTTAAGCGGCATCTTCTCTACACAATGTTCCAAGTTGTAATCTCCTATTAAATAAGACCTGTCCTGAAGGGAAAATGGTTCCACTATTTCGTACATACATACTTTCTTTTTGTGGATGCACCCTAACAGAAACATCATCAGCATCTTCATGATTGACAGCATTTCCTATTCTCTTAATTCTTGAACTTTGAAAAAAACAATTTTTTGTTTCTTCACCTAATCTTCTTCTAATTTCCTCATTTAACCAATCAAGTTCATTTCTGTATCCACAAATATTAATTCCAGTTTTTGCACCTACTTTCTCAGCAGCTTCTTTTATTAGAAGTATTTTATCTAGTAATGGTTCTTCTGAATCAGGAATTTGATAATATCTATTTTGATAGCCACTTATACTAGCAAATTGTCTTATTAATCCAAAATTAAAAGATAATCTCCATTCAACACCTTGTGAATCAAATTTGCTCATGGTATCCTCCAGTTCACTTTGGTCTAAAGGTAATGTTGAGCAATTAGTAGGTACAACAATCTGATTTTTGCCACCCAAGCGTCCAAAATATCCAGTTATTTCTGCTAATTTTTCCAATTCTAATGTAGGTTCTCCACCAGTCAAACAAATTGTTCTTGTTCGACCTACATAAGGATTGTCTCCAATGGATTCTGCAAATTCTTGTGCAAATAACATATCTACATATCTAACGTTCTCACGTTTTAATTCTCCTTTTCTTGTTGTTTTATTAGAACAAAAACCGCAAGTCATATTACAATTAGGTGTTACTTCAAAAAAAAGAAAATCTGCAGAATACCTTCTAACTGCACTTTGATTATCAACTACATAAACATCATTATGTTGTACACGTTGACCTAAAGGTGTAATTACTTGCAATTCATCTACCTTTCTTAAATCTAGATGTGGGTGTGCAAAATAATTAATTCTATAATCTGCTACTTGAGCTCTTTTCTGTTCCGGCGTAAGAACAACCTTAATCATTTACCATAAAATTTATTCACCATTTATAAACATCTCTGAGATAATTATTCTGATTGGAATATCACCACACAACCTTTTTAAACAGCCCTAACTTCATAGTCATTATGAAACCAGACTGGCTTAAAGTACCATTAGCTTCAGGACAAGAATATTTAGATGTTTTAAAACTGATTAAAGATAATAATATTCATACAATTTGTCAAGAAGCAAAATGTCCAAACCAAGCAGAATGTTTTTCTAAAAAAACAGCGACATTTCTGATTTTAGGTAATATTTGTACAAGAAACTGTATGTATTGTAATGTTAAACATGGAGAACCTGGCAAGGTTAATCCAAAAGAAGCAGAACAAGTTGCAAAAGCAGTAAAAACTTTAGGACTAGAATATGTTGTTATAACTTCTCCTTCAAGAGACGACCTTAAAGACGGTGGCGCTCTAACTTTTATTAGAACAATCAAAGAGATCAGAAAACTTTCACCTTACATTAAAATTGAAATTTTAACACCTGACTTTCGTGATCAAATCAAGAAAATATTAAATATAAAACCAGACGTGTTTGGTCATAACATTGAAACAGTAAAAAGACTCTTTAATAAAGTACGATTTAAATCAGATTATATTAAATCATTAATCTTCTTAAAACAAATAAAAGAATATAACCCTTCACAACTTACGAAATCTGGATTTATGATAGGTTTAGGTGAAACAAAAGATGAAATCTTACAAACAATTAGAGAACTTAAGATGGCTAAAGTTGATATTATTACCATTGGCCAATATCTTCAACCAAGAGACGATTTAGCAGAAGTTGATAAATATTATAAACCTGAAGAATTCGAAGAATTCAAAAAATATGCAGAAGAACTAGGTTTTAAACATGTTGAATCAGGCCCTTTAGTACGTTCAAGTTATCATGCAAAAGATGCACTATGATAATGAATATCTATTTAAATTAAGTTTTATTTCTATTAAAGTATGCCTGAAAGATTATTAATATTAAGCGAAGAAGATTTAGATAGAAAATTAGCTTTAATAACTGGTTTAGCAAAGATTGATGGAGAATCTGATTTAACATTTGTTTCTTTTGATCATATTGGAAAGGGATTAAGAGGAACACAAGCATTTCTGGATAAATCTCCAATACAAGTTGATACAAGAGTTGCTATTTACGTTGATGATCCAGTAATTAGTGGATTAAGTTCACAAGCAAAGCTTTTAGTTTATAGGAAGGCTGACCCATATACTGTAAGTTCTCCAGTTGTTAGATATACAAATAGCATACGCCAAAAATATCTAGACCAGATGGATGCAGTTTTCCAAGAAGTTCTTGGAGTAACAATGTCTGATTATGTTAATTTAGAGATGAGGACTGTTGCATTTGATGGTAAATTAGATTTTTTGAGAGATCCAAATAACTTCATAGTATATGAACAATCCCCAACAAGTATATTTCTTGACTGTTCATATCAAAGAGATCCAAGACATGCAATCTCTGCTTTAATAGCTGGAACTGATTATACACAAAGTGAAATTATACATCATGATCCACGTCATGGCACTATGGGTATATACGGTCCATGGCAAGGAAATAAACGAGACCGTGTTGCAGAAGTTGAAATTATTGAAGGCCAAAGAACAGTACAACCTGGAATTGATGTATTGACAAATTCAATCTTTGTTACACATAATGGAGAACTTCAAGAATGTGCTAAATCACTTTTGGATGGAACTCAATGAAATTTAGATTAATAAACTCTGGTTATAATACACCAGCAATGAACATGGCAATAGATGAAGCTTTGTTAACTTCAAAAGAACCAGTTCTAAGATTTTATCAATGGGAACCTGCTGGTTTAAGCATAGGTTATTTCCAATCAGCTAAAGAGATTAATTTAGATAACTTAAAAGATATTCAATTAGTAAGACGTTTAACAGGTGGAAACGCAGTTCTACATGAAAACGAATTAACTTATTCTTTTATCATTGATGAAAAAGAAATGCCTTCTTCTGTTATCGAAAGTTATAGAATAATTTCACAAGGATTGTTGGAAGGATTAAAATTATTAGGTTTAAACCCTACAATGAATAAAGTTGTTGAAAAACAACAAAAATCAGCAATATGTTTTCATGATCCTTCATGGTATGAAATATTAGTTGATGGAAAGAAAATCATTGGTTCAGCACAAAAAAGGACAAAAGGAAAGGTTTTGCAACATGGCGCCATTCTTTTAGACATTAACACAGATAAATACGCTTCTTTATTTAAGAAATACAACCCAAAACTTGCTTTAAAATTAAAACAAAGAATAACTTGTATTAATGATATAAAACCAGTAAGTTATGTTGAACTACAAGAAGCAATGCAAAAAGGTTTTTCAAAACATTTTGAATTAACTAATTCTGAATTAACTGTGGAAGAATTAGCATTAGCTAAAGAGTTAGAAAAAAAGTATCTTTCTGAAGAATGGAATTTTAAAGTTTAAGCTTTTCTATTAAACTTCTTTTCTAATTCACCAAGAGAAATATTTATAATTGTTGGACGTCCATGTGGACAAGATAGTGGATTCTCAGCTTGATCAAGATCAACAATTATCTTTTCCATATCAAAACGAGATAAAGCCTTACCAGCTTTAACAGATTTTCTGCAAGCCATCCTAGCAATACGCTCTTCTTTTATTTCAGTAATTTTTTTATCAGCTGAAAGCTCAGTTACCATCTCAATTATCTCTTTTTTGCTAAAATCTTTAAACAATCTTGGAACTTGTCTTACAATAAAACTATTATTACCATAATCTTCAATATCAAACCCTAAATTTCTAAAACTCTCAATACTTTCAAGCATGAAATTAGTTTCATTTAATCCTAGTTCAATAATTAAACTGCTTAACAACTTTTGCTGTTCAATTTGTTTAGAATTAAACTGTTTCATAAATTTCTCATACTTTACCCGTTCTTGAGCAGCATGTTGATCAACTATAAGCAACCCTTTAGCATTCTCAGCTAAAATATACATCTTGTTTAATTGTCCTAAAATTAAAGTTGGACCAATAACTCTACTTTCAATTATTTCTGGTTGTTTAACAACAGTTGCATTCTCAACATCTAATGTAACTTGTTGACCTTTCTCAATATTATAATTTTGTTTAACATCAATACCAGTTCCTTCATGTGCATCAACTTCTGGTATAAGATCATTTTTAACAAAAGTATCTCTTACGGCATTAAATACACCTTTATACAATTCATCTTCTTTTTCAATCCGTATTACATTCTTTGTTGGATGAACATTAACATCTACTTTACTAAAATCTATTTCAAAACTTAAAACAACCACAGGATGCCTATCTAGAAACAATAATGTATGGTACGCATCATATATTGCTTTACTAATCTTATCATTCTTAACATATCTGCCATTAACAAAGAATGTTTGATAATTTCTATCCATCTTTGTTACATATGGCTTACCAATAAATCCATTTATCTTAACAAAATCATCAGAAAACTCTACTGGCACCATATTTTTACCAATATCCTTACCATAAACATTTACTATCTTATTAAGCAAATTATTTGTTTTAGGACTTACTAATGTTTCTCTACCATCACTTATTAATTTAAATGAAACTTCTTTGTTTGCAAAGCTATATCTTGTTACAATATCAATTATATGTCCTAATTCAACTTCTCTTCCTTTAAGATACTTTTTTCTTGCAGGTGTATTAAAGAACAATTCATTAATTTCAATTGTTGTACCTTTTGAAGTTCCAATTTTTTCTTGTTTTAATATATCTCCAGCTTCAACTTCAACTAATATACCCTCTCCACCTTGTGATGTTGTTAATTTAACATTTGAAACAGCAGCAATTGAACTTAACGCCTCACCTCTAAATCCTAAAGTAGAAATCTTAAACAAATCATCATCATTAGCTAATTTGGAAGTAGCGTGCCGCTTAAAACATTCAATAGCATCTTCTTTATCCATACCTTTACCATCATCACTAACTTTAATATGTGATTTACCACCTTCTTTAACTTCAATTGTAATATTTTCTGCTTTAGCATCTAAACTATTCTCAAGTAATTCTTTAACAACTGAATAAGGCCTTTCAATTACTTCACCAGCTGCAATTTTATTTACCAATGCTTGGTCTAATACATTTATTTGTCCCATTCTTCCAAAGTAAACTGTTTAGGTTTTTTTGTTATTGTTTCTGTAATTTGAATCTCTTTCTTAGTAAATTCGTCTTCAATCTCAACTTTTTTACTAGTAACAACTTTCTCTTCCAGTTTTCTCATAATCTTATCTTCTTCTTCTAAAGTCTTCATCAAAACTTTACTTCTTTTTATAACTTCATTTGGCAAACCTGCAAGTTTTGCAACATGTACACCATAACTTTTATCAGTTCCCCCCGATACCATTTTTCTAAGGAAAGTTATTTTATCATTCTTTTCTTCAACTAAAACATGATAATTCTTTATTCCTGAAAATTGTTCAGTCATTTTGTTCAACTGATGATAATGTGTAGCGAACATTGTTTTAGCTCTTATTCTAGTATACAAATATTCAGATATTGCCCAAGCTAAACTAAATCCATCATAAGTGCTAGTCCCTCTACCAATCTCATCTAATATTATAAAAGATCTAGGTGTAGAATTATTTAATATGTTAGCAGTTTCATTCATTTCCACCATAAATGTTGATTGTCCCATTGAAAGATCATCATAAGCACCAACTCTTGAGAATATTCTATCAACAATACCTATTTTTGCAACTTTAGCTGGAACATATGAACCAATCTGGGCCATTAATATAATCAAAGCATTTTGTCTTAGTAAAGTTGACTTACCAGACATGTTAGGCCCGGTTATAATCTTCATTCTTTCATTTTCATCAAAATTTACATCATTATCAACAAAATTGTTTGTAATCTTCTCAATAACAGGGTGCCTGCCATTTTCAATTTTAATCGCATCTAGTTCAGAAACTTCTGGTCTACAATAATTGTTTTCAGCTGCAACAACTGCTAAAGAAACTAAACAATCTAAACTTGAAACTTTATCAGCGATATTTTGTATCTCTAAAGTTTTTTTAACAATTTCTTCACACACTTTAACAAACAAAGAATATTCTAAAGAATTTATTTTATCCTGTGCTCCAAGTATCATATCTTCTTTTTTCTTAAGATCTTCAGTTATATATCTTTCATGATTAACTTGAGTTTGTTTTCTAATATAACTATTAGGAACTAAATGTACATTAGATTTAGTTACTTCAATAAAATATCCAAACACTCTGTTATACTTAATCTTTAAACTTTTAATTCCTGTCTTTTCTTTTTCATCTTCTTCAAACTTAGACATCCATTTTTTACCATTAAAAGCAATATCTCTTAATTCATCAAGTTCTTGACTATAACCTTTTTTTATAATATTACCTTCTTTTAAGACAGCTGCAGGTTCATCCTTGATTGCTTTTTCAATTAATTCAGCGCTTTCTTTTAATTCATCTATTTGATTTATTTCTTTTAAAAATTCAGTTTTAGAATTAATTAACAATTCCTTTAGTTTAGGAACAGCTTGTAATGAAAACTTTAAAGATATTAAATCCCGAGCATTTGAACTTCCATAACTAACTTTTCCAATAATTCTTTCAATATCTGAAAATTTAGCTAATACTTCTTTAATATCTTCTTTAAGTATTGCATCATCAATAAGTTCAGTTATTCCATCTAATCTTTTGTTAATATCTTTTATCTCTAACAATGGCCTTAACAACCATTTTTTTAGTTTTCTTGCGCCCATTGAAGTTGTTGTTTTGTTAATTACATCAAATAGCGTTCCTCTAGATGAACCATCTCTAATATTTCTTAACAATTCAAGATTTCGCTGGGTTGCAGAATCCATAACCATATATTTTTCAACAGAATATGTATTAATCTTATTAATATGGTTTAAAGCACTAAACTGTGTTGTATTAATATAAGATAATAAAGCACCGCTTGTTGTTACTGAAACAGCTTTTAACCCAAAACCTTCAAGATTCAACACATTAAAATGTTCTTTAATAGTTTTTTCAGCTTTTTCACCCCAAAAAAACCGATCATCAAAACTGTTTACAAATATATCTTTATCTTTTATCTTTTTTATTAGTTCATTTTCAAAATAACTTGTTGGAACAATTACTTCAGCAGGATTAAATTTATCAATTTCTGCTAACAACTTGTTTTCATCTTTTACTTCAGTTGTTAAAAATTCACCAGTTGAAATATCAGCTAAACTTAAACCAAACACATCATTTTCTTTGTTTAAAGCTAACAAGAAATTATTATTATTTTGACTTAATATAGAATCTTCAATTACTGTACCAGGTGTAACAATTCTTGCAACTCCTCTTTTAACCAAACCTTTAGCAAGTTTTGGATCTTCTAATTGCTCTACTATACATACCTTATGGCCTGTTTTTACTAGCTTTCCAAGGTATGTATCTAATGCATGGTATGGTATACCAGCTAAAGGTGCTCGTTTTTCACCTTTACCTCTAGCAGTAAGTGTAATATCTAAGACTCTAGCAGCAGTTTTTGCATCTTCATAGAATGTTTCGTAGAAATCTCCCATCCTAAATAACACTAGACAATCTGGATGTTTATCCTTAATATCAAAATACTGCTTCATACCTGGTGATAGTTCCATGTTTCCCCCAATTTGGGTAGTTTAGGCTTTATAAATAGTTTTCGGCACTCTTGTCCATAGTATTTGCTATTACTCATAGGTAGTAACAAAAACGAAAGATTTAAATACTACCTATACTATATTATTACTATGAATAGACGTGATTTTATTAACTTAGGAGCAGCCGCATTAATTGCACCAGTAGCTGCATTAGAAGCTTTAGCTGATGATAGAACAAATGGTTCTGTTAACTACAAACCTGATTCTGGGGTTTCTTTTGAATTGAATATCCTGGGCAAGGAACAAGAAAATGCAGAAAAAGCTGCAGTGGTTCCTGCAATAGATGATCTAGTTATTGTTAAGCACGATCCTTTTGATCAAGATGATTATAAACATATTACAGAAGATGGTGGTAAAGATAAATTACATCCAATGCAAAGATTAGGTAAAGGCGCACGTATAGATCTAGCTGAATATCGTAAAAAACTAGGTGAACCAAATTCTAATAATTTAGTTACACTTTTGATGGGTTTTTCAAGAGATAAAAGGATTGCTATTGCTGGTGGGACTGGAATAATCATAGGAGATGATGGTTATGTTTTAACAGCAGCTCACGTTATTGAGCCAGCTATGAACCAGAAAGATACTAGATTTCAGATTATTTCTTATAATGGTAATGACCGTGTTGTTCAACCAGGTCAGATTCTAGCTTACTCTAAAAAAAGAGATCTAGCATTAGTTAAGATAGTTGGGTATGAAGGAAAAGCAAGAAATGTTCCAATAAAACATGATGCTGTAATGGCAGGAGAAAGAATAATTGCAATTAACAGAGAATATCCTGCCCCAGGTGAGAAAGCATCTGATAAAAATTCAAATTTCGGTACTTACAGTGGCCAAAACCCTATGAGGGGACTTAAATTAAATGTGGTAGCAGACAAAGAACAAGGTTGGGTTATGGCAGTTGATCCTCAATCAGTACGAGACATGATGTCATTTGGATATGCTGGAAGTCAAGGTACACAACTTTTTAGAAGCACTGCAGATTTTCCAATGGAAGCAGTTGCTAAGGTAGCTGATAAAACATATAATTTCATGATACCTGGAATATCACAGGGTGCACCAGGTAATAGCGGATCCCCTATATTCGATGCTCAGGGTAATTTGACTGGATGTTTAACAGCCGGTTCATCTAATCATAGTTCTATGCTGTTAAGTTCACCACAATCAGTGATGAACTTTTTACAACAGTATCAAGCTAATAAGAAGAAATGAATTTAGTAGTGATATCTAAGTAAAGATAACATTAGTTTTTTAAACTTTAATCATCTACTTCTTAATATGGTAACAGTAATGGTATTTGGAAGCTTTGATTTGATGCATCCAGGACATCTTAATTTCTTAAGACAAGCCAAGAGTTATGGTGATAAATTAGTTGCAGTTGTAGCTAGAGATTCATCAATTCAAAAGATTAAGAACTTTACACCTAAATATTCTGAAAGAGATAGGCTAGAACATATTCGTGATATGCCTATGGTTGATAAAGGAGTTTTAGGTTATGAAAAAGATCCTTATGAAATAGTAGAAGAGATTAATCCAGACATAATCTGTTTAGGTTATGATCAGAATTCCTATTCAGATAATTTAGAAGAAGAACTTAAAAAAAGAGAAATGGAAATAAAAATTATTAGGTTATCGCCCTACAGGCCAGACTTATACAAGAGTTCAAAACTTAAATAGCGTCTTCTTCTTCTTCGTCAGATTCTTCTTCTTCAGTTGAGTATTCGTCTTCAGCTTCAGACAACCCGTCCTCAAACTCATCAGGTGTTAAATCATTGTCCATTGTACCACCCACACTATATTTTAGTTAAGTAATATATGAACTTTTCGTTAATCTAATTCAACTACATTGGTAGTCTTTAGAAATATACCATATTTCTTTAGATCAACTAAACTTTCAATCAGTTTTCTGTCAATACCCATGAATTCTTTATAATCTACAGCTTTAGTTTTTCTTAATACAAATCTGAACGTATCAATATGTGTTCTAAGAATTAATCCCATAATTTTATTTTTATTAACACATTTATGGCATATAAAATCTTGGCCAATCATCTCTAGCCACTGATCTTCTTTTTTACAAGAATCACATTTCATAAATTGGGTTTTGCCTGTATTATTTATAAAGATATCTAAAAGTAGACCAAAATGATTTTTATTGTTAAATCTTGGTGACTTTTGATTCCACAAACTTATGATCTCTTTTTCCCCCAATATTTATAAAGGATTAGTTGAATATTACCTAAATGAAACGTGGTTTTTTTATAGGCAGATTTCAACCTTTTCACAAGGGTCATCTTAAATGTATAAAAGATGCTTTAAACGAGGTTGAACATGTAATCATAGGTATAGGCTCGTCACAATATTCAGGTGTTAAAGAAAATCCGTTTACAGCTGATGAACGTGCTGAAATGATTCAAGCTGCTTTAAAACAAGAAAAGATCATTGATTATACTATATTCTTTGTTCCTGATATTAATAATGATGAAATATGGGTTGAACATGTTGAAGGATTAGTACCTGATTTTCAAGTTCTTTACACTGGTAATGATCATACTGCTAAATTGTTTAAGGAAAAAGGTTATGAAGTAAAGATTGTAAATTTTGTTGAAGGTATAAATGGAACCTCCATTCGTGATTCTATGGTTAAAGATGATGAATGGGAAGAACTGGTACCAAAACCAGTATTAGAAATACTGAAAGATTTAAAAGCAGTAAAGACATTAAAGAAAATATTCAAACAATGAAATTCCAACGGAATGAATTGTGTTCAAAGATCAGGCCATTCAGGGAATTTCAAGCATCAAAAATAACAAGGTGATTTTTGACATGAATAAAGAAATTGAAACAGAGATGAAGTTTATCTGGAAACAATTATTATTTATTTTAAAATTCCCTTTCTTATTGATTATGGTTATTTTTAGAAAAAAAGATGCTAAAGAACTTTTTGAACCAATATCAGACTTCTGGAAATTTGTAACAGAACCAAAAGTTACATTTGGATTAATGCTAGCCATAATTGCAGTCTTTATTGCAGAAATCTTTATGTCTAGTGAATTCTTAGAAAGTTTAGTGTTTCAACCACACCAAATATTACAATTAAATTTTATTCCAATGATTTCTTCTTGGTTTTTGCATGCTAACCTTCTTCATCTTACTGGTAATTTGTTAGCATTATTTGTATTTGGTAGAATCATTGAAAAAAGGTTTGGTCCAGGAAAAACATTAATGATCTATTTTGTTTCTGCAATTCTTTCAGATATTATTGCTGCCCTATTTGGTCAAGGAGGAATAGGTGCTTCAGGAGCAATCGCAGGTTTGATTGGTGTAGCAATTTTAGTAGATCCTTTCTACATTTCATTTTTTATGGCTGGAATTCCTTTACCTATTATTGTATTAGGCTGGTTATTCATAATAACAGACATTACTGGTATATTAATACCAAAAGAATTTGATAATATTGGACATTTTGCACATCTTGGCGGTTATATTGCAGCATCTTTGATATTTTTCTTAGTAACACCAGAAGAACGAAAAAATATGTTAAAAGGTTTGTTCATAAACATTGGTTTTGTAGTTGCTGCTGTTATATTAATGAGTTATTTTGGCTGATGATTTAGTTAATAACTGACTAAGAATTTTTTGCTGAACTTCTTCAATAGTCCCTGTACCATCAATTTTAACAACTAAATCAGGGCTGTAATGCTCAAGAACACGAAGTGTTTCTTTTTGATAAACTTCAATACGATTTTGCACTGTTGCTGGATCCTGATCATCTTTTCTTCCTTTTTCAATGCCTCTTTTAACAATACGGTCTACAACTATAGAAGTATCTTGTGCATCAAGATAGATTATTTGATTAACATCAGCTATTTCATCAAGTAATTGAGGTTGTGTTGCGTTTCGTGGTATTCCATCTAACAATAAATAATTTGAATCTGGATAATATTCTCCTGCAGCTTGAACTGTTGACATTCTGTCTTTAAATAATCTCATTGTTAATTCATCAGAAACCATTATACCTTCTTGCATACAACAATTTACCTCTTGACCAAGATCTGAAATGGGATCAAGTGCTCTAAACATGTCACCTGATGAGAAATGATAATAATCCTGCATAGCACCTAACATTTCTCCTTGTGTTCCTTTACCTACTCCTGGTAAACCAAAAAGTAAAACTGCTTGATATTTCATTATTAATGGTGTTTAATTATGATTTTTAAAACTATCTAAACATTTTCAACTAATTTAACTTTCTTGAAATACCTAGTAAAATCTTCTAAAGACATAACATTTTTTCTGTATGACATCTTTCTGTCTATACCTTCAATAGGATCAACTATTCCATAACAATCATCAAACCGTTTGGCAAGCACAGTATGCTTTCTAAAGGTTAAATCATCTGGATCAGGATCATCAAGACCAAAATCAAATCCAAAATCTCCATAAAATGGTTTACCATCAATCATTGCTGTATAATACACATCCCATGAGTTAGGATCTAAAGCTTCTTTGATTGCAAACTCTTGTGTATGACACAATAAAAGTCTTCTTTTAGCTAACACACTCAATGGTGTAACCTCATTCTCTCTAAGTAGCATAAAATATTCTAACAAAAATTTATCTTCAGACGCTTTAGCTTTTCTTTGATCATCAGCGGGTGTGTTCATCTGATATTCAGAATAATTAGAATGTCCATAGAAAGGCAACGAGTCTCTCATCATAACTGAAAATTTTAAACAAGCCCCCCTAACTAAATTGGAATCTATTACTCTTCCAAAACAAGCATCATAAGCCTCATTAATAACTGTTGTAATATCTTCTGGAACAGCATCTATTAAGATCCTTTCACGAATTAAGGTATTCTCCCAAGTATTATCCAATACTAAACCTGTATTCACAGTAACTCCCTGTTTAAACATATAATTCAAAGATTATGTTAACTTTAAAAACCTATACTAAGAAATATTTCCTTAAAACCAAATAATTTATAAAACCCAGTTTCTAATATTGTTTTAAGGTGTGTTATCATGAAGAAAATAATCATTTGTTTAATGTTTATAATCTTAATTAGTTCTGTAATTGCAATAAAACCAACTGAAAAACCTGGACGTATGACTGATGAATATGATAGGGCGAGGGGATGTGTTGATGGTGAGCATTATATGCCTTCAAGTGAAAAATGTGTAGGTTTTTGCGGTCCAGCTTACGAATACATAGATGGTCTATGTGTATACAGATGTCACTCAGACCAAGGATTTTTTTGGGATTGGCAAACAGAATCATGTGTTGAGACCTGCAAAGTACAACCACATCACGAAGTTTGTGTAGATGGCAAGTATAATCCTGGCGGTGCAGGTACAGCAAATACATGTGCTTGGTGGAAAAAACTACTCGGTGGATGTAAAGCAGATTTAGTTAAGTCTGAAAAATCAGAAGAAAAAGAAGAAACACCAGTAGAAGAATGTGATGATTCTGGTAGAGTAATTGATGGTGAATGCATTGCAAAATGTGATTATTATTTATATCCTAAAGATCAAAAAGGTTGGATGGTATATGATTATGATTTACAAAAATGTATGCCAGAAGATGATCTTTTAAAAGTTTATGACATGGAACCCGATTCTAATAAAGTAGTTGAATATTATGGCGAAAGAATAGGTGTAATTAAACACGCTAATGGTGCTGTACAATATACAGTTGATGAAAAAACATTTTATAATGATGCAGAAAAAGCAATTGTAGCTAAGAAAAATCCAGGTATTATGGCAACATTCAAAGGTTGGAAAAATTTTATTTTTGTTGGCGGAAAAACGAAAGTTGTTGACCAAGAAACAAAAGATATAAGATTAGCTGAAGAAATTTCTGAATCAATGTATGACGAACTTAAAAGTAAATCTAAAAGATTTAATGAAGATCCAAAATATCGTGATTTGGCATTTGAATCAGGAGATTTGGCTGCAGGTTTAGCACTTGATAGTGTACTTGGACCAGCAGGAATGGGTATGGGTTTACCAGCATCAAGTGTCCAGATAGCAGCAGAACAAGGAGTTCCTTTGTCTTTACGTAAAGATATGACTTGGTATATTAAACAAAGAGAAGGAGAATTTTCTAATAGCCAAGATGAAATCAAAGAAACTACAAGAGCTTTTGATCCTTTAACAACAGGTTTCTTTGGGTCAAATGATAAGATGTATGATGCATTAGAACTTTCATACAAAAGGTTTTGTGTAGTAAAACAAGTTAGAAAAGAAAGCTGTAGGCCAAAAGTGGTGGTAAAATGAAAAAAGAAGAAGATAAAAGCACATGGGCAATAGGTGGAGGAGTAATGCTAGGTATTGGTATAGGATTTTTTTACTTACCACAAGCTCCTATGTTATTTGTAGGATCAATTCTTGCAGGATTGGGTCTGGGCTTGATAGTAACTTCAATAGTATCTAAGAAATAGGGTTTATTTAAACAAACCTTTTTTTTAATCTATTTCAATAACCTTTATAAATCCATAATCTATTCTAACAAGCTAATGA
>CAZHRT010000008.1:0-52633 GCA_964534665.1 uncultured Methanosarcinales archaeon | reverse complement strand
GAATCTGGTAAAAAAGAACTAATAAAATATGTGCTTACAATTAAAATAAAGATTATTGGAACTCCTAAACTAATAAATTTATTTTCAGAATGTGCAAAATTTTTAACCATTGCAAATACTTGATCTGCAATAAATAAGAATATTCCAATAAAAACAATATTTAAACCAAATAGTACATCAGATAAAAAATTAAAGTGAATCATACCAATAAGAATGCTAAACAATATTATTACAATTCCAGTTATTCGTGCAAAAACCATATTAAGTTATTTTCATTAAGATTATATAAATATTTTGGCTAAAATAAGTTATTAAACCAAGGCATAATCACATTAACAACCCACTCTTTTGCAAGAAGAATCAAAAGAAACTTACCAAGTCTACCAAATATTGTCCAGATTATAAACTTTTTAATAGAATATTTTGTTGCTCCAAGTATTAAAGCAATTGGTTCTATAGGAAAAGGGACTAAGTTACCGATAAAAACAAGTGGTGTTGCCCATTTTTCTGTTCTTTTTGAGAATTTATCAAAATTTTTCTTAAGTATGGACCTAAGAAGTTTCTCACCAAATACTAACCCAAATAAATAATTTAAAAGCATACCTAATAAACTTCCAACAACAGAAACCGTAACAAGTAAAAAATAATTTTTGCCAAGAGTTGCATAATAAACAAATATAAACTCAACAGGAATAGATATGAAAAATAAAGCTCCAAAAAAACTAGCATAAAAAAGGCCTAACAAGGTTTCTTGTGCTATTTGATAAGATATATGTTGATATAATGACGATAAAAAAGGAATT
This sequence comes from uncultured Methanosarcinales archaeon, assembly GCA_964534665.1. Classification (GTDB taxonomy): domain Archaea; phylum Nanobdellota; class Nanobdellia; order Woesearchaeales; family JAHJBD01; genus JAHJBD01. The sequence continues at coordinate 51,830 of CAZHRT010000008.1, read as the reverse complement.
TTCTCTAAAATAATTAATAACGAACTTCGATTGTAATATATTAATACCAAAGATAAAGCAATTATTATTAATGAAATTATTTTCCCACTAATTTTAACTTTCTTGTCAAGGAGTTTATGTTTACCCATATTACATTTATTACAAGATTATTATAAATAGTTTTCTAAAAATTACAATTTCCATAATGTTTATAAAGTTATGAACGTCAACTTATTTTATTGGGGACGTAGTATAAACCTCTTAAAGAGGGTACAACCTGGCTAGTATAGATGGCTCCAGACATGTTGGAGTGATGAGCTGTAAAGCGATGATTTAACATGGGCTATACCGTCGGATCGGAGTTCGAATCTCCGCGTCCCCATTTTTCTTCATAAAATTTAAATAGTACAAATATACATTTTAAATTATGGCTAAGAATTTATATCAAGCAATTGCCACTTTAATTGGTTTTACTATAGGTGCTGGAATACTGGGAATACCTTTTGTTATTGCTAAAGCAGGATTTATAACTGGAATCATTGATATTGTGTTAATAGGACTTGCAATATTATTGATTAATTTGTATGTTGGAGAAATTTCACTTAGAACTAAAGGAAATCACCAGTTAACAGGTTATGCTGAAAAATATCTTGGTAAAGGATGTAAGTGGATCATGGCATTTACAATGATTTTTGGTATGTATGGTGCATTAATTGCTTACATAATAAAAGAAGGTGAATTCTTATCTAAAGTATTCTCACCAATTCTTGGTGGAAATCAGATAATATATTCAATTTTTTTCCTGATTCTTGCTAGTATATTTATTTTTAGAGGCATTAAAGCAATTGAAAAGGGCGAGCTTTACATGGTTATAGCCATATTAATAATAATTGTAATATTTGGGTTCTTTGCTTTTCCTAAAATATCTATTGAGAATCTAAGTGTATTTTCTCCAACAAAATTCTTTGTACCTTATGGAGTAATATTATTTGCATATTTAGCAACTGCAGCAATACCTGAACTAAGAGTGGAATTAAGCCATAATAAAAAACAATTTAAGAAAGCAATATTAATTGGTTCTTTAATACCTATTATAATTTATTCTTTGTTTGCATTGTTTGTTGTAGGTGTGACAGGTACAAAAAGTATCACAGACGGAGCAATAATTGGTTTTGGAAATATTTTAGGAAACAATATGTTAATACTAGGTTTAATTTTTGGAACATTAACTATGGCAACTTCTTTTATAGGTGTGGGTTTAGCTTTAAAAGAAATGTTTAATTTTGATTTTAAGATAAACAAAACACTGTCTTCTATATATGTTGTAGTTATTCCATTAATAATTGCCTTAATCTTAATATTAATTAAGACTGCAAATCCTTTCTTTAGAGTACTTGATATAACTGGAGTATTAGCAGGAGGTTTAGCAGGAATATTAGTTGTCTTAATGCATTGGAATGCAAGAAAAAAAGGTGATAGAAAACCTGAATATCAAATTAAAGCAAGTAAGATAATTGGATCGTTGCTCATGATTATGTTTATTTATGGAATAATCTCAGAGATAATTAATTTCTTTTTATAGTAATTGTCTTGTTAATAATATTTATAACAAAGATTAAAATAACTAGAAATATTAATCCAATAATCATATAATTCCAATAAAGTACAAAGAAGTCTTGAACACTCTCAAGTATACTATCGATAGGAATGTTTGGAATCTTAATAAGTCCCTTAGTATTTAAATAATAGGTTAATAAGCTTGCTAAAAGAAGAAGAACTATGATTATATATACAACCCCAATGAAAGATTGAAACTTAGATTTGTCTTGTTTCTTCTTAGTTGGTTTTGATTTTTCTACTTTTTTATTGATGGATTTCTTTTCTTTTTCCTTTAATCTTGCCTTTTCTTCTAGTTTTGCTTTTCTCTCTAACTTGGCTTGTTTTTTTAATTTTCTTTTCTCTTTTTTTTCTTGATGTTTTCTAAAAGATCTTCTAAGATAAACTAACAAGATTAAAATTAATATAATTATTATAGGAGATATATAAAAATAATATCTATAATAATAAACAAAGTCCTTAACAGATTTAATAATCTTATTTTCAGGTTTATAATTAATTTCAATATATTTTCGATAATCATTATTTTCTGTTGAGAATACAATATCCATACCATACTTACCAAAATCTATTTCTTTAGATGGCTGAACACTTAAATCAACTTTTGTTGAAGTTTCTTCTTTAAGATTAATGGTTTTAGTTGTTGTTGAGACCCATTCAGGCCCTTCAATCCTAAAATCATATGTTTGTTCTCTTAAACCAATGTTTTTAAGAGATAATTGAATATTAGCTCCGCTTGGATAAACTGTAAACTTATTCTTTCCAGAAAGATCTAATTTATAACATTGATAAGAAGATACAACATCTACTTCTATTGTATCTTTAAATTCCATACCAGAAACTTTAGCATTAACTTCAAAATCATAATTACCTTCAGAAGGACAGTTAATGTCTACATTAATTGTGGTTTTATCACCTGATTTGATGTTTAATGAATTATTATCAGTATCATATTCTGTTAAACCATTAAAAGAAAGACTAATATCCTGATCAAATTTTCCTGTGTTTTCTATATCTAAATCAAGAGTTTTTATTTCACAACCACAAATTGATTCACTTCCTTTTTGAAAATTAACATTTAAAGAATAACATTCGTCTACATTAATATTTATAGGTATATCTGCAATTGCTTTTTGTGATTTTGATTTTAGAATAGTAGAATAATTACCTAACTCATCTGGCTTTAATTCAATGAAAATAACGCCTTCTTTTCCAACAGGTAGATTAATGCCATTACCACCTAAAACAGCCCAATTAGGGCCATTATATTCAAGAGAAATGCTTTCTTCATAATCATTATTATTTTTAATCCAAATAGGGATAATTCTATAATCTGAAGCACAAACTGAATAATCCCCTTTATGTATCTCAAATTGGTTTCTAGAAATCTTTGACGTAGAAGTATGATATTCTCCAAGTTCTACAGTATAAGCATAGGAAGATAATGATAATACAATGATGAATAATAATAATGTGATTGTCTTTTTCATCGATATCCCCCCTAGGAATATATTTTTGTTAATTATAATAGAAAAAAAGTTAGAAAAAAATAAAAAAATTTCTAATAATAGGTTTGACCTTCTTCATCCTTATCTTCATCATCGTCGCTTCCTTTTAACTTATTGAAGCCAATGATTAATCCAAGGATAACTAAAAGTACAACCAAAACAACTAATCCAACTTCCAATCCTCTTTTAACTTTATCAAAGCTGCTTGAATTACCTGCTTCAACATTTGCTTTAAGTGGAATTTGTTTTAATGTTTTGTCACCTGAAACAATATCAATTGAGAACATTTGTTCTCCAGCTGCTGCATTATCGTTTGCAGTTACATAAACATAAACTGCTTTTGATTCTCCAGCACTTAAAACAACAACATTGCTTGGTGTAATTGTAAAGGTTGCCCATTCACCATCAGCACTAACAGAATATGATTTTGATTCTGTGCCTTGGTTTGTTAAAGTAATTGGGTAAACAACAGCAGCACCGCCAACGGTTGCTGTTTGAACGTCTGCACCAACTGTTATAACTGTTTTAGCTATTTCTTCTTCAGCAGCATCTGCTGTAGCTTCTTCGCCTTCAACTAGTATATAAGTTGTTTCAGAAACTTCTTCGTCACCATCATCATACTCAACTTCAACATTAACTGAATATTCACCAGTTACTGCATCTGAAGGTATTCTTAAGAAGATTTCTTCTGATGTAAGTGAGTCATCACAATCATTATCATTGTTATCTGAACATTCAGCATCGATATCATCAACATATTCTGATTGTGAGATACCTAGTTCAGGAACACTTACTTTTATCTTAACATCTTCTTCTCTTAATTCGCCTCTATTTTTTAGTCTAACTGAAACCAAAAGTGATCTACCAGCTTTAACTTCATTTTCAGGGCTAAGAATAACGTCTTTAATTTCAAGTGAATTTCTTTCTGAATCAATTTCAAGATCGAATTCTTGATGATCAATTTGACCATCTCTGTTTCTAATGTCAATCATTAATTTATAACCGTCTTGATCCATTCTTATTGGAAAATCAAGTGATAGTTTTTTTGTATAAGCAACATTTGCTTTCATATCAAAAACATCGCTTACGTCACTAACTCTATCGCTGTGATCATAACCTGCAAGCTCAGCTCTAACTTCAACATTTGCTAGACTTTCATTTGCTTCAAGTCTAACTCTAACTTCAAGTTCGTCGCCTTTTGCAACATCTTGAATAATGTTTGTTCCAGACATAAGTTGATCACCATCTAACTTAACGTCATGAAATGTTATTTCTGCTGCTGCAGCTGCTAATCCTGAGAAGGCTAGCATACTAATCATTAATAGTGCAAGAACACTGTATATTTTCTTTAAAATCATTTTTTATTCGACCCCCAAATTTGTTGATAATTGTTATTTTATAGTGGTGTAATGTGCCACTTATATTTAAAGTTTTGTATAATTTAGTATACAATGGTAGTTAATTTAGTTTACTACTAATCTGTAACTAAAATTTCTCTGTATATTCCCCGTTTAACTTTGTCGTTGCCCACTGATAACTTTAAGTCATATATTCCGGGCTTTGCATCAGGTATAAATACAGTCATACCCTTGCTTACTTGTTTGTTAGGTCTCAATGAAAATGGCCCAACAGACCTGTAAACGCCTAGATCAGGTATCCATATGGATGCTATGGAATTCTTTAAAGTTTTACTTCCCTTATTCTTAATAGTGACTGAAATATCTAAATAATCACCACTGTAAACTTCATACTGATTATTAATGTTTATATTCTGGATAACTAGTTCTCTACTATTTCCCCTCTGTTTCTTCCATAATGGAAGTGGATCTGGTCCTGCTTCTTTTTTAGGATTAATAGTAATAGTAGTTGAATCAATATTTGTTGTACTAGATGAATCAGTAGTTTGCAAACTAATATCAAAAGTACCTGTTGATGTACAAGCAAAATTAACTGATTGACCAGAAGATTCAAAAGTGCCGTCGTTATCTAAGTCCCAAGCAAAAGTATAAGGTGAAACCCCCCCAGTTGCTGAGCCAGTTAAAGTGATTGTATTACCAATAGTACAAGTATAAGGGCCGTTGGAAACAGCGATTAGAGTACTAGGTGTTGGTGTATCTGTAACAGTAATTGTAGTTGAATCTGTATCAGTTACACTAACTGAGTCTGTAGTTTGCAAACTTATGTCGAAAGTGCCAGCTAAATTACAAGCAAAGTTAACGGATGCACCAGAAGATTCGAAGGTACCGTCGTTATCTAGATCCCAAGAAAAAATATAAGGTGAAACTCCACCAGTTGCGAAACCAGTTAAAGTGATCGTATCTCCTAAATTACAAGTATACGGACCGTTAGAGACTGAAGTTAAAGCACCTGGTGTGGGTGTATCTGTAACAGTAATTGTAGTTGCGCCAACATCTGTTGTACTAGATGAATCTGTAGTTTGTAAATTAATGTCAAAAGTGCCAGTTGAAGCACAAGCGAAGTTAACAGATGCACCAGAAGATTCGAAGGTACCATCGTTGTCTAAGTCCCAAGCGAAACTATAAGGTGAAACGCCACCAGTTGCGGAACCAGATAAAGTGATTGTATCTCCTAAATTACAAGTATACGGACCGTTAGAGACTGAAGTTAAAGCACCTGGTGTGGGTGTATCTGTAACAGTAATTGTAGTTGCGCCAACATCTGTTGTACTAGATGAATCTGTAGTTTGTAAATTAATGTCAAAAGTGCCAGTTGAAGCACAAGCGAAGTTAACAGATGCACCAGAAGATTCGAAGGTACCATCGTTGTCTAAGTCCCAAGCGAAACTATAAGGTGAAACGCCACCAGTTGCGGAACCAGATAAAGTGATTGTATCGCCAACAGTGCAGCTATATGGACCGTTTGGAACAGAAATTAAAGTAGGAACTGGGGCAGAGGCAACAGTAACAGTAGTTGAATCTGTGTCTGTAATGCTAAGTGAATCAGTAGCTGTAACAGAAACACTATATGTGCCTTCTGAACTGCAAGCATAATTAACAGATGTGCCTGAAGATTCAAAAGTACCGTCGTTGTCTAGATCCCAAGCAAAAGTATAAGGTGTTGTTCCACCAGTTGCTGAACCGGATAAAGTGATAGTATCGCCAACAGTACATGTATAAGGACCATTGGATGAAGCACTCAAAACTTTTATTAATGGAATATTTATGTATTCATCACGACCTGACAAAGCAAAAGTACCAGTTATTGTTTGATAGTCACCATGTGTAATTTCATAACTATAAGCTGGTGCTTCATATAGATCTTCAAAAGTTATTCTTCCGTCGTTACTTGAATACATTATAATACCATTAAGATCAACCCTAGCATTTTCAATTGGAGCATTAGTATCCCTATCTGTTAAAATAAAGTAAACATCGTAAGTTGGATAATCTTGTATTTGTATTTCAATTTGCCTTGTATCGCCAACAGTTTCATATGAAGGGTTTGCTGAAATGTCGGATGTTGCATCTAAAGTTATAGTGTACCATCCAGAATTTGTTGGAATCCAATTAAAACCATATTGAGTAGGTATATCTAAACTAGTTGCAGGTAAAACTTCTGAACTTGGATCTATAGCTATAGTTACACCAGATTCACTAATCTTACCTGTCCTAATATTATAATCTACATTTAATGGAACAGCAGTTTTATCCCCAACAGCATCTGCACAATAATTTATTTTTGAGAAAGTAAATTCAATTTCTTCACCAACAAAAGGATGATTATTATTACTGGATAAACCATTTAGCAAAACTTCACATTTATTAATAGCCCTTTCTGGCCTTACATTAATAACTGCTCTTGTTGAGTGTTGAGAAGCTGTAGCGAAATTACATTGATTATCTATAACATCAGTTGTTAATAAAATTTCATATGTTCCGTTTTGTTCAGGAGTCCATGAAAATTGTACTTCTTGATTTTCATCCATATAAATATTAACTTGACTAGTATTAACATTTTCAACGTTTCCCTGAGAATCCGTTATTGTTAAAGTAATTAGCGTTTGTGCTGAGAAATATTCTTCTTTATACACATCAGGTATGAAAAAAGGTACATTATTAACACTGTGGAAAGCAGAATATGTTGTTGAATTAAGTAAAGCTGCTGCATCTATTAACAAAGGTTCATTTTGGAATGCTTGATTGGCATTTAATATAACTAAATTTTCAATTGGTGCATTACAAGCTTCAACTTTTGAGAAATTAATATTATATACTTCATGATTCCCATCACCAATATTGTCACTAAGCTTATAACCAATTGGTTTATAGCCTTCTGCAAAAAAATATTGTGCATAATCTATATAAGTTTCTGAATAAGGTATAGGAATATTTAGAAGAGAATTTGTTGCGCCAGAATTTCCAGTAAAAACAGGTGTTGGAACTACTGAAGCGCACTGTTCATCATTACATTGATACATTACCATATCAACATTAGTTATTGGTGTAAGAGTATTTTTTTCCCAGAAATAATCATCTTCAGTGTTGCCTAAAGCAAAAGCTATTGGCATTAATAAAAATAAAACCATAATTGAAAGTATTTTCTTCATTATAATCCCTCACTTATTTTATTAAATCTCCACCTTCTTTACCACTGTTGCTACCAGGTACAATTTGTTTTTTGGTTTGACTACCTTCCCCATCACTAGAGTGTCTATCTAATTGGTCGCTTAACCAATTATATTCAAAAACACCTAAAGCAGCTGGAACTAATAGATCAATGTTAAGTAAACTTCTCCAACTCCTATCATGTTCTCCACCATCTGTCCAATGATCAAATGTTGTACCTACTGGAGGAATATTTTCTAAAGCGAAGTTCGAAGCTTTATGAGACCAATCTTTTAATGGTTGACCAGTGTTTTCGTCTAGACGAGTTATTGTGTCGTGTTGTATCCAAAAATTACCAACTTGACCTTGTTCGTAACCTAGGCCATCAACAAGAGTATTTATCCCAGATGAACTTGCACCTGATAGACTTTTAAGCCCAGTCCCAAGACCGCCAAATAAACCTGCGATAGGATTATGAGTTTTTGCTGTAGTCCTATATACACTTTCAAATAATTCAGCAGGTGTCTCTAAAACATCTGTTGTTGCGTTGAATGTTGGAACAAAAAAGTGATTATATTGTTCTGGAACATGAGGATTTGTTAATCCAAGAACATGTCCGCCAATCTTAAGTGTCTTTTCAAGATTTTTATCGCCAGCTTCAATACTCCAATCCCACATCTCTTTCCCTTGTCGCATTTCAACAGCTTGTCCGTTACGAGTAAGAGTATAAACCAATTCTTTTGGTGCAAGGTTTAATTTTGCATCTACAAAATCACCGGTTTTAAGGTCTGCTGTAGGCATAACTGCCGCGCCTTTAAGATGAGCTAAGTTAGCTACTGCAAGTGAAAGATCCCCTGCTTTATCAAGTGGAACTGAAACTGCTTCTCTTACTGGAACAGAAGCATCATTTACTAAAGCAACTGAAGTATCAACAACTAATGATTTTGCTAAATCTCCAACGCCTGAATAATTAACTGTTGAGTTGCTGCTTGCAGTATCAATTCTATCAGGTACTGCTTCAACAGTATTAACAGTATTATTTAACCATCCTGCAACTGCACCAACTGTTCCTAAAGTTCCATTAACTGCATAACCTGCTGCTGGATGTAAGTCTGTAGATTTAAGTGTTGCTTCATGAGCTGCAGTTTCTAAACCTGCTGCAAGTGGTGCTGTTGTTACTGTTTGAACACCGTCAACTGCTCCTTGAAGTGTATTATTAATAGGAGTTATTGCGTCACGTAAAACAGTTGTTGCTTGTTCTAGACCGCCATCTGCCCATTTAGCTTCTGTTTGACCTAAAGTTACTGTTTCTTGAGCAATTCCACCAACTGTTTTAGCTACTCCAACAGGTAAACTCCATAAATAACTTTCACCTAATGCTTGTTTAGCTTCTGCTTTTTCGCCTTTAATACCATGATATGCTGCTTTAAATGGTTCTACTGCAAGATTATCAACAAAATTCCATAATGATCTTCCAGCTGTCTTAAAATGAGATTTTGAACTATCAAGTTCTGCTTTTGATGCCTGTCTAATAGATTCTACTACTTTACTTTTTTGTTGAGCAGCTGGATCTACTGATTGAGCTACTGCATCAGGTGCTGCAGTAGATGGGTCAGCTGTATTTTGTTTTCCAATTGAACCAATAGCACCAGCAACTGCGCCTTCTAAACCATCGCCATTAACTGGATTTCTTAAAGTTGCTAAGTTTGCTGTTCCGTTAACAAGATTTTGTGTCCATCTGTTAACTTCTGAACTTGCATTTGAAGCATTTCCAAAGCTTACAGCATCAATTGTGTTTCCAACAATAGCTTCGTTAGGAACAACAACCACATCTTTTGCTGCATCTCCAATACTTCTTACACCATTAACAGGTGCAACCAAAGTTCCTAGTGCTCTTTCGCCAAGGCTTTTTACATAACCATCTGATTTATCATAACCACTAGGGATAACATCTTTACCTGCGTGTTGGAATGTACCATAATGAATAACTCCATTAGCTACTTTTGATAATGTTCCTACTGTTAAAGCATCTACTAGACCTAAACCATTGCCAACTAGCTCACCAGCACTTCTAACAAAACCATGTCCAACTCTATCATTTGATTTATCTCCTAAAAATAAACTTTGACCAGCTCTTTTTGCAGCATTAAGTGCTTGTTTATTATTTTCTTTGACTAATTCTAATGTATCTGTACCTGCCCTATCACCATTTGCATCTTCAACACGATTTTCAGTCATTGTTGAGAACCACATATCAGCTGCAGATTTTGTTGGTGCTACAGTCGCTGTAGTTTGTGCTGCTTGAACAGCAATTGGTTGTGCAAGTACTGCTTTTACTGCATTAGAATCATAGATTAAATCTTGAGTTGTTATTGGATGTCTTAAACTTGCAACATTGGCTAAAGTATTTGCTGTAAGTTGAATTCCCCTATTAACTTCTGAACTTGTGTTTGCACCTTCTCCAAAACTTACAATATCAAGAACATTACCAACAACTCCTTCATTTACAATTGCAACAGTATCTTTTGCTGTATCAGCAACATCTCTTATTGCATCAACTGTGCCGGTTGCAATATGTGTTCCACTAGCGCCTAGGTTTTTTACATATCCGTTATCTGCAGAATATTTAATTGGTGTGCCTGGTAAGATTGCGTTAGCAGCTTTTGAAAGAGTTCTGCCTGTTAAAGCATCTAATGTTCCGAAAAAACCTTTACCAACTGTATCAACTGCAACTGAAGTTCCAGCGTCTACAAAATGAGTAGCAACCCTTTTACCTGCATCTAATGCATATTGATTATTTTCAGTTATTAATCTATCAACAGATTTGCCTGCCCTATCAAGACTTGCATCTTCTACTCTATTTTCTGTTGCATTATTAAGCCACATATCTAATGCTGATGGTGCATTAGCTATCCTTGTATTTTTAGCTGCTACTTGTTTTTCAAATCTAGCTTGAAGTTGTGCTTGCCAACTAGGGGCAATCCCCTCAACCAATTGTTGATTACTTACCCTTGACAAATAATCAAGACCTGAATTATCCCCTTGCTCAATCATTTGATAACCTTCAGAGATTATTCTAAGATCTTTAGAAAGTGCTTCGATGCCTGCTGGAGTTCCTGTTCTACCATCAATTGCATCAACAGTGTCCATTTTTGCCACTGCCTCTGCATATTTTCCTTGAGAAAATAATTGTACTGCTTCTCTTGATGCTACTTGTTCTTGAGTTTGGAAAGTAAGTTGGTTTCCAAGTTCTGTAATATAATCATCGTTACTAGTTACATGATCTGCTTCATCTGCAGCAGCAATATATGCTCGTCCCTCAATTGCGTTGCCGTTTGCAGTTTCGTTAATTGCCTTAATAAGATTAGGTAATTCTGCAGCAACTTCAGTATTTGTTGTAGCTAGGTTTCTTAAAACATCAATACCTTCTTGGTATTGTCTGTTTGCAAAATGATTTTGTGCTAAAAGTGTTTGTTCTTCAATTGTTGGATTAATTATAGATGTACTAGTAGTGTCTGCTGCAGTTGCTGCTGCGTCTGCTGTATACTCAACACTGTTGTAAGGATTATTATCTGTTGTTAAAATATTTAGGTCAGCTACATTTATATCTAATGTACTACCATCTGGATTAACTAATTTAACAGTTGCTGGTTCAACAACTTGATAATCTGCTTTTACTTCAGTTACAATTGGTGAATCAGCTGAAACTTCTAATGCTCTACTGGTTGTGGTTGTTGTAGTTTCTGTTGTAGTATACTTAGGCATCCAACTGTGAATACCAATAACTTTTAAATCTTGAACAGCGTCTTCCAAAGTTGATGCCCCTTTTGCAACTCCTGCACCTACTGTAGTGTTTTCAGCTAACCAATGAGAACCTGCTCCTCCTGCAACCATACTATCAATTAAATATGCGCTCATACCTGCTTCAATTGCAAAAGCACCAACTTGGCCTGTTGCTCCAAGAACTTCTACAGTTTTTGCCAGAATATCATGTCCACTAGCCCTTAATGCTGTGCTTGCTGCTGCTGAACCTTTTCTAGAACCATATGCAATACCTTCTGCTGCCATTCCAGCCGCACCGAAAGTTGCACTAAAGATTCCTAAACCAGCTACTCTTTCTGTTGCATTTAAAACTCTATGAATTTTTTCTTCGCCATATTTTGCTACAAGTTTATCAGAACTTAATACTGCACCTTTTGTTGCTCCAAAACCAACTGCTGCCCCACTCCTTAGACCAAAATATTTTCCAGCCGCAGTTGCTGCTGCGGTGCCTGAGGCATATCCTGCATTAGCAGCTGCATAAGCTCCACCAACAGCACATGAACCTAAAATCAAACTTGTACTTAATTCTCCACTGATGTTTCTTTTCAACCCACTGAGAATGTCTGTATTACCATCTTCGTCTGCTATTCCTTTAGCTGAATAACCTACGACTAAACTACCAATTGTAACTGCACCGTCTTCTTGTGTATAAGCATGAGAAACTTTCTCGATTGTACCAGCATTAGCAAGTTTTGCTGCAATTGCCCTTCTAACTGTGTTTCTTCCTTGTGATAAGCTTCTTGTTCTTGCTGCAATTTGAGATTCTGATAAATGGTGTACGTCTGCTTCAGTTGCAATTTGATGTGCTGCTTTTTCAGCAACAGTTGAAGCACCTGCTGTGTGATAAGCAATTTCGCCAGCTTTTGAATATGCATTGTAAACTGATTGACCAAGACTATCCTTTCCAACAATGGCCCCAACAACATCTAATGTATCACCAACTAATGATACAGCAATATCTGGAACACTTACTAAAACACTTTTTAGTCTTGATGCTGCAGAAGAAGTTATGTTAATTGCTGAAGAATATAATTTATTGAATAAACCCCCCTCAGAAGAATCTCTGTCAGCAGAGTCAGCAAAATATAATGGTGAAGCAGTTGGATTAGCAGTTGTCATTTTAGTATACCCCCAGTATAATAATTATAAGAGAAGAGAATTAATAGTTTATTTAAAGATTTCTATTGTAACTATTATATAATGGGTACATGGCAAATTTAAGATAAATGAAAAAGTTTTAATGTATATAAGCAACTGCTTTCTTATGATCTCAATAATTGGTGGTGGACCTGTTGGATGTTATGTTGGTTATTTACTTGCAAAAAAAGGACTTGATGTAAATATTTTTGAACAACATAAAGAAATTGGTGAGCCAGTTCATTGTACAGGTTTGGTTACGTCGAAAATTAAAGATTATTTTGATTTGCCTAAAGAATTAATAATAAATGAAATTCAAGACATAAGAATATATTCTCCAAACGATTGTTTAAAACTAAAACTAAAAAATAGCGATTATGTTCTTGATAGAAAAGGTCTTGATAAATATTTAGCTAAGATGGCTGAACAGGCAGGCGCAAAAATTAGGTTAGGTGCAAGATTAGTTGGATTTGAAGAAAATAAAATTAGAATTAAGGAAAACGATAAAATTAATTTATTTGACCCAGACTTTGTTGTTGGTGCTGATGGACCATTAAGTAAAGTTTCTGATAAGATTAATCATAAAAAAAATAATTATATGGTTGGTGTTCAGGTTAGAGCTAAATTAAAAAATGATAATGCAATTGAGTTTTATCCTCATATTGGAGCTTTTGCTTGGGTTGTACCTGAAAATAAAGAAGTTGTAAGGATAGGTATTGCAGCTTATGAAAAACCAAATGAAGTTTTAAAGAATTTCTTAGAATTAAAGAAAGTAAATGAGATAATAGAATATCAAGGAGGAATAATACCTATTTATCGAAATAAGAAAATACAAGATGGAAATCTTTTCCTGTTAGGTGATGCTGCTGGACAAGTAAAAGCAACAACTGGTGGTGGTTTAATTCCAGGTTTTGAGGCTGCAAAAACATTAAGTAAAGCAATCAGTGAAAAAAAATATTATAAACCTTTTAAATTAAATTTAAGAAAAAATTTGTTACTCAGAAAAGTTATGGATAAATTTTCTAATAAAGATTGGGACAAATTAATAGAGATATTTAAGAAAACTAGAAATAAGAATATTCTTGAAAGTATTGATAGAGATAACATATTAAGATTAAGCTTGAAATTGGTAAAAGAACCAAGACTTTTTAGATTTATAAAATATCTAAAGTGAAAACTATTTCTTAATTATCGGGACAGGACATGTTTTATGTTTATTCTTGTCAATTAATTTTTTTAGTTTCAAAGAGAGTTTTTTCTTTCCCTTTAACATATCATCTATTTCAGAATACTTTAAACCTATTTCTGACTCGTCTGAATGTCCAGGATAAAGTTCTGCTGTTGGTTTTTTATTGATTATTTCTTCTGGAAGCTTCAAAAACTTTGAAAGCTGCCAAACTTTAGTTTTATACAAAGAACCAATAACTTCTAAATCACATGCACCATCTCCATATTTTGTAAAGTAGCCTAATTTAAGTTCTGTTTTATTAGATGTTCCAATAACTAAAGCATTATTTAGATTTGCTTGATTGTATAATATTATTGCCCTGACTCTTGGCTTTAGATTAATCCAAGAAATCTTATTTTGTTTTAAATTATTAAAGTTCTTAAGAAATGAATTAATAGGTAGGATGTTGTATTCTATTTTAAGTAGATTACATAAATTTATTGAATCATCAACATTTGATTTTTTTGTTAAACCTTTTTCAGGCATAATCCAAGCAACTATATTCTTATTACCAATAGCGTCTGCTACTAATTTTAAGCTTAATGCAGAATCTATCCCACCAGAAAGCCCAATAACTGCTTTGTTTATATTATTCTGATTAAAGTATTGCTTTATTCCAGTTATTATATTGTTATATGTTTTTTGCATTGTTAAACAATTAAAATGAATTAAGATTTATAAAGATTGTTTAATATATATAAATAAGGGCACTTACTAAAATCAAAAGCTTTTTATGTTGTCAGCTTTTCCTTGCCATGGGTGTTACTATTATGAATGATGATGATAAACCAATAAAAATTAAGGATATTAAAAATTTCTTTAAGAAGAATAAATCTGATGAAGTTAAAGAATTAGAAGAAGAAGCTAAAGAAGTTGAGAAAGAAATTAAAGATGATATTGATCAAGAAGCTGAGAAAGTAACTGAAATTGTTGAAGAAAACGAGAAAATCCTGGAAATTAATGAAAAAGTTGTAGAACAAAAAGATAAAGCTGAAGAATTTGATAAAGAAGAAAAAGAAATAAAACAAAAAGAAGAGAAAATTAATCAAGAGATAAAAGAAACAAAAAAAGAAATTTCTGAATTAAAAGAAGAAGTAAAAACTGAAAAAGATGAAACAATTAAGTTTGACCTTGGAAAGATAAAGAGTTTTTTTAAGCCAAGTGAAAGTAAAGATTTTTTTAAGAAATATGGCGTATTCCTTTTATTATTAATTCCTATTTTTTTGGCAGTATTTTTTAGAGCTTATCCTTATACACTGCCAGCAACAGATGATTGGGCAGAAAATTCTGTTACTAATGCTTTAAGAAACCAAATTTCAACTCAGATAGGTCAACAATATCCTAACCTACCTGAGCAAAATAGGGCACAACTTATTGAAGATGAGTTACAAAAGATATTAAAAGAAAGAAGCGATGAAATTCAACAACAAATTGATGGAACGTCAAATTACTTTAAATCTAAACTTCAAAATGAAAATGATCAAACATATTTATTAGCAATTGATCCATATTTGTGGTATGGTCAAGCAAGAAATATTATAAATAACGGACACCCAGGAGATGATCTAGTTGATGGAAAACCTGTCCATACTCTAAGGGGAGGAAGATTTGATAAACCTGTTAATTTTATATTACATCCATATATTTCTGCATATTTGTATAAATTTATAAATATATTTAACAAGAAGTTTACTGTTCTTAAAGCAGCATTTATTTTACCATTACTATTAATTGGATTATCCATAATACCTGTATTTTTCATAACAAAACGTTTTGGTGGAAGCATTGGTGCTTTATTTGGTGGAATAATTTTAGCAACTAATGCAGCTTTACTTGGTAGAACACCGGCTGGTTTTTCGGATACAGATGCTTATAATATATTCTTCCCGTTATTTGCAGCATGGCTTTTTATAGAATCAATGTATACAAAAAAGGTTAAAGATAAAATAATATTATGTGGACTTTCTGGGCTTGCTATGGGTCTTTATGCAGTTACTTGGGGAGGATGGTGGTATGTATTCCATTTTATGTTAGCAACAATTGGAGTATATTTAATTACAACATTGATTAAGAGTATTAGAGAATCAGGAATTAAGGAATATGTTGAAAAACAAAAAGGAATTCTGATTACTTTTGGTTCATTTATAGTATCTGTTAGTGTGTTTGTAATTTTAATGAGGGGTTTTGATGAATTAATTAAAGGTCTTATTAAAAAACCACTTAGCATAATAACACTTAAACAAGTAGGAATTAAATCCATATGGCCAAATGTATTAACCACAGTTGCTGAATTTAATGAACAAGCACTTTCAAGTATTATTTCGCAAATGGGTGGACCGTTCTTATTTTTAATTGCTTTATCAGGTACAATATTATTATTAGTTAATAAAAAGAAAATTGATCTTATAAATATGCTATATCTTAGTACATCAGTTATTTATTATGCAATTATAATTAGCATAAGAGATACATTAAATTCTCCAATTAAGTTTATTGTAGTACTGACCTTACCAATAATTATTGGCATTATTAAAATAATTTATTTGAAAGAAGATTGTGATAGAATGAGTATTGCATTATTATTAATAATTTGGATTGCTGGAACTGCTTATGGATTCACAAAAGGAGTAAGATTTGCAATATTAATGGTTCCTGCTATTGCAATATCATTTGGTATTGCAATTGGAACTATTTATGAATCAGTGAGTAAATGGATATCAACTGGTTTAAACATTAATAAAATATTGTCAAAATCAGCTATATTTTTAGTTTTAGCTCTTTTGTTAATTGGCCCTATAATTTCTGCTGATAAAGTTGCTAAACAAGAAATACCAAGTATGAACGATGCATGGTATGAAAGCTTAACAGCAATTAAAAATGATGCTGATGATGCAATAACAACTTCATGGTGGGACTTTGGACATTGGTTTGTAATTGCTTCTGAAAGAAGAGTTACTTTTGATGGTGGTGATCAAACTAGTAATATTCATTGGGTTGGAAAAACTTTACTTGAATCAAATGAGGAAATTACTATGGGTGTTCTTAAGATGCTTAATTGTGGTCAAGAAAGGGCATTTGGTAAATTAGACGAATTTATTAAAGAACAATTAAAATCATATAATATTATGATGGAAATAATAGTTCTTGAACGAGAAGATGCAAAAGATTTGTTAATGAATTATAGTTTATCTGAGAACGAAGCTGAAGAAGTATTAAGTCTAACACATTGCGAAGATATAATACCTCAATATTATATTACATCACAAGATATGATTGGAAAAGCTGGTGTTTGGGCACATTTTGGTTCTTGGGATTTTGAAAAAGCATCTATGTATAACAAAGTTTATGGGAGAGATTATGATACTGGAATTAATATATTAACTGAACAATTTAATCTTAGTACTGATAGTGCTGATACAATTTATTATGAAATTCAAAGTAATGAAGCAGATAAATGGATTTC
Source organism: uncultured Methanosarcinales archaeon (assembly GCA_964534665.1). GTDB lineage: Archaea > Nanobdellota > Nanobdellia > Woesearchaeales > JAHJBD01 > JAHJBD01. Next base: position 34,511 of record CAZHRT010000008.1, on the reverse strand, counting down.
TCCTTGGCCTAGTTACAGATCAGGGTTAGCTTCTTGTTCAATCCAGAATAATGTTGCAATATGTGGAAATGGTGCTGAAATTAATTTGGAAACTTATGAAACTAAACTTAACATACAGGGTGGTGTTGGAGTTCCTTATTCAGTAGTTTATGCAAACAAAGATGGTTTAGAAGAAATTGTGTTTGAAGAAAGCCAAGTACCTATATCAGTTGCTTTGATACCTAATGGTAATGGTTTTGATTCCATATTAATGGATAAAGAATTAGGAAGGAGTACTTTTACAAGATTATTCTTTTTTAATGGACATGGTTCACAACATTTTACCATTCTTAGTGATAAAACAACAATAAATAACGAAAAGATTAAAGTTTGGAGAGTTAATTTTGAATCACAGGAAAAGTTAATTTTAGAATCATTAAAAGATAAAAAAGATAAGATAGTAAAATCAGGTGATAGTATATCTGTAGGTTATATTGGATCATTAGATAATGGAACTCTTTTTGATTCAAACATAGTTGATTATCTTGGAAAAGGAATTACAAGTAATAGTAAAGTTCAAGGTCAAGATATTAAGCCATTTGATTTTGTAGTTGGTCAAGGACAAGTTATCAAGGGTTTTGATGATGTTGTAATGAATATGAAGATTAATGATACTACAACAGTTACAATCCTGCCTGAAGAAGCTTATGGAACAGATCCTAATGCACACCCACTTGGAAATCAAACACTAACATTTAAAATATTGATATTAGATATCAAATAAACTATGCAACCATGGATAATAATACCTGCCCATAACGAAGACAAAAACATTGTCTCTGTTGTGAAGAAAGTAAAGAGTTTTACTAAGAATATTGTTGTTGTTGATGATGGTTCTAGTGATAAAACATTTGAAGTTGCTTCTAAAGAAAAGATAGTAGTTCTAAAACATATTATTAATCTTGGAAAAGGTGCTGCATTAAAAACAGGTTGTGATTATGCTATGAAAAAAGGTGCTGAGGTATTAATAGCTATTGATGCTGATGGACAACATGACCCAGAAATGATACCTATTTTCTTGAAAAAATTAGAGAATAATGATATAGTATTTGGATATAGAAAATTTGATAGAAATATGCCATTTGTTCTAAAATTAGGGAATTTTATTATTGGTAGTGTTGTAAGAATATTATACGGAATAAAGTTGCATGATACACAAGGCGGATATAGAGCATTTACATCAAAAGCTTATAGAAAAATTCGTTGGAAAGCCCAAGATTATAGTATGGAAAGTGAAATGATTACAAATGTTGCTAAACATAAGCTAAAATATTCTGAAATACCTATCAAGACCATTTATGCAAATAAATATAAAGGCACAACAGTTCTTGATGGTATTAAAATTGTAATAGATATGTTTTTATGGAAGGTTAAAAGATAAAATGCTTTTAGGAATTCAAATATTTGGAACGTTGTTTGGTTTGTTTATGTTGTATCTTACTTTTATTTATGGTAAAAGAAAAGAGTTTAAGACTACTGAAGGGGCGTTTTGGATAATTGCTTGGATTATTTTCATTGTTATGACAATATTTCCACAATCAGTTGATTTTGTTGTTAGAGATGTTTTAAATATTAGTAGAACATTAGATTTCTTAATAATAACTGGATTTATGTTCTTAATAGGATTGACTTTTTATAATTATTATATGTTAAGAAAAACTGAGAATAAAGTAGAAAACTTAGTTCGAAAGCTTGCTATTGAAAAAAAGAATTCTAAGTAACAAGGTTTTTAAATTCTATAGTAATTAGCAGTATAAAATGAAAGTACTGTTTGTATCTGAATACTACACCCCTAAGATTATGGGTGGTGGGGAAATTAACTTGTCTTTGATAGCTAAATCTTTGGCTAAGAAAGGTATTGATGTTTCTGTGCTTACTTCTCATTTCAAAGGTCTAAAAAAAGAAGAAGATATTGATGGTGTAAAGGTTTATCGAAGATTAAAGACTGGTAAAGAAGTTAGTAGTGTTAAAGATAACTTGATTAGAAGTCTGAGGTTTGGTAAGTCTGTTAAAAAAGAAGTTTCTGAGTTTGATGTTGATGTTATCCATTATATAGGGTCTTCCATCATTGCTTCAAAAAAAGGTATTGCAACAATCGAAAGTTATGTTTCAATGTGTCCAAAAGGTGATCTATTATACCAAGGAAAGAGACTGTGTAATTACAAATGTACATTTTCAAGGTTTATTAGATGTTTGCTTAAATCTCCTGAGATAGGTAAGGTAAAAAATAAGTTTTATCTTAAATACAATCCATTATTTTGGATTTATCTTCGAAGATATTACAAAAAGATGAATAATTCTCTTAAAAAATGTAATTTGATTGCAATAAGTGAATTTATCCAAAAAAGGTTAGCAAAAGAAGGTCATTTAAGTACTGTAATCCCAAACATTGTGGAAGTTGAGAAGTTCTATTCAAAAGATGTTGCTAATAAGAAAGTAAGAATTGTTTATCTAGGTTCTTTGACAAAATATAAAGGGCCTCAAGTATTGCTTAAAGCTGCAAAAGGTTTAGATTGTAGAATTGCTCTGTATGGGGAAGGAGTATTAAAAGATCAACTTAATAAATTAATAAAAGAAAATAATCTTGATGCAAAAATCCAAGATAATGTTGATTATAAAGATATATTAAATGTATATGCAACATCAGATATTGTTGTTTTTCCATCAATATGGCCAGAACCTTTTGGAAGAATTACTGTTGAAGCTATGGCTGCTGGAAAACCTGTTGTTGTGTCTGATACTGGTGCAATACCATCTATCATCAAGGACGCGGGAGTGATAGTTAGTCCAGGAAATGTTTCTGAACTACAAGATGCACTAAAATTACTGATTAATGATAAAAAATTAAGAAATAAGCTTGGTGAATTAGGCAAAAAATATGCTAAAGAATATTCAAGTGAAAATGTAATTAATAAAATTATTGAGTTGTATAAAAAATGAATAAGAAAATTGGTTTTTTAATAATCCTAGGATTGGTTTTATTGGGTGTTTGGATATTCTTAGACTCTATAGTTTTTGGTTTTGTTTTTTTAATTTTGTTAGTTATATTAGAATTATTATCATATCTAATAATAAATAATCTCAGAAAAGATTTTCAGTGGTTAATAACACCTAAAGATGAACTGCCTACATTAGATAAAAAAGGTATTGATAAATTCTTTGCTCATGGTTTTGATTCTGAACTTGGGTGGGTGAGAAAACCATTAACTAGTAAAGAGGAAATTGGAAAAGATGGAAAAACAAAATATCATATTAATAAAGTGGGTGCTAGAGAAAATCCTAGCCATGAAGACTTGCCTAAAGAAATATCATGTTATGGAGATTCATTTACTTTTGCTAGACAAGTTAATGATGACCAAACATTTGAATGGCAGTTATCTGAATTAACCAAAAGCAATGTTATAAACTTTGGCGTTGGGAATTATGGAATTGATCAGGCTTTGCTGAGATTAAAAAAAGAATATTCAAAAAATAAAACTAAGATTGTTATTATGGGGGTTGTACCATCAACAATTGTTAGAATTCTTTGTGTTTGGAAACATTATAATGAGTTTGGAAATACTTTTGGATTTAAACCTAGATTCAAGCTAGAAAATGGTGAATTAAAATTAGTTGAAAATGTTATAAATACAAAAGAAAAATTTGAAAACTATAATAAATATATTGATGAAATTAAGAAGAATGATTATTTTTATAAATCAAAATTTAAGGACGAAATGATTCAATATCCTTATCTTGTTTCTGTATTAAGTCACCCTTTAAGGAATCTGTCTTTAATTGCTTTGGTTAGTTGGTATAAGTTATTTGGAAAAAAAGACAAAATTGAGGCATACCCAATGCCAATGAAAGTAATAATGTGGATTAATCTAAAATTAAGAGTTAAATTATTTAAGAAAAAACCAAGTGTTACTGAATTATTTACAAAAATTGTTGAAGAATTTGAAAAGTATGGTAAAGAAAATAATTTTGTGCCTGTATTGTTATGGATGCCTCAAAAAGATGACCTTGGATTTATTGAGAAAAAAGGTAATTATTACAAAAAATTCCTAGATAATCTAAAAATACGTAAAATCGATATAACTGACCATTTGATGAAGTATTCTAATTTAGATGATCTATACTCAGATGACAATAAATATGGTGGACATTATAGTAATAAAGGAAACAAATTCATAGCTAAAGAGATTAAGAATAATTTAAAGGGACTATTATAACAAGATTTTTAAATCAGCCACTTTTTTGATATCATAATGAAAAAACAAAAATATGATTTTAAAGCTGCTAGTGCATACCATAAAGAATGGAGCACTTATGTATTTGATATAATTGGTAGACCATTATCAAAATTTGTTGTGAAATTCACTAACATAACACCAAATCAGGTGAGTATTGCTTCTTTTGTGTTAGCCATTATTGGGGGCCTTTATTTTCTAAAAGGGGATTATAAAAGTATTTTAATAGGAGCAATATTTGCATTCTTCTATAATATTCTTGATATGATGGATGGAAGAATTGCACGTGCCAAAAAAACTGGTTCATTACTTGGAAAATGGCTTGATGCTATGATTGATTTTGTTGTTTTCCCCTATTTAATTTTTACATTAGCTTTAGGTATAGGAACATATATGGCAGCTGTGATTGGAATGTTAGCAATTATGAGTTATCAAACCCATTATTTAATTGTACATTTTTATAAATCTGAGATTGTTGGTTCAAAAAAACTAATGAATATCCCTGGCAAGTATGAATGGTTAAGAAGTGCATACGGATCAAATTTCTTTTACTTGTTCTTGTTAATAGCAGCAATAATTAATCTACCAATGACTGTACTATTGTTCTGGGCAACCTTTGGTAATTTATATTGGGTTATGATTATGTTTATACAATATAGAAATCTAAAACAAAAATAAATATGTTAATATACTATGATGCAGATATTGACCCAAGAAGGTTTGAGGGAAGGACAACCATTGCAGTTAAGATAAAGCAATTTCTAGAAAAAAAGGGTTATAAATTTACAAAAGATATCAAAGAAGCAGAATTGCTCCATGTTCATAGCAGTGGGATATTTCCGTCTTATAATGCTTACAAACTAAAAGAAAAATATAACATTCCTTGCATCTATAGTCTTTATTCAACTTCAAAAACTGAACCAATTAAGCACATAAGAAATTGGATTGTTCAAAGAAAATATTTTGAAAAGACTGCAACAAATTGGTTACTTAGCTATAGTGCAGTCTTGCCTTTGAAACTTAGAGCATTGTTCTTAAAAAAACTAGATAAGGTAATTGTTCCTTCAAATTATATTAAAAATAGACTTTACAAAAATACCCGAGTAATTAGATTTGGGGTTGATGTAACTAAATTTAAACCTCTAAAAAGAAAAGATAGTTCAATTATTAAAGTAGCATTTTTTGGACATCCAGGGGTTTTCAAAGGAGTAAATGATTATGTTAAGGCATCTAAAAGTTTTTCAGACAATATTGAACCTTATGTATTTTTAACTAAAAAAACTAAGAAAATAGAGAAGTATATTAAAAATATTAATCCTAAAATTAAATTGTTTGGATTTGTGCCAGATGTAGTTAAAGCATACAATAATATGGATATTATTGTTCTTCCTTATCGAACATCTCTTGGAACTATTGCAAATCCTTTGGTTTTGCTAGAAGCAATGGCTTGTGGTAAAGCAATAATTACTACAAACCTAGATTTTGTTAAAGAAATTGTCAAAGATAGTGCTGTAAAAGTTAAAGCGTATTCACCTATTCGAATTGCAAAAGCAGTTAATAAATTAGCTAAGAATAAGGTATTATGCAAAAATCTTGGGGAAAAAGCAAGAGATATTGCAGTAAAATATTATGATGAGAAACTTATGTTAAACGAGTATTTGAGAGTATATAAGGAATTTGGGAAGTAATTCTAATAGTTTAGTAATATTTATATACTCTACTAGTGTTACTAGTGGACTATGAAACGAATTGTGTGGAAAAACAAGTCAAATAGCCAATTATGTGTTACAATACCTTCAAAATCAGGTATTGATGAAGGAGACATCATAGATTTATCTAAATCAAGTATTAAAAAAATATCATATATTGGAGTTGTTGGTGATCTTTTCCATTATGGCCATTTAAATAGTATACAATTTGCAAAATCTATTTCTGACTTAAATATTATGGGCATCCTTACAGACAAAGCAGTAGAAGAGTATAGGACTAAACCAATATCTAATTTAAAAGAAAGAAAGGCAGTAATCTCAAGTCTTAATTGTGTTGATAGGGTAATGGTACAACATAGTAGAGATCCAACTGAAAATCTTAAAAGAATACATGAAGAATTCCCAGATGCAGAAATTATATTAGTCCACGGTTCAGATTTGAATTATGTACATGGTTCAGAGTATGTTAAAAGTATTAATGGAAGTATTGTTCAGCACCCATATTATGACAGATTATCAAATTATAAAATAATTAATCAATTAATGGAAAATAAAGATAAATTCAAAGATATTACAGATTTCGCTTCTTTAATTTCAGGTAAAAAAGAATTAGATTCAGAATATGAAAAAGGAAATAAAATCATAATTTCTACTAAAGCTAATACTTTAAAAGTGTTAAAACCAATTTTGAAAAATTCAAGAATTGAAGACATTTATGTTTTTACAGTACCTGACTGGAAAAATAAGAAACAAAAAATAATCAAAGAAATTCAAGAAAAATTCTCAGGGAAAATAGTTGTTAGAAGTTCTGCAGTTAATGAAGATACATTAGATAATTCGATGGCAGGGTTTTTTGAAAGTATTTTAAGTGTTGACTCTGGAAATGAGAATGAAATTGAGTCAGCAGTAAAAAAAGTTTATAGTACGTATAAAGATAAAGGTTTTGAAAGTTCATTTAATCAGATCCTTGTTCAAAAACAAACAGAAGATATTGTCAGCTGTGGAGTTTTATTTACTAGATCTTTAGAACAAGCAGCACCGTATTATGTAATCAATTATGATGATTCAACTGGTGAAACAGATACAGTAACTAGAGGTGTAGAAGATAAAACCCTAAAAATATCTCATTTTGCAAAAGATGTCCCAGATAATATGAAAGACTTAATTAAAGCAGTTAAAGAAATTGAAGAATTGGTTCCAGGTATGGGTTTAGATATTGAATTTGCAATTAAAAAGAATAAAGAGATTGTAATCTTTCAAGTTAGACCTCTGACTTTAAGCTTTAAAGCTGCCAAAGACGATGACAAAGTTGAAGAGAGATTAAAAAGTCTCAAAAAAGAAGTAACTAATTTATCAACCAAAAAAGAACAGCTTAGTGGAGTTAAAACAATCCTTGCAGATATGCCAGATTGGAATCCAGCAGAGATTATTGGTGATCAACCAAATTATCTTGATTATTCCCTTTATGATTATATCATCACAGATAATGCATGGCATGAAGCAAGAACCTCACAAGGATATTATAATGTTAATCCAGCTAAATTAGTAATTTTGGTTGGTAATAAACCATATATTGATGTAAGAAATAGTTTTAATTCTTTTATACCAGCATCATTATCTCAGGAACTTAGAACAAAATTAGTTGATTTTTATTTAAACAAACTTGAGAAAAATCCAGAGATGCAAGATAAAGTTGAATTTGAAGTACTTTATACTTGCTATGACTTAAATTTTGATGATAGGTCAAAAGAATTATTAGATTCAGGATTTAGTGAGAAAGAAATTAACGAATTAAAAGATTCATTAATAAAACTAACAAATAACTTAGTAATTGGTTCAAAAGAAACTATAAAAGAAGATTTAGATAAATTAAAAGAACTTGAAACAAATAGGGAAAAAGTTAAGCAACCTTCTGATTCAATCGATGAACTAAGATATAAAGCTAAATTCTTGCTTGAAGATTGTAGAGAAAAAGGCACAGTTCAATTCTCAAGATTAGCACGTCTTGGTTTTATTGGAAAAATACTGTTAAAAAGTCTAGGTGGGATTATTGATAATGAATTCTATGATAGTTTTATGAATTCAATTAGTACAGTAGCTACAGGCATTAATGAAGATTTTAAATTGATGAGTTCTGGTAAAATAAACAAAGAAGATTTTGTTAAAAAATACTATCATCTTAGGCCAGGGTCATATGATATAACTAGTCAAAGATATGAATCTAATCCAAGCTTAATAAAAAAAATTGACTCTGAAGTTGTTGTAAAGTGTTCAGATAATTTCTGTCTTGATAAAAGCACTGAAGAAAATATTTCTAAAACACTTAGTGAACAAGGTTTAAAGTTTAATGCTAAAGATCTACTAGAATTTGTCAGAGCAGCTCTTGAAGCAAGAGAATACTCCAAATTTGAGTTTACAAAAAATCTTAGTGATGCAATAGAATTAATTGCAATATCTGGAGAAAAGATTGGCTTTAATCGAAAAGAATTAGCAATGTTAAGTGTTCAAGAACTTTTTACTAAAGTTGAAGACAACGAAGAATTGATAACTCTGTGGAAGAATGCAATTGAAACCCGAACAAAAGAAAGAATTCTAAATAATAAAATTATTATGCCACCAATAATATTTTCTCATGAAGATCTTGATGTTGTTCAATATTATTCACCAAAACCAAATTATATAACACAAAAGAAAGCACAAGGGGAATTAATCAAATTAGATAGTAATGACAAAGATATTGAAGGTAAAATTGTTTTGATTGAAAATGGTGACCCTGGTTACGATTGGATATTTACTAGAAATATTGCTGGATTGATAACAAAATATGGAGGAGTTGCTTCTCATATGTCAATTAGATGTGCTGAATTTGGTATTCCTGCTGCAATTGGTTGTGGAATGATTTATGATAAATTATTAAATGCTAATACGGTAATACTTGATTGTGGAAGTAAAAAAATAATGGGTGGTGAATAATGTTAATCGCAATATCTCAAAGACAAGATAAGAATCAATATGGTGACCACATAGATAGTTTAGAAAATAATTATGTTAATTATCTTTCTAAGTTTGGAATTAAATTAATTGTTATCCCCAATACCTCTGATGTTAATTATTACTTTGATAATTTTCCAATTGAAGGAGTTATACTTTCAGGTGGAAATGATATTGTTGGGTATGGAAATAGTGCTAGTGAATATAGGGATGCTATTGAAAAGAAAATGCTAGATATTGCTGTTAAAAAGAGACTACCTGTTTTAGGTATATGTAGAGGAATGCAATTTATTAATATTTATTTTGGTGGTAAGTTAGTAAATGTAGAAGGACATGTTGCAGTTAATCATAAAATTTCAATTAATAACATTGGAGAAACAGAAGTTAATTCTTATCATGGATTAGGTATTACAAAAGATACATTGTCTCCTAAACTAAAATCATTTGCTAAAGCAGGAGAGATTATTGAGGGGATCAACCATCCAAAATTACCTATTGCTGGTATTGAATGGCATCCTGAAAGAAAAAGTCCTGATGAGAAAATTAATAAGAGAATAATTAAGGCTTTTGTTGATGGGGAGATGTTTTGGAAGTGAAGGCAATAATCTTAGCAGCAGGAATGGGAACCCGTTTAGGAAAGTATACAGAAAACCTACCTAAAGGTATGCTAGAATTTAATGGGAAACCATTAATCCTGCAACAAGTAGAAACACTTAGAGAAGCAGGGATTAAAGACATAAGTATTGTTAAAGGTTATGAACCAGATAAGATCAACCTTCCAGATGTAAAATACTATGAAAATAAAGATTATGCTAATACTAACATGGTTGAAACATTATTTAAAGCTGAACAAGAAATGAATGATGAAATTCTTGTGTGTTATGCAGATATTCTATACGAACCAAGAATATTAAAACAAGTTTTAGAAGCAAATGTTGATGTTGGTGTTACAGTAGATGAAGATTATTGGGATTATTGGAAAGCACGTTTAGATAATCCAAAAGATGATACTGAAAGTTTAGTAATTGAAGATGAAAAAATAGTTGAATTAGGCGACACTGAATGTTCTTTAGATAAAGCCAAGGTTAGATATGTAGGATTAATCAAATTCTCTAAAAAAGGTGTTGATGCCTTAAAGAAAGTATATCATAAAAACAAAGAAATTTATTTTAACAAAGATGAACATTGGATGAAATCAAAATCTTTTAAGAAAGCATATATGACTTGCATGTTACAAGCATTAATTAATGAAGGATATGAAGTAAATCCCATAATTATTAAACACGGCTGGCTTGAATTTGATACTGTTGAAGATTATGAAAAATATAATGATTGGTTGGATTCTGGTAAGATAAACCATTTTATTAAAATAAAACTTTGAGCTTATAGGATAAATTCTTGCAGTCAATTATTTAAAAAATTCAATTTAAATAAATGAATAGGAATGTTTATAAAAACACATAACTTTTTCTGTAGGAATCAATATAAGTAATAAATACATTTTTGATAAGAATTTACTCTTAAAATGTCTAAAAATAAACAGATAAATAAAGAATTGAAAGAAGTAATAAATCTCTTTATAGATAAAGATTTAAAATATAATTTATTTAAATGTGAGCATATCTTTAAAGGAGAAAATTCAAATTTAGATATTCTTTTCTTAAATGATAAAGATTTTTGTTTAGCCTCAAAGTTACTTGAGAATAAAGGATATAAGATTTATATGTCAGAAAAAGTTGAGAAATATAAAATAATGTATGTTTGTATAAAAGAAAATGTTCTTTATAGTATCCATTTGCATAAACAGGTTGCATGGCATGGTATTGTAACATTGAATAAAGAAAAGATATTTTCAAGAGAAATAAAGTCAAATAATTATTTTATTCCTTCATATGAGGATTCATTGCTTATTCATTCAGCACATATATTATTTGAAAATTATAAATGCAGTGAGCATCAAAAGAATTTAATCAAAGCGTTATTAAACCAAAAACTTGATTTGAAATATATTGATGAACAACTTAAAAAGAATCATTGGAAAAGGGCGTTTTATCAATTTATTAATATATTTAAAAAAGGAAAACAATTACCTTTTTCAATAATAATAAGGAATTATCTGAGATTAATGTTAGTTAGACCATTATCTGGGATATATTTTGCAAAAAAAGTTATTCTAAGTATGTTGCGTAAAATAAACATTAGAAGAAAAGGTTGCCTTATTGCTTTGATTGGTGTTAATGGTTCTGGAAAAACTACAATGGTAAAAAATTTAACTAAAACGTATAAACCAATTACTAACTTTTTCTCTGGTCAATTTGGGTATTATTTTGGATGGGACCCTTTCCTAAAGATCACTAAAGTTTTTTCAAAGAAATTAAAGAGTAAGAATTCAAAGATATTTGAGGATATGAATAAGAAACCTAAGTTTAGTGTTAAACAGGAATTAATACTGATTTACAATTATATTGAATATTTATTTAGATATCTTTTTATCATTCGTCCAAAATTAACGAAAAATAAATTAGTTATTGCTGATAGATTTTTCTATGATATATATGCACAATACAAATATTCAGAAGTTAGCTTAATAGCAAATCTCCTGCTTTCAATATATCCCAAACCGAATTATTTGTTTGTTTTAGATGCCAATTTAGATGTTATCATGAATAGAGATAAAGATCCTAATGTTCAATCAAAAACAGTATCTCGTTCTAAGGAACGTAATTTGCACACACGTAATGATCTTTTATCCCAAAAAAGAAAATATCAAAAATTAATGAAAAGATTTTATGGGGAAAAGATAAATACTGAAAAGCCTATTAATCAAAATATCAAATTAATTATTAGTAAAACATTTGGGTGTTTATTAAGATGAACACAGAATTGTTTATTAGAGACTGGGCAGATAGAAAAGTATTTGGTAAGAAAAGTTTTAATGATGTTTTTCAGATAGATGGTCAACCACTATGGTGGTTTTATGAGCGGTTTTTTACTAAAGGAGTTATGCCTAAACAGATCAATACATTATATCTAATTAATCAAGAAAAGCCAATTTCATTCTTTAATCGCTTACGTTTCTCATTTAATTCAAAAATACTAAGATATTACCTGAAGATTAATGAAAAAAATAAGATTAAGCATAGCACACTAAAAGATACTACAAATGACCCTAAGGCCTTATTTTTGTCTTATACTAATCATATATTACCTGGCAAAAAAGTATTTAGAATACAGAAAATTGTTGATCAAATAAAAACCGATAAAAAATTGAACCCATTTGTGATGTTTGTTGAACCATTATCTGCAAGACATGATAAAAAAGCAGAAGGATCCCACACAGTATATGATTATTATAACAAAAAACTAGCTGATAAAGCTAATAAGATTGCTACTGATATGGTCAAAAAATGGCAGAAAATACCATCACAAAAAAGGAAAGAATTTTTCAAGAACAAAAAATATGATTTGTGGAAATTCATGAAATATCCCATGAATTTCTTTATGTCAAAGGATTTCCTATTCTATTTAATATTGAATTACGAATTGGCAAAAAGGATATTAGTTAGAGAAAATATTAAAACATTAGTTTTGACTGCTAGAAATGGTTTATTTGAGAAATGTTTAATAGCTGGCTCAAAAAGCCTTGGTGTTCCAGTAATACTAGTACAACATGGCATTCTAGATACCGGAACAACACAAAGAAATGTAGTAGGTAATATGAAAATTGCTGCCTTTGGTGACATGTCAAGCAAAAATTTCCAAAAAATAGGAATCAGTAAAGAAAATATTGTGATAACTGGACCAGTAGTATTCTACAATATTGAGAAGTATATTAACAAAAAAAAGCTAAAGTCCAAATATAAAAATATTCTAATAATCACTCAACCCATTATAGAAGTAAATATAATGAACAAAAAAAAATATTTCAAGTATTTTGAACAAATTATTAAGAAAATAAGACATATTGAAAAGGTTAAGTTCATTATTAAATTACATCCAAGAGATACACATTTTGATGATTATTTACACCTTGCTAAACAATATGGAGACATTAAAGTGGTGCAGAAAGGTAAACTAGATCTATTATACAAACTGATATATGAATGCGACCTTATGATTAATTTCTTTGGGACTGCTACAATTCTGGAGGCTTCTATATTGGATCGACCCGTAATAACAATACAATTACCTAATGCTCATCAAGAATATTGGGACAAATTTGATCCATCGCTTAAGATTAAATATCCTAATAAGATTAAAGAGTCTGTTGAATTAATACTAAATAAACCAAACACACTTAAAACAGAAAGGTCTAATCTTGTAAAGAAGTTCTGCTACAAAGTTGATGGCAAAGCACATATAAGGGTAGCCAATTTAATTTATGAATTAAGCAAAATCTAAATTAAATTCTTTTCATATAATATATTTCGGATTCCCTCTTTATTCAACAGTTTAACATTGGATGAATTATATTCTGCATGATTAATTTTATTATTCATATTTTTTATATCTGACCCATATTTAGCTAATAGAGAATTTCTTAGGATCAACATATCATCTATTGCAACAGTATAATCTGATTCTTCTTTAGTTAACAAACATTCATCTATCTTTTCTCCAGGTCTTGCACCAATTATTTTGTACTTAAAATCTTTGGGATCCTTACCATATTTTGGTGCAAGCTCTTCAACTAAAACCTCAGCAAGATCTTGAATCTTAATTGCTTGCATCTTTAATACAAATGTTTCTCCGCCTTTAACTTGAGTTGCTGCTTTAAGAACAAGATTAATTGCATCTGGAAGATCCATAAAGAACCTAGTCATTTTTTCATCTGTAATAGTAATCTCATTACCATCTTGTATTTGCTTTTTAAATATGGGAATTACTGAACCAGATGAATTTAAAACATTACCAAAACGAACACAACCAAAACGAACGTGATTTTTACCAATTGGTGCGTTAGTAATGATCTTCTCACTAAGAAGTTTAGTAGCACCCATTGTGTTAATCGGCGAGACAGCTTTATCTGTTGATATCCCAATAAAACAATCAACTTTTTCTTGAATTGCTACATCTACTAGATTTTTAGTACCAATTACATTTGTACTTACTGCTTCAAAAGGATTGTATTCACAAAGATTTACATGTTTTAATGCAGCTGCGTGAAAAACAATATCTGCGCCTTCCATAGCACGTACAGCTCGTTCTCTGTCCCTTATATCCCCAATTAAATGCCTAATTCTTGAGTCATTTATTTTTTGCTTTAGCTTAAAGTGCCCTTCTTCACTATTATCTAATACCCTAATAGAAGAGGGACCATATTCTAATAGTTGTTTAACAATTTCAGACCCAATAGATCCGCAACCGCCAGTTACTAGTATAGTTTTTTCTTTAAATAATTCCATTTTATAACCTCGTTATGTTAGATTTTGTATCTCGTTATTAACTTCGATAACCTTTTGGCAAACAAAGTCAATATCCTCTTTTGTCATATTTGAATAGAAGGGTAATGCAACTGTCTTTGCAGCTACTTCCTCACAAATAGGATAATCGCCTTCCTTAAATCCAAATTTCTCACGATAAAATTTCATAAGATGTACTGGTCGAAAATAATCTGCACATTGTATCCCTTTTTCTGTTAATCTTTTCATGAACATTTCTTTGTTTATAACTTCTATTACATATACAAACCAAGACACTTTAAAATCCTGTGTTGATTCTATAGGTGTTTTTATTCCAGTAATTCCATTAAGGTGCCGATTATATTCTTCAGCAACTTTTTGACGTTTATCAAGAATTTTATCTATTTTTGATAGTTGAGTTATGCCCAAAGCACTATTAATCTCACTCAAACGATAATTGTATCCTAAGCGTACATGGTCTAACCATTTAGAATCCACTGCCCGACCTTGGTTCCTATAGCTCACTGCCAACTCATAAATCTCTTTATTATCAGTTACAATCATACCGCCTTCTCCAGTAGTCATCTGTTTATTTGGATAAAATGCAAATATGCTACAATCAAAAAAAGAACCAACTCTTTTTTCTTTATACTCTGCCCCAATAGCTTCGGCCGTATCTTCTATTACTTTAAGTCCATGCTTTTCAGCAATTGCCCTTATTGCATCCTTATTAGAAGGAACTCCAAATATATCAACGTCAATTATGGCTTTTGTTTTGTCTGTTATTTTATCTTCAATCTTTACAGGATCAATATTATAAGTATCTAGTTCAATATCTGCAAATACTGGGGTTGCTCCTTCAAATAATGCACAATTAGCAGTAGCTACAAAAGTAAAAGGACTTGTAATCACTTCGTCCCCAGGACCTATACCTAATGATTTGATACAAAGATGTAATGCACTTGTTCCTGAATTAACAGCAACTGCATATTTACAACCAATATATTTAGCAAACTTTTCCTCAAATTCCATTACTTTTGGACCTAAACTTAACCATCTTGTTTTTAATACATCAACTACTGCTTGGATATCGTCTTGTTCTATCATAGGTGATGATAAAGGAATTTTTCGGATCATTCTCCCCCCAATTCATCAAATAAAACCTGCACAGTACCTGTGCCTTTAAAGAGACATTCATCTTTTCTAAAAACCCTACTTTCGATAATCACAAACCTTGTTGATTCAATTTTGTCCACAACCTTCCCACTAATATTTAATGTATCACCAATATAATAAGGTTTGATAAAACTAGCTTCTTGTTTAAAGCATACAGAACTTCCACCAGGTAAATAATGCCCATATAATCTTGACAGAAAAGATGTTAATAAGAAAGCATACCCAATCTTCTTTCCAAACAGGGTTTTTTTGGAAAAATCATCATCACAATGAATAGGACTATTATCACCAGACAAATTTGAGAACTCCTTATGCATCTTTTCATCGATCACTACTTCAAATTCAGCTGAATCTCCTATGTTTATCTCACTAAATGATTTCATATTAATCAACTCCACCCAATTCAATTAAACTAATCATATTGCCTTTAAAACCCAATTTTTCATATTGTTCTTTAATTTCATCATAGTAAGCTGTTGGGATAACAATTATATTTGAGAAATTATTAATATTAATATTTGAAGGTTTTTTAACTGTCATCCCAAAGAAATTCTTTCCGATTCTAGCTTCATCATTATCAAATAAACCAAAATTATCAAAAGAACTCCAGCTAATAACATTATTCAGTGAATTACAAACTCCGTGAAAAGCAAAAGTACCTTGCTGCGTATGTATTTTATCAAGTAAGATATTAAGATTACTTTCATAATCATCATATATCTTAAAATCTACATCAATTGGTAGACTAATGCAACCTAGATCAGCGTAAATATAATATGAATCATCTTTTTCTTTGATATCAATTACATTAAAACCATTAGTTTTTAGCAAGAAATTTAAACTGGTCAATGTGAAATAATGTAAATGCTCATGCATAAACAGACCAGGATCTCCAGTCTCAACCCTTCGTTGAAAAGCTGGGACCACAATTAACAACTTGCCTTCTTTATTCAAGTGATTTCTAACAAATTTCATTACACCGTTAATATCTTTAATATGTTCAAAAACAGCAACTGAATAAATTAAATCAAATTTTTCATTTAAATCCAGTTCCTGATTAACAAATGCCTTAACAAATCTAATACCTTTGATATCTTCTTTAATTGAAGGTTCCACTCCAACCAAATTTGATACACCTTTTGATTGTAAACACTTAAGCAAATAGCCGTTAGCACATCCAATTTCCATTGCAGAATTAACATTCTGCAAATCAATCTGTTGGAGTACTTTCTCAGCCCTCTTTTTCCCCCAATTACTACCTCCAACCTGGGTAGAAGCTTGAGCATTCTCAGATTGATAAACCTCATTCAAGAAATCTGCAAGTTCTTTATCAAGGGGCTGTTGAATATGACCACAATTCCTGCACTGAAGCAATTTAGCTGGAAATTTCTTATCTGTTAGAATACCTATCCAAACTGTGGTTTGCTGCTTATCTAACACTTTTACAAGATCCGTATTACCACACAAATTACACTTAACTTTAATCACCTTTAACTAGTTTGCATAAATCTGCAAAATTTCGTATTTCGCTCACTTTATCAATGGGTATCTGAATCCCCATATCTTTTTCTATCTCGCTAATAATCAACAAATGATTAAAAGAATCCCATGATTCTGTATTATCTGGCGATAAATCAGCATTAACATCATCTTCCCGGATGTTTAATATCTTTGCAACAATCTGTTTAAGCTTCCCCATTATTATCCACCTCTAAAACTTTAATAAAATCAGGGAAACTATACTTTTTACTAGTATCAAATCCAAAAAAATCATATTCATTATCATTACTTAATAAAACAAAACCATTGTCTTTATAGAAACCATTATTTGCCACATTTTTCTTAGTTGGGATATATTCTGCAATAATATTCTTAATACCTTTCTGTTTAGCTTTTTTAAATATGTAGTTTAACAATACTTGCTCAATTTTCCTACCAATTATTCTACAGCTCAACAAAAATGAATCAATCTTCCATGAATCTGATGATTTTTTAATAATAACTGCCCCAGTAATTCCATTATCACCAAACTTATCTTCAACCTTGATGCAAAAAACCAAAAATTCTTTACTTGCCGCAAACTCTTTGATCTTCTCAGCACTATATCTTCTAGTTGTCATATTAAATTGGTTTGTTTTTATTGTCAATTGAGATATACGAGGTATATTATGATTGTTTGCCTGTTCTATGGTAACAGTCATTTCTAATCCCCTTAGATATTCAGTTAAATCAGTTGTATCTGATTTTAGCTGTTGCCTTTTTCTTTGGTCGATATACATCTTGCCCTTTTTTCTATCTTCATAAGTTAATTGAAGCAAATCAAAATCATTACTTTGCACCAAAGTCCTCAAATATAGAGAAGGATCTGTTGGCATCTCCAAAACCTTAACATCAGGCAAAGCATCTTTAACAATTTCACGATTGAAATTATCATCATCAACAAAAACCATGCTATCCAGTCCAATATTAATCTCTTTAGAGATTTCTTTCATATTTGATATCTTATCATTCCAGTTGATCCTCATTGATGCAAAATGATGTTCTTTAAGAACCATATAAGGGTGATTTCTAAAAACTTCAAGTGCATCATCAAGATTATTCTTACTGTTTACAGCCAAGATTATGCCTCTATTAAATAAAGCTAACAAATACTTTTGAAACTCCCAAAAAGGTCTTCCTTCTGGAGTTGGACCTAGCTTAATGTTATCCATTCCGTCCTCACCAATAATTCCACCCCATAAAGTATTGTCTAGGTCTAAAACAATACACTTTTTAGATAATGCCATAATTGGCTTTACGTAAGATAAATACTCATCACAAAGTTCAGGAAAATAATCAAGACTTAATTTAATATCACCTAAAAAATATAACTTATAATCAACAATTTTATCCTTACCATACCTAGAACAAAAGGCATCATAATCATAGACAAAAATTTGTTCATCTGCTTGTAAAGAATTATTTAATCCCAAATTTACTTTTTGAACAAACTCTTTTAGCCCAGGGTCTTGCTTATTATCTATAATTCCATAAGGTGAATAAACTGGCACCATAAGATTATGCACAACAATTTTTGCATCAGTATTTTTTTTCATTGCTTTGACTAATGATAAGATACTATCAAGTTTCTCCATAATTAGATCTTTTCTATGTACCTCTTTTTTCTCAAAAAAATTAAAATAAGCATCGCCTAAAACTGTTTGAGTATCTATAAGTAAAAAGACCAAATCTGGGTTAAATTCATACAAGCCACTATTATTATCTAATATCTCTTGAGCATATTGATTGTAATCTGACAGATATATCTCAGCCTGAACACCAATATCTTTACATTTGACAGCCAAGACTTCTTTAAGCCCTTTGGTTGTAAAACTTGATAAAATGGCAACCCGAATCTTAACAGTATCTTTATTTGATTTCAATTTTTTATACTCTTTCAAATAATCTATCAATTTTTTCATTTTTTCATAGCAAATGCAATTGCATACCCTTGTGAATGTGAAAGACTAACCATAACTTTTTCATGCTGCTCGCTTAATTCAACAAAAGGCTTACCTTGTTTATCATTCAAGATATTTATCTGATTATGGTGAACTGGCGTTTCAGAAGCTTTGATTATTGCTTCTTTTGCAGCAAATCTAACTGCTAAATGTTGTGCAGGGTTTGGTTTTGAAAAGCAATACTTTTGTTCTTTTTTAGTGTAAACTAAATTCAAAAAAGGATGGTTTGGTTGGTAATTAAATTGCTTAAACCTATCAATTCCCTCAATATCAACGCCAATCATTTTTCTAGTTCCTTAAGCTTGAATATCTTTTTTGCTGGTACACCCAAATAACTATAATTACTTTCCAAATTAGACATTACAAAAGACCCGCCACCTACCCTAATGTTTGAACCAACTTCCACGTTTTGCTTTATTGAACTTCCAAGTCCCATTTCGCAGTAATCGCCCACAATAACATTACCTGCAATAGCAGACCCAGGAAATACGCTATTAAAACTGCCCATTTGAATATCATGAGCAAGCAAAGTTTGCATATGTATGTAATTAAAATCTCCTAAAGCAGTATTTGTACTAATTACACAATTGGTCGCAAGAATATTGCCAATGCCTAATTTTAATGTTTTTTCTTCAATTATTGCAGTTGGATGAACTATATTTGGAAAAAATACATTTTCTTTTGACTTGATTTTCTCATATGCTTTCTCTTTATCAAAAACATTACCCATAGCTAAAACCAGATCAAATTCTTTTTCACTACTTAGGATAAAATCAATATCGCCGACGACTTTATAATTCTCAATTACAACATTACCCCTCTTTTCTTTATCATCATCAATAAAACCTTTAATTTCCCAAGTAGGTTCTTGGTGATTAATCTGGTCTATTAACATTTTAACTTCTTTTCCAAGTCCGCCTGCACCGTATACGTATATTTCTTTAATCATCTTAATACACCAATTTTTTTTGAATCAATTGATTATTGATCTTAAGTTTTTCTAGTATCTCACAGATAAGTTTAGAGGTATCTTCCCGATAATATGGGCTTACACAATCATTAATTCCATCTTTAAACTCCTTTGATAGTGCTTTCTTAATAGAAAATATGATCTCATATTCATGGTAGCCACATTCAATTACATTCTTTGCTCGTTCTCTCCCATCTTGCCTGGACCCTATATCCACAACAGGCAGTTTCAGAGAAGGCGTCTCAACAATGCCAGAACTGGAATTCCCAATTAATACATCAGCTTGAGACATTAGACTTATGAAATTTTTACGATCTATGTTTTTATAAATGCTGATAAAAGGTGTATCTTTATACTTATCAATTTCTTTAATCATCTCTCTACCACCTGCATCAGCATTAGGATAAATAATAATTGTCTGCATCTCAAGTGATAATATAGCTTTAAGTGTCTCTTTAATTTGCCTTTGTGCCGAATCAAACTCAGTAGTGACGGGATGTTGCAATACAATTAGGAGCGGTTCATCTAAATTTAATTTAAAGACCTGTTCAAGCTCTTTCTTGCTTAACAGATCCAGATTCATAATTGAATGTGCTCCTGGTGCACCAACAATATGAATCCTATCTGGATTCTCACCCATTTTTTGTACTCTTTTGGCACTCTTCTTTGTAGCAACAAGATGAACATTAGCCAGCTTTGTTAAAGCATGTCTAACATGCTCATCCACAGTTGAGCTAACTTCCCCACCACAAAGATGAACTACAGGGATAGATAAATATGATCCAATTATCGCTGCTGCTAGCATTTCCGGTCGATCCCCTAAGATTAGGATAATATCTGGTTTTTCTTTAGTTATGTGAATAGTAAGTTCCTGCACAAGTCTTCCCAAAAAAAGGCTCATAGATTTTTTGCTATCATCTTCAAAGATGCAATTTATAGGAACTACATTAAAACCATCCTCTCTAATACAATCTATTGTATATCCAAACTCGTTCATAAGGTGCATGCCCGTGGCTACAATTTGCAGCTCTAATCCCGGATGCTCTTGAATAGTTTTCAATGCATTTGTCATCAAACCATAGTCTGCCCTTGTTCCACTAATATAAATTATTTTTCTCATTTTAAATTATCCCACGTTATTGGTGAATCGCTTTTAATATCATTCATTGCTACTTTTCCTAAAACTTCTTTTATATATTTAGGCTGTATACCTGTTCCTGGTCGCTTTAATGCAATTAATTCATTTGTTATAATGGTGCCAGATGAGATGTCCTTTACAGCAACTACGCTTTTTCTAACCAGCTTTGAAACTTCAAGTTCATCTTTTGTGGGTTCTTTAATACCATTGCCCAATATTTCATTTGAGATTACAGAATTTCTACAAAGATCATGATTTCTTAGAACCTTCACTAGTTCAATCAATTCTTTTGGGTTTAAGGATGCTTTATGATCTGGACCATTCATTTCCTTATCCAAAGTAAAATGTTTTTCAATAACGTTAGCCCCCATACTAACAGCCATTTTGGAAATCTCAATTCCTGTGGTGTGATCAGAATATCCAACTATACAAGAAAACTTGTCCTTAATAGTGTGCATTGCTTTAAGATTCACTTCATTAATCGGGCATGGGTACTGAGTAGTACAATGTAGAACCACCAAATCCTGATTATACCTTTTTATCAGGTTAATGGCTTCTTCAATTTCTTCAATGTTTGACATTCCAGTACTGATGATTACTGGTTTATTTTTCTTAGCTATCTTTTCCAGAAATGGAAGGTTTGTAATATCCCCTGATGCAATCTTAAATGCAGGCATTAATTGATCTAGAAAATCTGCAGCACCTTCTGTATGAGGTGTTGAAAGAAACATGATTCCTTTTTGATCACAATATTTCTTGATTTCATAAAAATCTTGATATTGCAATTCCAGCCTTTTTATCATATCAAATTGGCTTTCCTTTTTTCCAATGTTTTTTTCTTGATAATCAGCCATTCTTGCACTTTTTGTAACAAGATCTTCGGTTTTGGCTGTTTGAAATTTTATGGCATCAACTTTTGCTTCAACAGCAGCATCAACCATTTTTTTTGCAATCTCCAGTACCCCATTGTGATTCACTCCTGCTTCTGCAATTATGAATACTGGATGATTCTCTCCAATGATCTTATCTTCTATTTTTAATTTTACTGAAAGTTTTTGGAATCTTTTTTCTGCTATCTTTTCAGCCATCATCCAATCTAATTGCACATCAATGTCTAATGAACTTTCTGGGTCCATAATAACCAAATCATGTTTATCTCCATAGAATCCGTTTTTAAAAAAACTTTTTACAGTTGTAGCAAATACTGCTCCATTAATAATAACATATTCTTTTCCCCCAGTATTATTAAACAATGATTCCTTATCATTAAAGGTGTACAAGCCTTCCTTTTTAACAAACATAAGCCGAGGGTTTTCTGAAACATCACTCACAGTTTGCACTGAGTCAAGATTTTGATCAACAAGTTTTTTAATACATTTATCAATGACATCAGCACCCCTAAATGGGCTTGTTGGTTGAAGAAGTATTAGAATATCATACCCTTGATGTTTATCTAAAACGTGCTTAACAACTGCCAAAGAATTAGTATCATCCTGAGCTAGACTTTCTGGTCTAAGTAGAGTTGTGACATTATATGAACTTGTGATATTAAGAATATTTTCCCCATCACTTGAAACAACAATCTTATCAATGGTTTCACTTTTTTTAGCTTGCTCTAATGTATAACTAATTAATGGTTTACCATGTAGCAATTTAATGTTCTTATTAACTATTCGCTTTGAACCAGCCCTTGCAGGTACTATTGCTAGTATTTTTTTGTTTTTATACATTAATGCCCCATTAATTTTACCATAACATAATTCTCAAATTTATATACTACTTTTGTCAAAGATTCAGACCAATCCTTAATAAGATTACCATACTTATTTCTAATTTGATCACTAGTCAATGGAAGGCCTGCATTTGAAGGTGGTTTGTTAAAGTAATTGTCTTCAACTAGCATAGTAATTTGAAAATCCCATTCACCAGAAATTGAATAAATCTCAGTTACCAAAGGATGTTCTCTTAAATATGCTATAAACTCATTTAATGTTGTTGAATTATAGTTTTGTAACTTGATATTGATAATTACAATATTTGGAAATCCAAAATGTCTAGGTCTTAATTGTATCTTTGGGAAGAAAATCTTCTCATGTTTCAATTTTTTAATTCTCTTTCTTACAGAGTCAACACTTAGTCCAACCTTCTTTGCAATGTGAGTATAGGTCATTCTACAATCTTCCTCTAAAAAATTGAGAATTTGGCAATTTTTTTTGTCAAGTTTCATTTTAAAAGTAAGTATATTAGATAAATATATAAAACCTTCCATTTATGTGACTAAAAATTGAATTTTGCCTTAAAATTTAAGACAAAATTAGCAATTTATCAAGAATATCTTAAAATTTAAGATAAAATATAAGGTAAAAACATAATAAGATTTTTATAAAGAATAGAACTTTAATAATCTATGAATATTGCATTACTGCCTAGTACATTTACAAATCAAAGAGCTGAAGCTACACACATCACACTAATTCTTATGGCAAAACAGTTAAAGAAATTAGGACATAAGGTGTACATTATAAGCGATGGAAGAAAAGATTTACCAAGCAAGGAGGTGGTTGAGGGCATTAATGTTTATAGGGGCCCAGCATTAAAACCAGCAATTCTTAATAAAATAATTTCACCAATAATAAAATTAAAACAACTAAAGAAAAAAGAAATAGAATTTGATGTTATCCATAGTTTTAGTGCTGCTAAATTTATTGTTGTCAAAGCATTTATTGCAAAATTGTTAATCGGAAAAGTAAAAGTTGTACATACATTGAGAAGTTATTCTAGGTCGAGAATAGGCAATAGTTTTAATTGGATACTTAATCTAGCTGATTATATTACAGTTCCAACAAAAATATTTGCAGAAAAAGTTGGTAAAAAGGCTAAAGTAATTAGATCATTAATAGATCTTGATAAATATAAACCTAAAGATAAAGAATCATCAAGAAAAAAATTAGGAATTAAAGATAAATTTATCATATATTATGGTGGTTCAAGAGAAAATAAGGGCATTAAAATATTGATTGATGCATTTAAAATATTAAATCCAGTTGGAATTAAACTTATGATTATATTTAGAGAACCAGTTCCAAAAGTTTATCAAGACTATGTTTCTAATAAAGGTATCAAAAACAAATGTATATTGATTGGAAAGAAATTAGACAATGTTCAAGATTATGTTATGGCAGCAGAGATTGTGGTGTTGCCATATATTAATTTGATATCTACTGAAGGAAACCCTTCATGTATAATTGAGGCAATGGCATCAAAGACGCCAGTTGTTACAACTAATCTTCCCGAATTAAAAGAAATTGTTATCGATGGGGAAGATGTTATTATGGCTGAACCAGGTTCTGTTAATTCTCTTGCAAAGAAAATAGGTCTAGTCTTAACAGATAAGAATTTACAAAAGAAGTTGGTAATAAATGGATTTAAGATTAGTAAAGAATTTGATGCAGAGAAAGTTGTTAATCAATTTTTAAAATTATATTCTAAAAAGGGCCTGTAAAGGAAGGGTCTGGTTTGTCATGTTCTTTTGGTTCATCAATTTCAATTTTAATATCTTTGTTTAACATTCCCAGTACTTTATCTGCAATCTGAGTTGTGGTAGGATAATAGTGTTTAGTTAATTCTGGAGCAGTAGGCGTTGGTAAATCAGGCAAAGTAATTCGTTGTGGAGCTGATTTTAAATGATCAAATGCTTTCTCAGATATTCTTGAGATGATTTCTCCTGCAAATCCACCAGTATACCAACCAGAATCAAGAACTAGAAGATTGCCTGTTTTCTTAACACTCTTGATAATTAGATTATCATCAAGGGGCTTAAGTGAACGAACATCTACAACTTCAATTGATATACCCTGCTTTTCAAGAATTTCAGCAACTTTTAATGCTTGAATGTTCATATAAGATGTTGCTGCAATTGTTAAATCTGTTCCAGTTTTTGCTATCTTTGCGGATCCAATAGGAATTTTATATATCTCTTCTGGCACTTCACCTTTAAGATTATGAACCCACCTATGCTCTATAAAAATTACAGGATTATTATCCTCAATAGCTGAGATTAATAATCCCTTAGCATCATAAGGAGTAGTGGGCATAACAACTTTTAATCCAGGAATATGTGCAAATAGTGCTTGCAAGTTTTGAGAATGTTGTGGTCCTTGTCCCCAACCTCTACCAATAACAAGTCTAATTACAATTGGAACATTAGATTTACCTGCAAACATGTAATTCCATTTTGAGGCGTTATTAGTTATTTGATCCATACATAATAATGCGAAATCAATCCTCTGATGTGTCATTATAGGCCTTAGTCCCATTACAGCAGCCCCAATACAAACACCAGTTACACCATTTTCTGATATGGGCATATCAAGGACACGATCAGGATATTTTTCTTTTAATCCAAGAGTAGTTCCAAATATTCCTTTTGGGTCTGGAACACCTTCACCAATTATAAATACGCTTGGATCTTTTTTCATTAACTGATCTATGGCTTGTTTTATTGCAGCTGTTTGTGTAATTTCCATCTTAGTTGTAAATATGTTTTTTTAGATCTTCCTTAGTTGGGGAAGGGCTTTGCTTTGCAAACTTTATAGCATCATCAATTTGATTATTAATCTCAGATTGTATCTCAACTATTTTTTCTTCAGTAAGTGTGTCCTCACTAATCATTAAACGTTTCATTGACTCAATAGGACATTGATTTTTCCATTCTTGAAATTCTTCTTCACATCTATAACCTATATTATTATCATAATTTACTCCGCAATGTTCTCTCCACCTATAAGTTGAGAATTCAATAAATACTGGACCACTACCAGATTTAATTTTATCAATGGCAGTTTTTGAAATATCATAAACTTCAAGAACATTATTACCGTTTGCCTGATGAATTTCTATATCATGTGCTTTGGCTAAGTTAGTTAATGGCCTATCTGGTTGCCTTTGATTTAATGGAGTATAAACAGCATACTTATTGTTCTCACAAACAAATAAAATAGGTAAGTTATGAAGCTTGGCAAAATTCATGCATTCATGAACAACGCCTTCTTCTAATGCGCCATCACCAAAAAAGACTACAACAATATCTTGTTTTGACATTAGCTTTTGATACAATGCAGCTCCAACTGAGACAGGTATTGTTCCTGCAACAATGGGTGTTGAAGCAATAAACCCTTGTGGTAAGTCAATTAAATGCATTGATCCACCACGCCCTTCTGAACAACCAGTAACTTTCCCATATATTTCGGCAAAGAATTTATTTAAGTCCCCGCCCTTGGCTAGATAATGAGAATGGCCTCTATGATTACTAAATACTGCATCCTTCTGAGATAAATTCATACAAACTCCTGCAGCTACTGCTTCTTGACCAATAGATAAATGTACTGGACATCTAATCTCTTGATCAGGGTATAAGTCAATTATTCTTTCTTCAACCATCCGAATGTAAAGCATGGTCTTAAATAAGGATATTTGTTTTTTTGTATCCATTCACCTTAAGAATATATAAAAGCTTAATTAGTTTTCGATACCTATATAAATAAAACACGCTTTTTGAGGTTGGGGTTTGTATGAATATTCAACTTGACGGACATAAACTATTGTATCATCCAAATGAAGTTTCTAAATGGGTAAATAATGAATTATTTGCTCCAGTTTATGTAGAGATTGGAGTAACAAGTGCTTGTAACCATAGATGTTCTTTTTGCGCTTTTGATTATCTAGGAGAAAGAAATGATTCAATTGAGAAATCAGTATTAATGGATAATATTAGAGATATGGCTGCATTTGGAGTAAAATCAATAATGTTTGGTGGAGAAGGAGAACCACTTGTTTATCCACATTTAACAGAGGCTATTGAAGAAGGCAAAAAACAAGGATTAGACATCGCAATCACTTCAAATGGAGTATTATTCACAGAAGAAAAATGTAAGAATGTTCTAAAAAACTTAGCTTGGATAAAATTCAGTGTTGATTCAGGAACTGCTGAAAATTATGCTAAAATGCATGGAACAGTACCTGAAGATTTTTCAAAATTATTAGCTAATATGAAGTTTGCAGCAAAATACAAAAGAGAAAATTCAATAACTAGTGCTATTGGCTGTCAAATGGTTGTAGTTGATGAAAACATCAATGAAGTAGAAAAGCTAATATTACAAATTAAAGATTTTGGATTAGATTATCTTGTTCTAAAGCCATATGTTAAGCATCCAGAAAGTATAAATGATAAAACACTTAGCATGGCTGATTATGATAAGGTCTTATCAGAACTTGTTAAGAAATATGAAAAAGATCTAAAGATTATCTTTAGAGGATTATCATTTAGTGAAATTGAAAAGAATGCGCTTGATTATGAACACTGTTATGGTGTTAATTTTATGGGCCTTATTGATGCAAAAGGAAATGTAATTCCGTGTAGTGTATTTTATGAAAAACCTGAATTTTATTATGGTAATATTAATACTCAAAAATTTAGTGAAATTTGGGCAAGTAAAAGACGATTAGAAATTGTAGAAAAGGTTCTTAAGAAAGGATGTGAAAATTGTAGGAACAATTGTCGTTTAAATTTTGTAAATAAATATCTAAGTGATGTTAAACATAGAAGTAAAACACATATAAATTTTATTTGAGGAAAATTATGATAGCAATATTAGGTAGCAATTCTTTTTCTGGAGCTCATTTAGTTAATTATCTACTTGAAAATACAGACCATGAAATTATTGGGATAAGTAGATCAAAAGAATATAACCCTGTTTTCTTACCTTACTTATATAAAAAAGAAAAGGCAAAAAGATATAAATTTTGTCAACTAGACTTAAATAAAGATTTAAACGAGATATTATCTATTCTGGATTTGCATAAACCAGAATATATTGTTAATTTTGCTGCTCAAGGAGAAGTGCGTACTAGTTGGGAGCATCCTACTCAATGGTATAATACTAATTGTATAGCCCTTGTTAATCTCACTAATGAGTTAAAAGAAAAGAAATATTTAAAGCGTTTTATACAAGCTTCTACACCAGAAGTGTATGGTTCCTGTCCTGGCTTGATTAAGGAAAATTATAGTTACAAACCAAGTACACCATATGCTGCATCTAAAGCAGCAGCAGATCTTTTCTTAATTGCGTTAAATAAAAGTTGTAGTTTTCCAGTTGTTTTAACTAGAGCAAGTAATGTTTATGGTATGCATCAGCAATTATATAGAATTATTCCGAGAACAATTATTTATTTAAAAACTGGAAAGAAATTACAATTACATGGACATGGACTGGCAAAAAGAGATTTTATTCATATAACAGATGTTTGTAGTGCGATTCTTAAGATTATTGAAAGTGAAAATCCCTCACTTATTTATCACCTTTCTTCTAATGAAGGAATACGATCTATTGCAAGTGTGGTTAAGTTAATTTGTGATACTGTGGGATATGACATTGAAAAATTTACTGAATTAGTGGGTAGCCCTAAAGGTCAAGATAGTATTTATGAACTAGATTCAAGTCTTGCAGAAAATGAATTAAATTGGAAACCTGCAATTGATTTTAAAGATGGAATTAAAGAGGTAGCCAATTGGGTTGAAGAAAATTGGGATTTAATTAAGGATCAACCTTTTGAGTATATACATAAAGAATGAAGAAAATTCTAATTACTGGTGGAAGTGGTATGGTTGGTTACAATCTACTGCGCAATTATCATAAAAAATTTGAATTATTTAGTTTATACAATAAAAATATCTCTGATTTTGATGGAATTACACATATTCAAGTTGATATTACTGACAAAAAACAGGTTTTAGGATTAAAAGATATTAATCCAGATATAATCATACATTGCGCTGCTTTAACTAAGATTTCTAAATGTGAGAATAATTCAGAGCTTGCCAATGATATAAATGTTAAAGGTACAAGCAATATAAGGGACCTTGCCCATACTGTAAATGCTAAATTAGTTTATATTTCAACTGATGCAGTGTTTGATGGGGGAAAAGGGAATTATAGTGAAAAAGATATTACTAACCCAAAAACAGTATATGGGAAAACCAAACTTATGGGAGAAAAGGTTTGTTTAGAATATCCAAATAGTTTAGTAATCAGAACTAATGTTTTTGGAGAAAGTCATATGACTGGTAGGTGTGGTTTTGTGGATGACCTTATTACTTCGCTTAGTAATGGAAAAAAATATGGAGCATATTCAAATGTTGAGTTTTCACCAATTTATGTTGGTTTTATGGCTAAAATTATATTAGATATGGTTTCATTAGATGCTAGAGGGGTTTTTAACATTGCATTATCCAAATTAAGTAAATTTGATTTTGCTAATGTGGTTGCTGAAGTATTTGGTTATAATGCTGATTTGGTTGAAAATGTTATATCAAAAGATAAAATGAATTTAACTTTAAATAATAAAAAAATGGTTGATTTTCTTAAGATAGAGAAAATACCCACAATAAAAGAAATGTTAGTTGATTTTAGAAATCAATATTCAAAAAACTTTATATAGGTATCTAGGTCAACCTTATTCTTGTAAAGATGGCAATTAAAGTATTACTAGTTTATCCAAATTTTAGATGGATTCCTGGATTTGAAACTAAAACTCTATGGAATGTACACCCATATAATCTTGGGCTTATCGCTTCTATGATTGAAAGTGAGCATGAAGTTAGTATATTAGATGCTAATATGGAAAAATTATCTAAAGAAGAATTCTTTGATAGAATAAAAGAAAATAATCCAGATGTAGTTGGTATATCTGTATTAACTAATGAATACGGTGATGCTGCAATTATCGCAGCAGATATTGTTAAAAAAGTTAATCAAAAAATCAAAACAATTGTTGGTGGCGTACATGCCACATCAAACCCTCATGTTGTAATTAAAAATCCTAATGTTAATTATGTAATCTCTGGTGAAGGAGAATATGTTTTTAAGGATCTTTGCAATTTCTTTGATGGAAAAAAAGAGTTACCTGAAAATGGAATTGTTTACAAAAAAGATGGAGAAATAATAGATACAGGTAGAGCTAGTTTTATCCATGACCTTGATGCCCTACCATTACCTGCTTATCATTTAGTAGATTTTGCAAAATATGCAAATGAAATTCAAAGAGAAAGTGTTGATAGACCAAGAGATATACCTTATGCAAGAATCTTAACTTCAAGAGGTTGTCCTTTTAATTGTTGTTTTTGTGAAGTTGAAACTATATCTGGGAAAAAACCACGAGTACGTAGTCCTGAACACATTATAAAAGAAATAGAATGGCTTAAGGAAAAATATGGCATAAAAGCTTTAATATTTGATGATGATAATCTATTTATCTACAAAGATAGGGCCAAGAAACTATTACAGTTAATGATAGATAAGAAATTAAATCTAAAATGGAATGCAATTGCTGTTGCAATTTTTAAGCTTGATGAAGAATTAGTTGAACTTATGAAGGAGTCTGGTTGCCAGTATATTGATGTTGCAATTGAATCTGGTGTAGAGAGAGTTTTAAAAGATATTATCCATAAACCATTAGATTTAGATTATGCTAGACATATGATTAAGAAAATTAAAGAATTAGATATTGATCTTGCTGCAAACTTTGTTATTGGTTTTCCAGGAGAAACCTGGAACGAAATAAGACAAACAATTAAGTTTGCTGAAGAAATTGATGTTGATTATACCAAAATATTTATAGCTACGCCTTTACCAAATACTGAATTATATAGGATAGCTAAGGAAAAAGGATATTTAAGAAAAGATTTTGATTTTAATAAACATCTTTGGACAGATGGGGCAATAACAACTCCAGAGTTTCGGCCAGTTGATTTAAAAATCCTAAGATCTTATGAATGGGATAGAATTAATTTCTCTAAAGAAAATAAAAGAAAAAAGGTTGCCCAGATGATGGGAATAACTGAAGAAAGACTTAATGAAATAAGAAAAACAACATTAGCTAGAGCTAATCCGGGTGATATAAATGGTTGAAATAAATTTAATGGAAAGATATCCAAGAACTAAGAGAAATTTGGATGAAAGAGCAGAAGAAAAAACAGAAGAAGATAGATCAATTGCTAGACAATGGGGTAAAGATTTCTTTGATGGTGATAGAAAACATGGATATGGTGGATTTTCATATAATTCTAGATTTTGGACAGATGTTGTTCAAGATATGATTAAACATTATAATCTAACAGAAGATAGTAAGATATTAGATATTGGTTGTGGTAAAGGTTTTATGTTATATGACTTTAAATTAGCTCTTCCAGGTATTACTGTAAAAGGCATTGATATATCTGAATATGCTATAGAAACTGCTAAAGAAGAAGTTAAAGAATTTTGCAGTGTTGGAGATGCTAAAGATTTATCTGAATTTGGTGATAAAGAATTTGATTTAGTAATTTCTGTTAATACAGTCCATAACTTAGAAAAAGAAGAATGTAAACAAGCAGTAAAAGAAATACAAAGAGTTGGGAAAAATGCGTTTATAGTTGTAGATGCTTGGAGAACTGATGAAGAAGAGATTAGGATGAAAAAATGGAACTTAACTGCATTAACTTTTATGCATGTAAATGATTGGAAGAAAATGTTTGAAGATGTAGCTTATACTGGTGATTATTACTGGTTTATACCATGAGGTTAAAATGAAATTTAAAGGCGCTGTTTTATATGAAACAAATTCGGATCTTGTATTGGAAGAATTAGATACACCAGAGTTAGAAAAAGGTCAAGTTCTTGTTAAGATTCTATATTCTGGTATTTGTAGAGCACAAGTTAATGAAATTAAGGCGCATAAAGGACCTGATAAATATCTGCCACATACACTCGGACATGAAGCTTCTGGTATTGTTGAAGAAATAAGTGAAGGTGTAACAAAAGTAAAAGCAGGAGATTATGTAGTTCTTACTTGGATTAAAGGAAAAGGAATTGATGTGCCAGGATGTACTTATACTAATAAAGATGGTAAGAAAATAAATTCTGGAGCAATAACAACATTTAATCAGTATTCTGTTATATCTGAGAATAGAATAGTCAAAATTCCTAAAGATGTTCCACCTAAGGTTGCAGCACTTTTAGGTTGTGCAGTACCAACAGGTGCAGGGATAGTAAAAAATCAATTGAATGCAAAAGAAAATGATTCTGTAGCTATTTTTGGTATTGGGGGTATTGGAGCAAGTGCATTGTTATATGCTAAAGCTGCTGGTGTTAATCCTTTGATTGCTATAGATATTAATGCAGAGAAATTAGATTTTGCAAAAGAATGTGGGGCAACACACGTAATAAACCCTAATGAAATAGATGTTAGAAAAGCAATAAGAGAGATTGTACCTAAAGGAGTAGATTATTCAATTGATTGTGCAGGCATAACTGAAATGATTGAAGCTGCTTTTGATGTAATTAAAGATACAGGAACAACAATAGTTGCAGGTAATCCTGCAAAAGGTGAAAAAATCCAAATTGTACCATTTGATTTGATAAAAGGCAAGAAAATATTTGGTAGTTGGGGCGGAAGTGCTAAAACAGATGAAGACATACCTTATTATGCTAAATTGTATTTAGATGGTAAACTAGGAATTGATAAACTTATATCTAAAGAATATCCTCTTTTTGATATTAATTCTGCTTTAGAAGATCTTAGGGCTGGTAAGGTTGTAAGAGCTTTGATTAATTGTCAAGAATGAATAAAAAGAAAATATTACATGGTATTGTAAATATATTTGTCTTGCCTATTGTCCCAGTTTTATTTGTTCTTAAATATGTACTAAGAATTCAATTTATTAGAATCAGGGATGGGCGAATTGGTCATTTAGCTGAAAATACTGAACTTTTTTTGCGAAGAATTGAACTTGGAATAAATAAAAAAAAGCTTAAGTATATTGGTATTGCTAGTATAACCCCTGCTAATAAACAATTATTGAGTATGATAAAAAGAAGGATTCTAACTATAAGAATACCTCAGCCCAAGGCAATAAAATATTTCTTAAAAATTCTTGCTAGTTATTCTATTTTAAATAAGTGGAGATTATTTTACGTTCTTACTTTTAAATCCAATGAATATTATGAATTTGATAATGGTAAACCTGCTTTAAGTTTTGTTGAAGAAGAGGAGAATAAAGGTAAAGAAATCTTAAAAGAAATTGGTGTTGATAAATGGTTTATTTGCTTTCATGCCAGAGACCCATGCTATTTGCAAGATAAGTATAAAGGAGATACCAGTTATCTTCATTTTAGGAACAATGATATCAATAATATGATTAAAGCTGCAGAATATATTACTGAAAAAGGTGGTTATGCAATTAGAATGGGTGCTAAGGTTGAAAAGAAACTTGCAACCAAAGACCCAAATGTTATTGATTATGCATCAAATTATAGGTCAGATTTTGGAGATATCTATCTTCCTGCAAAATGCAAATTCTTTTTAGGAGATGGTTGTGGAATTAATCAGATTGCGCAGATTTTTAATTTACCTGTTGCTTGGGCAAATGTTGCTCCAATAATGTATCCACCATTTAGCAAAAGAGATTTATTTATACCAAAAAAGATTTGGTCTATTGAAAAAAATAGGTTATTAACTTTTAAAGAAATAATTGACAGCGAGATTTTTGAGTATTTTGATACCAAATTATATGAAAAAGCAAAATTAAAATTAATTGAGAATACTCCTGAAGATATACTAAATATTACAAAAGAGATGTATGAACGGTTGAATGGTACTTGGGTTACAACAAAGGAAGATGAGGAATTACAAAAGAAATACAAATCATTGATTAAACCAGGGCAACACTGTTATGGTTTTACAGCAAAAGTTGGTGCAATCTTTCTAAGAGAAAATAAAGACTTATTAAAGTAAATATCAAAATGTGTATAATAAACAATTAGGATAGGTTTTAAGAAATGTTTATAAATGCACAATGGACCACATAAATTAAGTTTTAGAAATATGAAAACAAGAAAAGATGTTAAGATTGTGCTGTGTACTGTCCCATTAAAAGTAGGTGAACACAGGCACAAAGGTACAGCACCATCTTCACCTAAAATAGCTATTGTGAATCTTACAAAATGGTTAGAAAGGGAAGGATTTAATTCTGAATTCTTTGATGTGGATATGCTTTTGCCTCCAAGAGATGAGATTTATAATTATTTTAAAGTTAGACAACCAGATATTGTTGGTATTAGCGCTGTTGTATCAACAAGTTATCAGTCTGTGAAATATCTGTCAAAGATTATTAAAGAAGCTAGTCCAAAAACAGTCTTAGTACTTGGAGGAAATATGGCTGTCAGTGCTAATCTGATTTTAAGAAAAGCTGGAATAAACTATTGTGTTTTAGGTGATGGAGAAATTGCTTTTGTTAATCTTATAGATTATATTAAAGAAT
>CAZHRT010000007.1:0-55383 GCA_964534665.1 uncultured Methanosarcinales archaeon | reverse complement strand
GATTAGGAGATAACGAATTCCTTTTTAACAATATGGGCTGACGATCCGCCTCATAACTATGTGAATTGTATCACTTTCATTTACTTTGCAAGGTACACCTTAAAGGCCGGGAAAATGGGAATGCGCCCTCCCATATTTCTTAACAAAAAAATGATAACCTACTTTATTAAACAAATATTCTAGTTTTGATTCTGGTCCACCAATAATAGGTACTTTCTCAGCCATTTTTGTTACAGTAGATAAAGCAATAAAAGAAGTTAATTCAGTTGGTGGCCTTGAACTGTAAGCTATTTGACAAGGATATGCTAAAGGTCCAATCTTTGGTACAAAACCACCAAGTGCAAAATAAGGAATTGGTTTTTTTTGAATTTTTGCTTTAGTTATTGCATATGTTGAATAAGCGCCTCTGTATAAAGATCCTAGAAATATTTCACTTTGCAACCAAACACTTTTAGGAATGTAATCAGTAATAGTTAACGCTCTAACAACCCATTGAGTGCCTTGAGCTGCTAATGTAGCAGCAATATGAGAACCCCAATCTGAAAGATATTCAGTAATATTATCATCAGCTAATTGTTCTTCAAGTAAAGAAGCTTGATCTAGGGTAAGTGCACCTCTTTTTTGCCATGTTTCTATACTAGATGAAATCATCTGCCTTATCTTGGTTGTTCTGTCATTAGGAGAAAAAATAAATTTAAGTGATGCTTTTAATTTTTCACCTAAAGTTGCTGATTGACCATTATCTTCATAATGAATTGCAACCTTATCCTCTAGACCAGAATCAAAGGGTGATAATAATGATTGTGACATAAGATTAGAAGTTAAAGCATTTTTATAAAACTAAGCACAAACATTAAATTTATAAATTCCAAGCAATTTCTTTATTATTGAATTAAAATGATAAGTGATTGTCCGTGGCAAAATTAATGGAATTCTAAGTGATTTTATAGCTAGTACATCAATACTAACCAAGAATAAACTAAAAAGAGTTAGATTTAGCCTTATTTTAGCAATTAAAGTAATAATTAAGCAGATTCATATTCTAAGTAAAGCCAAAAAACAAAAAAATTTATATAAAATATGTATTATAAACTATAAGTTAGGGGGGGTAATCCAGTATGGATAAAGAAAATATAGACAAAGCTAAAGTAGGAAGTATAGTTACAGTAGTAAAAACCATTGATAAAGCTGAAGATCCTATTGAATTATTTGCAAAACTCTCTGATTATGGAAGAAAAAAGAATTGTTTACTACTAGAATCTGCTGATATTCTTGAAAAATATGGTGAATTAAGTATAGGAACTGCTAATCCTTGCCTTAAAGTATCAGGTAATAAAGAAGATTTTGAGATCTTAGCATTAAATGTTAAAGGAGAAATGTTTCTAAAAGAGATTAAGAATGATTTTAAGTTTTGTGATAAAGCAGTTTACAAAAAAGATTCAATTAAAGGTAAATTAATACCTAAAAGAAAAACAGTTTCTGAAGATGAACGTTTAAAGTTAAAAACTCATATGGATATTTTAAGAGTAATTGCTTTTAAATTTAAAGCATCTGAAAAACCATTTGTACCATATTGTGGTTTGTTTGGTTCTATATCATATGATTTTATTGATCAATTTGAAGATTTGCCTGAAAATAAGAATGATCCATTAAATGATCCTGATTATGAATTATATTTTGTTGATAATCTTTTCTTAATAGATCATAAAGCAGATAAAACACACATAATTGCTAATGCATTAATAACTAATCAGAAAAAAGAAGAAATTGTTAAAAATATAGAGAAAACAATTGACATTTATGAAAAAGCAATTTCTGCAAAGATTCCAGTAGTAAAGAAAAGAGCAAAAAAATCTGCAGACATGGAAACAGATACAGAACAAGATGAATATATTAAGATTGTTAACAAACTTAAAAAAAATATTATAGAAGGAGATGTTTTCCAGGTTGTTCCTTCAAGAACAATAACAATGAATTATAATGCTGAACCATTAGACATATATGAAAAATTGAAGAAAGTTAATCCAAGTCCGTACATGTTTTACATTAATGGTTCAAACGGTGCATTACTTGGTGCTTCTCCTGAAATGTTTTTAAGGGTTGAAGGTGACAAAGAAAAAGTTGTTAAAATAAGACCAATTGCAGGAACTAAGCCAAGAGGTATTATTAACGGTGAAATTGATCATGATTTAGATTCTAAGTATGAAGCTGAACTTAAGATTGATCCAAAAGAGTTAGCAGAACATACAATGTTAATAGATTTAGCTAGAAATGATGTAGCTAAAGTTTCTAAGCCTGGAACAAGGTATGTTGATAAACCATATATTGTGGAGAAATATTCACATGTTCAACACCTTGTTTCAAATGTAAAAGGAATATTAAAAGATGATTTAGATGCTTTACATGCATATCTTGCAACAATGAATATGGGAACTTTAACTGGTGCACCTAAAATTGAAGCTATGAAATTAATCAGAGAAGTTGAGAAGAATAAAAGAGGATTTTATGGTGGTGCTGTTGGTTATCTTACACCAAGTGGAGATTTTGATTCTTGTATTGTAATTAGATCAATGAGATTAAAAAATAATAAAGCATATTTGCGAGCTGGTGGAGGAGTTGTTTATGACTCAATTCCAGAAAGTGAATTTCAAGAGACAGAGAAGAAAGCAAGAGCTTGCATTAAAGCTATTGAAATGGCAGGTGGTCTTAAATGAAAGTACTATTCATAGATAACTTTGATTCATTTACATTTAATCTTGTAGATGAGTTTGAGAAACGAGGATGTGAAATTAAAGTTTATAGAAATAATACTGATATGAGAACAATTAATTCTGTTGTTACTAAATTTAAACCTCAATTGATTGTGATTTCACCAGGGCCATCAACACCTGAAAAAGCAGGCAATTCAATTGATATAATTAAAGAATATTATGAAAAAATTCCAATATTTGGTGTTTGTTTAGGACATCAAGCAATTACTGTAGCTTTTGGTGGAAAAGTTGAGAAAGCTCCTAAAACAGTTCATGGTAAACCTTCAAAGATAGTTCATGATGGTCAAGGAATGTTTAAAGGAATTGAACAAAATTTCCAAGCTGGAAGATATCATTCTTTATGTTCTACTGAAGTACCTTACTGTTTTGAAATCTCTGCAAGAACTGAAGATAAGTCTGTTGTTATGGGAATAAGACATAAAGATTTTCCTGTAATAGGTGTACAATTTCATCCAGAATCTGTATTAACTCCTGTTGGGAAGATGATAATTGATAACTTAGTGGAGATGTTTGGGAAATGATACAAGAAGCAATACAGATGTTAATTGATGGTAAAAACTTAAGTCAAGAGCAAGCAGAAGCAGTAATGAATCAAATAATGAATGGTGAAGCTACTGATGCTCAAATTGCAGGTTTTTTAGTTGCTTTAAGGTTAAAAGGTGAAACCATACCTGAAATTACTGCTTGTGCAAAAGTTATGCGTGAAAAAGCTACAAAAATTAAACCAAGCAATCATAAATTTCTTGTTGATGTAGTAGGTACTGGTGGAGATAAGACAGGAACTTTTAACATTTCAACTACAGCTGCTTTTGTTGTTGCTGGAGCAGGAGTTCCAGTTGCAAAACATGGAAATAAAAGTGTAAGTTCTAAATCTGGTTCTGCAGACGTTTTATCAGAGCTTGGTGTAAAAATAGATCTTGATCCTAAAGAAGTTGAAAAATGTATAAATAAAATAGGAATTGGTTACATGTTTGCTCCAAAGTTTCATAGTGCAATGAAATATGCAATCGGCCCTAGAAAAGAGTTAGCTGTGAGAACAATATTTAATATTCTTGGACCATTAACAAATCCAGCTGAAGCACCGTTTGAATTAATGGGTGTTTTTGATCCAGAACTTACAGAACCATTAGCTGAAGTTCTTGGAAATCTTGGATGTAGACGTGCTTTGGTTGTACACGGCGAAGGTTTAGATGAAGTTACTATAACAGGTAAAACAAAAGTTTCTGAATATGTTTCAGGACATATCAGAAATTATGAAATCAAACCTGAAGATTTTGGAATTAAAAGTGTATCTTTAGATAAAATCAAAGGTGGAAACCCTGCTGAGAATAAAAAGATTTTATTAGATATTTTAGAAGGTAAAGAAAAAGGTTCAAAAAGAGATGTTGTTGTACTGAATGCTGCTGTTGCGTTATTTGCGGCTGAGAAAGTTGAAGATATTAAAGAAGGAATAAAACTTGCAGAGGAATCAATTGATTCTGGTAAAGCTTTAAAAAAGTTAGAGGAATTAAAAAAATTCAAATGATA
The DNA here is from genome assembly GCA_964534665.1 of uncultured Methanosarcinales archaeon. Lineage (GTDB taxonomy): Archaea > Nanobdellota > Nanobdellia > Woesearchaeales > JAHJBD01 > JAHJBD01. The sequence continues at coordinate 51,085 of CAZHRT010000007.1, read as the reverse complement.
TTAGATAAAATTATCCAGGAAAAAAGAAAAGAGTTAAGTGGAAAACCATATCTGAATAGTTTTATATCTAAACTTAAGAAGTCTAATAGAAATTTCAAGAAAGCTATTTCACAGAAAGGTATTAATTTAATTGCTGAAATTAAGAAAGCTTCCCCATCTCGTGGATCAATTAGAAAAGATTTTAATTTAAGTAAAGTTGTTGATGCATATGATGTTGATGATGTTGCTGCTATATCTATTTTAACCGACGAGAAGTTTTTTCAAGGAAAACTAGAGTATTTAACAAAGGTTAGGAAATTAACAAAAAAACCATTGTTGAGAAAAGATTTTATTATTGACGATTATCAAATTTATGAAGCAAGACATTATGGTGCAGATGCAGTCTTGTTAATAGCAGCAATATTAACAAAAGGTCAAATTGATAGATTTATTGATGTCGCAAATAAATATAACATGGATTGTTTGGTTGAAGTTCATACATCAAATGAATTAAAGAATGTTCTTGAAACTAAAGCAGAAATAATTGGTATAAATAATAGAAACCTAAACAGTTTAAGAACAGATTTAAACACAACATTAAGATTAATTAATAAGATTCCAAAAAATAAGATTATTGTTTCAGAATCAGGGTTTAGTTCAAAAGAAGATATTGAAATGATTAAAGGCAGAGTTAATTCTATTCTTGTTGGAACTTCACTAATGAAAGAAAAAGAAATTGGCAAAAAAATAAATGAATTTATGAGGCCAAAAATTAAGATTTGTGGCATTACAAATCAAAAAGATGCATTAGCATGTAAAAATAATGACATTATTGGATTTAATTTCTATGAAAAGTCTCCAAGATACATTAAAAAAGATAATGCTAAGAAAATAATATCTAAATTGCCAAAAGATGTTCTAAAAGCGGGAGTATTTGTTAATTCATCATTAGATGAAGTATTAAATATTGTAAAATCATGTAAATTAGATATTGTTCAACTTCATGGAGATGAAGATAATAACTTTATTAGAAATGTTAAGACTAAAACTAAGAAAAAAGTTATAAAAGCTATTAGGGTTAAAACAACAAAGGATGTAAAAGCAGCTGAAGATTTCTTTGATGCAGACTTTCTTTTGTTTGATACTAAGAAAAATGGAATTTATGGTGGAACAGGTAAAGTTTTTGATTGGAAATTACTAAGAAAAGTTGATAAACCATTTTTCTTGAGTGGTGGATTAAATATGCAGAATATTAAGAATGCTATAGATGCAACAGACCCTTATGGGGTTGATATTTGTTCAGGCGTAGAAACAAAACCTGGAAAAAAAGATGTTAATAAAATTAAAAAGATAACATTGTTGGTAAAATAATGAGAAAAACAAGATTTGGAAAATATGGTGGAACTTTTATCCCAGAAACATTAGTTCCTGCAGTTGAAGAATTGATTAGTGCTTTTGATAGATATAAGAATGATAAAAAGTTTAATCGTGAACTTGAAATATTGTTTAAAGATTATGTTGGTAGGCCAACGCCGTTAACTTTCTCGCCAAAACTATCAAGAAAACTTGGATGTAAAGTTTATTTGAAAAGAGAAGACCTTGCACATACTGGTGCGCATAAAATTAATAATGCCCTTGGACAAGCTTTGTTGGCAAAATATATGGGTAAAAAAAGAATTATTGCAGAAACTGGAGCAGGCCAACATGGTGTTGCAACCGCAACTGCTTGTGCAAAACTTGGTATTGAATGTGAAATTTATATGGGTTCTGTTGATATTGAAAGACAGAAACTTAATGTTTTTAGAATGAAATTGCTAGGTGCTAAAGTTAATTCTGTAGATAGTGGTGGCAAAACTCTAAAAGATGCTATTAATGAAGCACTACGTGATTGGACTGCTAATGTTAGAACAACACATTATTTGCTTGGATCAGTATTAGGACCTCACCCATATCCTGAAATGGTTGCACATTTTCAGAGTATTATAGGTAAAGAAGCTAAAAAACAGATATTGAATCAAACTGGAAAATTACCTAATGCAATAATTGCGTGTGTTGGAGGAGGGAGTAATGCAATAGGTATATTTAGAGAATTTGTTAAATATAAAAAGGTTAAATTAATTGGTGTGGAAGCAGGTGGCTTAGGAATTAAAACTGGAAAACATGCTGCTAGGTTTGCTGATAAGAAATTAGGAAGATTAGGAATATTGCATGGAACATTTACTTATGTAATGCAAGACAAGTATGGACAGATATATAATACACATTCAGTATCTGCTGGTCTTGATTATTCAGCAGTTGGCCCAGAACATGCATATCTAAGAGAAATGAAAAGGGCTGAATATGGTTACGCTACAGATAAAGAATGTTTAGATGCTTTTAAATTTTTAAGTAAAGAAGAGGGAATAATTCCTGCTTTAGAATCAGCTCATGCTGTTGGTTATTTAATGAAAAATGCTAAGAAGTTCAAAAAACAAATAGTTATAGTTAATATTTCAGGCAGAGGAGATAAAGATGTTGTTGAAGCTGCTCGTGTTATGAGGATGAAAATATGAGCCGTTACAAAAAAGCTTTTTCAAAAGGAAAAGTGTTGATACCTTTTACAGTAATTGGAGATCCAGATTATAGAACAAGTTTAGAAATAGTTAAAACAATAATTAATTCTGGAGCAGATGTTTTAGAATTAGGTTTTGCTTTCTCAGATCCAATTGCTGATGGTCCAACTATTCAAGCTGCTGACATGAGGGCTTTAAATAATAAGATTAACACAGATAGGGCTTTTGAGTTTATCAAGCAGATTAGAAAGTTTAGCGATATACCAATTGGTTTGTTAGTTTATAGTAATTTAATTTATCAAAAAGGCATTAATAAATTTTACAAAGATGCTAAAAAAGCAGGTGTTGATTCTATACTAGTTGCTGACATGCCAATTGAAGAAGCGAAGGATTATATTAAAGCAGGTAGGAAAAATAAAGTTGATACAGTATTTATTGTTTCTCCGTTAACTTCAAATGAACGACTTAAGAAGATTTCTGAGAAAATAAGAGGTTTTGTTTATGTTGTTGCTAGATTAGGAGTTACTGGTGCAAAAGTAAACATGGAAAATGACACATTAAAACTAATCAGAAGAATTAAGCCTCAAACTTCTTTACCACTATGTGTAGGTTTTGGAATTTCTAAACCAGAACATGTTAAAGCTATAATTAAAGCTGGGGCTGATGGAGCAATTGTAGGAAGTTCTGTTGTTAAAATAATTGAGAAGAATTTAAATAATAAGAGAATAATGTTAAGTAAGATTAAAGATTATATTCAAAGAATGAAAAATGCAACAAGAGGTGTATAATGGCTTTTACAGTTACTCCCTGGGAAGTTTCCGGTGAAGTTGATTATAATAAATTAATAAAAGAGTTTGGAACGCAACCATTAGATGATAAGATTCTAAAAAGAGTAAAAAAGCATACTGGCGAACTTCATCCTTATCTTAAGCGTAAGATTTTCTTTTCTCACAGAGACCTTAGTTGGATTCTAGACGAGTTTGAAAAAGGAAATAAGTTTTTTCTTTATACAGGGCGAGGCCCTAGTGAAAAAGTTCATCTTGGACATTTAACAGTATGGAAATTTACTAAATGGTTACAAGATAAATTTGGGGTTGACTTATATTTTCAGTTAACAGATGATGAAAAATTCTTGTTTAAAAAAGATTTAAGTATTGAAGATACTAATAAACTTGCTTATGAGAATGCTTTAGATATTATTGCATTGGGTTTTGATCCTAAAAAGACTTTTATTTTCTCAAATATTGATTATGCAAAAACAATGTATAAACAAGCTTTAAGAGTTGCTAAAAAATTAACTTTCTCAACAGTAAAAGCTGCTTTTGGATTTAGTGATAGCAACAATGTTGGACAGATTTTCTTTACGTCAATGCAATCTGTTCCTTGTTTCTTGCCTTCAGTATTAAAGAAAAAGAATATACCTTGTTTAATTCCGTTAGCAGTTGACCAAGACCCACATTTTAGGATTACTCGTGATATAATGCCAAAACTTGGTTATTATAAACCAGCAATAATACATCAAAGATTTTTACCTGCTTTAGAAGGAACAGGTAAAATGTCTGCATCTTCAGGAATAACAATATATACGACTGATACACCAAAAGAAGTTAAGAAAAAGATCAATAAATATGCTTTTTCAGGTGGTAAAGATACAGTTGAAGAACATAGAAAAGTTGGTGGTAATCCTGAGATTGATGTGTCGTATCAATGGTTAACCTTCTTTGAAGATGATGATAAAAAGTTAAAGAAAATATATGATGATTATAAATCTGGAAAATTATTAAGTGGTGAGTTAAAAGCAATATTAATTGAGAAAATTAATGGATTCTTAGCTGAACACCAAAAGAAAAGGGAAGAAGCAAGAAAAAAACTTGACAAGTTCATTATTAAAGATTAAATTTATATAGTATTAATACAAATTAAGTTATAGGTGCTTAGAAATCAATGATTTCTGGCACCTCAAAAATTGAAAAAATTTTTGATAGGTGATAGATTATGGTTCCAAAAAATATTGTGCCATTAAAGGGCAGTTTTATGTTAACATCTCTAATAGGATTTATTATATCTTGGTTATATGTTTTACCAAGAGATAAGACATGGGGATTTACATTTATACTATTTTTTGTACTAATGTTTATTTCTTCAATGATATCTATGACTTATCAGCCAATACCTTTTCCTAAGAAATAATTTAGAAAGTAAATTCTTTTTTCTTTTCTACTAATGCAGATGGAGATTCTCCACCATGCCATGTGATTCTTGGTCTGATTCTAATAGAATACATCCTTTCATTATTATCATCAAAGATTATTGCTGAACCTTTTGAACTTGGAAGGTTGTTTAGGTGTTTGTCAAGGCCCTCACGCATATAACTCTGCATTAACATCCCTAATGCTTTAACATCTAAATTTGCAGTTAATCTGTGTGATAAAACAGTATCAGATTGAGTCATGACATCTGTATGAATCTTTCCTGGTTGTTGGGTAGCGAGAATCAAAGATATGCCTGGTTGTCTACCTTCTCTTAAGATTGTAATTAAAGCTTGGGATGCAGGAGTTTTTCCTTGATTAGGAAGAAATTCATGGGCTTCATCAATAACAAGCCAAACTAATGGTTCTTTTTTGTGCAAAACTTTTTCTTCTTCTTCTTGGGCATCAACTAAACTTGTCATACGCATAACATCGTGAAATTCCTCGTCTTTTCTTGCAAGCATTCTTTGTATAAAGAGTTTTTCTGCAACTAAGCCGATAACTAAAGCCCTTATACCTGATGCTCCAGGAATTGTTGCATAACAACTTACATCTAATACTGTAACTTGGCCACCTTTAACAAGATCATTAAGTGGTGTTCCTTCTTTTCTAAAAAGGCCCCATCCATTTGCTCCAATAAACATATTTTCAGCTGCATCTCTTGTTGATTTCTCAGAACGATCATCTTTTTTAATCTCTTTTAGAATCTCTTCAATGCCAAAATTGCCTTTTTCCTCACGTAACTGATTTATTAATCTTTCAATTAATATCCCAATTGGTTCATGTATGGATATATCAAAAGTCATGCACCAATCTGTTGGATCAAGTTCAGAGGGTTTAATTGAGAAAGGATAATCAGTAGGAATACCTTTTTTCTTGTATTCATCAAAATACCCGGCAGGTGTATAAATTGTAATATCTAATGCTTTTGGTTCAAGATCCCAGTCTTTTAACATCTCTTCTTCTTTTTTATTTGGATATTTCATTGTCCAATAAATACCCATTGTATCAAGCATTATTACTGAAATATTATCCTTAATTTCTGAAGGTAAATCGCTTATTCCTTCAGCTATTACACCCATGGTATATGATTTTCCTGAACCTCTTTTACCACAAATAAACAAGACATGGCTTCTAGTAACATCAAAATACATATTATTTGATAAAGAAGTGGTTTGACCCATTTTGACGTATTGTTTACCAAGAAAAATCGTGCCTTGAGTACCAAATTTCTTTTTATCCTTTTCTGATCGGCCGATTATGATATCAAATGGCATATTTAACAAATATAAAAAAAATCAATATAAATGTTCTTAGAAACCATTTAGTAGTGAATAAAAACCAAAAGATTTATTTATAATGAATTTATCAACATTAAATAGAGGGGTGAATTAAGATTTTGCAAGGTGATATACTATGGCAAAGAGAAAAAAAGCCCCTAAAAAAGATGTTAGTAACTACGTAATTTCTACAATTGTTGTAATATTAATTGTAGCTGCAGTTTATATGGTGATGAATAATCCTATACCGACTGATAAATCTGCTGCAGTAGTTAATGGAGAAGTAATAACTATTGCAGAACTGGATGAAAGATATGAGTCTTTGCCGGAACAATATAAAGTATTGATAACTAAAGAATTTTATCTTGATCAGCTAATTAATACAAAACTTTTGTTACAAGAAGCAAGATCATTAGGTATTGTTGTATCTATTGAGGAAGTTAACGAAGAAATTGATTTAATTGCAATTGATTTTGAGACAGAAGAAGAATTTGATGCTTACATTTCTGAGAGTGGATTAACAAGAGAGGAATTAGCAAAACAAATTGAAGAAAAAATATTAATTGATAAATTGCTTGAAGAAAAGGTTTATTCACAAATTGATATACCTGAATCAAGAGTAAAAATATTTTATGACAATAATAAAGACCAAATTGAACAAGAGTACGACGAGATTAAAGAAGATATTGAGGATATGCTTAAAGATGATATTGCTTCATCTGCAATCAATACATATATAAATCAATTGAAATCAAAAGCTGATATCTCAATGAATGGAGATACAAACAAAGTTGAAACAGATGTTATAGAAGAAACAGATGATGAAATTAACATTGGAAATTTTATTGACACTGGCGATGCTGTTTGTATGAAGGATGAAAAACCTATTGTAAGATTATTTTCAACAACTAACTGTGAGAAATGTAATGAAATCTCTGGTGTTTTTGATTCTTTATCAAAAGAATTTAGCCAAATAGATATAGCACATTGGCAACTTAATACTGGTGATAATACAATTACAGAAGATGCAGAGGAAGGAATAACTAAATCAGACTTAGAATTATTCAAAAAATATAGTCCTGAAAATAAAGTACCTACCTTAGTTTTTGGATGTAAATATACAAAAATAGGTAATGTTGGAGATATAAACGAAGAAAAAGAAAGTTATAAGATAGTGATTACAGAAATTTTGAAATAAGAATACAAAATTTTTGTTTCCCAGAATTAAGGAGAGGTTTTTAGGATGGCAGAAAGAGATAAATTAGAACAAGAGTTAAGATTCTTGAGTGAATCATTAGAAGCAGGTGTTATTACACAGGATGAGTTTAATAAAGGAAAAGAAAGAATAGAAAATAGTATACGTGAATTAGATTCTAGTTCTAGTGAAGATAATCAACCTGAAGAAAGTGTAAATGAAGGGATTAAAGAAGAAGAACCTATTGAATCTGAAGAAAAACAAGAAGAAGTAACAGAAACAAAAGAAGATGAAAAGGAAGATTCTATTGAGGAAAAAAAAGTTAATGAAGAAATAATTGTTGAAAAGAAAGTTGATGAAGAAATTGAAGAGAAAAAAGAAGAATCAACTGAAAAACAACCAGAAGTAGTAGTAATTAAAAAAGAAGATAAAGATTCAGAAGATACATTACCTGTTAAGGAAGATGAAGAACCTCAAACTAAATTAGTTGAAGAAGAACCAATAATTATTGAGAAAGAAAAAGAACCTGAAAAGAAGAAATCTCGTAAAATGTTATGGTTTATCATAATATTAATCGCACTGTATATTTTTGTACCTAATATGGTTGTTCCTAGACCAGAATATGAAGGTAATGATGTTTTAGAACAAATTGAAGTTCAAAGTCAAGGAAAATCATCAATTATTAAAGCACTTGTTACTTTAGAAGATGGTAAAGTTGTAGACGTAAAAGTAACTCAAAATGATGAAGAAAAAGGGTTTGCTCTTGAAAATGAAACATTTTTATCACAGTTTATTGGAAAAAGTGTTGATCAGATTAAATTAAAGTCTGAAGGCGGAGAAATTGATGCGGTTACTGGTGCAACACAAACTTCAAAAGGTCTTATTGATGCTGTAAGATCAGCATTTAATCAAGATGCTGAAGAAGTTATAGAAGAACCAAAAGAAGTTGTAGATGCAACTTTAACTGTAATAAATGATAAAGATTGTGAAATTTGTGATACATCACGAATGGAAGATACATTGTCTCAATTATTCAATGGTATTAATACAGAATATCTAGAATTTAGTGATCCTAAAGCTAAGAAATTAGTAAATGACTTAGAGATAGATGCTATCCCAGCATATATTATTGATAATGGTATTGAAGAATCATCTAATTTTGAAGACTTTAATAGAGCTTTGATTAAAGTAGATGAACATTATTTAGTGTCAAAAACAGCTGCTGGATCAAATTTATTTTTGAACAGAGATAAAGTCAAAAATAGTTTAATACTTTATTCAATATCAAATACTGAGATGGAATCAGAAATAAATGAATTAGTTGAGTTATTTGGTGAGAATATTGAATTTGAGCGGGTGATTGTTGATGAATCAGTAAAAAAGCAACTTAAAGATGAGTTAGCAATTACAAGTTATCCTACATTCTTGATAAATAATCAAATTAAATTCTCTGGAATAAGATCAGCAGATTCAATAAAAGAAGAATATTGTAATTGGAATAATATTGATGAATGCGATGAAGAATTATCAAAAAGTATAAATTAAGAAAAATTAAATAAAAAATGTCAGAAATGTTAGCATTTCTGAGCATGCTCAAAAACAAAAAGTTTTTGACAAATTAAAGGTCGTTTACAGTTAATAAACTTACTTTTGTTTCTTGTGGTTTAACTTTTGAGTCCATACCAACTAAGAATTTGACATTTGAAATTTCAGCAGTTTTAACTAAATTTCTTTCAATACTTCCGTCAAATACAATTGCATAAACACCGCCACTTAAACTCTTGATTGTAGTTTCTAATTCTGTTATTGGAACCTTACCCAAGATGTTAAGCTTATCATCAAGAACATGTGCACCACGAGTACCAACAAGATTCTCAAGCATATCTGAGAATTTCTTTTTTTCTTCAACTGAGACCTTTTTTGCTGTAGGTTTTGGTGGTTCAGGACGCCTAAATGGTGGCCTACCTGATGGTGTTGATGGCCTTGTTGACGTTTGAGGAGTAGCCATGCTTTGTTTCCTAATTGAATTTGAAACAGAAGCTAATTTCTCAACGTCTTTACCAAGTTCAAGTTTTGCTTGTTCAGCACTGATTCTACCACGTACAGCTTTATGAATCTCTTTCTTAGTAATCTCTTCTACTTCTTTACCATCTGGTGCTCTGGTTACGTAATCAACATCTGCAACACTCAAAAGTTGCTTTAAAATTAGATTTCCACCACGATCACCATCAACAAAAGCAGTAATTTCCTTTTTCTTACTTAATTCTTTAACTGTTTCAGGAACACTTGTACCATTCATAGCAATAGAATTCTTAATACCATGTTTTAATAGATTAAGAACATCTGCACGCCCTTCAACAACAAGAATCTCATCAGATTCGTCAATTCCTGGACCTGCTGGAAGTCTATCTTTACCATATGTTTGAATTTCAAGAACTCTTACTGATTCTGCTACTTCATCAGATAATTCTTGAGAATCTGGCATAACATTTTCCATCATTTGTTTTAGAAGTTCTTTAGCACGAGATACAACTTGTGTTCTTTTACTAATTCTAACATCTTCAATTTTAGTAACAATTATTTTAGCATTACAAGGACCTATTCTTTCAATAATTTCTAAAGCTGCACCAACTATGGATGTTTCTGCTTTATCTAAACTAGAAGGAATAATTATTGAACCTCTAGTTTTGCCTGTTTTTGTATCAACATTAACTTCAATTCTTCCTATTCTTCCACTTCTTTGAAGTTCTCTTAATTCAAGTTCAGAACCTAGTAAACCTTCTGTTTGCCCAAATATTGCACCAATTACGTCTGGTCTATCAACAACACCTTCAATTTCAATAGTTGCGTGAACAATATATTTGGATGAAACTGGACTTATTTTTCCCATTTTTGCCTCCGTGAAAATACATTTAACAGAAATGCGTTTGCATTTCTGAACATAGCAAATGTGAATTTATGTTTGATTATTTTACACAATTACTATTTATTTTCAATAATTTTATTATTTTTGGTTATAGAACAAGTCCAATCTAGCTTAAAAAAGCTGTTTCCACCCACTTCTTTGAAAATAAAAATGAAATTGATGATAATGAACTTAAACTTGTCCTATTTTGTCTTATTTTTAAATATAAAAGCTTAATTAAAGTTTGTTGCCCGAACACTAACTCTCAAGCTCATTGCTTGATATTATCGTAAGCTCACGTTGAGTAACTCTCGTGACGGGCCGTTTAAAGCATTATAAGCTTCATCATATATTAATCCTTGCTAATATATAAATGTTTGTCTAAACGCTGCTTTTCATTGTAAAACCTCAACAAGAGCCCGAAAGCTCTTGTTAAGGAAAAAGAGGTGATAATAAATTCCAAGCAAATGCACTGTAACGACATAAACGCAGAGCGTTTAATATCACAGGCATTTGCAAGGAAAAGAGGTGTTTAGTTGAGTAATATCACATCTTTGATTGTTACTATTATAGAGTAATATAACTACTATTTAAATGTTTCGTTTTTGATACTATTTAGGAGTAGTTAATAATTAATCAGTCTTAAAGAAATATAGTGTTAAAGAAATATAATGGTAAAGAATATATAGTCACCACAATATATAAACATTATGCCAATTAAAGCTAGAGAAAAATTTAAAACAATGCATAATGTTTTTGATCATTTCACAGATAGAACAATATTTAAATTCATCTCTGAAGGACTTTTTGATGGGTTAGAATCAACTATTTCTGTTGGAAAAGAAGCTAATATCTTTAGTGCAGTTGGTAAAAAAGGGAGAATAATACTTAAGATATATAGATTAGAAGCTTGTGATTTTAATAAGATGTATGAATATATTAAAGAAGATAAGAGATATATTAATCTTAAAGGTAAAAAAAGAAAGATTATTTTTTCATGGGTACAAAGAGAATATAGGAATTTATTGAAAGCTAGGGAAGCTGGAGTTCCTGTACCAATACCATTAAAAATTAAAAACAATATTATTTTATTAGAATTTATTGGTACTAATGGACATGTTGCACCAAAAATGAAAGATCTTAAACCAAAAGATCCAAAAGAGTTCTTTGGAGAAGTTATTAAGAATATTAAAAAATTGTATAAAGCAGGATTGGTACATGCTGATTTATCTTCATTTAATATATTAAATCATAATGAAAGGCCGATATTTATTGATTTTTCACAAACAACGACAACAGATAATACAAGTGCTCAAAAGTTTCTTAAAAGAGATATTAAGAATATAGTAACTTTCTTCAATAAATTGGGTTTAAAACTAGATGAAGAAAAAGTTTTAGCTAAGGTTTTAAAATAGAACTCAAATTACATAATAAAATGGACGAAGAATTCATGTATGAACTGAAAATCCCTAGAGAAAGGGTTGCTGTACTTATTGGTACTAATGGAGAAACCAAAAATCAGCTTGAAAAGGAAACTCACACTGAAATTGATATTGATAGTAAAGAAGGAGATATTATGGTATCAGGCAAGGATCCGTTAGGACTTTATACTGTAAGAGACATTATTAAGGCAATTGGAAGAGGGTTTAATCCTGAGACTGCACTTCTTTTATTAAAACCAGATTATTCTTTTGAAATGATTGATATTACTGAATTTACTGGAAAATCTAAAGATAGTATGCAACGTTTGAAAGGAAGAGTTATTGGGAAAGAAGGTAGATCAAGAAAATTAATTGAAGAAATGTCTGAAGCTTTTGTTTGTGTTTATGGTAAAACAATTGGTGTTATAGGAGAACCTGAATCTACTGTAATTGCCAAACAAGCTATTGAAACATTGTTAAAAGGCGCAAATCACTCAACAGTTTATAAATGGTTAGAGAAGAAAAGAAGAGAAATTAAAATAAACAGGATGATTGGGAAACAACAAACTTTTTAAAGACATTCTTTTTCTAGATTTTTATGGCACAACCTATTGCACATGAATTAGCTAAAAAGCAACGAGAAATCGGTGTTGCAGAATTTTTTTCACGTAACAGACATCTTTTAGGTTTTGATAACAAAAGAAAAGCTTTAATGACAACTATTAAGGAAGCAGTAGATAATGGTCTTGATGCTTGTGAAGAAGCAAATGTTCTTCCTGAAATCTATGTTGAAGTTATTGATCTAGAAAATGATCGGTTTAGAGTAATTGTTGAAGATAATGGTCCAGGTATTGTTAAAAAACAAATCCCACATATCTTTGCAAGATTATTGTATGGTTCTAAATTTTTTAAGTTAAGTCAAAGCAGAGGTCAACAGGGTATTGGAATTTCTGCATCTGTAATGTATGCTCAACTTACAACAGGTAAACCTGCTAAAATCACTTCAAGGATTGATCCAGGCCATCCTGCACACTATTATGAATTAAAGTTAGATACACAAACAAATAAACCAGACATTATCAAAGAAGAAGTAATTGAATGGAATAAAGATCATGGTACCAGAATAGAACTTGATTTAGAAGGTTCATATCATGGTGGGAGTCAGTCAATTGATCAATATTTAAAAGAAACAGCAATTGTTAATCCACATGTTACAATTATTTATACAAATCCTAAATCTGAACAATTAATTTTTCCAAGAGCTGATGAAAACCTACCACCTAAAGCTGTTGAAATTAAACCGCACCCTTATGGTGTTGAACTTGGAAGATTAATGAACATGTTAAAGTATACTGAAGCTAAAACATTACAATCATTCTTATCAACTGAATTCTCAAGAGTTGGTTCTGGAACTGCTAAACAAATTTGTGAGAATGCAAGTTTGCTTCCAAATACTAAACCAAAAGCAGTTAATAGAGAGGTTGCTGAAAAATTAATGGAAGGTATTGGTAAAACAAAGATTATTTCTCCACCAACTGATTGTATTAGTCCAATAACTGCAGATTTACTTGAAAAAGGTTTGAAAAAAGAGATTAATGCTGAATTTTATGTTGCTGCAACAAGGCCACCTGCTGTTTATCGAGGAAATCCATTTATAATTGAATGTGGTATTGCTTATGGAGGAGATCAAACTTCTGAAGGTTCAATTAATGTTTTAAGATTTGCAAATCGTGTTCCATTATTGTATCAACAAGGTGCTTGTGCTGTAACAAAATCAATTTCAAGCACTAATTGGAGACCTTATGGATTAAGTCAAAGTTCTGGAAGTTTACCACAAGGACCAATTACAATAGCATTACATATTGCATCTGTTTGGGTCCCGTTTACTTCAGAAAGCAAAGAAGCTATTGCACATTATCCAGAGATAATTAAAGAGATTAAGCTAGCAATACAAGAATGTGGTAGAAAATTAAGTACTTATATCCATAAGAAAAAAAGAGTTCAAGCTGAATCAAAGAAAAGAGATTATATTAAGATTTTTATACCTCATGTTGCCGAAGCATTAAAAGATATACTTGGTAAAGAAGTAGACACTGAAAAAACTGAAGATTTATTAAGAAATATTCTTGCAGAAGAAAGAGGAGAGTTAGAAAATATTAAAATTGAAAATCTTGAATATGATGAAGAAATGGCAAAAATTGGTAAAGAAGATAAACAAACTATATTAGAAACAGATGAGGAAGAAGATGGTAAGTAAAGTAGTAAGTTCAATTAAGGGATTAGCAGATGATATTTATAAGAAAATACTAAAGAAAAAACAGCCTAAAATAGATACACCAATCAGGGCTCTAAGTAATGTAAGTTATAATGAAAAAGATGGTTATTTTGAATTACTTGGAAAAGTTAAAACAAGGAATTTTACCGTTAGCACAATTAAAACATTTGCACAAACTTTGCGAATGATGTCATTATCAAAAGAGTTAGTTGAAAAAAATGATATAGCTACAAAAAGAGAAGCTTATTATGTTTCTAAGAACTGGGGAAATGCTAGATTTAATGAGCAACCAGAATCTGATTCTGTAATGGATGATATTGAAGCAACAATTGCTGTTAATCGTGAGCAGATGGGTTTTATTCCTGAAGAAAAAGGTGGAGAGATTGCAGGAGAATTGATTGTTATTGATAAAGATCAAGAAACAGGTAAAGATATAAAGATTGATTGTACTAAATTTGGATCAGGTGCTTATTCTGTTCCTAGTTCAGTTGAAGAATTAAAATTTGAAACAAAAGCTAAATTTGTTTTGGCAATTGAGACAGGAGGTATGTTTCAAAGGTTAGTTAAACATAAATTCTGGAAAAAATCAAATTGTATTCTTATTTCACTTGGAGGAGTTCCAACTCGTTCATGTAGGCGGTTTATCAGAAAATTATCTGATGAGAAAAAATTACCAGTTTATGTATTTACAGATGGAGACCCTTATGGGTATTTTAACATCTATAGAACATTAAAAGTTGGGTCAGGTAATGCTGCACATATTAACCAATATTTTTGTGTTCCAAAAGCAAAGTTTTTAGGTGTAACACCACAAGATATTGTGGATTATAAACTACCAACACATCCTTTAAAAGATGTTGATATTAAAAGAGCTAAAGATGCAATGAAAAATGATCCTTTTGTTGCTCACCATATAGCATGGCAAAAAGCTATCAAACAAATTGTTTCAATGAAAGTAAGAGCAGAACAGCAAGCACTTGCTAAACATGGATTGAATTATGTAATTGAAAAATATCTTCCTGATAAACTTAAAGATGATAAGACTTGGTTGCCATAAAATATTTAAATACTAAATTCTACCTTTTATTATATGGAACTTCCAGAATGTTGTATAGATTGTGTAAAGTATGAGAAGTTTGGTGATGGATGTTGGGTATTTTGGGAAGCTAAAAAAGAATGTACACATCAGATTACTAACTGGGATCAAGAAGTAAAGAGATAAGATTTATAAAGGGTTTTTAATTCTAAAAGATCTATGGGCGTGTAGCTCAGCTTGGATAGAGCGGTAAAGCATTTTATGCTCCGTAAGCCTTCTAAGCTAAATGCTGAGGTAAGCTAAAGGTCGGGAGTTCGAATCTTCCCACGCCCACTTTATTATGACAGCTAAAATATTAATTAAAAACGATGGAACAAAGTATTACATTAAAGATTCCTCTAAAGATTATCATTGTAAAGAAGGTTTAATTAAAAGTTCTGAGCTTAAAAAAAGTAAAGCAAAAAGTAATATTGGAAAAGAGTTTAGTGTTTTTGATGCTAGTTTTATTGATGATTATAGTAAGATAAAGAGGGGAGCACAAATTGTTTCTAGAAAAGAAATTGGATTAATTGTTTCTGAAACTGGTGTTAATAAAGAATCAAAAATAGTTGATGCAGGTGGTGGTTCTGGTGCTCTATCTTGTTATCTTGCACATTTATGTAAAGAAGTTACAACTTATGAAATCAGAGAAGATTTTTTTAATATTGTTAAACATAATAAAGAATTTCTTGATTTAAAAAATCTAAAAGTTAAGAATAAAGATGTTAAAGAAATCAATGAGAAAAATGTTGATTTGATAACATTAGACCTACCTGATCCATGGGAAGCAGTACCTGCTGTTGTAAAAGCACTAAAAAAAGGTGGATTTTTAGTTAGTTATTCTCCATCTATACCACAAGTAATGGATTTTGTTAATCAATTGCCTAAAGAATTAATGCATTTGAAAACTATTGAAATTATTGAAAGAGAATGGGAAATTGATGGAAGAAAAGTTCGGCCAAAAACAAGACAATTAGGCCATACAGGTTTCTTAAGTTTTTGTAGAAAGATTTAATGTTTGTGTATATAATAAAAATGTGTTTGATATTCTGATGTTGGCCTAAATTTATTCTTGAATTGTAAAAGATCTTCATCACTACCACCAAAATCAACATACCTATAACCTTTATGTTTTAAACAAACTAAATCATCCCAGTTTGCAAATTCACCAAGACCATCACATTTATAATTTAATATTCCTAAATTTGAATAATAAGTATTGGGCTTGATTGTTTCCCAACCAGCAGTTATTGCACATGGTTCACCATCTAAAGCAATTATTCTTACATGATCATACCCTTTAAAACCACCTTTTATTATGTTGATATATTGTTGTGTGTCAACAATTTCTTCTGCGTTTCTATGTTTTAACCATTGATTAAGAAGTTTGATTAGTTGTTCATGACTAAAATCTGAAGGTTTACCAAAAGAAACTTTAAAGTCACTATAAACACGATTAACCATGTTCCTTATTTTTTTCCATTTTTTGCCGTCTAATTTGTCACCATGCCATTTTTTCATGTCAAAAACAGGCCAGGTCAAAGAAAAACATATTCCTGTATCACGAAAATTCTTTTTGTATTTGTCATCTGACATTAATTCATCTCTAAATTCTGTTCTAAATTCTGCCATTACTTTATTAGAGCCGTGTTTGAATACATAATCGAGAAATTTAAAGTAAAGTTCTTTTCTTCTTGTTTTTGGTGCAAGAACTTCTGAAATAGAATAATAAACGTTTTGTTTTGTTTTTTGGGCCATTATACCCATACCATTATTAAATTTAAAGAAAAGGTTATTTTTATATTGTGTTTCACAATGTTCAAAAAAAGGATAATAATGTTCGACGGTAAAACCGTATTTATTTATGCTCTTTTCAATTTCTTTTTTTGTAGTCTCGTTAACTTCAATAACTTCCATTTATATCTATTTTTATTTGTTGTTTAAAAGTTTTTTTAAAAATTTATAGAAATTTAGAATAAACCCATTCATCTTTATCTGAATAAAAATGATTTTTTAAAGTTGTTTCATGTTTCATACCCATTTTTTCATAGAAAGCATGGGCTCTTTTATTATCTGCGTGTGTTAATAAATATAATTTTCTTAAACTAAAACCTGATTTTTGATATTCTTGATCTGCTAATTTAATTAAAGCGTCAAATAATTCTTTTGCAATTCCTTTACCCCTATATTCAGGTAGGATAGCTATTCGATCTAATTCACAAAGCATATGCTTTGGTAGACCATGAATTTGCCAAGTTGTTAATCCTATGATCTTATCATTATCAACTGCAATAATAAAATTATAATGTTTTTCTGTTTCTCTTTTGAAAGTTTCTTTTGCTTCTTCGATTGTTTCAATATTATAACATTCTTTTAAAACTATTGAGATTCCTTCAACATCTTTTGGTTTGGCGTTTTTGTATTCCATTTATTCTACTGTAACTGATTTTGCCAAGTTTCTTGGCTTATCAACATCACAATTTCGTTTTAATGCTATATAATAAGCTAATAATTGTAAAGGTATAACAGCCAATATTGGTGAAAGAATATAAGATGTTTGTGGTATAAAGATTGTTTCATCAGATTTTCTAGCAATATCTTCATCACCTTTGGTTGCTATAGTAATGATTATGCCACCACGTGCTTTTGCTTCTTCAATATTACTCAAAACTTTGTTATAGGTTATATTATCCTTAGTTGCAACAACCACTACAGGCATTTCTTTATCAATCAATGCAATTGGACCATGCTTCATTTCAGCTGCTGGATAACCTTCAGCGTGAATATAAGATATCTCTTTTAATTTTAAAGCACCTTCTAAAGCAATAGGATATTCGATCCCTCTACCAAGGTATAATGCATTAGTTTTGTTGTAGTAAATATCTGCTAATTCTTTAATCTTAGTTTGATCTTCAAGAACTGAGTTCATAAGTAAAGGTAATTTTCTCAAGCCATCAATTCTTGATTTGATAATAGATTCCTCTATAGTTTTTCTTATATTACCAAAATATAAAGTAATTAAGAATAATACAATAAGTTGTGAAGTAAACGCTTTTGTTGATGCAACCCCTATTTCGGGACCTGCATGGGTTAAAACAATACTGTCAGATTCTCTTGCAATTGAGCTACCAGCAACATTACAAATAGATAAGATCTTACAACCTTTATCCCTTGCTTCTTTAATTGCTGCTAAAGTATCTGCTGTTTCACCACTTTGTGAGATTGCAATAACTAAAGTATTTTTACCTAAAGGTGGATTTCTATATCTAAATTCTGAAGCGTATTCAACTTCAACAGGTATCTTTGATAATTCTTCTAACATGAATTCACCTATTAAACCAGCATGCCATGAAGTACCACAAGCAAGTATTACAATTTTATTAAGATTCTTTATTTCATCATCTGTTAAATCTATTTCATCTTTAAGATTAATTTGATTACCTGAAAGCCTACCATTAATTGTTTCTTCAACTGCTTTAGGTTGTTCATGAATCTCTTTAAGCATAAAATGTTCATAACCGCCTTTTTCTATCATTGCTTCGTCTAATTCAACTTTTTTAACTTCTGGAGTTAAGTGATTCCCTTTAAGGTCATAGATATCAATAATATCTTTAGTCATAACAGAAATTCTTTGATTATCTAAAAATATAACTTTCTTTGTATGATTAATAATTGCTGGTACGTCAGATGCAATAAAATTTTCATTTTCTCCAACACCAATAATTAAAGGACTTTCTTTTCTAGCAGCATATAATTTGTCTGGTTCATCACTATTTATAATACCTAATGCGTAAGCACCTTCAATCTTATTTAAAGCATCTAAAATAGCTTGTTTAAAATCTCCATTGTTATGTTCTTCAATTAAATGTGCAATAATCTCTGTATCTGTTTCTGATTTAAATGAATGGCCTTTTTGTGTTAATTCTTTTTTTAATTCTTCATAATTCTCAATTATTCCATTATGAACTATACAAATTTTGCCAGTACAATCAGAATGAGGATGTGCATTTTGTTCTGTTACCCTACCATGAGTTGCCCATCTTGTATGGCCAATTCCAGCTAAACCTTCAATGTTAGCCAAATCACATTTTTCATTAACTTCGTCAATCTTGCCAATTCCTTTTTTTATTTGAATACCAGAACAACATGTTGCAATCCCACAACTATCATAACCTCTGTATTCTAGCTTTTTTAGGCCTTTTAGTATGATAGGCGCAGCTTTATTCTTACCAACATAACCAACTATTCCACACATAAAACCAAAAAACTGACCTAAATATTTAAATATATCTATGTTTGTTTAAGAGGCTAAAAAAGACTAAAGATTTAAATATTACAATATTAATTTTATTTATAGGGTGGTTGTATGATAAAAAAAATATTAATTGGAATAATTCTATTATTACTTATTGGGTGTGCTGCTAAACAGCCTGCTGAAGCACCAAATGTTGATGAAGTGACTGCTGTGGACCCAGTTGATACAGATGAGATTATAGAAACTAGTCCTATTGTTGAAGATGAACCAATAGTTGTTAAGAAAACAATTGATTCTTCTATACAAAAATTATTAGATAAAAGTGCTAAGATTAGTAGTATTAGTTTTAATTATCATGAACTTGAAAATGGAGTTAATAATGATCGAGATATCTGGATTAAAGGAGACTTAATAAAAATTAAGAAGAAAGTTAAAGGAACTTATGGTGCACTTGAAAAAGGTGAAGAATATGATACAGTGTATCTTGATAAATCAGCTAAAACTGCTATTGGATTTTGTGAAGATAATAAAATCTGCGATAGTTTAGTTCAAGCAATTGAATTAAATTATGATAAAGAAAGTATTTTAACACCCCTTGAATTAGCAGAGATGGTTAAAAATGCTGAAGTAATCTCAAATGAACTACTTCAAAATAGAAATGTTGTTAAATTTTCAAGTGAGGAAATTGGGGTTGCGTGGATAGATAGTTTTTATGGAATTATAATGAAAGTTGAGCAAGGAGATAATTTATACAGATATGAAGAATTTGAAGTTAACTTGGTCAAAGATTCAGAAGTTGTCTATGAATAATAAAATTTCTTTTTATTTTTTTGTTCCCTATCTTTAACAGAACCTAGTTTATTTGCTCTTGGTCTATGACTTTCTTCATCTCTACGAAAAGTTATTTTTAAATCTTTTAAGAATTGAGTCATACCTTTTTCCATTTCAAAAGGACCTTTACATTCACCCCTTACTGCTGGTTCACCATCAAAAATGATTAAATCTTTACTAATATAATCCATGAATAATAAATCGTGATCTACAATTAAAGCAGAAGCACCTTTTTGTTCCATAAAATCGTTTATAATCTTTGCCAAAGATAATCTTTGTTCAACATCTAAGTATGCTGATGGTTCATCTAATAAATATAATTTAGCATCTGTACTTAGACATAATGCAATTGAAACTCTTTGTAGTTCTCCACCAGACAATTCATTAAGTTTCCTTGTTAAAAGTGGTTTAAGATTAAGTGGTTTAATTAGTTGGTTAGTATACTTTTTCATTGCATTTTGAAGTACATTCATTACAAATTCGTCACTATCAGCTTCAAGATATTGGGGTTTGTAAGATACAGTTACTTTGTTTAAGATTTCTCCTTTATCTGGCTTAATATTCTCTGTTAGAATTTTTACAAAAGAAGTTTTACCAATACCATTTTCACCCAATATACCTACAGTATCATCTTTGTATATTTCGCCTTTTTCGGCTTTAAGTTTAAACTTGCCTAATTTCTTTTCTATATTTTGCCATGAAGTTAATATTTGGTCTGACTTTTTTTGGCCAGGAGGTTTAGTATCAAATTTAATATGATAATCTCTAAATCGAATATTTTGTTCTTTTAAGAATCCAGACAAATATACGTTAATACCTGCTTTAGTTGTTTTAGGTAAAGAAACAATTCCATAAACTGACTCTTTACCATACATTAAGTGTATTAGGTCTGTCATATAATCTAGAATTATTAAATCGTGCTCTACTAATAGAACTGCTGTATTTTCGTCTGCAAGATTCCTGATAAATTTAGCAATCTTTAGGCGTTGTTTTATATCTAAATATGAAGTTGGTTCGTCAAATATGTAGAGATTAGCTTTTTTTAAAACAGTTGCGGCAATCGCAACCCTTTGAAGTTCCCCACCAGAGATATCTTTTATGTTATGGTCAAGAATTTTATCTATTGAAAGTTCTTTTGCAATTTTATCTAATTGTTTCTTCTCGTCTACTTTCTTTAATAAATCTTTAACTTTTCCTTTTTGTGTTTTAGATATTAATTCAACTTGTTGTGGTTTGTATGAAACTGTAATTTCTTTTGCTTTTAGTTTTTCAAAAAATGTTTGGGCTTCTGTACCTTTGAAATATTCTATTAAAGCATCATAATCTGCTTCTTCGTCTTTACCTAAATTAGGTTTAAGAATTGAAGCAAGAACTTTTATTGCTGTTGACTTGCCGATTCCATTTTTTCCAAGTAAACCAACAACTTTACCAAAAATAGGTGTAGGTAAGTTGTACAAATGAAAACCGTTTCTTCCATAACGATGAATTGGGTCTTGTTTAAGTTCTTCTGGAAGGTTAATTATTGAGATTGCATCAAAAGGACATCTATGAGGGCATATACCACAACCAGTGCAAAGTTCTTCATTTATTTTTACTTTGCCATCATCTGATTTAACTATGCATTCCTGACCAGTACGATTAACAGGGCACACCCTAATACAAAGGAAGTCTCCACAACCTGAAGGGTTGCATTTTTCTTTCTCTACTACTGCTATTCTAGTCATAAGGTTAGAATTTTATCGATTATTAATAAATCTTTACCATAATTTTATAAATAATGAAGAATTATAAATAGTTATGAAATGTAGTATATGTAATGGAAATGTAGCTGAAATTTTTCTTAAGAAAATAGTGGGTACATATGTAAAAAAAACTGGTTCTAGTAAAAAGTATCCTGTTTGTTTTGAATGTCAGAAGAAGTTTACGACGAAAGAAGAGCTGCTTGAGAATATCAAGTAGTTCCAATGTTTCTAAATTATGTTAATGCCTCTGTAGCATAGCTAGCTAGTGCAGCTGATTCGTAATCAGCAGGTCGAGGGTGCAAATCCCTCCAGAGGCTTAGCTTTAAAAGAGGGTAACAATCTTTCTATAGTATGTGGAAATTATTTAGACATTTAATGCCAAATGCTGATTTAGTTAGAGCTATTGCTAGAACAAATAATAATTTCCCATCTACTGCTATAAGTATAAATGATGTGGCAGATACAGAAGTTACATATTATAAAGGCGTATTTGAAGTTGAACTAGAAGATGGAAGCACATGGTATATTAAAACATCTGATGGACTAGGAAGACCTTTTTCTTTTGAAACTGAAGAATCATGTCAACAACATCTTTCGTTATATGAAAGATTACGAGATGTAGGTTTTTATCATCCAAATTCTAGATTTGTTGCTTCTGAGAATAAAGATAGTTATAGGATTATTTCAGCAACACCAGATATGGCATCTGTTACACATAAAAAAAATCAGTTAGTTCATTTTCCAGAAGATCAATATATAAAACAACGTGATTTACTTTTCTCTATTATAGATAGAGAATTATTAAATGGGGATGTTGTTGCAGGTAGAAATTATGGAGTAGATAATGGTAAGCTATATTACTTTGATATGCACATATTTAAAGAGGTTCCTTCACCAATGTTTGAGTAAAGAATTACCCAGTTCAATTCATATATTCTGCTAAAGAAACTCTTAAATTGTCTGGATTGCCATCTGGAACCCATTGATAATCCCTACAGTCTTTCAAGAAATCTACAGATCTTTTTACTACAGCATCTAGAACACGAGCCCTAGTTGCTTGATATGTTGCATCAAAATCACCGTCAGCATTAAATCTTCTGCTTTCATCATCCCATTGAAATCCTGCCCTTTCTAATGCTAAATGAGTTTCATTTCTTACCCAGCTATCAAACCCCTTGCCACGATAATCTCTGTGTTCTGTGCCCGACCCTTCACCCATACACCACTCTGTATAAACTCTCCATTCCATATTATTTACTACTTGTTCCCCAGTTAAATCTCCAAGTTTTTCTGGAAATGTATGATAGAATAAAGCCATTTGAGCTGCATCTGCAGGATTGGTCCAAAGCTTTGAATTAGTAAAATGTGCCATTTTATTACTGAAAGGATAATTAAATTTATAAATATTATTATCATTGAAAATATTAATTTAGTGTATGATAGCAAAGCAATATACTTAATCTTTTTATAGTCTAACATTAATTCAAACACTATGAAAACACATTTTGAAAGAGCAATATTCCTAAGTTGGTATTGTGGAAGAGGAGATTGTAAGTTTTGTTATATGTCTACTCAGAAATCTAAGATTAAAGAGCCTAGAAAAGCAAGAAGAAGTAAAGAAAGTATACTGGCTGAAGCTTTTTTATGTAAACAGTTTGGTTGGAAGATTGAATTTTTATCAGGTGGGTATGAAGTTTTTACAAGTTTAGAATTATTAGAGATAATTAAAGGTGTATTTGAGATATATGGAGAGAAGTTATGGTTAAATATTGGTGCTTTAAGTAAAAAAGAGTTAGAAATGTTTAAGCCGTATATTCAAGGTGTGTGTGGCACAGTTGAATGTGTTAATCCTAAGGTTCAAAGACAAGTTTGTCCTTCTAAACCTGTCTCTGAAATATTAACAATGTTTGAACATGCTGATAAACTTGGATTAAAAAAATGTATTACAATTGTTTTAGGTATTGGTGAAAGTTTAGAGGATATTTCTTTGTTGATTAACTTCATTAAAGAACATAATATTGATAAGATTACATTCTATAGATTAAAACCTCAAAAAGAAACAGTATTTGAGAATACAAAACCAATAACTGCTGAATATTATGTTGAATGGGTTAAAGCTGCTAGAGATAATTTTCCTAAATTAAATATAGTAGTTGGTTCTTGGTTAGATCAATTAGATGAAATTAATTTGTTATTAAAAGCTGGTGCAAATGCTGTTACTAAGTTCCCTTCAATAAAGAAATTTGGAAGCAAATATGCAATTAAAATTGAAGAACAAGCTAAAAAAGCAGGTAGAAAATTTGAAGGGACATTAACTAAAATGCCAAAGATTTCCTTAAATGAATTAGATGATAAAGTAAAAGAAAAAGTTAATGATTATCTTAAATCTCTTAAATAGATTGAATTACATCTTTTTTTATATGTCAGGAATATACCTACGATCTATTTAACTAATAGATAAATTTACTAGCAAAATTCTGTAGAAAGTATATTCCTGAGCATGCTCAAGAACAATTGATCTGTTTAAATGAAGATGAAGCTTTCGCTTCAAGTCATAGGTATATTTGATTGATTGTTCTTGACATGTTTCTTTTTCCAATTTCCTTGTTTAAACCATATCAAAGAAGTTATTGCTGAAATAACAATTGAGATTGCAACTGCTAACCAGATACCTAAAACACCTAAGTTAAATTTAAAAGCAAGTAACAAAGTAGTTGGTATCAAGACAAAAATAACTCTAAGTAATGTTGTAACTAATGCAGGTATTGGGTCTCCTGCACCAAGAAATGCACCACTAATACTTATTCCCACACCAATAAAAGCATAAACTAATGTTACTGTACGAAGATACATAACTCCGTAATTAATAACTTCTGGGTTAGTATTAAAGATCATGATAAACTGTGAAGGAAAGGTAAAAAAGATTAAACCAACTATTCCAGTAAATAATGCTGCCATAATTGCTGTACTATATGCTGTTTTTTCTGCTCTATCAAATTTCTTTGCTCCAACGTTTTGGCCCACAATAGGTATTACAGCCATCATTAAGCCAATTGCTGGTAAAATAGCTATGCTATCTAATCTAAAAATAATACCAAAAGAAGCGACTGCATAAATACCGAAAATAGAAACAATCTTCATCATTATTCCTAAACTAATTGACATACTAACTTGAGATAATGAACTAGGAATGCCAATAGCAAAAATCTTCTTAATAATCTTAAGATCGAACTTAAAGTGTTTTGGTTTAATTTTAACAGATGACTTTCCGGTTGTAAATCCAAGGATTACAGCAACAAATCCCATAAAATTTGAAATTACTGTTGCAATAGCTGCACCCATTACACCATAACCTAGAGCAAAGATAAATATTGGATCAAGAATGATATTAGTTATAGTTGCAACCATCATGAATTTCATTGGTGTTTTTGTATCTCCTTCACCCCTAAATATATTATTACCAATAACAAATATAATCATAAATGATGACCCTATAAATATTACATTAATGTAGCTTAAAGTAAGTTCAACTAAAGAATTTGCACCCATCAAAAGTAATAAAGGTTTACCAAACTTTAGTCCTAGAATTGTAAACAATAAGCCAAGGATTAAACCAGACAATAATGCATGTTCTGCAACATTATCTGCTTTGTCATATTTCTTTGAACCAATATATCTAGCAATTAATGATGTTGCACCAACACCAATACCACTAGCTATTGCAAAGATAAAAAACATTATAGGAAAAGCTAAAGAAACAGCTGCTATTGCTTCTGCACTAATCCTACCTACATAAATAGCATCAACAATATTAAAACCAGTTTGTAATAATAATGCTAAAACTAAAGGTGCAGCTGTAACTAATATTGTCTTTGTTACATTGCCTTGTGTTAAATCTTTTCTCATATAATAAGAAAGAATTGAATTGGTTTATAAAACTATCAGATTAAATATTACGATCAGACTCAATAATTTGTCCAGAAGTCAAGATATCATAATTAAGCATTTCTCTTTTATCACTGGGATCAAATGCTCTTATATGAACAATTGATTCTCCTCTAGAACCATAGTGCCTAGTGCCTTTATGAAATACAACTGTCTTTCTTGGGATAAATAGCACTTCATTATTATTTCTGCTCAATGTACAACCACCACGATTGTTATGAAAAGTAAAGCCAATTCTCTCTAGCCTTTGTTTAATTAAGTGATGTTTAAAAATAATTTCAGCTGGAGCATTTGCACCCCTTTCATAATCTAATAATTGATGTTCGCATCTTTCTTCTTGTTTTTCTAATTCTTCAAGTTGTGCTTCTGCTTGATCTAACTCTTGGACAAGTTGTTGAAGTCTTTGTTGTGAGGTTTCCATGCTCCCCCCTGTATGATTATAACGTCTTGCTCGATAAGTAACTAATTCTCGTTTTAAGTTTGTTAAAGTCTCTAACATCTTTGAAATTTTTTCAACAGTAAAATCAATATTAGATATAGTCCTATTTTCAATATTACCATGAAATTTTTTTAAGATATCAAATGCCATATTAAGTTTTTTGTTAGGAGAGTATATAAATTTTATGATAGGTTTTAGAATAATCCTGGAAAGAATCTAAATTTAACTTTCTTTGTATAATCTTTGTATTTAGGAAATTTCTTGGAAATTTCTTTATCTTCTTTTATTGCACCGTAAAAGATTATTATAATTGAGATTAAAGTTAATATTAAAGAGTAAATAGAAAAGAAAGTTATTGTGATTCCAATGAAAAGTATAATCATTCCTGTAAGAAATGGATGTCTGACATATTTGTAAAGACCTTTTATTACTAATCCTTGATTTTTTTGCCAAAACATTTCCCAATAAAGAATTATTGCTGCTGAAACTAATAAAGTGATAAATCCAATAACTATTGTTGAATTCTTAACTATTGGATTTGTAAAGAAAATTAGGATGACTTGTAAAACTAATAGGCTTTGATACAATCCATAAAAGTTCATTTTATTATTCATACCTCAGAGTCTGTCACTTTGTTCCTTGAATTTAAGTTATTCGCATCACTCATAACGTAAAGCCCAAAAAACCTTTTGGTTTTTGGGCACAAGATACTATTCGTATCTTAGTGCGTCGACTGGTTTTTGTTTTGATGCGTAGATTGCTGGGGCCATTCCTGATACTGTTCCAACTAATGCAGCTAAACCAATACAAACTATAAATATTGAGGGTATAAATTTTGGTGCTAGAAAACCCCAACCAAGTTGTTCAAGTAATAAACCACCAATCCCAGCAAAAATCCAGCCAATTGCAACACCAATAATGCCTGCAGTTGCACCTATAATACTTGATTCAAACAAGAAAATGCTTCTGATGTTAGAATTAGTTGCGCCGATAGATTTCATAACTCCAATTTCTCTAATTCTCTCAAGTACTGAAGTCACCATTGTATTTGCAGTATTTACAGAAGCAACTACCCCTGAAATAATAACTATTAAGAATATAAATCCGATTATAATATTAAGAATGTTTGTGAACATTGCAAAAGCTTCTTCAAATGATTGTACAGAGAAGTCCTCTTTACCCTCTTCTAAATCACGTACTTTTCTAAGATTTTTTTCAACTCTCTCAACAATCTTATCCATATTCTCAACATTATCTACTTGGCCAATAATAATACCTATACTTAGATCATCAAACAGTTTGTCCATATCTTCAAATGTAAGATATATATTTGCATCGTCTGAAGGATTACCAATAGATTCATAGAAACCAATTATGTTAAATTTCTTGCCATTAACTTCAATCTTATCTCCAAGTTTGTAAGGTTTTGGAAATATTTTATCAGGAATTTTATAATTATAACCTAATATAGCTCTACCTTCATCGCCTTTTCGAAATTGTCTTCCAGGATTAATATCAACACCTATCATTGATTCAAGAAGTTCAATGTCATCTTGCTCGGTTTTTATACCAGATAGATAAACATACACCTTCTTTCTATTCTTCTCAATCTCACCTGGTTTAAGATACCAACCAGTTGTTTTTATAACACCTTTTGATTGATCGATTGCTTTTAGATCTTTATCCTCAAGTTTAAAAGTATCATCAATGCCTGGTGCAGATCCACCTTTTCCCTGTACCATAAATTTGTCTATTCCTGCTTGTTCTGCAATCTCACCAACATAACTATATAACCCAACTCCAAAACTAGCAAAGATAAATACAGCTGCAATACCAATTACAATAGACAAAGCAGTAAGAAAAGTTCGCGATTTTCTTGCCCAAAGATTTTTTAGGGCATATTTGATAGTTTCAGTTCTCATTATCTCATTGCATTAACAGGTGTTAGTTTTGCTGCTCTTAAAGCAGGTATTACACCTGAAACAGATCCAATAAGGAATCCGCCAAATAAAGCACTAAATATTAAAACAAGGTTAATTTGGGGGCTAGCAGATGCATTAACCCAAGAGTTTATGCCAAGGGTGCCAAAAAAAGATATTAGGGTTCCAACTAATGTTCCTACAAAAGCTCCAAACATACCAAGCATACCTGATTCAAACAAGAATAGTAAGAAAATATCTCGATTCTTTGCTCCAATTGATTTCATAATTCCAATTTGTTTTTTTCTTTCAGTAACTGAAGTAAACATTGTGTTAGTAATGCCAATTGCTCCAACGATAATTGAAATGCTTGCAATTATTGCGATAAATATTGATACACCAACTAGAACATCAGATAATTGTTGCAATACTGAAGCAGGAGTTTGAACTGAAAAATCTTCTTCACCTTCTTTAACATCTCTTCTTTTACGTAATAGTTTTTCAATGTCTTCTTTGCCTTTATCCATTAATTGAACATCTTTGATTTGAACTGCAATTACATCTACCCTTTCTTCAATATCAAACAATTCTTTTAGTTCATCTTCTTGTATATGTACTATATTATCAAAGATAATACTGCCTTTTTTTTCTGTTATACCAATTACTTCAAACTTTTCATCTTGGATTAAAACTGAATTTCCAACATGAACTTCTTTACCTAAACCTACACCATCTGTTATGAAATTATTTCCTAAAACAACTTTTCCGCTATCAGTGTCTTTTAACAATCTACCTTCTTCTGGTTCAATCTCAAGTACCTCATAAGTAAAATCTCTTTTTTCTCCGTCAGGAATGCTCATTGTAAAGCCAAATACAACTTTATCGTTAAATTCTAATTTTCCTGATTGAAGAATTCTAGGAATTGCTTTTTCAACTACAGAAAGTCTTTCTATTGCTTTAACATCCTCTTCAGTTAATTGATTAACAACACCCGAGCCTGGTGGTCCTGCAGCAGATAAACCGCCTGCTTGAACTGTAAGAACTTCTGTTGTTGATATTCCAAATTGAGAAGTAATAGCTATTCTTAAACCATCACCCAAGCCAATTAGAGATACAACTGCAGCAATTCCAATAAATATCCCGAGCATTGTTAGCCATGCCCTTAATTTTCTATGGGTAAGGTTATTTACAGCTAACTTAAGGTAATCTCTAAGCATTGTTATTTCTTCTTAGCCTTTTTCTTCTTCTTTAAGTAGATGAATATACCTACTCCAACTATTATTAAGATTAAGAAAAAACCAGTACCACTTTTACCTTGAACAAATCCTAGCTTTTTAGCTTCCTTTGTTGAATATAAAGGCATCTCAAGTTCTAGGACTTTTGCATATTCTTTATTGCTTGAATCTTTGTATTCAAGTTGAACAGGTATTGTGATGCTTTTTTCTTTTGTTTCTACAAATAGTTCAAAGTCTGCACTCTCAAAGTCATCAGAGTCAATGTTTCCAACATATTCAACATTTGAACTAATAATTTTGTATGAATCGTCTTCTTTTAATGTAACATACAAGAATTTAACATCTCCTGCGCCCTTGTTTACAAATTTAATATCAACAGACCCTCTTGAACCAGAGGTATAAATGTTAGAATCATCGATATTTGCAACTAAATCTGGTTCTTCTCCGATTATTACGCTGATGATTGCTTCTTTTGAATAGTTCTTACCAACTTCATCAGAGTATAGGATATTTACAGGAATCTTGTAAACACCAGATGTTGCATCTGGATCTGCCATTAAATCAAAGACAACAGATTTTGTTTCTTTAGCATCCATCTTAACTAAAACTTTTTCATTTGATGATCCAATTGGAGATAATGGTTTAGTTACTTCGCTTACACTTGTTGAAAGCTGGTAAGTGGTAAAGAGGTCAAGATTTACCCTTACTTCTTTTAATAATGAATCTGCCAAGTTTGTAAGTTTTAAGGTTAATTTACCTGTCTCGCCTGGTGCAATTTTTTCTGGTTTAGAAGTTACATCTTCTATTGCAATTATTGAATCTGCTGTTTGGATATTAATATCAAATGGTTCAAGTTCTATCCAAGGAAGGCCAATGTTTGTTTCAGTATATCTCTTATATCTTATTTTAAGTTCATTTGCGCCTTCAATTGCATTTTCGTCTATTTTTACACGAAACTTTACAACAACGCCTTCATCATCTACTTGTCTAGCTTGTAAATTTCCTAGCTTGACAATATTATCACTGCCTGGCATACTGAATGGATAGTCTTCAACTAATTCTAGCCAAAGTTCTTCTGTTGAAGCACCACCATAATTTTCAACTTTAAATCTAATATCAACATATCCACCAGGTTCAATTGGATCTGGAGTCTGGCTTACTAGAGTTACCTCTAAGTCTGCTCCAGATGGAATTGGTGCTGCGTAAACAACACATAGTGTTAATATTGCTATTAAAGCAATTAATATTTTTTTCATCATTTCTTTGACCTCCAATTACGGATTTGACCATCCATTAAAAATTCAATTCTATGCGCTTTTCGCGCAACTTTCTCGTCGTGAGTGACCATGACAATTGTTTTTTTGAAATCTTTGTTTAACACTTTTAGTGTTTCCATAAACTCTAAACCTGTTTTTTGATCAAGGTTTCCTGTTGGTTCATCTGCTAAAACAACTTCTGGATCATTAGCTAATGCCCTAGAAATAGCTACACGTTGTTGTTGACCACCTGAAAGTTCATTTGGTCTATGGTGTGTTCTATCTCCCAAACCAACTTTAGTTAATAATGCTGTCCCCCTTTTAATACGCTCTGGTTTTGAAACACCTTGGAAAATCATAGGCAGAGTTACATTTTCTAATGCTGATAATGTTGGAATAAGATTAAATTGTTGAAAGATAAATCCAATCTTTTTTCCACGAATTTGTGCTAATTGTGATTCTCCCAAAGTTGCAATATCTACGTTATCTAAGAATACTTTACCTCTTGAAGGAATGTCTAAAGCACCAACCATGTTCATTGCAGTAGATTTTCCAGAACCTGATGGACCCATGATAGATACAAAATCACCTTTCTTTATGTCTATATTAATACCTCTTAAGGCTGGAACTTCTACTTCACCCATCTTGTAAATCTTCCATACATTTTCTAAACGGATTATTGAATTATTCATTTTATTTGTTTATCTAAGATGTTATTAAATTCATTTATTAACTCTTCAAATTTTAACATTTGATGATAATAGTCAGTAATTATCTTAAATTGTTTCTTTTGTTTTTCATCAAGCTTTGCATTCTTATATTTATCTATTATTGAGGGAATAATTTGTTTTGCAGGTTGTATTTCCTTTTGCAAGCCAGTCTGCAGCTTATTTTTCACCATCTTAAATACGTTTTTCTCCATATAATAGTATAATTTCTTTGAACCAGGATTTTTAATTTTCTGTGTTAAACCAATTCCTTCTAAGAATTTCATTTTATTTGATACTGAAGCTAAACTATATCCTGTTCTTTTTGCTAGATCATCCATTGATACTTCTTCTGGTTCAACATATAAAATTCCAAATATTTGAGAACAAAGATTATCCATACCAAAATCTAGACCAACTTTCCTAGCAAATTCCATAAAGTCATTCTCAATATTCATCATTTTTATTGTATTTTTAATAATTACTAAGAATAGTAAAAGAAGACACATATAAATGTTTTGGTTTTGAAGACTAAGAAAACTTTAAATAATGTACCTTAATTCAGTTTATTATGGCTAGGAAAGAAAAAAATACTAAATATATGGTTTATATAATGGCTTTTCTTATGATCAGCTCTGTTTTTGCAGTTATGTTTTATGGGTTTAGTGATCAAGGAGATACTATTAGCTATGGAAAATTTAAATTTAATAAGCAAGAAAGGGGTTGGACATTGAATACAAAAGTTCAGACTTATACTCTTGATTATTTACCACAAGAAGTTGAAGTTTTTAATGTAAGTGAAGATATAGCTAACAAACTTAAAGGTGCTTTAGAAATTGATGTAACCTCTAAAGTTGATGATAAAAACATAGATAATATAGGTTATGCAGAGTATTCAATTGCCACTAACCTACCACAGAAATTTATTAGAGTTGGGTTTATAACAAATTCAAGTTATGAAGCACCGATTGTAACGTGTTCTGATGCAACATCAATAGTACCAGTAATTTATTTTGTTACAGGTAATGAAACAAAGATTATTGAAGAAAATAATTGTATAATTGCTCAATCCAGAGATGAGTTTGGTTTTGTAAGAATAAAAGATAGATTACTTTATGCAGTTATTGGAGTTATATAAAATGGAAGATGAAGAAGACGTAATTGTTAAGAAACAATCAAATAAAGTATTGTATGCAATAATAATATTAGCAATATTAATTATAGCAACAATTGTTTTATTACCATCAAAAGAATCAGAACCAAAAACAATTGATGACCTTCATTTATTAAATATAGAAGGTAAGCTTAAACCAGATCAAGGTTATATCTACAAAGGATTATCTTTTATCAATTATGAAGGAATCTGGTATACACAATTTAGATCTCAAAAAGGTACTAGGCTGTATGACTCTGCTTTTAGGTTTGGGCCAAAAGAAGCTGAAGAAGTTCCTGTTGAAGGATTTTTTGACATAACAAGTTTTGATAATTCAACAAATTATTATGTAACTTTTGATCCATTAGGAAGCCAATTTAATTATGTTGCAGTTGCTATTGCTGACTTTAATCAAAATATGATGGCAGTCTTTGATAAAATACCAATTGCTGCTTGCGATAAAAACGAAACTTCGGCATGTGTTGATAGGCCAATAATAAATTGTAGTAATACAAATGAAGTTGTTTTATATGTTAAAGAAAGAAATCAAACCAAGATTGTTTTTGAAGATAATTGTATAAATGTTGAAGGTAGTGGATTGGATTTAGTTAAAGCAGTAGATAAGGTATTGTATATCTTTTATGGAATATGAAAGAGCATTATTACACTGAAAAGCCAACTTCTGAATTAAGAAAAAGTAAGATTATGGCTAGATTGCGTGGTAAGGAGTTTACCTTTGTTACTGGTTCTGGTGTGTTTTCTATTAAGAAAGTTGATAATGGAACTATATTATTAATTGAAAATGCTTCTATTAAAGGTCGTGTTTTAGATTTAGGTTGTGGTTATGGTGTTGTTGGAATAGCAATTAAAAAAGATTTTCCAGATAATGAAGTTGTTCTTAGTGACATTAATATGCGTGCAGTAAAGTTAGCTAGAGAAAATGCTAAACTGAATAAAGTTGAAGTTAATATTGTTCAAGGTGATATGTTTAGTAAAGTTTCTGGTAGGTTTGGTACTATATTATTAAATCCTCCACAGAATGCTGGTAAAAAGATTTGTTTTTCAATGATTTCACAATCAAAAGAATTCTTAAGAGAAAAAGGTACTTTACAATTGGTTGCCAGACACCAGAAAGGTGGGCGTTCATTAAGTAAACACATGGAAGAAGTGTTTGGAAACGTGGATGTTATTAAGCGTGGTGGTGGATTTAGAGTTTATATTAGTGTTAATGAAGTAGTTTGAATAATGCTTATATTTTTATATATAACTCAAATCTTGGCTTTTGATATTTAAGAATGACTACAAACACAGTGAATACACAAGGGGTTCAAAGTCAAATTGATAGGGAGAATGCTGTTTCTTTAGAACAAGGTCTTGCTGAAGTTGAAAGAATTAATCGTGATAGAAGAATTGCTATTGAAACTGCACAACAATTAAGATACGCTAAAGAACAAAAAGAATTAAGAGATAATGAAGATGCTTGGCAATCAAAAGAAGAGGAAGAACAAAAAGAATTATCAGATGCGGTTAAAGCAGGTTTTGCGCAAATAAAAGTTGAATCTGATTGGGAAAATATTCCTAAGGAAGAAATCACATTATATCAAGAACATTTAGATCAAAAAGAAGAAAGAGGAAGAAAATTAGATAGAGATGCTAAATATAAAAAAAGGCAATTTGTAAGCCCTGAAAATTCAAGTACAAGAGCAAGAAAAAAATAGGAAGTGGTTCTGTAAAGTATAAACTAGGTACTGAACCTAAGTTAAGAGTTAATAAAAAAACACTAAAATCTAGAGCTGATCTTGAAGAAAGAGCAGCACGAGTAGAATATAGTGATTCTCAGCCTATGGAATATAGAAGACATAGGAATTATAAACATCAACAAAGGTTAGCAAGACATTTGTCGTGGCGACCAAAAGAAGGGGTACATAATGTCACTATTGATGATAATTTAGTAATAAAAGAAGGAGTTATACCAGCAAAGATTCCTGAAAGTTTAAAATCTGTAATGGAAGTTCCTGAGCATAAATATCGTTATACTGAACAAGATCAATGTTTTTATTTCTTCCTTTCACACATGCCACCTGCAGCTATTAAGATTTTATCTGATGCAGACATAGTTAGAGATAATTCTGCTAGTACAAAAGAACCAGCAGTTTATTATGATTCTTGCGGTTATAGTGCAGGGAGCCATTATTTAAATTGGAGTGTAGGGGATGGATTAAAAGATGGCCAACCATTAGTTTTTGATCGTTCACTTACAGAAAGGTTAGTCGAGTCGTGTGAAGGAGACGTTGAAGCATTAAAAGTAATGAAAAGGTTTGGGTTTTATACTACAGATTCATATACATATACAGATGGTAGTAGTGCTATGGAAACTATGCTTGATTTAGATGCTTCTATGATTGGACCTGAAGAAGTAAGATTCTATAATGATATGACACAAGCTTGGGCAAAGCAAGTTACTTTTAGAAGTAAAAAAGATATGCGTTCAACAGGTAAACATAGAACAAGAACTAATAAGGGCCCTTACAAAGGTAGGAAAAAAGGAGGTGTTCAAGGAGAAGCAAAAAAGTTAAGTGTTGAAGTTACTGAAGATGGTAGAACAATAAAAAAACAACATAAATCTAAAGAACATATTCCTGAACATCATAGATTCATAAGCACAGATCCAAGAACTTTGTATAGGGCTTGTGTTTATATTGCTACAGGAAGAGCAAAAGCTGGACATTTTAGATCACACAATTCTGCAATAAAAGAACCACTTGATAAAATTCTTGGTTACCTTCAATCTAGAGTTGATAGAAGCTTATATTTTGATATTGATGAATTTATAACAAGAGAAAACCCTGTTGTAGATTATCGTTTAAAACGGTGGGAAGAAGAAACAGGGAAAGGGATTCAATCTGTACGCCAACTTCTAAAAGGAGAATTCTATGATTATGCTGCCTCAAAGAAATCAAAAGAAGCAGGAGATATATCCATTGTAGTTGATTCTTCAGATAAAGTTGTTTATGTGAGCCAGGGTGTTTTAGATGCTCCTGAATTATATGTTATCAATGAACAACAATTAGAAACTGCTGCAAGAAGGGTCTTAAGAGGAAAAATGGATGTATCTGATTTTAGGGTTCTTGATCCAAGAACAAATATAATATTAACCTATTGTGAAGAATTAAGAGAAGCTAGTGATGGTGATGTTAGTAGAGCAGATATGAATGCAGTATTAAGATTACAAGATAGTGATTTACGAGCAAGATTAGAAAGAAATAATTTGATAGATCAACCATATCAATTTGTTTTTGGTAATACTCAACAAGGATTAAACGGAAGAACATATAGGCCTCATGTTGTAGGCCCACAAGATCAGGGTGCTGTGCCAATCACAACTATGGTTAATACTTTAAGTTATGAACCACAACTAGTATTTGATGTTGTAGTTCCCATTAGGACACCTGTCTTACCCACACCATTTAAAGTATTAAAAGCTTTCTTGAGTTAAATATCCTTAACGCCTTCTTTAGTTAAGATTACAAACCTTAATCCTACACCTAGTTTAGAAACAGCAGATAATAAAGCAGTGTGTATTTTGCCATTGCCTGAAACAATGTTTACTGCAACTTCAAAATCAGTTATCTTTCCTTTCAAAGCGTTAAAAATATCTTCTGCTAACTGAGGAATATGTTTATTATTATCAATTTTAATTATTACAGCGTTTTTAGTGTTCTTAAAACTTTTAGTGTCAGAAGTTACAACAAAAACTTTATCCCAGTTTTCACCATCTATTACACGTTGTACATGTGCTTGTGTTCCTGGGTTAGAACCAAAGCAAGCTATTAAATCAGTCATAATACTAAGAAAGGGATAATAATTTAAATAGTTAATGGCTTTACATTACTAGATGGTATTTATTACATTTGATGAGATTATAGCGATTATAGGTATGACTGTTTTTGCAGGTTTAATATTTCAAGGTATATTTAAGAGAAGTAAGCCCCATGATTATGATCCGT
Organism: uncultured Methanosarcinales archaeon; assembly: GCA_964534665.1. Classification (GTDB taxonomy): domain Archaea; phylum Nanobdellota; class Nanobdellia; order Woesearchaeales; family JAHJBD01; genus JAHJBD01. The sequence goes on along the minus strand of CAZHRT010000007.1, from coordinate 14,665 downwards.
TAAAACAAATTAAAAAGAAATTTGATCTGGATGATATTAAATTTGCAGCTATGATTGTTGGTCCTGCAATTGTTTTTCATGAATTTGCCCATAAAATTGCTGCAATAAGTTTTGGTGCAACTGCAACATTAAATGCGCCTTGGGGAATGTATGGCTTTGTTTTATTGTTAAGATTAATCAATTTTCCAATATTATTCTTTATTGGAGGGTATGTTGCACATACACCTTTACCACCAATAGAATCTGCAATTGTTTCTGTAGCTGGACCTTTAGTAAATTTATTCTTATGGATAGTACCATTAATATTATTAAAGAACAGAATGATAAAGAAAAGGAAATGGATTGAAATATTAGGTTTTACAGCAAAGATAAACATGTTCTTGTTTATATTCAATATGTTACCAATACCTGGTTTTGATGGATTTAGTTTTATACGGGGCCTAATGGCGGGCCTTTCTGTTTAAACATATCATCTAAATCAAAGTTTTCTTGGCCAATTGGACCACCACCAACTTCTTTTGTTCCAACATCAAATTTATCCATTTCCATTCCAGAATCTTTAGTAGATTCAGGTACAAAATGACTAAAGATTGCTTTAAATATAAGAAGTACAAAGAAAATGATAATTATATCTAAAATAATATAGATGTTTACATCTAATAAATCATATCCCCATAAAATTAGGTACATGCTTAAGAAATATATAAGATAAGGTGAAGCTAATAGAAAACTAACTTTTTCAACTGCTTTATGTGTAAAAGCAAGAAAACATACAATTGCACCATATATTGAAAATATAACCATAATAATAATCTTGCCAGTTTTTCCTTCAATTGAACCTGCAAAGAGTTCTCTAAGGATTGTTAATGTAACCCAAATCAAAACAAAACCATTTCCAAGAGCTGTATTCCAACCTAGTTTCTCAGATTTGTGCATAGCAAAATAAACTTCTAACATAAGCCAGATTATAATTACTGGTGCTAAAAGCCACATGACACTCCAATCTTTTGAGATGGCTGTAAAAATATCATTAAAGCTATTTAGCATCTGTTGCAGAAATGGATTAATTGCCATATGTGATATATTAGAAGAAGTATATTTAAAGGTTGTCAAAAACCAACCCACTAAAACAAAGATGAATTCTAACATTTGAAAACAATAAACTTTATAAATTCATCTTCACATACCTATTTAATGCGACTAATAATTATGGTCAATAATTCTGAAGGTTATACAAGGGGGCGTTATCTGTGACAAAGTTTGTTGTTGTAGTTGGAGGAGTAATTTCAGGTGTAGGAAAAGGAGTTACTGCGTCTTCTATTGCTAAGATTCTAAAAGAATGTGGTTATAGTGTAACTGCAATTAAAATTGATCCATATATTAATTATGATGCTGGAACTTTAAGACCAACAGAACATGGTGAGGTTTGGGTTACAGATGATGGTGGTGAGATTGATCAAGATCTTGGAAATTATGAAAGATTCTTAGATATTGATATTCCTAAGAAGAATAACTTGACAACTGGCCAGATTTATAAGACTGTTATTGATAAAGAACGAGCAGGAGAATATTTAGGAAAAACTGTTCAATTCATACCACATATCCCTGAAGAGATCAAAAGAAGGATTATGGTTGCTTCTGAAGGTTATGATTTTGCAGTAATTGAAATTGGGGGAACAGTTGGAGATTATGAAAACATCCCCTACCTTTTTGCAGTAAAAAGTTTACAAAGAGAATTAGGAAAAGAAAATCTTGTTTCTGTATTAATTACATATTTACCAATCCCAGGAAATATTCAAGAAATGAAGACAAAACCAACTCAACAAGCAGTTAGATTATTATCAGAAAATGGTATTTTACCAGATTTTATCATTTGCAGAGCTAAAGTCGCTCTAGATGAAGTTAGAAAAGAAAAAATTGAAGTTTATGCAAATATAAGAAAAGGACATGTTATATCAGAACCGGATATTGATACTATATATAGGATACCATTAGATCTAGAAAAAGAAGATTTTAGTACAAAATTACTTGGAGAGTTTGGGATGAAAGCATTGAAAAAACCAGACCTTTCAAAATGGGAAAAACATGTCCAAGCTATTGCTGACAGTAAAGAAGAATTAAATATTGCAATTGTAGGAAAATATGTTGATATTGGAGAATTTAGTTTAACTGATAGTTATATTTCAGTAAGTCATGCATTGATTCATGCTGGAGCGAACATTAACAAAAAGATTAAAATTGGTTGGGTTGATTCTAAGAGATTTGAAAAAGATGCTAAATCTATTAATGAATTAAAGGAATATGATGGAATTGTAGTTCCCGGTGGTTTTGGAAGTTCTGGTGTTGAAGGAAAGATTAAAGCTATTGAATTTGCAAGAAATAATAATATTCCATTCTTAGGTTTATGTTATGGTTTACAATTAGCAGTTGTTGAATTTGCAAGAAATGTTTGTGGTATGAAAGGTGCTAATACAACTGAAGTTGATGAAAAAACAGAATTCCCAGTAATTGATATATTAGAAGGTCAAAAAGAGTTAATGGAAAAAAAGCAATATGGTGGAACTATGAGATTAGGTGCATATGCCGCTAATATCAAAGAAGGTACACAAGTGTTGCAGTTATACAAAGATGCTAAACGGTTAGAAAAAGATAAGCTAAAGTTAGAAAAACTTAAGAAAGATAAAGATCAAGAGTTTAGGATAGGTAAATTAAATCAAAGAAATGTGGTTATAGAAAGACATAGACACAGATTTGAAGTAAATCCTAAATTTATTCAAGAAATTGAAGAAAAAGGGCTGACTTTCTCAGGTTATCACGAAAGATTTGATGATACAAAATTAATGGAATTTATTGAATTAAAAGGACATCCTTATTTTGTTGCGACTCAAAGCCATCCAGAGTTCAAATCAAGGTTGGAAGACCCAGCACCATTGTTCTTAGGCTTTGTAAAAGCCTGTAAACATAACCCACAAAAATAAATATTTTTGAGGTTCAAAATTCTTAGAATTTAGTAACCTTTAAAAACAATTCAAGGTTTTTAGTTGTTAAATATGGACGAGATTAAAAGGAAAGATACTTCTGAGCATGAAGTTGTAGAAGAGAAAACTGAAGAAGTTAGTGAAGATATTTCTAAACAAGATTCTCAAGAAGAAGTTAAACAGGAAGAACCTTCTAGTGAAGAAGTTAAGGAAGAAGTTGTAGCTAAAGAAGAAGTTAAACCAGAAGAAACACCTGTAGAAGAATCTAAGCCAGAAGAAGTTAAAGAAGAACCAAAGGTTGAGGAAGAACATAAAGAACCAATTCAAGAAGAAGAAGAACCTAAACCAAAGAAAGAAAAGTTTAGTATCAGAAAATTCTATGATGAAAAATATAAGCCATTACTTATTATACCTTTTGTTATGTTATTAATTGCTTTTATTGTAATTGGTGTTAATTTAGCTCAAACAGGAGATTATATTAACAAAGATGTTACGTTAAAAGGTGGTGTTACTCTTACAATACCCTCTGTAGATACAGAGATTTCTAATATAGAAGAAGGTATTAAACAAGATTTTTCTAATAATGATATTATTATTAGGTATTTGAATTTAGCAGATGATCAAAGAGCCATTACAATAACAGCAGACATTGATGGTACTAATAAAGATGAGTTTGAAGATTTCAAATCGTCTGTTGAAAAACACCTTGAACAAGAACTCAAAGAAGGTGAGTATACAGCAGAAATAATTGGTTCTTCACTTGGAGACAGCTTTTTTAAAGAAACAGTAAGGGCAATGTTATTTGCTTTCTTGTTTATGGGAATTGTGGTTTTCTTATATTTTAGAACATTTATACCTAGTATAGCAGTAATATTGGCTGCTATGTCTGACATTATTGTTACTTTAGCAATAATAGATATAATGGGTATGCGGATTGGGACTGCAGGAATTGCTGCATTCTTAATGCTTATAGGTTATTCAGTTGATACAGACATTTTGTTATCTACAAAATTGTTAAAAGGAAAAGAGGGTTCTGTTTTTGACAGAACAATAGTTGCTTTAAAGACCGGTTTGACAATGACATTAACAACTATCGCAGCAGTTAGTGTTGCTTTAATCTTATCACAATCTGAAGTTATCAGTCAGATTATGACTATACTATTAATAGGATTAATTGTTGATTTAATCAACACATGGATCCAAAATGTTGGAATCTTAAGATTATATTTGGAGAAAAAACATGGGAAGAGCTAAGAAGATTTTAAAGAATTCAAGAGTAGTCTTACTTTTAATATTCTTAGGTATGGCATTAATTGCAATACGTCCAAGTTTTGATAGTGATGGTGTTGCAATAAGAAATATAGTAGTAAATAGTTCTGCTTCAGATGCAGGCATTTCTAATCCTAAACCTAATTCTCCGCCAATGTCTAAAGAAATTATCAAGACTATTAATAATGTACAAATACAAGGATTAGAAGATTATAATAAACTTGTTGCTGGTTTGGGACTTAATAGGTCAGTAATAATAACAACTAACTTAGATACTTATAGGCTTATTACTAGAGAAGTTATCAATGTAGAAGAATTAAATGAAACAGAGTTAAAAGAAATTACTGAAGAAGTGGAAGAAATTGTTGAGTTTTATAATGAAACTACAAATCAAACAATTAATAAAACAATCATAAAAAATGTAACTAAAGAAGTTGAAGTTCCAAAACTAAACATTACCCATACTGGTGTTGTTGATGATATTGGAATTAGGGTTTCTGAAGCACCTACTAATAATATTAGAAAAGGTCTTGATTTGCAAGGTGGAACAAGAGTTTTACTTGAACCAGAAGAAACTATCTCAAAAGAAAATATGAATACATTGATTGATAATATGAAAGAAAGGCTAAATGTTTACGGCTTATCAGATTTAGTTGTAAGACAAGCTGAAGATCTTTCAGGAAACCAATTTATTTTAGTTGAGATTGCAGGAGCTAATGAAGAAGAAGTTAAAGAATTGTTAGCAAAGCAAGGTAAATTCGAAGCTAAAATAGGTAATAATACAGTCTTTTCAGGAGGAAACAGAGATGTTCCTTATGTATGTAGATCTGCTGACTGTGCAGGAATTGATCCAGGTTTTGGATGCGGTGCAAGTCAAAATGGAGGATATGTTTGTAGATTTAGATTCTCAATTACTTTATCACAAGATGCTGCTGATAGACAAGCAGAAGCTACTAAAGATTTAGAAGTGCTTATTGAAGATAATAATGATTATTTAAGTGAAAAATTAGTATTGTTACTTGATGACGTAAAAGTTGATGAACTTAACATTGGATCAGATTTAAAAGGAAGAGCTGTTACAGATATTCAAATTTCTGGATCAGGTGCTGGGGCAACAGAACAAGAAGCTGCTTTAAATTCATTAACTAATATGAAAAGGTTACAGACAATATTAATTACTGGTTCTTTACCTGTTAAATTAAATATTGTTAAAACAGATATAATTAGTCCAGCTTTGGGAGATTCATTCTTGAAAAATGCTTTATTAATTGGTCTTGCTGCTATATTAGTTGTTGTATCAATTATTTATTTGAGGTATAGAAAAATACAAGTTGCTGTGCCAATGTTAGTTACAACCATATCAGAGGTTGTTATTATATTAGGTATTGCTTCTTTAATTGGATGGAACCTTGATTTAGCAGCAATTGCAGGTATTATTATTGCTGTTGGTACAGGAGTAGATCATTTAATTATCCTTACAGATGAAACAATTAAAGGCGAAACATCTATGGCTTTTAATTGGAAAGAAAGGGTTAAAAGGGCTTTCTTTATTATTATAGCAGCATACTTTACTACATTAGTTGCAATGTTGCCTTTAATGAAAGCTGGTGCTGGTTTGTTAAAAGGGTTTGCAATAACAACAATAATTGGTGTTAGTATTGGAGTATTTATTACAAGACCAGCTTATGCAGCTATAGTTGAACAATTATTAAAAGAATGACTAAAATAATCTCACTTGGCGGTTCAATTATTGTTCCTAACGAAATAGATGTTGGATTCTTAAAGAAGTTTAAAGATATGATTAATGATTTTGTTTCTAGTGGAGAAAAAGTTGTAATTGTAACTGGTGGTGGTTCTACAGCTAGAAAATATCAAAAAGCTCTTGCTGAAGTTATAGGCCAAGACCAAGAAGCAATGGATTGGGTTGGAATTTCTGCAACCCATATTAATGCGTTCTTATTGAAATCTATATTTAATGATGTTGCAGAAACAGAAATAATTGAAGATCCAACACAAGAAATTAAATTTAATAAAAAGGTATTACTAGCAGCTGGTTGGAAACCTGGATGGAGTACGGATATGGATGCAGTATTATTAGCTGAAAATCTTAAAGCTGATACAGTAATTAATGTATCAAATATTGATTTTGTTTATGATAAAGATCCTAATAAGTTTGATGATGCGAAAAAGATAGAAAAAACAAGTTGGGATGGGTTGTTAGAAATAATAGGTACTGAATGGAAACCTGGCCTTAATGCTCCTTTTGATCCTATTGCTGCTAAAAAAGCAAAAGAACTTGGGATAAAAGCTTTTATTGTTGGTAAGAATATTGAGAATCTAAGTAATGTGCTTAAAGATAAAGAATTTATTGGAACTAAGATTGAATAAATCTTAGACAAAGTCACTAATTTTATGTTTTACTTCTATATACCATAACCAAACTAAAAGGATAATAGCATCTAGTGCTGCTGGTAAACTACTAAGTCCAAACTTACTAAGTAAATGAATCTTCCATGCTTGAGTTGAAAAAGGATATAACCACATAACACCTGCATGGTTTCCTCCGCCAAGAAAATAGTCTAAGAATATATGCAATAAAATTGCAAACGCAATTACATAAAAATACATGGCTGGTCGATGTTTTCTATTTTTCCAGAGAATTAATCCAGGTATTATAAAAATAAAAGCAAATATTGGTGTATGAGTTATGCCACCATGTGAAAGCAAGAAAGGCACTTGAAAATTAAAAATTTTGGAAAACATACGAAGAACAATATCAATATCTGCAAGTATGGCTGCAATTCCTGCAACCATTACTGTATGCAGAGTAAAATATCTCTTATGCTTAGTAACATAATCCCTATACAATCCAACCAGAATAACGGTTGTTAATACGTGTGTTACTGCTAATGGCATTTATCTCTTCTTTTTTGTTACTTTTTTCTTTACTGGTTTTTTCTTAGCTGTTTTCTTTTTTACAGGTTTTGTGTAGCGTTTAACTTCACCAAGAATAAACTTTTCAACGCGTTTTCTTTCTGAATCAGCTTCTTTTATAAATTTCTTAACAAGCTCTTCGCCTTCTGCAGAATTAAGTTTACCTTTCTTTTTAAGGCCTTTAATTGTTTCATTAACTTTCTTGCTTGTTAAACTAGCTGCTCCTAAACCTAGTAAAAAACCTTTCCTTAACAAATCTTTTGCTTCTTTCATTTATTTCACCTCTTTTAATATTGAAATTATTAATAAAAATCCAACTGTTGCTGCACCACCAAATAATAAAAGTGATAATAAAGGTAATCCAATAACTATTGGAGTACCTGTGTTAATAACTAATGCACCTGCAACAATTAAAGCAGATATTATCATGCCATAACTTAAACGATTACTAGATTTATCAATTTCTTTTGATAGTTTTTTAACATCTGCATCTTCAATATCAACTTTGATTTTACCTTCTTGAACTTTTTTAAGTGTTTTATTTATTTCGTAAGGAACCTTTGCAACTGAATCTTTAAAACGTTTAAATTCTCTAATTGTCTTTTCTACCATAAAAATATTTACATCCTTCTTTCTTATTAATCTTTCGATAAATGGTTTTGTACTCTCAATTAACTTAAAATCTGGATCATATTTCAAAGCAATTCCTTCTAAAGTTACAAGCATTTTACCAAAAAGTGCAAAATCAGTTGGAATTTTTATGTTATGTTTTAAGGCTATATCAAGACTTTTTTCCATAATAATACTTAACTTAATATCTTTAATATCTGATTCTTGAATAGGCTCAATAATTTCTCTTAGTTCTTCTTTAAGTTCTTTTACTCTAATAGCATTTCTAGTTTTACACATTCTTAGCATTGTTGTTGTTACAGATTCATAATCAGAACCGATTATCCCGAAAATAAGATCTAAAGCAGATTTCTTCATCTGATTAGTAAATTTACCAACTATTCCAAAATCAATCAAAGCAATAGAATTATCTTTTAATACAATTATATTGCCAGGATGTGGATCACCATGAAATATTCCATGATCAAAAACCTGAGTTAAAAAAGCGTTAAAGCCTATATCCAGGGCTTTTCTAATGTTAATTCTTTTTTGTTTTAGTTTTTTAATATCATGAAAACTTGTACCTTTAATATATTCCATTGTTAAAATTTTACTGCAAGAATATTTATCATAAATCCTAGGAATGGTTACATTGTCATTTGATTTAAAATTGACTTTGAAAATTCTTGCGTTTTTTGCTTCATTTCTAAAATCTAACTCTTTCTCTGTCCAATCAGAGAATTCTTTAACAATATCAACTGGACGAAATGGACGTATGGCTTTGAAATGTTTATTCATTTCTTTAGCAAGCAGAAATAAAAGTTCTATATCTTGTTTCATAACTTTTTGTATATTTGGACGTTGAACTTTGACTGCAACAACATTGCCGTTCTTTAATTTTGCTTTATGAACTTGCGCAATAGAAGCAGAAGCAATTGGTTTTTTCTCAAAACTTAAGAAGAGTTCTTTAATAGGCTTACCTAATTCTGCTTTTATTATTTCACTAACTTGATCATAAGAAAAAGACTTAACATGATCTTGAAGTTTACTTAGCTCATCAACATAACTTAAAGGAACAAGATCAGGTCTTACACTTAATAGCTGTCCAAGCTTAATAAATGTAGGACCAAGTTTCTCTAAAGTAATTCTAAGGCGTTGTTCATCTGATAATGATTTCTTTCTTTTTAGCTTACATAAAAGTCTCTTACTAAAAGGTAATAACCTAGTTAGTTTAATTTTGCTCAAGACAAATCCAAACCCTTGTTCAAAAAGAATTAGGTTAATCTGGTTAAGTCTAACCAAATTAGCAATATCACCTCTTTTCATAAGCTATTAAAGACATAGGTTATTTAAATATGTTATTGATATATATTACTGATATATACTATTTAATATATCAAGGGATAGAAAAACTTTTAAAACCTTATTAAACCAATATATTGAATAAACCAAAAAGAGGGATTTTTAATGAAATATCAAACAATTGACGGAAATACTGCTGCAACACATGTAGCTTATGCATTTAGCGAAGTAGCTGCAATTTACCCTATTACACCTTCATCTCCTATGGGGGAACTTGCTGATCAATGGTCAGCTGAAGGTAAAAAAAATATCTTTGGTCAAGAAATTGATGTTGTTGAGATGCAATCTGAAGGTGGAGCTTCTGGTGCGATACATGGTTCTTTAACAGCTGGTGCTTTAACAACCACTTTTACAGCTTCACAAGGACTTATGCTAATGTTGCCAAATATGTTTAAGATAGCTGGTGAGATGTTGCCAACTGTTTTTCATGTTTCTGCTAGGTCATTAGCTTGTCAAGCATTATCAATATTTGGTGATCATTCAGATGTTATGGCTGTAAGAGGAACTGGGTTTGCTATAATGCCTGCTGGTTCAATACAAGAAGTACAAGATTTGTCTATTGTTGCACATTTAGCAACACTTGAATCTAAAGTACCTTTCCTAAGCTTTTTTGATGGATTTCGAACAAGCCATGAAGTACAAAAAGTAAAAATGGTTGATTATGATATTATGAAAAGTATGATTGATATGAAATATGTGGAAGAGTTTAGAAAGAATGCTTTAAATCCTGAAAATCCAGTTGCTAAAGTTGGTGCTCAAAATCCAGATGTGTATTTTCAAGGAAGGGAAACAGTTAACAAATATTATCTTGAAACTCCAAGAATAGTTAAGAAATATATGAAATTGTTAGCTGATAAGATTGGTAGAAAATACAAATTATTTGATTATGTTGGAGCAAAAAATGCTGAGAAAATTATTATTTCAATGGGTTCATCAACAGAATCAATCGAAGAAACAATTGATTACTTAACAAAGAATGGAGAAAAAGTTGGAGCAATAAAGATCAGATTATATAGGCCGTTCTCTGTTGAGGATTTTATTGAAGCTATTCCTAAATCTGTTAAGAAGATTGCTGTTCTTGATAGAACAAAAGAACCAGGATCAATTGGAGAACCATTATATTTAGATGTAGTAGCTGCATTAAAAGGTAAAGATATTGAGATTATTGGTGGAAGATATGGTTTATCTTCAAAGGAATTTACACCTTCTATGGTTAAAGCAGTTTTTGATTATATTGATAGTAATGGAAAACATAATTTTACAGTAGGAATTAATGATGATGTAACTAATTTGTCTATACCAATTAAAGAAGAAATAATTACTGAACCAGAAGGTACAATTAATTGTAAGTTTTGGGGGCTAGGAAGTGATGGAACAGTTGGTGCTAACAAGAATTCAATTAAGATAATTGGAGATAATACAGACATGTTTGCACAGGGTTATTTTGAATATGATTCAAAGAAATCTGGTGGAATCACAAAATCTCATCTTAGGTTTGGTAAGCATCCAATTAAATCTACTTATCTATTAACACAATGCGATTTTATTGCTTTGCATAATCCAGTATATATTGGAAGATATGATATATTAGAAAGCATAAAAGAAGGGGGAACTTTTCTATTAAATTCTCATTTTAAACCTGAAGAAGTTTTTGATAATTTAACAAAAGATATGCAAGAAACAATTATCAAGAAGAAAGTTAAAGTTTATACAATTGATGCTTTAAAGATTGCAAAAGAGGTTGGATTAGGTGGAAGAATTAATACAGTAATGCAAGCAGCTTTCTTTAAGATATCTGGTGTTTTACCTGAAAAAGAAGCAATTAAACTTATCAAGAAAGCAATTGAAAAGTCTTTTAAGAAAAAAGGTGAACAGATTGTAGAAATGAACTGGGAAGCAGTTGATAAAGCAAGTGAAGGATTAATTGAAGTTGAGATTCCTGAGAAAGCCAAAAGTTCTGTTGAAGAAAAAATATTAATCTCTAAAGATGCATCTAAATTTGCTCAAGATGTAATTAAACCAATTATGCACCTTAAAGGAGATGATATTCCTGTATCAAAGATGCCTTTAGATGGGACAGTACCATTATCAACAACAAAATTAGAGAAAAGGGGTGTTGCATCAGAAGTTCCTAGATGGTTATCTGAAACTTGTATTCAATGTGCTCAGTGCTCTTTTGTATGCCCTCATGCTGCAATAAGGATAAAACAAATTGATCCTAAAGATTTGAAAAATGCTCCAGAAACTTTCAAAACTTTAAAATCAAACACTAAAAATGATAAAGATCTTCAGTTTAAAGTACAAGTTTATCCTGAAGATTGTGTTGGTTGTGGTGTTTGTGTAGATGTTTGTCCAACTAAGATTAAATCTTTACAAATGAAACCAACAGATGAAGAAAGAGCTGCTGGAGAAAATGAGAATCAAAAATTCTTTGAAACATTACCTGATATTACTATAGGAATGGATGAGAACACAATAAAGGGGAGTCAATTCAAGAAACCTTTGTTTGAGTTTTCAGGAGCATGTGCAGGTTGTGGTGAAACACCTTATGTTAAATTAGTTACTCAATTATTTGGAGATAGAATGATTATTGCTAATGCAACTGGATGCTCTTCAATTTATGGTGGAACTTTCCCAACAATACCTTATTGTGTAGATGAGAAAGGTAAAGGACCTGCTTGGGCAAATTCACTTTTTGAAGATAATGCAGAATATGGTTATGGTATGAGATTAGCTATCAATGCAAACAGAAAACAATTATTATCAAATGTTAAAGAATTAACAAAGAATAGCATATCTAAAGAATTAAAATCAGCTTTAAACAAACAAGTTGTATTATGGGAAAAAGTTGATCAAGAAGCTAAAGATAATGCAGAAAATGTTAAAGATCTACTTAAAAAAGAGAAAGCTAGTGATGCAATTTTTAAGAAAGTTTTTGAATTAAAAGATTATCTTGTTGATAAAAGTGTATGGATCATTGGAGGAGATGGTTGGGCTTATGATATTGGTTATGGTGGCCTTGATCATGTATTAGCTTCTGGTAGAAATGTTAATGTGTTAGTTTTAGATACAGAAGTTTATTCAAATACTGGTGGACAAGCATCTAAAGCAACTCCTTTAGGTGCTGTAGCTAAGTTTGCTGCTTCTGGAAAAAGGTCAGGTAAGAAAAATCTTGGTTTAATGATGACAACATATGGAAATATATATGTTGCGTCAGTTAGTATGGGTGCTAATAAGATGCAATTATTAAAAGCTTTAATTGAAGCAGAAAATTATGATGGGCCTTCAATAGTTATTGCATACAGTCCATGTATTGCTCATGGAATTGATATGAGTAAATCTCAAACTGAAGAGAAAAGGGCAGTTGAAGCTGGTTATTGGCCTATGTATAGATATGATCCAAGATTAACTGAACAAGGAAAAAATCCATTCATATGGGAAACACCTGAACCTAAAGAAGATTATAAAGAATTTTTAATGGGTGAAGTAAGATATAAAACATTAGCTAATTCGCATCCTGAAGAAGCTAAAGAACTTTTTGATGCAGCTGAAAAAGATGCAAAAAGAAGATTTAAAGATTTAAAAGAATTAGGTGAATAAAAAATGGAAGATATTTTTGAATTTGCAAAACAAATGGAACTTGACGGAAAAGCTATGTATGAAGAAGAAGCTGCTAAAGTAAATAATCCTGGGCTTAAGAAAATACTCTTAATGTTGGCTGAAGAAGAACAAAAACATTATGATTTGTTTGATGCTATGAAAAATTCAGGAGATTTAGGGGTCCTTCCATCTATATCAATGTCAGCAATTAAAAATGTTTTTCAAGAAATAAAAGATAGCGGTGAAAAGATTGAATTACCCGAAAATGAAACTGAATTCTATAAAAAAGCTTTAGAAATAGAACAGAAAAGTGAGCAATTTTATAGAAGTGAAGCTGCTAAACAGTCAGGAAATGTTCAAGAAACCATGATTAAGATTGCTGAAGAAGAGCATAGGCATGCAATCTTAATGGAAAACATGATTCAGTTTGTTAATAGACCAAATGAATGGGTTGAACATGCTGAATTTAATCATATAGAAGATTATTGAGATTAATCTAAAGCTTTATATTCTTATTTTTATTAGTCTAATTTATGGCTGATGGAATAGAGGCCAAGTTAATTAGGCCAGCACAAGTCGCGCATGATTTAAATAATTTATTAGGTGCACTAGTAGCCTATCCAGATATGTTATTAATGGATTTTCCAGATGAAGGGTTACGTGATCCATTAGCAAGGATTCGTTCACAAGCTAAAGATTGTAAAGATGATACTACTATTGTAATGAACTTACCATTTACTTATCATACAACTGGTTTTTTAGTAGAACTTTCTGGGCATTTAAATCGTCGACTAAGCACGATGGAGATATATCTAGATAGTGTTCAAAGATTAACAAAAGGTGATGAAAAAGTTGAATGTTATTCTGGAGAAATGATGGATGCTATTGTGCATTGTAGAGAATTAGTTAAACATTTGACTGGAAATGTTGGTTATGAAATATCAAAACAAGATCTTAATGCGATTGTTAGAAAAGTTGCTAGTCAAGTACTTAAAGGTGCGCAATTTGAAGTTGAATTTGATTTAAAAGCTCAAAGGATGATTAATGGTAATGAATTATTATTATATGAACTTGCTGAAAATTTAATGGTTAATGGTAGATATGCTATAGAAAATAGTCCTGGTGATGATGGGCAGCTTGTCTTAAGAACTAGAGATTTCTCATTTGAGAGACCGATTTGTTTAGGTGGTATGAAAATTCCTGCTGGCGAATATGTTAATTTTGGTGTTTCAGACAATGGACCAGGAATACATCCACTAATCATTAGCGATGTTTTTTCAAGGTTGTATACAACTAAAGGTGGAAGGGGCTCTGGAGAGGGATTAGATATTGTGAATAATATTAGAGAATTTCATCATGCATATTTACAATTAACTACTGGCCATTTTATGGGAGCAAGTTTTGATTTACTTTTTCCAGCTTATCAAAGACCTCAAGAATAACTAAAGAGTTACTTTATCTACCCAATCTTGATATTCTTTATTGCATTCTGTTGGTATTTTTAATATACAAGGAACATCATATGAATGTAATTTCCTAATTTCTGTTTCTACTTTTTTGAAGTTTTGTTCTGTTGTTTTTACAATTATAACTATTTCTTTATCTTCTTGAATCTTCCCTTTCCACCAATATAAACTTTCAATAGGATGAAGATTAGCACAAGCAATAAGTTTCTTATTTAGAAGATGTTTTGATATTTTCTTTGCTTCTACTTTATTTTTAGTTGTTATATAGATTAAAGTCATTTTATTAATGATTATTCTACTGATTTATAATTATTTTGATTATAATAAAGAAATGTTAAAGTTTCACTTTTTCCCTCTTTGATATTCCAACTAAATGATTATTTATAAACGAGGATATAAATATACCTTGGAATACCGAAGGTTTAAAAACACGAATGTAATTTGGTA
>CAZHRT010000006.1:17782-55529 GCA_964534665.1 uncultured Methanosarcinales archaeon | reverse complement strand
ACCACGAGTGTGCGTGAACGCATAATTTCCTGCATCCTACTCTCCGCATTTCTTTTTTCTTTCGGGCTATTACTTTTAATAGACCACGAGTGTGCGTGAACGCATAATTTCCTGCATCCTACTCTCCGCATTTCTTTATTTTTCTTGGATTATTTATTCTTCAGAATTAGTTTTCTTCATCTCAATAACTTTATCAACAAACATACTACACTCTTGAATCACATCTTCTTGTGATTTAACTTTTAGTGCATAAAACAAAGCTTTTGTTCCACTTTCTTTAATACTATTTACTAAGCTTGATAAAAACACAGCAACAGCATTTTGATTAGAATATACAAGCATTGTGGTAAGTGAATCAAATATAATATAATCATATTTTTTCTTAATCTGTTTTGCTATAGCTAAAGAAATTTCAGTTAATTCTCCTGGTGCATTAACATACTCAATACCTTCTGATTTCTCAGGAGTTTTAATTGTTTTTGTGATGGCATCAATAAAGAAGACATTCTTCATATTAACATTATTTGTAATAAATAACTCTTTTAATGAATTATAAGTTTTATTCAATGTTATATAACAAACAGAATCTGTTGATAATTCTTTAGCCAGTTTAATTATTATATTATTATAATCCATTCCTTGAACAAGCAAAAGAACTGTTTGATGTTCTGCCAACTCTTTCTTTATATCCAAATTATCCACCTAATATGCCATTAACTTTTTTAATTAATAAATCAACTTGAAAAGGTTTTTGAAAATAACCCATTATATTTTCTTGATTTAATAAACCTGCTTTTGAAGCTTCTGCTTCTTTTACAACACTAAGATATAATATCTTAATATCCTTAATCTTAGGGATAACTTCCATTAGCTCAGTACCAGGCATCATTACATCCATAAGAATTAAATCAGGTTTGACTTTTTGTAGTTTTTCTAAGCATTCATCACCATTGGCTGCTTCAATTACTTTATATTTATTTTTCTCAAAAATTTTTCTTATTGTAAGTCTAACATCTGGTTCATCATCGACTACCATTATTGTTTTTGTCATTTAATTGTATCTTGCCCTTATTGTTTATTAACTTTACGCTTGTTTCTTAAATCCCATACTTAAAGAATTAATACAATACCTTTTACCAGTTGGTTTTGGACCGTCATCAAATATATGTCCTAAATGCCCTTTACATTTAGCACATACAACTTCAATTCTTTTCATACCATGGCTGTCATCAGAAACAAACTCAATAGAATCTTTAATCGCATCAGAGAATGATGGCCAACCACAATTAGAATCAAATTTAGTTTTAGAATCGAATAACTCATTTCCACAATTAGCACAAACATAATTCCCTTGTTCTTTATTATGTAATAATTTACCAGAAAAAGCAGGTTCTGTTGCCTTTTCAAATAATACTTCTTTTTGTTCTTTAGTTAATTTTGAGTTCATTTTTATCATTGTTTAATATCTCTGTTTCAACAGATCCACCACAATACTTTTCAACCATTGAAGCTAATTCATTTATTATTGAAGAAATTTCTTCTTTACTAACATTTAAACCTTCAACAACTAAAGTAACATTTTTTGTTTCTTCTGTCATCTTTGACTTATCACATTCTCTCCAGTTCCACCTTCTACAAAGAACTTCTTTATCATCTTGATAAATAACTTCTCCTTCTTTAGGATTTTTAACTTCATCAGAATTTAATTGAACAAATGTTTCAGTTCCGTTTGCAAACCTTAATTTAATATCACCTTCAACTTTATCAATATCATCCCCTCCAACAGGCACCATATGTTTTATTGAAATATAATTATATATGTCTA
Source organism: uncultured Methanosarcinales archaeon (assembly GCA_964534665.1). Taxonomy (GTDB): domain Archaea; phylum Nanobdellota; class Nanobdellia; order Woesearchaeales; family JAHJBD01; genus JAHJBD01. The sequence goes on along the minus strand of CAZHRT010000006.1, from coordinate 53,704 downwards.
CAATTTTATTAATGTGTTCTAAAGAAATGTCATCTAAAATCATTCTGTACAAGTTCTCAACAGAACATTTGTATTTTTTAGGTTTTGCTCCAAAAGAAGTATAAGCTTCCCTCCATACTTTTATCTTACTATTCTCAGATAATGTCTCTTTATCAAACTTTTCTTTAATTTCTTCTTCTTTTTGTTTGATTAAATCTAATACTTCTTGATTAACACCAGTATTGTCCATATCTTTAACAATTATTAATCCTATATTCAAATCTGGAAACTTTTCAGATATTTGTTTGTCAATTACGAATTTCATAATAATTAGTTATATTGTTATTTATTTAAATCTTGCCACAAATTATTTAAACAAATATCATATAGTTATTAACATGATAGAATTTTTTGTATTAATCATATTAATTGTTGCATTTGCTTTACTTTTAGGACTTAACTTAATTTCTATGCCTACATTATTAATCAACACTTCAATTTGGGTTTTATTAGGCTTAGCAATATTAAAAGATCTTAAACAAAGAAAAATGCAAGCTTATTATCTTGTTTCTTTCTTAATTACTGCAATAATCTTAATCTCACACCAATCTTATATTTTAAGATGGTTTTTTCAGTTTCTAAGAATGTCACTTATACTTGAATTTAGCATTGCTTTAATCTTAGTGTATGCATTTGCACACATAACTGGTCTTGTACATCTTGGTTCTCAAGAACTGATTAAGAAATACAAGGGATTTAAACGTAGTAAATAGTATACTAGTCTTTTTTTCTCTGATTGAATCACCACAACATATATAAATGAGAAATGTTGCTGTTAATCTTGAAGTTAGGGGGTGGATTTTCCACCAATAAGGGGGTGTATCATTGGAATCTTCAACAGTAGATGTTATTACAAAACATAACGGTTTTTACATTCATAGGCAAATTGAGAAAAAGTGTGGCATGTTATTTATGCGGATCAAAAAAAGACCTATGCACAAAGCTAAATGAAAAAATGTGTAATGTGTGAAGAAGAAGCTGTATTCTCTATTAAGGGTACAAGTGATTTCTATTGTAAGTGTTGTGCAGAAGAAGGTTTTAGTTCTTTAGATTTACTTGAAAAGCTATAAAAACAATTAGAACTTCCTTTTTTTATGATAAATTCATCTTTTATTTTTTTAGACAAGATTGGAAAACAATTAGAAAGAAAAATATGGCAGCAAGGTATTAAAGATTGGAATACTTTCATTAAAACTAAGAAAGTTATAGGCATTTCAAAAAAAAGAAAATCTTATTATGATAGAAAATTAATTGAAGCAAGAAAAGCCATTTACAACAACAATTCTAAATTTTTTAACCTTCCCCAATCAGAAACTTGGAGATTATATGAACATTTCAAAGATCAAACAATATTTTTAGATATTGAGGTAAGTGGTGTTAGCAAATATGATGATATAACTTTAATCGGTTTGTATGATGGAATAGAAACAAAAACAACTTTTAACATAAACCAAAATGAATTAAGGCAATTCTTAAGTAACTATAAGTTAATTGTAACTTTCAATGGTGCAACATTCGATCTTCCTTATATATCTAAGAGATACCCTAAACTCTTACCTGACATACCTAACTTTGATCTAAGGACAGCATGTACTCGCGTTAATTTAACAGGCGGCTTAAAACAAATTGAAAAACAGCTTGGTATAAAGAGAACCAATAAGATAGTTGAGAAGATGTATGGTGGTGATCCTTTAAGGTTATTAAAAATGTATAAAGCAACAGGTGATGATCATTATATTAATTTATTAATCGAATATAATGAAGAAGACATAATTAATCTTAAACCTATTGCTGATTATGTAACTAAGAAACTAAAACATTTAAATACTACTTCTTTATCCAAAAATTAAGATGGTAACTTGTAAACAATGTGACGGGGAATGTTGTAAATATGTTACAGTTTCTTTTGCAGAGCCAGAAGATAAAGAAGATTGGGACGAAATTAAATGGTGGTTAATGCACAAGAACGTAAAAGTGTATAAAGATACTGAAGGAGATTGGATTGTTGAGTTTTCAACCCCTTGCAAAAATCTTGGTGAAGATAACAAATGTCAAATTTATGAAACTAGGCCACAAGTTTGCAGAGATCATTCAATGGATGATTGTGATGCAAATGATGGCGATTACGCAGATATTCTTTTTGAGAAACCAGAAGAAGTTGACGAATATCTGAAGAAAAATCCTATTACAGAAGATTAATTCTAATTACTAACAAAACTTATAAATCATACAATTTTCACTTTTATCAATGGCAAACGAATTAGATTATCTTTTTATCTTAAAAGCATTAAACGAAATACCTTTTGGTGTTGGTAAAAAATTATTAATTGATTTTCTACAAGGTGAGGAAGGCCATCCTTCTATTAAGAAAAATAAACTATACAATCTAAAAAACTTTGGAATTCTTGCTTATGACAAAGAAGAACTTACAAGCCTAATTGATAATGTTTTATTGAACGATTTAATTAAGACTACTTCAGTTCAAGGCAATAAGTTTTGGAAAGTTATGGAATTAACTCCAAAAGGTATCAAAGAAATTGACAATCCAACATTATTCAAAAAGAAACTTTCTTTTAATTTTAAAGAAACAAAAACTTTTATAACAAAGCAAGATGAAGAACAATTTGCAGCCTTTGGTGATTTTTTAGCTGGATTTAATAATGAACAAAAAAAATCAATAATTGATAACAATAATCATATCTTATGTATTGCTGGTGCAGGTTCTGGTAAAACAACAGTCCTTACAAAAAGAATAGAATTTCTAATTAATTATCGTTCTGTTAATCCAGACAAGATTTTGGCAATAACATTTACAAGAAAAGCAAGACAAGAAATGATGTTTCGGCTTGAGAAAACAGCACCTAATGTAATGGTAGAAACTTTTAATTCATTTTGTGAGAAAATTTTAAGACAACATGAAAACCTTATTTATGATAAACCGGTAAGCGTTATCAGTTATCGTGACAAAATTCTTGTAATAAGAAAAGCATTATCCTCACTTGGTTTAAACATTAATCAAGCAGTTAATATGTATTTCACTTACGCACAAAAAAGAAGTAAAACAAACGATCAATTGGCAAATATATTCCTTAATGATTGTTTCTTTGTCAGAGATTATTTTAAGTTTAAGAATCGGCCTGTTGAAGAATCTTCTTTTCAAACAGATAACAAAGAGCATGAAAAAAGTGCTATTCTTATGTTTGGGGTTTGTAATTATATTGAAGGATTTATGAGAAAAAACGGTTTAAGAGATTTTGCTGACCAATTAATTGATGCAATTGGATTTTTTGAAAAAAATCCTGATAAAACTCCTTCTTTTGATCATATTCTAATAGATGAATATCAAGATGTTAACTCTACACAGATTAAACTTGTTGATTTACTCAGTTCAAAAAACATATTTTGTGTAGGTGACCCAAGACAATCAATCTATGGTTGGAGGGGTTCTGACATTAAGTACATACTAAATTTTGAAGACAAATATCCTGGGTGTGACATAATTACTTTAACAAAAAACTATCGTTCAACAAAACACATTGTTGAATTAATAAATAAGTCAATAACTAAGATGGGTCTAGCTGACTTAGAAAGTTCTATGGGTGGCAATAAAGAAATTAAATTAATAAAATTTATCTCAGAAGGTGCTGAATTTGAATTTGTTATTCAAAGAATCATTGAATCAAAACTTCCAATGGAAGAAATATTTGTTTTAGCACGAACAAATCGTCAACTTAATGATCTTTCACAACTCATGAAATCTCGTGGGATAAGACACCTTGTAAGAAGTGATGAAATGAAACGTAGTGTTACTGCTAAACAAGGTGAAGTTACTCTTGCAACTATTCACGGAATTAAAGGTTTAGAAGCTGAAATGGTTTTTGTTATTGGTTGTACAGTAAACAGTTTTCCTTGTAAAGGTAGTGAACATCCAGTAATTGAAATGGTTAAAATTGATGAATACGATAAAGAGGAAGAAGAACGAAGATTATTCTATGTTGCAATGAGCAGGGCAAAATCAAGTTTGTATTTAACTTATTCTGGTAAAAAGCCAACTTATTTTATTACAGACGAAATGCTTAATATTATTGAATCAAATGAAATTAAACCAACACCTAGCTATAAAATTAACAAAGCATTATCTGGTGATATTATCTCTAGGTTAAGGGAATGGAGAACAGAACTAAGCAGAAACCATAATGTCTCTGCTTTTATGATCATGCATGATAAAACAATGATAGATATTGCACAAAAAATGCCTACTTCTTTAGATGATTTAGAGACTGTTCATGGTATGGGTCCAACAAAGATAATGAAATACGGTGATGAGATTCTTCAATTGATACAAGGCTAACGGCTTTTCTTAACACCAACCCTTTCACAATATTTAATTATTGAACATTTACTACAAAAAGGAGAAATAGGGTTACATATGGTCTTTCCATGATTAACCAAAACATCATTAACCAAAAACCATTGTTTCTTTGGAACAATTCTTAACAATTCAACTTCAGTTTTTTCAGGATCTTTAGTCTTAACCCAACCAAGTCTATTACTTATTCTATGAACATGTGTATCAACAGGGATAGCAGCAATTCCAAAAGCATAAACTAAAACGCATCCAGCAACCTTTCTTCCAACTCCTGGACATTTCATCAACCTTTCATAATCATTAGGTACCTTACCTTTAAATTCATTAATAATCAACTTTGATGTTTCAATGATATATTTAGCTTTTTGATGATAAAAACCAATTTTCTTAATTATTTTCTCAACATCTTTAACTGGAGCATTTGCTAACTGTTTTGCATTTTTATATTTCTTAAACAGTGCTCTTGCAATAGGTTCTGTTTGTTCATCTTTAGACCTAGCAGATAATATTGTAGCAATAAGTATCTTCCAGCTATCAAAATTAGAAAGCACAGCAAGCATTGTATTGCCATAATTTTCTTTTAGTATAGAGATAATCTTTTGTATCCTTTGTTTTTTATCCATTATAGCCTTTAATAATCAAAATATTTAAATAGGTTATGCCTAAAAAACAGATTATGATATATACTCCTCAAAAAAGTCCAAAAGAAGCTTTTATTACAATTAGCCTGATTGTTTTCTTTGGAATTGTTGGTGGTATTGTTACTAAGATTCTTGCACCAATTCTTAATCTTAGCAAAGGTATTTACGTTTTATTTCCACTAATTGCACTTTTCTTTTGGATTCAATATACCTTAGTTTTAGCATATATTCAATTCCAAAATAACTCAAAACATAATTTCAAGTCAATAACTGATTTCTTGTTACATCCAGTATTTAGGTTCTTTATATTTTTACTTTTAGCATTTTACGGAATCTATCATGTATTTTTAGGTGAAATTATAATCTCCTATCTTGTACTCTTTGTTTGGTGGATATTTTCACTTAATTTTTATGTATATTATAAAAATGGTAAGAAATAAATGGCAATTCAATTAACAGAACAAGAAAAACAATTAGTTGCAGAAGGCAAACTTAATCCAGCAGAGATTGAAGAACACAGAAAACTTCATCCAGTTAGAACTATTAATGTAAACGAAGTAGATGAAATTAAACAAGAAATTCGTGATACAAATATTCTATATAGGGAATCTATACAAAAGAATAAAGACCTGTACCAAGAATTACAAGAAAACCGTAAACGTAAAGAAGAATTTAGAAACAAGATTGCTGAACTTAGAATTAAAAAGAAAAAATTGTTAGGATTAATACAATAATTATCTTCCTCTTTGACCTTCATAAAAATCTTCAACCATATCAAGTGTTGAAGCATCAGTTGCCTTCCTATCTTCTCTTAATCCTTTCAAACGCGGAAACCTTAATGCATATCCGCTAGAATAAGTTGGTGACTTTTGAATTTCTTCGAAAGTTATTTCTACTACTATTTTTGGTTTAACCTTGACATTTTTACCTTTTTCAGATATAATTAATGGTTTTAATTCTTTAGTTAGTTGTTCAAATGAAACACCTTCTTCAGACTTTTCTTTTATTCCAGTACCCATCTTTCCAATTTCTAAAAAGTTTTCATTATCAACACAAGCCAATGTAAATGAACTTAACCAGTTTGAACGTTTACCTTCACCCCATTCAGCACCTACAATCACTAGATCAAGTGTATCCATTACTGGTTTTAGTTTAACCATGAATCCTACTCTTGCACCTGGCTTGTATGGACTATCCATTTTCTTAAGCATAATACCTTCATTACCTGCGTTTAATGAATTATGGTAAAACTCTTTAGCTTCTTTTATATCGGAAGTGATTATATTCTTAGCAACAACAATTTTCTTTTCTGTATCTGACACTATTTTTTCAATTATTTTTCTTCTTTCAAAGAATTCAGTAGTGATCATATTCTTATTTTCATAACTAATTACATCAAATACATTGACTTCAACTGGAAATTTCTTTGCAATATCCATAATATCATATTTTCTTTTTATTCTTTGAGATATTTTTTGAAATGCTAGATATTTACCATCTTTTGGACTATAACCTACACATTCTGAATCTAGTATGAATGAATCACCTTTAACATATTTTTTAACAGAATCAACAACATCTGGGAATTGTTTAGTAACTTCTTCTAATCTTCTTGTATAAAGTTTAATTTCATCTTTATTTTTATGAATTTGAATTCTAAATCCATCATATTTGTATTCTAAATCTGCAGGAATTCCAACTCTTTTAAATCCCTCTTCCATATCTTTAACTTTTAATGCCAACATTACTTTTATTGGCTTACCAACTTTTAATTCTAATTTATCTAAATCATTATTTTTTGCAGTTTCTGCTACTAATCCAAAGTCATTAGTAATGTCAAAAGCTTTCTGTACTTTATTCACATATTTGTTATATTCTTCCCTATCTTCAACTTCTAAATTTCCGTCAAGATATTTTACTTTTGCTTGGCTTTCAAAATATGTCCAGACAATCGCATCACGCATCGAACCTTCTCCAACACCAACTCTCATATCTTCAAGTACCATCCTAATAATATATCTAGCTTCTTTTGGCTTTGCAGATGTAAGAAGTTCAGCAATAAATGATATTTTATGATCAACACTTCCAGAACCTTCTAAGCTTGCAAGTTTTTGAATATTATCAAAAACCTTTTTAACTGTTAAATCTGAACTAAATAATGTTGCTTGTTTCTTTTTTTTGATAAGATTTTCAGCAGCAATTCCTAAGTCCCCTGTTTTTTTCCATTCATCTTCAACAGCAGTTATACCTGTTGCCTTACTAATAGCTTTTAACACTAATTTTGACGCAACACCAATTTTTCTTTCATCCCAATCGGGAAATATCTTGCCTTGAATCAATAATACAATCTTACTAATATCTTTTTCTTTAACATTTTTCAAAAATTCAGAAATAATGTATGTTTTTTCAAGCCTTTTTGTTGTTGCTTCAAGACTTTTATAGACATCAACAAGTACTGAGTATTTCATAAAACTTAAATAGTAGTACTCATATAAAAAGATTCTTATGGATACTCTAGAAGCGATAAGGAAAAGAAGGTCTATCAGAAAATATAAAGATCAACCAGTTGAATGGGAGAAAATAGTTAATATTGTAGATTCTGCAAGGTTTGCTCCAACTTCTGGAAATATCCAAAATTGGAAACTTGTTGTAATACGTGAATCTCCAAATAAAAAATTAATTGTCAAAGCATGTCATGACCAACAATGGATTGTTGAGGCAGATACAATAATTGCAGTAATTGGGGAACCAGAACCAGCTGCAAGATATTATGGTGTTAGAGGGGAACATTTATACACTATTCAAAATGCAACTGCTGTTATTGAAAACATACTTTTAGCTGCAACCGATCAGGGATTAGGAAGTTGTTGGGTTGCTGCTTTTGATGAAGATCTTATGAGGCGCGCATTGATGTTACCTGAGGAAATTATTCCTCTTGCAGTTGTTACAATTGGTTATCCTGACGAAAAACCAGACATGCCACCTCGTACAGAACCTCAACACATGATCTTTTTAGAGAAATTTAAGGGTTCAAGAAAACTTCCAATGAGGGGGTATTATAGTCAGAAAACACAACAAACTGCAAAGAGAACTTCTAAAGCATTAAATCGTGCCTCTGTTAAAATTAAAGAAAAAATCAAAGCATTAAAAGAAAAGCGAAAACAATCTTAATCTCTCGACGATAGATAAATCTAAAAACGAAAAATTTATATATAACCTATAACATTAAATTTATTAAATTTTAGAAAAAAAGTTTTTTTGGCGAAAAACTTTCCGAGTTTGTTTGAAACATTTAATAAAAAGCATTTTGGCGAATGCTCGTAACGTATGGCGTACGTTGGCTGTTTCTAGATAGAAGTAAGGGGACAACATCCTTATATACTTTTTGGTACTTGAAAGTATAGACTGGAGAATATAAATACACACCTTAAAAGGGGGGAGACAAAAAAATGGACGTAATCATTGATAGTGCGCTTAAGCACGCAAAAGAAAATAATTTTGACCAGGTACAGGTTGGTCAAGCAAACATCAAAGTTTTTGGTGTAGGTGGAGCAGGTAACAATATGGTTGGCTGGCTTTATCAAAAAGGAATCAAAGGTGCAGAAATTCTGGCAGCTAATACAGATCAACAGCATTTAAACATAATTGATTCAGACCGAAAATTCTTGATAGGTAAAGGCGTTACTAGAGGATTAGGTTGTGGTGGTTTCCCAGAAAAAGGTGCTGAATCTGCACAAGAAAGTTTACAAGAAATCAAAGAAGCACTAAAAGCTTCTGATATGGTATTTGTTTGTGCTGGCATGGGTGGCGGAACAGGAACTGGTGCTGCACCAATTGTTGCACAAGTAGCTAAAGATACAGGTGCAATTGTTATCGGTACAGTTACCATGCCTTTCAAGATTGAAAGAGCAAGAGTTGACAAAGCTGAATTTGGTCTTCAACAACTTAGACAAGTTTCAGACACAGTAATCGTAATTGACAACAACAGATTAGTAAATATTGCTGGTAATTTACCAATCCAACAAGCTTTTGCTGTTGCAAATGAACTAATCTCAACAATGATTAAAGGAATTGTTGAAACAATTGCTGTACCAAGTTTAGTTAACTTAGATTATGCAGATGTTAAAGCTATCATGACAAATGGTGGTGTTGCTGCTATCGGTGTTGGAGCTAGCGATACAAATAATAGAGTTGAAGAAGCAGTTAAAGGCGCACTAAGCAATCCGCTTTTGGACATTAGTTATAAAGGTGCAACAGGTGCTTTAATCCATATTGCTGGCGGACCAGATATGACTCTGGACGAAATCAGTAGAGCTGGTGAATTAGTAACTGAAAGCTTAGATCCAGATGCAAACGTAATCTGGGGTGCTAGAGTTGCTGAAGATCTTAAAGGTAAAATGACCATAATGACCATCATTACTGGTGTAAAGTCACCTTGGATCTTAGGAAAGCAAGAGTATGGCACAAAAAGCCCTCAAGCAGAGCACCTAAGCGAGGAACTCGGCATAGAAATTTTGTAATCACAAAAATTCTTGCCTTCACATTAAACCACCCCCAAATAGTTCATTGTGAAGGCATTTTTTTTATTTTTTTAAAAAACAAATATCAAAGGGGAGAAGACATTCATCAATTCTCGCCTTCACATTAAACCACCCCCAATCGTTTTTGTGAAGGCATTTTTTCTTTTTATACATTAACTTTTTATACTGATTTTGAATTTAATACAATATGACACTATACTTCATTGGTTTAGGCCTAAATGATGAAAAAGATATTACAGTTAAAGGTCTAGAAACTGTAAAGAAATGTGATTTAGTTTATTTAGAAAGTTATACTTCTAAACTAGCTTGTTCTATTGAAGATTTAGAAAAACTTTATGGCAAGAAAATTATCTTAGCAGATAGGGAATTAGTTGAACAAAAAGCAGAACAAATCTTACAAAAAGATAAAGATGTAGCTTTCTTAGTAATTGGTGATCCATTTGGTGCAACAACCCATACTGATCTTAAGTTAAGAGCAAAAGAAGCAGGCATTAAAGTAGAAATAATTCACAATGCTTCAATTCTTAATGCAATTGGAGTTGTAGGCTTAGAACTTTACAAATTTGGTAAAACAACTTCTATTCCTTATCATAATGAAAATGTTACTTCACCAATTGAAGTAATGAAAGCTAACCAAACAATTGGTCTACATACCTTATTCTTACTTGATTTAGATCCAAAAAATAATAAATATATGTCAGGAAAAGTTGCAGCAGATTATTTGATTAAAAATGGTGTTGATGAAAATACAAAAGCAATTGTTTGCGCCCAAATTGGTTCAGAAAATTCTACTTTTGCTTACAAACCACTTAAAGAAATTCCTTTGATAGATAAATTCCCTCAATGCTTAATCATTCCTGGAAAACTACACTTTGTAGAAGAAGAAGCATTGAATCAATTATAGGAAATTAGTAAATTTCTTATTCCTCAGATTAAAATCAATCTGAGTTATAGAAATTCTTTTATAGTTCTAATATTTATTTTGTTAATATGGCAAAGCCAAAGGAAAAAATAGCTATTATTGATTATGATAGTATGTTCACTGGAGGTATTGAAGAAAAAGTTAAGCGATATATTGCCAAAAACCCTGGGGATTCTTATCAAGTGTTAAAAGCATCTGACTTAGAAAGTTTAGATGATATTGATGCAACTAAAGTAATTCATACAGGCGGTACAGGCGAGCCAGTTCCTGGAGAACGACCAGGATCTTTATACATTTGTCATTCTCACCAATGGAAAGCTCAGCAAGAAGGTGGCAAAGTTGAACATCTAGCTGATTATAATAAAGGGACTGGTTATATGGAAGTTCAAGATGATGACGATGTTATTGGTAAACAAGGTAGCCAAGTTGCAATTGAAAAATATCATACATTAGCTGTTACAGAGGCACCAAAAAATGCTAAAGTTATTGCAACTAGCAAACAAACTTTAAAAGATGGTAGAGAAGTCGAAACTGCAGAAGCTTTAAGATATAAAGATGGCAGTATCTCACTCCAAGGCCATCCTGGCGGTAAAACACCTTCCTATGTTATTGATAAATATTTAGAAGCTGCTTAATGATTAAATTTATATATCAACATTAATCCCTATCATGTTACAGCCCCGTAGTGTAGTGGCCAATCATCCGAGATTTTGGGTCTTGGGACCGCAGTTCGAATCTGCGCGGGGCTATTTTTATTCTAAAAATAGCCTATTTCTTATCCCATTTTTTTGGTTTATCAATAGACCAATGCACAGATTCAAATTGTTTTATCTCTATATCATATTTCCAGTCTTGATGAAACCACACTATTGCTACTTTTGGTATAAATCCTACTTTTTTTGATCTTGAATACAAATCAAATGTATTTTTTGTTATCTTTAATGGCCACTGTGTTTTATTAGCATAAATTGCCTTTTTACTTTTTATCTCATACAACACTTTTTCTTTCTGATTAAATTCAACTGCATCAATTGAATACCAATTATTATTAATGAACTCTATTTGGTCATTTGTTAAATATTTACTAAAAATTTCCATGAATTTATTTTTATTAAAGAATTTATTAATAATTATTTTATCACTAGTTAATTTAAACATACACTCTGCAATATTTCCTTTATAAGATCCCTTAAGCTTATTCAAGTCATACATTAATTTTATATAATAATCTATATTATTTAAGTTTTATTAATCTAATGGAACATATAAAATGAAAAAAAAGAGTTTCTTAAAGAAAATAAGCGAAAAGATAGATAAAAAGCTAAAAGAAAAATCAAAGAAATGTTGTTGTGAATGTGATTGTAATGCTACAAAAAAGCGTTGATTGGTTTGTTTCTGTTTTAGGATTACAAGGTCGTTTAGCAGAATCTGTTAACTTCTTTATTTATGATACTATTAAGATTCTCTTATTGCTATATATTTTAATAGCTGTTATTGGATTTCTTAGAACATTTTTATCTAGAAAAAAATTAAAACAAATACTTTTGAAAAGCAAATATACTTCCGGAAATTTAGGTGCTGCATTATTTGGTGCAATAACCCCTTTTTGTTCTTGTTCATCAATTCCAATATTTCTTGGTTTTATTGAAGCAGGAATACCTTTAGGAATTTCTTTTTCTTTTCTTATTACTTCTCCTTTGGTAAATGAATATTTAGTTATCTTAATGTTAGGTTTTTTTGGTTGGAAAATAACTATTCTTTATGTTATATTTGGAATACTTGTAGGTTATCTTGGTGGAATTATTCTTGGTAAGCTTGGTTATGAACATTTATTAGAAAAAAAGATGATTAATACAAAAGAACCAGTTATTAAATATGATGCTAAAAAAAGAATTAAGTTTGGAATAGATGAAGCAAATTCAATATTTAAAAAGATCTGGCTATGGGTTATAGCTGGAGTTGGTGTGGGTGCTTTAATCCACAATTTTGTTCCAGAAGTTTTTATACAATCTGTTGTTGGTAAGGCTGGATTGTTAGCAGTACCTCTTGCAGTTATATTAGGTGTTCCATTATATGCAAATTGTGCAGCAATTGTTCCTGTTGCAGTTGTATTATTTGAAAAAGGAGTTCCACTAGGCACAGCTTTAGCTTTTATGATGGCAACAGCGGCTTTAAGTTTACCAGAAGCAATCATGTTAAGAAGTGCAATGAAACTAAAACTTATCGCAATATTCTTCGGTACTGTAACAATATCAATAATAATTATTGGTTATTTGTTTAATCTTGTTTGATAATTAATTTTTATTCATATAAAATCTTCTTTTACTTTCAGAAAACCGTTCAATTGCATATCTTAACATTGTACGTGGCATTGTTTTGTAATGTTTTTTTAAGAATTTCTCCTCAACATCTTGATCTCTTTTACCAACTTCACGAAGCATCCATCCAACACTTTTATGGATTAGGTCATGTTTATCATTTAATAATATAGAAGCAATTTTCAAAGTATCTTTAAATTCATTATTACGAATGAACTTAAATGTTGCAACTATAGAAATTCTTTTATTCCATAACAATTTTGATTTTGCAAGTTTATACAAAACATCTCTATCTTTATCTAAAAGGTAATCTCCAACAATATTTGGTGCAGAAAGATCAACTAAATCCCAATTATTAATTCTTGTAGTATTTTTCAAATATAAATCAAAAACATTTTTTGGTTTTTCTTTATATTTTTCAATTAAGATAAATAAAGCAATTAATCTCTGTTCATGAATCTTACTCTGCAATAATTTAACACAATCCTCGATAGGTAAATTACTATATTTCTTAGCAACTTTTCTTTGAACTGGAACTTTTATTCCAAGAAAAATATCTCCTTCTCCATAATCTCCTTTTCCAGTCTTAAAGAATCTTTGAAGAATTTCTTTTTGTTTTTTATTTGAAAGTTGCTTTAATTCTTTTTTTATTTTACTTAACATATTTTTAAAATTAATTACCTTTTATAAAAATCTTTTGTATTTCTTAATTTTATTTTCTCGTCGGTAAAAACAAATAAATAAAAAACTAGTAAACAAAAAAAGATTTTTTAACAAATGGGCTCTTAACTTTCTCGTCGGTGGAAATATGAAAACAGAACATTTAAATACTAAAGTTTCAATAAATTATTTAAGTTTTTTTTAAAAACGGAGGTGTCTCGATGACAAAGAAAAAAGCAGTTAAAAGGGCTGCAAAAAAGAAACCTGCTAAGAAAAAAGTAACAAAGAAAAAAGCAGCTAAAAAGAAGAAAAAATAAGTTCTTCTTTTTTTATTTTTTTTCTAATTCTTGTCAATAACCACTTTCTACTTGAAAATTTTTATGGTTCTTGAACATGCTCAGAAATATTTTGTTATTTTAGATTATGGGTTGACTTTATCCGCTATTTATAAAACTCAATAAATATTTCTGACATATCCAAACATTTATAAAACAAAATATATTTTGGAGTATTATGTTTGAACATCTTAATACTGTAAGCATGTCAGGAAGATAATTTTTCTAATCACATCTATATTTACTATGAGGTTTTACTATGGAATTTATTAATGATTTAAAATGGACAAAAGGTATGAAGGTTAAAGACCTTATTGCTAGTTATCAAACTTTAGGTTATCAAAGTATTGAGTTAAACAAGGCTTGTAATGTTATTGTTAAGATGAAAAAAGATTCAGCAAAGATCTTTTTAACATTTACATCAAACATGGTAACTTCTGGTTTAAGAGGTTTTTTTGCTCAAATAATTAAGTTAGGAATGGCTGATGTTATTGTTACAACTGTTGGCGGCATAGAAGAAGATATTATGAAAGCTTCTGGTGAAAAATTTAAAGTTGGCAAGTTTGATTCTGATGATGTAGAATTACATGAAAAGGGTATTAACAGAATTGGTAATATCCTTGTTAACAATGAAAGTTACATGAACTTTGAAGATTTAATGATGCCTTTGCTTACAAAATTATATGAAAAACAAAAAAGATGGGCAGTTTCTGATTTATTAAGAGAGATTGGATTAACATTAAACGATGAAAGTTCAATTCTATATCAAGCAGCAAAAAATAACATTCCAATTTTTTGTCCAGCAATAACTGATGGCGCATTTGGATTTCATCTATATCTTTTTCAACAAAAACATTCTGATTTTATTGTTGATGTAGTTAAAGACTTTGGGAATATATTATTTTCAACAAGTTATGATGAAAAGAAAGGGGTAATTGCATTAGGTGGCTCAATTTCAAAGCATCATGCAATCTTATCAACTTTACTAAATGGTGGAGCAAACTATGCTGTTTATATGACAACCGCACACAAAACCTCTGGAAGTATGTCTGGTGCTACAACACAAGAAGCAAAGTCTTGGGGTAAGGTACGTTATGAATCTGATATTGCAACTGTTATTGGCGATGTAACAATTACTTTTCCTTTAGCAATGATTGGCGCTTTAGAACAATTAAGTGATGAAGATCTCTTAAAACCAAGAGATAAAATAGAATTAGACAAAAAAAATCCTGGTGATTATAAGAAAAATGCAAAATCCTAAATTCATATTATCAAAAAGTAAAGTTCTAGAGCAATATAATAAAGTGAAGTCTTATGCAGACATTGTATCTTACAGTTCAAAAACAAATCAAGAGATTACAAGAATCTTAGAAAAAGAAACTGATTCTTTATTTAGTGTACATTTTGTTAACGAACTTAAACATATTAGTAATAAATTAAAAGTTATTTTCTTAGCTCAGGCATGGAACAACAACCAAATAAAAAATCTATTAGATCAAGGTATCAGATGGTTTGTTATTGATAATGAAAGCGATTTAGATATGTTATTATCTTACCTAGAAAACAAACCTACTAAGATTAATTTATTATTGAGAATTAAACTTAAAGAAAACACAATGAAAACAGAAAAATATTTTGTTTTTGGTATGAATTCTGAAACAATTAATAAAAGACTAAAAGAATTAAAAGGAAATCAATCAATAGAAAAATTAGGCGTACATTTCCATAGAAAAACTCAAAACATGGCAGAGTGGAATCTAAAGTATGAATTATCAAATCTTATTGAAGATTTTTCAGTTATAGATTTTGTAAATATTGGTGGAGGCCTCCCTTCAGAATATGCTAATACAAATATGGATGTATTAAATTCTATTTTTAATAAGATTACAGAACTTAAAGAATTCTTAAACGAAAATCATATTAATCTAATTATAGAACCTGGAAGGTTTATTGCTGCCCCTTCTGCAAGACTTATTACCAAGATTGTAAGCATAAATGAGAATAATATTATTGTTAATGCTTCTGTTTATAATTCAGATATGGATGCTATTATTGTTCCGGTTAAACTTTTAGTTGAAGGAGAACAAAAACAAGGTACTCCTTATGTAATAAAAGGAATTACTCCTTGTTCAATGGATTTGTTTAGGTATAGGGTTTATCTAGAAAATCCTAAGGTTGGCGATACTTTAACATTCTTAAATGCTGGTGCTTATAACTTTACTTCAGATTTTTGCGATTTAGAAAAGATTGAAACAGAGGTTGTAGAATGAATTTCATGAACTTAGATGAACAATATAGAAAACCTAATTCAAAGTTTGTTATAATTCCAAAACCTATTGAAGGCGATGTTTCATACGGAAAAGGTTCTAATAAAGGCCCTGAAGAGATTATTAAAGCTTCTAAACAGCTTGAATACTACGATGAACAATTTGATCAAGAACCATTTCTTAAAGGCATTATAACAGCTGATACCTTTAACAAAGACCAATTTCCAATATTCTTAGGTGGTGATCATTCAATTACAATTAATGCTGTTAAAGAAGTTGAGGGTCATCAGGATGATTTTTCAGTTATTATTTTAGATGCACATCCTGATTGCTTTCATTCATGGAATAATTCAACAGAAAATCATAGATGTACAACTCAAAGACTTTCTGAAAAACATAAAACTCTTGTTGTTGGTGTTAGGTCAATGGATCGAGATGAAATAGAAATAATAAATAACAATGAAGACATAAATATTATCAAATCTTATGATTATAATGAAGATAAACTAAAAAATCAATTAAATAATCTTAAAGATAAAGTTTACATTTCAATTGATGTAGATGTTTTTGATCCTTCTTTTATTAGAAATACAGGAACACCAGAACCTGGCGGTTTTACATGGGACCAAGTAATTAACATGTTAAATATTATTTTCAAAAACAAGAATGTTATTGGTTCAGATATAGTTGAATTTGCACCAACGGAGAATTTCAGAGCAGAAGCTTATTCTTTAGCAAAGTTAGCTCATAAGATAATGGCACTAAAAAACCTTAAACATTAATAATCCAATAAATAATGCATACATTGTCAATAATACCCATCCTTCTTTTTTTCTGATATTCCATTTACTTCCAATAAATAATAATAACATTATAGCCATCAATATCATTACTGGTGCAGTAAATAATAATGTTGTTAAGTCAACTGTTAATGGTATGATTAAGCCAGATACACCCAATACTAAGAACAAGTTAGCAATATTAGAACCAATTACATTTCCAATACAAAGGTCATTATAACCTTTTTTTGCAGCAGTAATTGAAACAGAAAGTTCAGGTAAAGAAGTGCCAATAGCAACAAGAATTGCCCCTATAACTGTTTTTGAGACATTAAACAAATCAGCAAAGAATATAGCTTCTTCAATTAAATACCTAGCACCAAAAAAAATACCAACTCCACTAATTATTAAAAGAGAAAAATCTTTTATCATTCCGATTTTAAATTCTTTTTTTAACTCACCTTTTTTTCTACTTGGAATATCTTTTTTTGATAAACTAGATTGAATCCCATTTTTTATTGTGACAAAATATCTAAAACTAAAAAAATATCTAACAAAATCTCCAAAATGATATTCTTTTTCAGATTCTTCTTTTGAAGATGCAAGAAATGCCATGTATGCTATGTATAATAATAAGAATATTAAAGCTTCAATCCAATTAAAAGATCCATCAATAATAAATATATAAAAAAGGCAACATGCAAATAACATTAAGTATCCATCTCTTTTTAACATATGTTTTTTTGTTTTTATTACAGCTATAATAGCCGCAATACCAACAATCAGACCAATATTTGCTATATTAGAACCAATAACATTACCTATTACAAGTCCTCCTTCACCTTTAAGCGAAGCAACAATAGATGAAGCAAGTTCAGGTATAGAAGTTCCAAACGCAACCAATGTTAATCCAATTATAAATCCAGATACACCAAGCCTTTTAGCAATTGATGATGAAGCTTCAACAAAAAAGTCAGAACCTTTAACTAATAAGATAAGTCCAACAATCAATAATACAACATTAACATAAACCATATTTTCTATCTAATACTACTTGTTTTTATAATTATCTAAAAGTCAAATTACTTTTAGATTCCATAAATTTGATAAAAATTGATTAGCAAATTTGTATTATACATAACATTTATAAACCAAAATGGGTTCTATTGAGTATATCAATGGATAGTTCGGTGAAAGCTTGACTATACTGGAGACAAAGTACTGATTCTTTGTTTTCCTAGGAGGAATAAAAATGGCAAGAATGCATTCAAGAAAACATGGTAAGTCTGGTTCAACTAAACCAGCAAAGAAAGTTATGCCTAGTTGGGTTAGGTATAAAGAAAAAGAATTAGAAATGTTAATTACTAAGTTATCTAAAGAAGGTAAGACAACATCTGAAATAGGAATTGTCTTAAGAGATACATATGGTATACCATCGGCTAAACTAATACTTAAAAAATCATTAGGACAATTTCTTGTAGATAAGAAACTAGCATCAGAAATTCCTGAAGATATTTTAGCTTTAATCAAAAGAGCAGTTGCAATCAAGAAACATCTTGAAGATAACACAAGAGATAAAACTGCTAAACGTGGACTTATATTAACAGAGTCAATGATTAAGCGATTGACAAAATATTATAAGAAAAGTGGTAAACTTTCACATGATTGGAAGTATGATCCAGAAAAAGCAGGCTTATTTGTAGCTTAATGCTTTTTTCTTTTTATTCTTTTTTTTAATAACATTTTTAAGCTAATCTCAAGTTTACATCTACTATGTCACTGAAAAAACTTAAGTTTATTGTAAAATTATCTTTTTTCCCATTAAGGAACGGTTTAAAGAAAGTTGGGATTAATTATAATATTGAGAAAATCATTAATAATTATTACAAAGAAAAGTTTAAGAAAATAACTAATAACCGAGCAATATTTCTTCCACATTGTTTAATCCACAATAATTGTCCAGCAAAATTCTCAAAAACAGATGGTATTATGTGCATAAAATGCGGATTATGTAAATGTGGTGATATTAAAGTTACAGCTGAAGAAAAAGGATTTCAGTTCTTTATTGTTCCTAGTGTAGAATTTATTAAAAGAATTATAAAAAGAAAGAATATTCAAGCAGTATTAGGGGTAACATGTATTCATGATATTATTGAAGGCCTTAAACAAGAAAAACTAAATCCTAAAGGTCTTTTTTTAAATGGTAAAAAGATTGTTCCAATAGTTATTCAATTGCCAAAATATGACTGCGTTAACAATGATGTTGACTGGGAACTAGTTAAGAAACAAATTAATGAACTCTAGCTACCATATAATCTGCAAGATTATCAAAAAATTCTTTATCTTCAATTATTGAAATAATTTCTTTTGCCTTTTTTACACATTCTTTAGCTTTATTCTTACAATAATCAATAGCTCCACTTTTTTGCAACACTTTCAAAGCATTTTCAATTTCTATTTCAGTTGCATTTAATTTACCTAAAACTTTAATCTTAGAACCTTTTTCTAAAGCTTTTATAACCATTAAAGTCATCTTACCCTTTTTAATATCTGAGCCAAGAGTATTACCTTTTTTCATATCTTTACTAATATCCATTAAATCATCTTGAATTTGAAAACCGAGTGCTGCATTCTCAGCATATTCTCTAAAAGCTTTTCTTTGTTCATCATTTGCATCTGCAAACAATGCACCAAAATCGACAGATAAAGAAAATAGTTTACCAGTTTTTAGATTTGCCATTTTCATATAGTCTTTTTCAGTTAATTCTTTTGACTCAAAATCAATGTCTAATAATTGTCCATCATTAACTTCTTGATACGCTTCATGACATAACTTAAACGCTTCAGCAATATTATGAAAATCACTTTTTGTTATACACTTAAGTCCTAATGAAAATAATATGTTACCTTGGATAATAGCTATTGAAGAACCATATCTTTTACCTTCATCTAAAAACAATTTTCCTTGTTTTCCTTTATCAGAATCTTCTTCAAATAGTTTATGCATACTTTTTTCTCCACGTCGCACATCATCTTCATCCATTATATCATCGTGTATCAAAGATGAAGCGTGAAATAATTCAAGAGAAATTGCAGCTTTGATTATTTGATCATTTACTTTCCCTTTTACTGCTTGGTAAGCTTTAATACAAGCAATAGGCCTTAACCTTTTACCACCACGCATAATATAAGCTTTATTTCTTTCATAACATTTCTTAAGAAATCCATCTTGTTTAGATATCTCATTATCTAAAAAACGGTTCAAAGTATCATCTATTTTACTTTTCAATTCAATTAAATCAGTTTTAAAATTCATTTTATACTCTCTGCTATAGAAACAAATTCATAAGTCTTTTTTAGATTCTGAAAAGAAATTTTTGCTTTATCTTTATTTTCAAATACTCCATAAATAGTTGCACCTGATCCAGACATAACAGAACTTATTGCACCATTCTTTTTAAGATCTTCTTTGATATCTTTAATAAACGAATATCTTTCTGATAATGAATATTCAAAATCATTGTGGAGATTATCTGTTATACCTTTAATATCATTTTCTTTAATAGCTTTTAACATTTTTTGTGTTGAGTTTGTTCTACCACACTTATCCAGATTAAGTACAGAATAAGCTTCTTTAGTTGAGATGCCAATGCCTGGATTAACTAAAACAAAATGTAATTCAGGCGTTTTAATCTTTTCAACTATTTCTCCTCTGTTAGTTGCAATACAAGTTCCACCGAGTATTGAGAATGGAACATCCATTCCTAATTCTGCACCCATTCTTTCAAGATCTCCAATATTCAAATGCAATTCCCATAATTCATTCAATGCTTTTAGAACAGAAGCAGCATCACTTGAACCACCACTTAATCCACCACCAATTGGTATTTTCTTTTCAATATCAATAAAAGCACCAGCTTTAACATTAAATGTATTTTTTAAGAGATAAGCAGCCTTGTAAGCAAGATTATTTTCTTCAGGAACCCCTTTACATTGTACAATAACTTTTGGATTAGATTTTATAGTTATTGTATCATGTAAACTAATTTGTTGCATTATAGAACTAATATCATGATAATTATCTTCTCTTTTCTTTAGCACATCTAAAGTAAGATTTACTTTTGCATATGCTTTTATTTCTAATTCAGTCATTTTGATTAACCGAAACAACAGCAAAAGCTTGTATCCCTTGGCCTTTTCCAAAAGACGTAAGTTCTTCGCCTGATGTTGCAGTGATACCTATACTTTTAACATTAATCTCACACAATTCAGCTAAATTTTTCTTAATTTCTTCTTCATGTTCACTTATTCTTGGTTTTTTGCATTCAATCATAATTCCAATATTATTTAATTTATAACCTTCTTCCTCAACTAATTTTAAAGCAATTTTTAGATATTCTTTTGAATCTTTTGTTCCATCTTCACACATTTTATCTGCGTAATGTCCAATTGATTTCTTCCCAACAGATTGTGACAATGCATTGAATAGGGCATGCAATATTACATCTCCATCTGAGTTAGCTTTCAAACCATTATGTCCTTTAATCTTAATTCCACCTAAAACAAGGTGCTTTTCTTTTTCACCATCATGGAACATATGACTGTCTTGCCCAAAACCTATTCTTGAATTAGATCTAATCTGTCTTCCAACACTCAAATCTATTGGTGTTGTAACTTTAATATTTTCAGCATTAGATTCAATAATCTTAACCTTTTTTCCTAATAATTCAACTAATGCAACATCATCTGTTGCTTTAACATTATCTTCATGAGCTTTTTTAAAAGCCTTTACTGCAAGACTGTACTTTATTGCTTGAGGTGTTTGCATTTGCCAAAGATTTGAACGATCAATTGTTTTAATAACAAACCCTTTTTCATTAACTTCTTTAATTGTATCTTTAGCTTTAAAACCAACAGCTGCAGCACCATACTTATTAGCTGCATTAACAACATCAGCTATTGTTTTCTTGCTAACAAAAGGATTAGCTGCATTATGAACAATAACAACATCATTTGCACTTGAATCTGTGATTTGTAATAAACCATTATTAACCGAATCTTGACGTTCATTACCACCACCAACCACCTTTTCAACTTTATTAAATTCACTTGAAGAAACAATTTTCTTAATATATTCAATATCTTCTGTTTTTGTAACAATAATAATCCTATCAATAAAATCACAATCCTGAAATACTTTTATTGTATAATGTATTATTGGTTTATCATCTAGATGCAAGAGTATCTTATTCTTATCTGCACCCATCCTTTTTCCATAACCTGCTCCGACAATTATTGCTGTATTCATCTTATTATGATTTTTATTGTTCTGTTTTATAAATTTTATCCAAAACTTCTTCAACTATTTCTTCTTTTTCAACATTACATATTAATTTACCTTTTTCATATAATACACATTTATTTTTACCACCAACAATTCCAATATCAGCTGAAGTTGCTTCACCTGGACCGTTTACAACACAACCCATTATTGCTACATGTAATGGTTTCTTTATATTAGCAACCTTTTCTTCAATTTCAGAAGCAACTTTTGCAACATCATACTCAGCTCTTGCACATGTTGGACACGCAGTAACTTCAATACCAAATTTTCTTAATTTTAAAGATTTTAATATCTCCTTACCTACTTTAACTTCTTCAACCGGATTTGCTGATAATGAAACCCTGATTGTATCTCCAATTCCTTTCCCAAGCATGCTTCCTATACCAACTGCAGATTTAATTCCTCCTGTAAAACCAGTTCCAGCCTCAGTTATTCCTAAGTGTAATGGATAATCATTTAATTTAGAGAATTTTTCATAAGCTTCAATTGTTTTTGGAACATCTGAAGCTTTCAATGCAACAATTGTGTTATAGAAACCTAGATCTTCTAAGATTTTAACATGTTTTAAAGCAGATTCAACTAAAGCATCTGCAGTTAACCCATACTTAGCTTCAATTTCTTTATCTAGACTTCCTAGATTAACTCCAATTCTTATTGGTATATTTCTATTTTTAGCCTCATCAACAACCATCTTAATTTTATCAGAACTTCCAATATTTCCAGGGTTAATTCTTAATTTATCTACATATTTTGCAGATTCTAAAGCTAATTTATAATCAAAATGTATATCAGCTACTAAAGGGATAGATATATTTTCTTTAATTTTCTTTAAAGCATTAGCTGAATCCATATCTGGAACAGAAACCCTAATTATCTCACACCCAGCTTCTTCTAATTTATGAATTTGTTCGATTGTTGCATCAGCATCTTTAGTTAAAGTGTTACACATACTTTGTATAGATATATCTGAATCGCTTCCAACAGCAACTTTCCCTATCATAACCTTTTTAGTTTTACGTCTATTCATTTTTTCATTAAATCCTTAGCAGCATCAATTACTCCTTGCTTACATAACCCACATTCTTCTTTAATAACATTTGGTTTACCTTGTTCTATAAATTCATCTGGAATTCCAATTCTTCTAACACTTGCTTTAACTTTATGTTTTTCTAAGACTTCTAATACAGCAGAACCATATCCACCAATTAAACTATTTTCTTCTATTGTAATTATCTTCTTGAGATTCTTTGCTTGTTCAACAATCATTTCTTCATCAATAGGTTTTACAGTTCTAACATTTATTATGCAAGGTTGTATTCCAATTTTCTTAAGATCCTCCATTGCAGCAATTGCAATGTCAACCATATTACCTACAGCAAATATTGCTAAGTTTGATCCACCTGCACAAACAGCTGCTTTTCCTATTGACATTGACTTCATTTCTTTACTTAATTCTCCACAACATCCCCCTCTTGGATATCTTATTGCAACTGGTCCGTTTAATTCAATTGCAGTTTTTAACATATCTCCAAGTTCTCTTTCATCTCTTGGAGCAAGAATTGTTAAGTTAGGAACATTTCTTAAGAAACTTAAATCATATGCACCATGGTGTGTTGGCCCATCATCACCAACCAGGCCTGCTCTATCAATTGCAAATATAACTGGCAAATTTTGTAAACAAACATCATGTATCACTTGATCATAAGCCCTTTGTAAAAATGTTGAATAAATCGCAACAACAGGTTTCATACCATTTGAAGCTAAACCAGCAGCAAAAGTTACAGCATGCTGTTCAGCGATGCCTACATCAAAAAACCTATCTGGAAACATTTCAGAAAATTTATCTAAGCCAGTACCTGAAGCCATTGCAGCAGTTATTGCAACAATTTTTTCATCTTTTTTAGCTAATTTAATCAAACAATCTGAAAATGATTTTGTAAAAGTTACACCTTTAGGTTCTGTTTCACCTGTTTTGATATTAAACGGAGAAATTCCATGAAATCTTGTTTTGTTATTTTCTGCATGCTGATAACCATGTCCTTTTTTTGTCAATACATGTAACAATATTGGACCTTTGATTTTCTTAATATTCTCAAACGCATTAATAAGGTCTCCAAGGTTATGTCCATCAACTGGACCATAATACCCGAATCCCAATTCTTTAAACAATAAACCAGGTGTTGTTGTAAAAGCTCTCATTGTTTCTTCTAAGTCAAGTATTGCTTTAGCTGCTTTCCCTCCAAATTTAGGCAATAATTTAAACAATTTAACAGCTTTTTTTCTTCTATCATGATAATGTGGATCAGTAACCATCTTTCTAAGATAAGAATTCATTGCACCAACATTGGGACTAATACTTGTTTCATTATCATTAAGCACAACAATCATATCAGATTTCATATGTCCTGCTTGGTTTAATCCTTCAAAACTCATACCTCCTGTTAATGCACCATCACCTATTACTGCTAAAACTTTATAATTCAACTTTTGAAGATCTCTTGCTTTTGCAATACCTAAAGCAGCAGATATAGAAGTTGAAGAATGTCCTGTATTAAAACTATCATGCTTAGATTCTTCTCTTTTTGGAAAACCTGCCAATCCTTTATGTTGTCTTAACGTCCCAAACTGATCTTTTCTTCCTGTTAATAATTTGTGGGTATAAGACTGATGCCCTACATCCCATACAATCTTATCTTTTGGACTCTCAAATACATAATGCATTGCAATAGTTAATTCTACTACACCTAAATTAGAAGCTAAATGTCCACCTGTCTTAGAAACAGTATTAATTATTTTTTCTCGTATCTCTTCAGCCAAATTCTTGAGTTGTTCTTTAGTTAAAACTCTCAAATCCTTTGGTTGATTAATCATATCTAAAAACATCTTTCCCCCAGAATTAGATTTATTTATTGGTTTATAAAGGTTGGTGCAAAAAGTTTAAAAATTGAAGTATTAATTACCTTATTATGGCAATGTTAAATACTTTTGTTTCCTTAATCATTGTTGCTGCACTGTTCTTAACAATGGTTATTCCTAAAATGGTAAGGTATATTGTAAATGGTCTTGCTTTGTTATCTATAGGTGTGCTTACTTTATTGTTTAATTATGGTTATATTCAATTTAATATTGGTAATTATCCTATTTTTAATTATGCAGTATTCTTTTTAACAGTTTTTGCAGGTAAACGTCTTTTGAAAGATGGATTTGTTTCACAAGAAAAACATATCAAATTTCCTTCAATTATTTTTGGAATAAGTATTATTGTAATAACTACTGTTCCAACATTGCATAAACTGGGTGTTATTGACTTTGTATTAACATATCCATCAGTAATTAATCATTTTCTTTATGTAATTGCTGGGATAGTGTTGATCATAGGTGCTTTTATTATCGTTCCAAGACTTCCAGCAAAGAAATAAATATATAAACATTATACTGTTCTTATCAAACAAAATGCAAGTCGAATATAAAGAAGTTGAATCAATAAATGAATTCATTGATGCAATAAGATTAAGAGCTGATATATTTATCATAGAACAAGGTTTTAAGCCAGGTTGGGAACCAGATGAAGATGATAAAGTTTCTAAACATTACATTAGTATTGTTGATAATGAAATTGTAGGTGCGGCCAGATTTCGAGAAGTTTCATCAAGCGAATTTAAAATTGAACGTATGGTAACTAAAAAAGAACTTAGGTCAAAACATATTGGTACAGGTTTAATTGAGTTTATGATTACAGATATAAAAAAACTAAAACCAAAACGTATTTGGGTTAGAAGTCAAGTTAGATCTCAATTTTTTTATGAGAAAGTTAATTTTACAGCAATTTCTAAACCTTATGATCTGTGGGGAGTTCAACATATTGATATGGATTATAATAAAAAATAATAAACCTTCATAACATATATAAACATCATAACTAATTCTTATACCATGGATATAGAAGAAGACCTTAAACGGCATCATCATTTGAATGATGAAGAAGCAGAACCAAAAAGATTTCCTACTCCAATAAGGATTATTCTCAGCTTATTTTTTTTATTACTTGTATCAACATGGACATTTTCTTATTATGGTGGTAAGTTAGATCCAGAACCAACCAATATCCCAAATAGAGAAGAAGTTGTTCCTTTAGGAATAAAACTAGGAAACACTTCAACAAAAATAACTACTAAAAACGATCTTTACAAATTCATTACACCCAAAGATCAAGAGATTAAGAGAATTGCTAATCGTATAGCAACAGAATCTTGTGAAGGCAACAGAGTTTGCCAAGCAAAAGCAATATACTATTTTGTTAGAGACAATTATGAATATATTTCCGATCCAATTGAATCTGAATATGTTGAATATCCTAGGGAATTCTTAACAATTGGTGGGGGGGACTGTGAATCAGGAACTATTGCTTTAGCTTCTTTGTTAGAATCTATTGGAATATATACAGAACTTGTATTCAAACCAAGCCATGCTTTTTTAAGAATTAAATTACCAGAAGCAAAAAGACGTTATCAAAGAGAAGGTTGGATTTATTTAGATTGGACATGTAATAGTTGCAAATTTGGAGAAGTTCCTTAATCCAAAACATTAATATCAGTTGAAGGTTTATCAACTTTAACAAATTCAATACCTACTTCTTTAAGATATTCTAAAGCAGCAGTATCAGGATATTCACCAGAAGTAATAAATCGTTTAACACCTGCATTAATTAACATTTTAGCACACAAAACACAAGGTGAATGTGTACAATATATGTCCGCACCAGAAAGATTAACTCCATGCAATCCAGCTTGAATTATTGCATTTTGTTCTGCGTGCGTTGCCCTACATATTTCATGCCTTTCACCAGAAGGAATATTTTGAGCATCTCTTAAACAACCAAGTTCTAGACAATCTTTACATCCAGCAGGAGCTCCATTATAACCTGTTGTTAAGATTCTTTTATTCCTTACCATAACTGCACCTACATGGTGCCTTTTACATGTACTTCTTTCTCCAACTAAGAAAGCAATTTTTATAAAATACTCATCCCACTTAGGTCTAGCCATGTTTTACCTCAAAAATCTCAATATCCTCTTTATGGCAAACAACTTTTCCATTAATCATTTCACAAATCTCTCCTTTAAGCTTTTTTGAAGCAACCTTTTTTAATTTAGCTTTTTTCACACTCTTTTTTTTTGTCATGAATTCACCTCTATAAACTTAGAAAAACTTCTTTCATCCGTATCAGAAACATTTTTAGGAAAACAACACGCAGGTAATTCTCTTGAACTAAGATGATATCTTAAACAATCACAACAAACACCATGTTTAGAGCAAGAAGTATGTAAACAAGGACAATTCTCTTTATTAGATAAAACTTTACACTCCATTTTCCCCCAAATATTAATTGTAACTTTAATTGTTTTTAAATGTTTTTATCAATTTAAGAAAAAAGTTTATAAACTATTAAACCAAAAATACTTTTATGGCACAAAAAGTATGTCCTGTGTGTAAAAACGGCAACCATAATGGTCCAGTAAAAAAGAAACTGACATTTGGACAAAAATCAGCTGATTTTGTTACAAGAATTGCAGGAAGCTGGTACTTTATCCTTTCTTTATTTGGATTTTTAGGAATTTGGATGGTCTTAAATCTTTATATGATTGATAAAAAATGGGACCCCTATCCGTTTATACTTCTGAACTTTGTTCTTTCAACTTTAGCAGCTGTACAAGCACCAGTTATCTTAATGAGTCAGAATAGGGCAGGTGAACGTGATCGTCTTAACCAAAAATATGATTATCAGGTTAATCGTAAAGCAGAACGTGAGATTCAAAACATGCAATCAGACTTAAATGAAATTAAAAGGATGATTAAAGAAAAAAGATAATCACTTAATCAATACTTTCTCAAAATATTCATTAAGAACTTGTTTAAACTCTTCCATTTCTTCTGGTGAAAAACCCTTCTCATTATCAAAGCTTTCATCAATACAAGAACCTGCCCTAAAGTTTTGTAAACAAAACTCTTTAGAACCTTTTAACCATTCACCAATCTTTTGAATATCACCTTTACTATGCAATTTTGGTAATATTGTACTTCTAAACTGATACTCTAAACTACTTTTTTTTATCAAATCAATACCTTCTTCTATTTTAGCCATATCAACAGAACAACCACAAGTTTCATCATACTTTTCTTTACAATTCTTAATATCCATTGCAATTGCATCAATCAATTTTTCATCAATTAATCTTTTCAAAAGTTCAGGATTACTTCCATTAGTATCAACCTTTACTTTTAATCCTAAGTCTTTAACTTTCTTGATTAATTCAACAATATTTTCATTTAGTAAAGGTTCACCACCACCAAAACAAACACCATCTAACCATTTCTTTCTAGACTTAAGAAATTCAATAAACTCTTCATTAGAAATGGTATCTAATTTACCTGGATTCAATACTAAATCTCTGTTATGACAAAAAGGACAAGAAAAATTGCACCCACCCATAAATACTGTTGATACTGTATATGGGGGGTAATTAACTAAACAAGTTTTTTGCAAACCTTTAATCATGCAATTATCTCCTTTGTTCTATTCAAATCTTGTGAGACTCCAGATATATTTCCTTGCTTGTCAAAAAACATTACAACTGGCAATTGTAATCCATGCTCATCTCGAATTAATTGTTGCCTTACATCTTTGTAATATTTCTGAAAGTTTTGCTTTCCATCTGGACTGCTTAAATCAATCGCCTCCCCAAGTAAACTAATCTTTGATAAAAATTCTTTAGTATCTTTGCATTTCTCACAGTTTGGAAATGTAAATATCTTGTAAGAATTTACATCACCAATTTCAGCTAAGTTTGTTCCATCTTGTTCTACAACAATCTTTGCCTTGAAATCTGAGGCCAAACTCTTATTCTCTTCATATTCAAGTCTGTCTTTATACTCTTCTTTCTTTCCAACATTCCATTTACTTACTGGTCTGAAATATCCAACAATTCTTGTATAAACTTCAGTTTCTTGGCCACAACTATTACATGTTACCTGTTCTCCTTTTAGATAACCATGGTCTTTACAAACACTAAATGTTGGTGTTATTGAGAAATATGGCAGTTTTGTATTTTCTGCAATCTTTCTAACTAGTTGTTTACAACTGTCACCTGAAGCCAATCTTTCACCTAGGAATGTATGGAATATTGTACCTCCTGTATATAATGGCTGTATTTGGTCTTGATGCTCAACTGCTTCAATTGCATCTTCAGTTTTATCAACAGGTAATTGTGTTGAATTTGTTAAATAAGGTGTTTCTTCACCAGCAGTTATAATATCTGGGTATTTTTCTTTATCACTTTTTGCTAGTCTATAAGATGCACTTTCAGCAGGACTAGCTTCTAGGTTGTATAAATTACCTGTTTCTTGTTGAAAATCTTTAAGTCTGTTTCGCATATGTTCAAGTACCTCAACAGTAAAGTCTTTACCTTCTTCTGTACTGATGTCTTTACCTAGGAAATTCCTACAACATTCATTCATTCCACAAAGTCCAATTGTTGCGAAATGGTTATCAAATGTTCCTAGATATCTTTTAGTGTATGGCATTAACCCTGACTTAAGGTTATTATCTACAATACCTCTTTTAATTTCTAAAGAAGTTTTTGCAAGTTCCATATAATAACTTAACTTTTTGAGGAATTCTTCTTTACTTTGAGCTTCATAACCAAGCCTGTTCATGTTTAATGTTACTACACCAACACTTCCTGTGTTATCTCCTGGACCCCACATACTTCCTGGCCTGTTAATCAATTCAAGTTGGTTTAAATTTAATCTACAACACATAGCTCTTATTGCTCCTGGATCTAGGCCAGAGCCAATATAATTTTGAAAATATGGCATTCCATATTTAGCAGTTGCATCAAACAAAATGTTTGCATTCTCACTGTCCCAATCAAAATCTTTTGTTAAGTTATATGTTGGAATTGGGAATGTAAATATCCTTCCATTTGCATCTCCTTCACTCATAACTTCTAAGAATGCTTTGTTAATCATATCCATTTCTTTTTGACAATCTCCATATGTAAAGTCTTGAGGTTCACCACCAACGATTGCAGGTTTATCTTTCATATCTTTTGGTACAACCCAATCAAAGGTTAAATTAGAGAACGGATATTGTGATCCCCATCTTGACGGTATGTTTAGGCTATAAACTAATTCTTGCATAGCTTGTTTAACTTCTTTGTAAGAAAGGTTATCCTTTTTTGCAAATGGTGATAAAAGTGTATCTACAGAAGAAAATGCTTGTGCTCCTGCAAACTCCATTTGGAGACATCCTATAAAATTAACCATTTGATGAACTACTACTGGCATATGTTTAGCTGGTTTTGCATCAACTTTATTTGGCACACCACCAAAACCTTCTTTTAATAGTTTTGTAAGCGACCATCCAGCACAATACCCAATAAATCCATGGCTAAGGTCATGAATATGCATATAACCATCTTTATGTGCTTTAGAAACTGCTTCTGGATAGATTTCATTTAATGTATAATTAGCAATAACTTTTCCTGCTGTATATAACATTAATCCTGAGAATGAATAGTCTTCATTACTATTTTCATTAACTCTCCAGTCAGACTGTCTTAGATACGAACTTATTGTGTTTGATACATCAACAAACATATCTTTTGTTTCTCTAATCTTTTTATGTTGTTGTCTGTATAATATGTATGCTTTGGCAGTCTTCGCATGACCTGATTTAATTAATACTTTTTCAACAATATCTTGAGCTTCTTCTACTGTGGGGATCTCTTTAGATGTAAATTTAAATTCTAATATTGTCAATACTTTTTGTGTAATTTCTTCAGCAGCATTCTTATCACTTCCTCCTACTGATTGTGCTGATTTGAATATAGCATTTGTTATCTTTTCAGGTACAAATTCAACTATCCTTCCATCTCTTTTTCTTATTTGAGTTATTGTTGTTTTTTCTTCAGTCATTTTGTTCTACCTCTTTTAATTTTTAGCCCCTCTTTTAATATTTTAATCACCTTTTATCTTGTTAAGTTCTTTTTCGAATGATTTTAGGTCAGTAAATTCTCTATACACTGACGCAAAACGAATATAAGCAATCTTGTCTAGCTCCTTTAATTTATCCATTACCATTTCTCCAATTTCTGTGCTTTGAATTTCAATTGAATCTTTTTTTCTAAGATCAGCTTCAATTTCATCAACAATTCTTTCAATTTTTTCAATTTTGATTGGTCTTTTTTCACAAGCCCTCATAAATCCTCTTATGAGTTTGTTACGATCAAATCTCTCTCGATTCTTGTTCTTTTTTACAACTGTTAACTCAATCTCTTCAATTCTTTCGTAAGTTGTAAACCTTTTATTGCATTTTAGACACTCTCTTCTTCGTCTTGTAGATCCTAGTTCTGTTTCTCTTGAATCTGTGACTTTTGTCTGGTCTGCGTGGCAATATGGGCATATCATTTGGTCAAAAACACAACATATTGTGTGTATTTCTTGTAAAACATCTATATCTGGTATTGTAAATATTATATAAACGTTTTGTTTTTACTCATTAATAACTACTACATATTGTGTATGTGTGACATATATACTACAATATATGCTTGTTTAAATGACCTCCTAATATTTAAACATTTTGCTTATATATTATATATGTTTTAGCTTAGAATTCACTTTTTTGTTATCTAATAAGTGCTTGAAATGTTTATGCTTCTTTAACCATTTTAAGTGATGCTCGTCGATAGGATGTTCCTTTTCTTTTTTTCTTTGATAATGGTGGTGCATGTAGAAGTGATGGAAATGACTTCCAAGTTTCTCAAATTTCTTTTTAAAATAAGGCCATTCAGTTCCAAATCTAGATTCATATAATTTAATGATCCCTTTGCCTTCTTTTTCACCTTCTCTAATAAATTTCTCTAGAGTCTCAATAGCATCAGGAAATATATTCACTTCATATCCACCAATCATATTCTTGCCTTTTTTAATTAGTTTATAGAAATCATCTAATGAATCTGTATCAGAAAAGCATAATGTTTTTCCCATTTCTGAAGTATTGTGTGCATCAGTTCCAGCACTCATACCTTTGTTAGCTTTTTTTGCCCATGCAATTGCTTTTTTATTCATACTTCTAAAACAAACACCATTTATACCCTCAATAAAGTCTATTTTCTTTATATTAAATTTCTCTTCAGAGTTCATAACACCAGTTATTCCTGCACCATACGGATGTGGAACACCAACATAAAAACCATTTGATTTTGCCATATCTAATATTTCAGAGAATGTTTTTTGGATAAAAAAAGGATTTTTCGCTTTTAACGGCTTAATCTTTTTGTCAAACCAACTAATTAAATTAGATGCGTGAGTTGAATAGACTAAAATATGTGAGCCAATTTTTGTTGTTATTTCAATACCTGGAACAAAAAAAACTTTTTTCTTGTTTAACTTAACTGCTTTTTGAACACCTTTAATTTCATTATGGTCTGTAATTGCAAAACCAAACCCAAGATTCTTAGCTTTCCTTAGTGCATTCTCAACTTTAGAAATACCATCCATACTATATTGTGTATGGAAGTGCATATCAACTCCAACAATCCCTTCTTTATTTAATTTCTTAAAGTCAGGTTTTTGAAAATAATATTTTGTCATAGCTTGTTTTTAGTTATAGTATTATATAAACTTTGCTCCAGTTTAAATCAAAAACTATTTAAACCATAACCTCAAATATTAATACATGCCAATAGACATAAACTTACCAATATTTTTAGCATTAGTATTATCTTATGCTTTACCTCAATTTGGTAAGATTTTAATCATTATTTTTAAGCACAAACAAAAGTTTAAAATTAGAGATTTAATTGTTACTGGTGGAATGCCTAGTGTTCATTCTTCAATCGTTATAGGGCTTTTAACCATCATCGGTTTAACAGAGGGCTTTTCAACATTATTTTATCTTGCATTAGCTTTTGCAGCAGTTGTTTTAAGAGATGCAATGGGTGTTAGACGAACAGCAGGCGAAGAAGGCCGAATCTTAAACCAAGTAATAAAGAAAACAAAGGTTAAAGTTCCAAAACTTCATTATTCTTTAGGTCATACACCAGCACAGGTTGCTGTTGGATCAATTATTGGTTTTATAACTTCTTACCTTGTTTTTATTCTAATATGAAGAATTTTAAATGTAAACAATGTGGGGATTGTTGTTATACTCCTAGACTAACTAAGAAAGATATTCTAAGAATTAAAAAAGCAGGATTAAAAGATTTTATTTTTACAGACAATTTTGGTGTTAAGTACATAAAAGAAAAGAATGGTAAATGTATGTTTCTTAAACAAGGAAAAAAAGCAACATGCACAATTCATCAATATAGAGCAGAAATCTGTAGACAGTATCCTACTTGCTTAAATAAAGGGTCTTGTAAACCAGTAGAATTTAGTTTTGATTTATATCTAAAAGAAAGAAAAAAATAAATTATTTTTTAGACTTTTTCTTTGTAACCTTTTTAATTGCTTTTTTCTTAGTTGCTTTCTTAACAGGCTTCTTTTTATTTAAAACATTCTTAGTTTTTTGTCCTATTATTTTCTCATCTTTCTTTGGCCTATTAACAAAAACACTTTCAATAAACATAATTCCAATTACCAAAGGTGCTGAAGCTAAAAAGATAAATCTTAATACACTTTCAAGACCTACATACTTGCCATTAACTGTATGTGTTATTACATGTGCAAAAGTAAATATACTGTAAGCTATTAATAACCAGCCACCTTGTTTTTCCCATTTACTTCCAACTTGTGTTAAAATTAATATGATGCCTCCAATAAAAAACTCAGAAAATACAAGTACTTGTAAAGAAATTGCTTTAGGTATCTCGGGTAATGTTAGTCCTTGTGATAATATTGAGAATAATAGCCACCAAGCTCCTATCAAATAACCAATCATAATAGCAGCTTTTTTTAATTTGTTTGATGTCATGAATAATCACCTCTATTGTAAAATATGAACTGCTCATTAATAAAACTTTTTATTTTAGTAATGTCAAGAATCATCGGTCAATAGATTGGTGGCATGAAGCTAGTGCTTCATCCTCATTATGATAGACCAATGGTTCTTGAGCATGCGCAGAAATATACTATTTTCTAAAATTAGATAGTGGACTTTGTCTACTGGTCAAATAGACAATTGGTATATTTCTGACATATTAATTTAGGAACCCTTAAATAATATTTAATTTTTCTTAATTCTTATGACCCACTCTATTGGCGGACAAGCAGTTATTGAGGGCGTTATGATGCGTTCTCAGAAACATTTAGCAGTAGCTGTTAGACTAGAGAACGGAAAAATTAAAATTAAGAAACAAAAACTTAAGAAAGTTCTATTTTCTAAGATTTTCTTTTTAAGGGGTATAACTAATTTAATAGATACACTTAAACTTGGCATTAAAACATTAAACTGGTCTGCTGAACAACAGATGGATGAAGATGAAAAAGAAAGTAGTGGTATAATCACTGTTTTAGGTACAATATTTGCAGTTGTTATGGCACTTGGATTGTTTAAATTTCTTCCTTTGTTTATCACAAAGGCAATAAACCCAACAAACCCTTTCGTTTTTAATTTTTATGATGGATTTATTAAGATAATAGTTTTTATTGGATACTTATTAGTTATCTCAAGATTTTCAGAAGTAAAGCGCGTATTTCAATATCATGGTGCTGAACACCAAGTAATTGGTTGTTTTGAAGCTAAAAAGAAGCTAACACCCAAAAATTGTAGAAAATATCATAAAGAACATAAAAGGTGTGGTACAAATTTCTTGTTTTTAGTAATATTTATTAGTATTTTTATTTACTTTTTAATACCTATAAAATTCAATTTCTTTTTAAACTTATTATTAAGAATCTTGTTCCTTCCATTTATTGCAGGTATTTCATATGAATTGATTAAATTAACAGGAAAATATGATAATTGGCTTACTTCTTTGATATCTATGCCTGGATTATTGATGCAAAGACTTACTACTTTTAAGCCAGATACAAAACAATTGGAAGTTGCGATTGCTTCTTTACAAACAGTATTCAAAGCTGAGAAAATCAAATATTAAGCTAAAATATTTAAGAATTATATTGTCATTAGTATAAGAAATACTAGTAGCCATTATCAATACAAAATATCCGAAAGATATATAAATGAACAGTCGGTATATTCATTAAACAGCTTACGCTGAATTTAAAAAGATAGAGAGGTAAAAACAAAAATGAAATGGACATATTTAATAGGTTTATTGTTAGTTATCTTAATGATTGGTTGTTCAGCACCAGAAGAAGATACAACAGCAGCCGATGCAGCAGCAGCCGATGCAGCAGCAGCCGAAGCAGTAGCAGCCGAAGCAGCAGCAACTGAAGCAGCAGCAGCCGAAGCAGCAGTAGCTGAAGCAGCAGCAGCCGAAGCAGCAGCAGCAGAGCCAGCAGATGATGTACAAATGATTGAACCAGACATGGTTGATACATCCGAATTTACTGACTCACAACTTGCACAAATGGAAAGTTTGAAAGCCGCTTGTCAAAAAGGTAGTTTAGGTCTATGTGCAGCTTTGAAAACACATTATGGTATCGATATGAGTCCTGGCGATGCAATGGCAGAAGCTCCAGTTGACGATGCTATGACAGACGATGCAATGGCAGAAGCTCCAGTAGACGATGCTATGA
>CAZHRT010000006.1:10127-17682 GCA_964534665.1 uncultured Methanosarcinales archaeon | reverse complement strand
GACGATGCTATGACAGACGATGCAATGGCAGAAGCTCCAGTAGACGATGCTATGACAGCAGAGTAAATCTTCTTTTTTTTCTTCTTTTTTTAGAAAATTATTTAAATTACTTTCTTATCAATCTTTTAATTAGCAGGATATCGCTGAAACATGAGAGGTAAAATAAAATGAAATATACATATTTAATTGGATTATTACTAGTTGTTTTAATGGTTGGTTGTTCAGCACCAGAAGAAGCACCAGCTGATGATACAACAGCACCAGCAACAGATGATACAACAGCTCCAGCAGCAGATGTAGCTCCTGAAGCAGACGCAGCTGATATAACTGGACCATCAGATCAAATTATTCCTGAAGAAAATGTTGATCTTGAAGATTCTGACTTAAACGATTTACAAAAAGAACAAATTGAACGAATGACTGCATCTTGTAAAGCAGGAAACGCTGGATTATGTGCAGCTTTAAAAACTCAATATGGTATTGAAGTTGATATGAATCCTGGTGAAGATACTGGCATTGAAGAAATCGAAGAACAAGAAGCATAAGCTTCTTTTTTTATTTATTTTTTAGAAAAATATTTAAACTAGATTCTCAATTTTAAGTTATATGGGAAAAAAAGAGACTACAAGTGTAGCATTCTTAATAGTTGCAATCTTAGTAATTGCTATTGGATTAGTTTTATTCTATCCTTTACTTGATAATGTTCAACCTCTTGGTGGGACAGAACCTTTACAGCCAACTCAAACAGGTCAGCCAACACAACCTACAACTATTGAACCAAATCAACCTGATCAAACAGTTCCAACGTCTCCTGAAATTCAACCAACTTCACCAATTGTTCAAGACTCAATTATTGAAGAAATAATTGATGAAGAACCTATTCTTAAACCTGCATCTGATGAAGTTGTTATTAGAATATTAAGGACTAATTTTGATCCAGAAGAATTAAATGTAGATGTTGGTACAACAGTTACCTGGATTAATGAAGGCACACAAGCACACCAATTACATCATATAGCAGTTAACCGTAAGTTTACTTCAGATAGAATCTTACCTGGAGACACTTTTTCTTATACTTTTGATGAACCAGGAACTTATCGATATGGTGATACAATTAGAACTTATTTAGATGGTTATATTACTGTTGGAGATGGCAACGAAATTACTGGAAATGTAATTGGCGGTTTTGCTAAAACTAATGTCTTACCTCTTTTCATACTTGCTACTATTATATTTATTCTATCTTTATGTTATGTTGTTACTAAACATTAGAAAAAGTCATTAATTCCTTTTTGAACTACTTCATATTCTTTTACTTCTTGTTTAATTGGTTTACCATCAAATACTGGAACACCATATTCTCCATCAAACCCTGGCTTTACATATATTTGTCCAACTCTATTCTTCATAATTACTTCAACAATTCTTTCATCAACTACTTTTAATAATTCTTCTTTTGTTGCTTTTAACAAAATATGAATTTCGTTTCCAAAAGCAGCTATTAGTTTGTTATACTCTGTCCAAACTTTCTTTGTTGCGACCCCAACACCTAGTACCTTAGATATAATATCTGAAATAGGTATTAATTTATAGAAATCTTTTCCGTCAGTTGGCTTAAATCCTTCTTTTCTATCAGCAAGTTCTTCAACTCTAAATTCAACACCAATTGTAATTGGCTTACCACATTTTGGACAAATCTTATTATGTTTTAAACTTTCTTTTGGAGACATACATACATCACAATTTCTATGCCCGTCCCAATGATATTTTCCATAAGCTGGGTCAACTTCTATTGTACCATTTAGTCCTTGTTTTGTTCTTATTGCTTTAAGAATATTATCATATGTTAATTCTTTAAGATTAAATAACGTAGCTTCTCTACCAATTCTCCATGGCCAGAACGAATGCGAATCAGAATTGCTAACCAAAGCATATTTATCTAGTTTTGATAACCTCCAATTCATTGGCGGATCAGAACTTAACCCCGTTTCCAAAGCATGGATATGTCTTGCTTGATCTTTAAAACCTTCTTCAACAGAATCAAAACCACCATTGCTTCCCAACAATCCAAACCAAGGTGTCCAACAATTATGTACGGCTAAATTCTCAGTAATATAAGAATGGTCTTCCTTTACTTCAAGGTTATATACTAATCCATTGTACTGTTTTTTATTTATTTTAATTACTGGTAGATAAACATAATTTTCATCTAACCAACCTTTTCTTCTGTCAATCTTAGCTTTAAATATCTTAAATTCTGGTAAATCTAATAAACCTAGATTGTCATTAAAAAAAGAAAGGTTTGTGAAATGATATATATCCTTATTTGCTTTAATTCTTCTATCATTAATAATATTTAGCTTTAAATTTCTTCTTTTATTTACACTTTTAGCAGTTGTTTTTGATATTGATGGAATAATTCCTATCTTTAGCATTATTGTTTTAAACTGATTAAATAATTCAATCGAGCTTGTATAACCAGCATCACCTCTCCACCATCCAATTAGTAATTGTTTAAGCTTATTCTCTGGCAGATTCAAAAACCAACTAGGAATTTGTTTATTATACGATCTTCTTGGGCTATCAACATAAAATAACTTAAAAAATTCGCATAATATCTTTGAATGAACAGAGAGTGATATTCCATTTGAATTTATTTCATCCTTAACTATAATATTAATAAAAGGTCCAAATAAATTTATTAATAATTGTTCAACATCTTTGATATACTCAATCTCCTCTTTTGAGAAAGTAAAAGATATATGGTCTCTTGTAGAATGTCCTTCTGCTAGATAATAACCAATTAATCGACAGAAATCCTCCGAAACTTTAATCTCATTTTTAATAAGTAAGTTTTTTAAAAAGCTCCTTTCTTTTCTTGGTTTAATATATCCTTTTTCTTTAAAGAAACTACAATTGATATTATCTGATATTTTAATATTTTTAATATCTTTTATTTGATTATATCTTGGATATAAAGCAATATCACCTTTTTCAATGTTTTTTGCTTGTGTCCATACTGGCTTATATCTCTCAAATTCTTTTTTATTACATCTCCTTTTTAAGTATGCACAAGTTGGTTTACAAATCGTGTGAGACATATTCTTACATTCTTTATAACTTTTTATTGAAAGAATTGGATGTTCAGGTGTAAAATATGTTCCTATCTTCATACAGGCAGGTATTATCTCAATAATCTGCCCATCATACTTTCTTTTGTAGATATCTTCAACTTTTCTATATCTTCCCTTGTGTGTTACTACTTGATCTCCTTTTTTAATGTTTTTAATCTCATTCATTTTTTTATTAGTTTGAATTAATGAATTTGGAATCAAACAATGCGCAGGTATTACTTCAATATCTTTAGATATGCTTCTCATTTCTTCAACTAATTCAGGACAAGAAACCTTAAATATTGGTCTGCCATCATAATCAATTCTACCTTTACTTAAGAAGAATTTAGTTATTTGATCAACTGTATCAAAATTAGGTGCTAAGATAATGTTATGAACTCTTCTTCCTTTACCCATATCAGTATATATTAAAGAAACTTCTGATTGTAATAGGAAATTCATTCCACCTTTTGATTTAAGAATGCCTGTTCCATCATCTGTTAAGTTAGCTTTTAACTCTTTAATCCATTTAGGATGGGTAAAATCAGATGTTCCAAGCAAATTTAGACCTTTAACTTTTGCCCATTTTTCTAAGTTTGCAATATCTAAATGTTTAGAACAAGCTCTTGAATACTTAGAATGTAAATGCAAGTCTGAGATTATTTTCATATATAAAAGAAAAAGATTAGTATTTATAATTATTGTGATACTATATTTTTATTATATCTTGCAAAAGTTTAAATATTAATAACCAATTAAGAGTAAATAGGAGGGATAATATGAAAATATATACTTTGTTAATAATTGCATTGTTTTTAATTACTGCTTGTTCACCAACTGATGTTGAACCAGAAGTTACTGATGAGCTTCCTGATGATACAACTGTAGATAACGCAAGTGATTCAACAAATACTTCTGATGATTTAGCTGATGATACTGCTGATGACATTACAGATGATACTGCTGATGGCACTACAGATGATACAGGTGATGATACTGATTTAGCTGATGATACTGCTGATGACATTACAGATGATACTAGTGATGATACTACAGATGAGAATGAAACAGAAGTAGACATTAATGATGGTTATCATATAGTTAGTATGAAAGATCTTAAGTTTGATCCTAAGGATATAATAATTGCAAAAGGTGACACAGTTTCATGGGTTCATGAAGATGATTATTCTGATAACGAAAATCTTGTACATATACTTCAGATTTATGGTCCTGAACCATCTGGAGGAAATTCAGGTAGAATGTTAATTGGTGATACTTTTGACAAAACATTTAATGTTCCTGGATCATATTGGTACATAGATGTTATTTTCTCTGCACAAATGCGTGGAACCATTAATGTAACCGAATAATTTATATAATTTATTTCTTTTTATCTTTTTATGACCTTATTATCTGAAATCAATAAAAAGGACCTAAAAGGGTTCAAATCTGATTTTAAAGAACTATTGAGAGTTTCTTTAGGTATTAACAAAGCTTTTAAGAAACTAGAAAATGTTGAAGATTATCTTAAAAAACTAAAAAAAGTAATTAAATTATTTAATAAAAAATATTCTGGACTTAAACTTGAACTTAACCTAGGTTTAGAAGAAGTAAATCTTAAGATTATTCTAAACGAAAAAGAAGTTAGGGCTGTTTTTGATAACGCATCAAAAATACCTAATTTATCTGGTTTAGGTTTAAACAGTTTCAATAAAAATGTAGAAAGTATTGCTGATAAATCAGATCAAATCAAAGATAAAGCCTACATTTCTTATTTTGACCCTGAAAAAGGTTCTAGTACAGTTTACTTAGAAAAATATAAAGGTCAAGTTGAATTAGTTTATGACGAAGAACAAGTAGGTAAGGAAGATTCAGCTCAGTTTATTCTTTGTGCTTATTATGCTTGTAAAGACGGTGTAAAAGAAGATGGCGAAGATGTATATTCTTTATTAGCTTCAATGGGTTTTATAGATTTACTATCTGGAAAAGAATTCCATAACTGGATGGACAAGTTTAGAAGTTATTGGGGGGAGTAGATTTTTCTAAGTTAACATTATTTAACAAATATGATTATAGGTTTAGTTCCAGTCGGTCTTAATAATGGACAATTTGTACCACTATTTTTTATTAAAGAAGCCATTTTTACTTTATCATACTCAGCATAACCTTCATCACCACTAGGATAAGTTAATTTTCCACATGCACTATTAATTTTTTCTGTAACAAAAGACTCTCCAAGAACAATTAACAGTAAACCTTTTTGTATTACATCAAGATAATTTTTTTCTTCTAAAATGATTGATTCTTGCACAGTATTTTTTAATTCTGCAAAAACTCTTGTTGTTTGTCCTTCGCCCCGAATTAAAGTAACTGAATCATCTGTATTAATCAATGCTTTGATATCTCCGGTAAATCCTGTAGGTATTATCTCGATTCCGCCACCTTCATCTTGTAATTCAATTTCACCATCATCAAATATCAATTTGCTATATGTTACCCAATCAGTATCTCCTGTAAAAGATCCGATTACAGTTTCATATGTTACAAAATCTGTACTACTTGGATCAAATGCTAATCCATCTGGAAAATCTTGAAAATCATATACATATATGTCATAATCATCCATTTTACCATATGTTACAAAATCAGTTACATCCGTTACTGTCCAATCTAATTTTTCTTTCTTATTTGTTCCTGCCTTTGTTAAAGTAACAGTACCTGTCTCTCCAGCGTCCCCTCTATCTTTGGGACCTTCTACGTCAGTCACATAATAATAAACCAAATCATTAGAACTATCAAAATCTTCATATTGTATAATCCCTCCTTTTTTGGAGTTAGCACTTTTTTCACTTACAGTAGAACCTACTGCACCAGTTCCTTTTCTTACCATAAAATTAAGCCCTAAAGGACTATGTTTTTCTGCAATAATAATGTCATCATCCATTAGGACTGTATTATCATCTATACTAAATGTAATCTGGTCTTCACCAGATTTCGCAGAAGCAATTGTGTTTGTGATTACATTTATTACTATGTCACCAGATTTTACATTTTTGTCAGTAGATATCCCAATCAAATCACTACCTAATCTAATTTGTGATGCGTCCCAATTAATGTCAATGATTGGTTCTGTGTCCCCATTCTTTATATCTCCTGTTTCACCTACTTCTTCACCATTTAAATAAATGTCAAAAGTAGTTTCATCTTCATCACGATCAGGCACAAGTTTAATATCAGAAATATTGGTGTTATCAAATATTGGAAAGTTATTAGTTGTTAAAGTAATATAATTTTCATTAACAGAAACACTAACATCAGATTCTTTAACATCATTTACCAAATCCTCAACAACAATTCCCATTTTTTTAACTTGATCAACCCATTCAATCAAGATTACTGGATCAACTTCTCCTGAAATGATACGAGTATCAGCATCCACAGTTATATTATCAGCATTGTGAAGTTCCCAAATATCAATTGTTTCTTGTGGCAGAACATAATCTTTTGGACATTCACATAATTCAAGTTCTTCAGTTTTAATTGCTATCTCTGCCCACTTTGCTCCAAATGTGTAACCTGGCTGAGTTTTATACACTCGTATTTTTGTTTTACCTTCTGAAGATGTACTTCCTTCCTGAATTGTTTGTGTACCTATTTTGTTGCCATCTGAATCATATATGCTTACAACAGCAGACGGGTCATCTGAATTAATCTCATCAAGAGTTACAAAGCTTCCATCATCTAAAGTAAGACTATCTCCAAGACGTACTATACCATAAGCTGTAGAAGTGCGCAAACATGTTGGTTTACTTCCATCTGGACAAAGAAGGTCAACTACAGGCATCTCTTCACCAATAACTATCTCTTGTTCAGAAGGGGCTTTAGTATCACTAATTACCCAATCCTCACCTAAAAATTTTAATTTAACAATATTACACTCTTCATATGTAGGTTTTTTTTCAATTGAAGTATTTGCACTCGTACAAATAGGTATACCATAACTATCAGATCCTGTTTTATCAAATTTTAGAGTATAAGCCACATTATCATTTTGTTTTTTATCATAAATATCACAGATATTTTTCTTGCATCTCACCCATAAGTCTTGTTCTTCTTTGTAAGAATCAGGCGTATCTTTTAAACTTTGAAAAGAAGTACCCTCTATTCTATAAAGTTTCAAATCAGTTTCAGAATCTTCCAAAGCATCATCACAATCATTTTTATTACATATATCATTTAGAACATACACTGGAAGATCAATATCTTTAATCGTGCTATCAGCGATTTCTTCAACAATAACTGGCGAACAAGAGCTTAAAATAAACATACATAATAAAAGAATTAAGATAATTTGATAATCTTTTTTCATTCATATCACACTTTTTATATAATCCTGGAAATAATCATATTTAAAACTTTGCTCTTTTATAAATTATTGGGGT
>CAZHRT010000006.1:0-10117 GCA_964534665.1 uncultured Methanosarcinales archaeon | reverse complement strand
TTCCCATAAATAAATATCTCTCGTGTAAATAAACGTTTTCTTTTCTTATATTCTACATTAAGTTTTTCTTTTAAGAACAATTCTCTTATTTTCTTCTTATCCTCAACAATTAATGCATTTGGTGTTACATTGATTAAGCTGTGCTTTATATAGAAACAAAATTTTCCATTTTTTGATAATATCTTTTTAAGGTGTTTAAGGAAACCTTCAAGATCTTTGATATATCCTAATGAATTGTATGAAAAGAATAAATCTACTTTCTTTATTTTCTCAGGAACTTTCCAAGATTTAATGCAAAATGATTCTATTCTTTTATCTTTAGATACATGTTCTTTGAAGACTTTCAATTCTTCAGGAGATTTGTCTACTGCAAAAATATTTTTAAAAGGCAGATTCTTCTTGATTATATCTCTTGTAAATCCTCCAACACCACAATCATAATCTAATATTACTGAATTTTTGTTAGGAACACCCAATAATCTAAGTATCTTGTTGAACAAAGGTTTTGGTAATGGTGCCAAATGATAGAAATGGGCAAGCTTTGCTC
Source organism: uncultured Methanosarcinales archaeon (assembly GCA_964534665.1). Taxonomy (GTDB): domain Archaea; phylum Nanobdellota; class Nanobdellia; order Woesearchaeales; family JAHJBD01; genus JAHJBD01. The sequence goes on along the minus strand of CAZHRT010000006.1, from coordinate 9,570 downwards.
TAATTTTTCTTCTCATATCTACATATTTTGGATCATAAAATATCTCAATTGCAAAATACGCTGGTGTTCCAAAAACAATTAATGAACCAGAAATCCTTAATAGGTCCATTGCTCCGTGAGTTTCTTTGATAAACATTGTCAATAAGAAAATCATAAATAATACTATAAAAAATGGTCCAACTTTACCAAAAGGCACTTTATATGGTCTTGGAACATTTGGTTTCTTAAATCTTAATATCACAACACTTAAAAGAACAGCAGAATATAACACTAAGATTAATGGAATTAAAAGATGTAATAATGTTTCATAAGAACCTGCTCCAATAATCACTAAAACTGAAACAATAATTATTTGAAATATTATTGATACATACGGACTTTTATGTTTTGGGTGGATCTTACCAAACTGTACAAAAAATAATTTATCTTCAGCAAGAGCCATCAAAAGTCTTGGCGATGTTACAATCCAGCTAGCAACTGCTCCTATTATAGATGTTGCGACTAATACAGTAAAGATTATTCCTCCTATACCTCCAAAATAAACTATACCTAAATCTCTTAATGGTGCAGCAGATTCAGCATATTGTTGCCAAGGAATAACTCCTAAAGCTGTTAATGTTAACAGAAGCGCAAACCCTGCTATTGCAACAGTACCCCATATCAAAGCTTTTGGCATAACTTTAGTAGGATTTTTTGTTTCGGCAGCTAAGAATATTGCACTTTCCCATCCAAAAAATGTTTCTGCAATAAAGAAAATTGCCAACAATAAGTTCATAGTTGGAAACACAAAAAATGGAGAAAAGTTTTCGATATTAAATTTAAAGAATCCTGGTACGATTATTGCAGTGATTGTTCCTATTGTTAACAATGCAAAACCCACAAGCATGTATGTGCTTGACTGCATCCCTTTGTAAGCGATAAAATTAAACAAAAGCACAAGTCCAATGGCAATAGGGATATAAAAAGCTGCATAAGTTGAGGGTATTGCATATTGCAAAGCACCTAACAAAAGCATAGATATTGTAACACTGCCAGCTATCGAAGTTGTCCAACCAATAACAAAGCTCCAAAACCTTCCATAAGTTTGTTTTGCAAATTCATAAACTCCACCTGCTTTTGGAAACATACTAGTAAGTTCAGAGAAACACATTGCGATATATACAGCTATTATAGAAAGTATCAACCATGAGATTAATGATGCAGGACCTGCATACTTTGCACCTGAAGCTGTAAGAAACCAGATACCTGTTCCCATGATAGAATTGATTGTAACCAATAAAACAACCTTGAAAGTTAAAACACCTTTCATCTTTTTTTCATGGGGTTGAACTTTTCTAATTTCTGTTTTCTTAATATGTTTCCTCATTCTTAAGAACCTAGGTGCCCTTGCTGCAAATCTCAATAATCTAAATAATCTTGTATAACGTGCCATCTTAGCAACTCTTGAAAGTATTCTTACACCTTTTAATGCTCTTGTTAAAGCAAGATATTCTATTCCAAGGAAGATATAGTTGAAAGGTATAGTAGCTATAATATCTAGATAATGTTTCTTTACATATGGTATGAAATGTGGTGTTTCAAACCATCTAAATACTAAGTCAATAGCAAATATTATGATAACAACAAGATCAAATATATCAATTGCAAGCGTATACTTCCCAACATCATAGAACAGTTCAAATATTGTTACTGTAAGGAGCAACACTAAAGCAGGAGGAATAATTGCTTGTACAAATGCATCAAGTTTGTTTCTAGTAATAGTATCAGCCTCTTTTATTCTATTTACCAAATTAATGTTATATAAATATTTCTCTGATTGTTATACTATTTTAAAGAATTATTGTTGAGTTATATTTACTTGAATTCTTTTTTAGAAATCCTAACCCATGCCTGGGGGTAATTTACCTTTCATCTTCTTCATCATTTTATTCATGTCACCAGAGCCTTTCATCATCTTCATCATTTTCTTACTCTGCCTGTATTGTTTAATCAATTCTCTAATCTCTTTAACAGATATACCTGAACCTTTAGAAATTCTTTCAATACGAGAAATATCAATCTCTTCTGGGTTTTCAAGTTCATGCTTTGTCATAGAACTCATTGCAATCTTCCACTTTTCAAGTTTACCTTCTTGAGTTTGAAGTAACTCTTTAGGCATCTTAATCTGTGAAAAACCAGGAACCATTTCCATAACTTTTGAAAGTGGACCCATCTTCTTTAAAGCAGACATTTGTTCATATAAATCAATAAGATTAAATTGTCCTTTCAAAAACTTCTTACCTAGATCTTCTGCATCTTTTTCATCAATTGCACCTTTAGCTTTTTCAAGTAAAGCTTCTAGGTCACCCATTCCAAGTAATCGTGAAACAAAACCTTGCGGATTAAATGTTTCTATATCATCTAATCTTTCACCTATACCTATAAATTTAATCGGTGCTTTTGTAACTGCACATGCACTTAATGCACCACCGGCTTTCGCAGTACCATCCATTTTTGTTGCAACAACTCCTGTTATATTTACACTAGAATGGAATTGTTCTGCTTGACTTTGTGCAGCTTGTCCAATATCAGCAGAAATAACTAACAATCTTTCATTTGGAACAACAACTTTGTTCACAGATTCAATCTCTTCAATTAAATCTTTAGATAAAGCGTCTCTACCAGCAGTATCAACAATTACAACATCATATTTAGAATACTCATTAATATTATTCATCCATATCTTTAATGGATCTTTTTCTTTTTTATCAATAAATACTGGAACGTTTGCATTTTTTGCAACTTGTTCAAGTTGGTCCATAGCAGCTGGTCTGTGAACATCTAATCCAACTAAAGCAACTTTCATACCTCTTTTTGTAAAAAACCTACCCAATTTTCCAGCAGTTGTAGTCTTACCACTTCCAAATAGACCAACTAACATTATCTTAAACGGCTTTCCTTTAACTTCAATCTTATGCCCTTCTTTACCTAGGAAATTTACTAACTCTTCATAAACAGTATTAACCAAATGTTCTTTTTTAGTTAAACCACCAGGTGTTTCTTCCTTTAAAGCACGTTCTTTAATCTTATTACTAAGTTCAAAAACAAGTTTAACATTAACATCTGATTGTAATAAAGCTCTTTGAATATCTTTAACTAGTTCATTTATTAGCTTTTCATCCACAAACACACTGCCAGCTATCTTTTTCAGCGTATTCTTCAATGAATCTCCTAGTTTTTCAAGTACCATTATGCTCTTAAGAAACAATCAGCTTTTATAAATGTCACGATTTTTATAAGTATTTAATTGAAAGTTTTATATATCTGTTTGATAATAAACTTCTAATGACTAATATTCAAAAAGAAATTAACCAAATAAAAGATAGAAATAAAAAAGTTGAAGCTGATAAGGCATGGGAAACTTCTAAAACAAGAAAAGTTATCATAGCTATCTTAACATATCTTGTAATTGTAATATTCTTTTATTTTGCTGGCTTACCAAACCCATTAGTTAATTCAATAGTACCTGCACTAGCATTTGTATTATCAACTGCTTCTTTACCATTTTTTAAGAAAATCTGGATGAAATTTAACCGTACCTAATCTTTAGTATTAATATAATCAATACAAGAACAAAACTAACTAAGTTAGCTAGAATTATAGGCAATGCCCCTAAATACAAACCATAAACTAACCATAACAAGATTCCAACACCAATAGCAATATACATAGTTAAAGAAATATCTTTAGTTTCTTTTAATTTAAAACTTTTAATTACTTGAGGCAGAAATGAAGTTGTAGTAAGTGCTCCTGCCATAAATCCAATTGTTTCAATCATTGCCATATTTTATGCGAAATTATTATATAATATAATCCTTTCTGTTTTGTTATGGAAATACAATGGTTAGGCCATGCATCATTTAGAATAATTTCAAATAATATTGTTATCTATATAGATCCCTATTATGGCGAAGATTATGATAAGATGGCAGACATAATTCTTATCAGTCATGATCACTATGATCATTTTAGCCAAGAAAAGATAGCTAAAATAAGATTAGATAGTACAATCATATTAGGCCCGGAACCAATATCTCACATTCTACGTGGTACAACACAAATTAATGTTGATGAAGAAAAACAAATTAATAATATAAGAATCAAAGCAGTTCCAGCTTATAACCTTAATATTCCAAACCATGAAAAAGGTGCAGGTAACGGTTATTTAATTGCAATTGAAGATAAAATTATTTATTTTGCTGGCGATACTGACTTAATACCTGAAATTCAAGATATAAAAGCAAATATTGCATTAGTTCCCATTGGTGGAACATACACTATGAATGCAAAACAAGCAGCTATGTTAATTAATAAAATCAAACCAGATTTAGCAATACCTATGCACTGGGGCTCTGGTATAGTTGGTAATAAAGATGATGCAGATTATTTTAAAGAACTAGTTGAAACAGAAGTTAAGCTTTTAGAAATTGGTGGTGAAGTAGAAATATGAAAGATGTATGTAATTTATGCGGTGAAAAACTAAAGAAAAAAGAAAACGATGCAATATTCTATTGTATTAAATGTGAAGAACAAAAAATTATAAAGAAAAATCTTAAAGATAAATTAGCCGGCAATTAAAACTCAATCTTTTTCTCTTCAACATTTTTCTGAATTTTAGAAATTAGTTTAGAAACTTTAAGTCCAAATTTAACCTTACCATCAAGTGTACGAAGAGCAACAGTTTTAGCAGTTTCTTCTTTTTCACCAATATTTAAAGCTAAAGGAATTTTTTCAATCTGTGCTTGTCTAACTTTCTTACCAACTGATTCAGTTCTAAAATCAGTCTCAACACGTAATCCTGCTTCTTTAAGTTCATCTGCAACTTTCTGTGCATAATTATTAAATTTTTCTGAAACAGTTAAAACTCTAACTTGAACAGGTGCCAACCATAATGGGAACTTACCTTCAAAATGTTCAATCATGATTCCAATAAACCTTTCTAGACTGCCAAGTATTGCTCTATGTATCATTACAGCTTGATGTTTCTTACCATCTTTTCCTTCATATGAAGTTTTAAATCTTTCAGGCAAATTAAAATCTAATTGACATGTTGGACATTGCCATTTTCTGCCTAATGCATCTTCAATATCAATATCTATCTTTGGACCATAAAAAGCACCTTCTCCCTCTTTAATTTCATAATCTATCTTAGCTTTTTTTAGAGCCTTCTTTAAAAGATCTTCAGCTTTGTCCCATAGTTCCTTATCTCCTAATGCTTTTTTAGGCATTGTAGATAAATAATATTTTAATTTAAAATTAAATACCTTAGTCCATACATGCTCAATAAAATCAAGTACTCCTAATACTTCATTTTCAATTTGATCAAATCTGCAGAATATGTGTCCGTCATCTTGAGCAAACTTTCTAACTCTAAACATACCAGCTAAAGTTCCAGAAAGTTCATTTCTATGAAGATTACAAAAATCAGCAATTCTTATTGGTAATTCTTTATAACTTTTAACATCTCTATTATATATCAAACAATGTGACGGGCAATTCATTGGTTTTAACGAATGTTCTTCTCCTTCAATATTTACAATAAACATATCTTCTTTGTAATGTTCCCAATGTCCAGAAGTTTCCCACAATTTTTTATTATAAAGTTGGGGTGTAATAACTTCTTCATAATCTCTTTTTTTGTACTCTTCTCTTATGAAGTCTATTAGAATGTTATACATTATTGTTCCTTTTTTCAAATAAAATGGTGCTCCTGGAGCATATTCATGAAAATAAATTAAATCTAAATCCTTACCAATTTTTCTATGATCTCTTTTTCCTGCTTCTTCAATTAAGTTAAGATATTTCTTCAAATCTTTTTTATCAGGAAAAGCTACACCATAAACTCTTTGTAATTGTTTATTCTTTGCATCGCCTCTCCAATAAGCTCCTGCAATCTTCATTAATTTGAAAGATTTGATATAGGAAGTATTAGGAACATGCGGACCTTTACAGAGGTTATCAAATTCTCCTTGAGAATACATGCTCACAATATCTCCTGGAATAACTTTTGCAAGTTCTGTTTTGTAAGGGTCTTTTTTATAGATTTTAAGTGCTTCTTCTTTTGGAATATCTCTTTGTTTTATTTCAATTTTCTCATCAACAATTTTTTTCATTTCTGCTTCAATCTTCTCAAGATCTTCAGGATGTAATGGTTTTATATCATAATCCTGATAAAAACCATTTTCAACTGCAACACCAACACCTAATCCAATATCTTGTCCTTTGAACACTCTTAATACAGCTTGTGTCATTATATGAGATGCAGAATGCCTAAACACTTCTACACCTTCAGGATCCTTAAATGTAAAAACAGTTAATTTCCCAGATTTATTAATAGGTGCACCTAAATCAAGCATTTCATCATCTAGTTTTACAGCAAGTGCAGCCCTAGCTAAACCTTCACCAATATCTTGTTTGATTATTTCAAGAGCAGTTAAACCTTTTTCATGTTCTTTTACTGTCCCATCAGGAAATGTAATTTTTATCATTTTATCTTAGTTATCTATAGTGGATTTAAAAAAGTTTCTACTATTAGAAAACCATAATCTTTATATATTATTAATATTAATAAAATTAAGAATATTAATAATGGTAAAACCACCAAAATTTATTGGTAAAGCTAAGATAACGCAACAAGGCCAACTTACTCTTCCACAAGAAGCTAGGTCTAACCTAGGTATACCTCTTGGTTCTGAAGTTTATTGGTATGAATTTGATGATTATTTAGTGGTTGTAAAAGATTTAGTCAACCAAAAAGATTTAATAAAAAAAATAAAGAAATAAAATGCCTTTTAATAACCCAACCGGACTATTAGCACTTTTTACATTAATCCCATTTATAATCCTTTATCTTATTAAGCCAAAACCTCAAAAACAAGCAATTCCTTCTTTGATGTTTTTTATGCAAAACAAGAAAAAGATTAAAGAAAATGCATTTTTAAGAAAACTTTTGCACAATATTCTTTTCTTTCTTCAATTATTAGCTTTGCTGGGAATAATATTTGCAGTTGCAGCACCATATATTATAGTACCTTATGATGAATCTATTGAAAAAACTGTTATTGTATTAGACGCTTCAGCTTCAATGGCTGCAAAATCTGGTTTAGGTACAAGATTTAGCAAAGGAGTATCAGAAGCAAAAAAATATCTTACTGGTGATGTAAGCTTAGTAGTTGCAGAAAACGTTCCTATTGTTATGTTAGAAAATGAACGAGCATCAACTGCAGTTAACATTTTAAATAGCCTTAAACCTAAAGCCACAACAACTAATCTTGGCGATGCTATGCTTGCAGGACAAAGTTTAGTTAATGAAAAAGCAAGAATGTTTATTATTAGCGATTTTAGTTCTACAGATGGAACAGATATTTTTGTTGCAAAAAGAATTCTTGAATCTAAAGATATTAAAACTACTTTTGTTGATGTTTCAAGCCAAGCCTCAAATATTGGGATTATCAATCTAAGAGTTTCTGAAAGTAATGTTAAAGCCACTGTTAAAAACTACAATGATGAAGAATCTTCTTTTAAATTAAAACTTAAAGATAAATCTTTTGAAACAAAATTAGGGCCGCTCTCTATTGACACTTTTATATTTGACAATCCTCCAGCAGGATTAAGCGAGATTAAGTTAGATGTTGATGATGATTTTTCTTTAGATAACACAGCATATCTTAGTTTACCTGATAAAAAAGAATTTGATGTTTTACTTATAACAAATTCACAAGCATCACATCTTATGGCTGCTTTGCAAGCTCCAGATAATATTAATCTTGAGATAAGAAACCCGCCTGTAACAAACGCCTTTAATATAAACCATGACGTTGTAATACTTGACGAACTGGATCATGGTTTATTTGTTCCTGCAGATTTTAATGATTTAAAAAAATATGTTGAAAATGGTGGTAATTTAATAATCACTGGTCAAAGTGATTTAGGTGAATTTGATACTAAAGGCTTGTTACCTGTAAAAGTTGAAGGTCTAGTAGATGATTCAGCAAGTATTTGTGTTAATCTTTTTAATCCTATTACAAAAATATTTGAAGAGAACCCTTGCTTTGCTGGTGCAGCAAGATATTTACAAACTTCTGCAAAAGATTCTGAAACCTTGGCTTTAATTTCTGAAAATCCAATTTTTTCATATAAACAGCAAGGTAAAGGTAAAATTTTCTTTTATGGAATATTTGATTTAAATAGTGATTTTAAAACTTCTCCAACATACCCAATATTTTGGAATAATCTAATTCAGTTTATGTTAGATATTCCAAGCGTAGCCGATCATAATATTGTAACTGGACGGATTCTACCAATAAGAACAGGTACTGTTAAGACACCTACACGAACAGTTGAACTTGAATCAATACTTATTGATGAAGCAGGCATATACGAATTTGATAACAAAGTTGTAGCTTCTAATATGTTAAGTGAATTTGAATCTGATATTAAGAGAAAAATAGACGTTGAAACAAAAGAAGCAGAATTTAAAGAAAAACCCTCTGAAGCTAAATTCAAGCTAGACCTTAACACTTATTTATTAGCACTTGTAATGCTAATTTTAATTATAGAATTGATTTTTCTCAAAAGAAGAGGTGACCTATGATCATTTCTAATACTTATTGTATTTCAGAACTTTGTGTTAGGCACGCATACTTAATTTGGGCAATAATACCTGTAACAATTATTTTAATAATATTTATGAAACTTAATTTTATTAAATTTACTAATAAAGAAGACAAAAAAGAATATCAATCAAAAGTTAAATTAAGAAGAATTCTTATTGCTTTATCAAGAATCTTTATTTTTGCATTACTTCTGGTTGCAATCTCTTCACCACATATAATAAAACAGACAATGGTTCAAGGAGACACTTCACTCCTTATTCTTGCAGATAATACCACTTCATTTGAAGTTTTTGATAAAAACATTCCCTTAGATTTAGCAAAATCTCTTGAAGGTGGTCTACCTGTAAATTTAAGAGCTATTGGCACAAGCTTAAAATCAAACATTGGTGATGGCATATTAAATAATATTCAAGGTAATGATAATATCTTGGTGGTTACAGATGGTAACAATAACAAAGGTAAAAGCTTGATTGATATGGTTGAATTTGCTTCTAGTATTAATTCAACTATACATACTGTTGATATTTCTCCAACTAAAACAGACATAGGAGTTTCAATTCTTGGAACACCTGAACAAATTGTTGATGCAGATGATAATTATGATGTTATTGTAAACAATATTGGCAATGAAGTTGCTTATCATATATTAATTATGGTTGACGATACAGTCTATCTTGATCAAGATATGTCAGGTTCTCAAACAATTCGTATAAAAAAAGCATTTTCAGGAGTAGATTTTCATACAATAACAGCTGAAATAACAAATCCTAGTGAAGATCTTTATCCACAAAATAACGCTTATTACAAAACTATAAAGATATATTCAAGACCCTCTGTACTTTTTGTTTCAAATTCAGAAAACACACCTTTATTTAGAGCACTTAACAAAATCTATGATCTTACTACCACTTCAGAA
>CAZHRT010000005.1:19779-69968 GCA_964534665.1 uncultured Methanosarcinales archaeon | reverse complement strand
GATATAAATATACCTTGGAATACCGAAGGTTTAAAAACACGAATGTAATTTGGTATTAAATAATGAGTAAATATCAATTCACAAATATAATAGGAACGTTCATTTTTAACGAACATTATAGAGTTATTGATAAATTAATGTTCTCTAATAAAAGTGAATATAAGAACAAAGATAAGTTTGAGAAAGATTTGTTAAAAAAACATAAAGATGCCATTGTTCCAGAAGGTAAAGCGATGATTAAAATAATGGAACATTTTAAAGATAAACAATATCATAGTGCTTTTTACAGACAAAACATTGAATTTACAAAAGAACTTGTTAAAAATTCAGTTATAGGAGATACATTAATCATTCAAACTATTAGTTCTATTGAGGATATTAATAAAGTTATTAACACATTAACAAAAAGATTAAGAGAATGGTATGGATATTATAATCCAGAGTTTAAAGTTGAAAATCCAATAGCTTTTGTAGAGATTATTTTGAAGAAAAGCAAGCAAGAACTATTAAGAGAAGGCAAAGTTCAAGAAACAATGGGTGCAGATTTTAGTAAACAAGATTTAGCACCAATAATGGAGCTTGGAAGAAAACTTATAGATATTTATGAATTAAGAGAAAGTGAAGAAAGATATTTAGAAGGTATTATGAATAAAGTTTGTCCAAATGTTACTGCAATAACTGGTGCAACAATTGGAGCAAAACTTCTTAATCAAGCAGGTTCTTTGAAAGATTTAATGGAATTTCCATCTTCAACCATACAAGTGCTTGGTGCGGAGAAAGCTTTCTTTAGACATTTAAAGACAGGAGCAAAATCACCAAAATTTGGATTTATACATGAACATTCACTGATTAACAAAGCAAAAACAAGTGAAAAAGGAAGAGTAGCTAGGTCTTTAGCTGATAAAATAGCAATCGCTTGTAAAGTTGATTATTTTAAAGGTAAATTTATTGGAGATCAACTTAGAAATGGGTTAGAGGCAAAATTTAGATGAAGAAATCAAATATTTTTGAGGTTTATGAGAATAGAGATAGGATTTATACTGAGAACCTTACTCCAAGAAAGACTGTTTATACTGAAAGGCTCTTTAAAGATGGAGGAATAGAATATCGAGAATGGGATGCTCGAAAAAGTAAATTAGGGGCAGCTATAAAGAAAGGATCTCCAAATGTAGGAATAAGAAAAGGAGATGTGGTTTTGTATTTAGGAGCATCAACTGGTACAACTGTAAGTCATGTATCTGATATGGTTGGAAAAGATGGACTTGTTTTTGCTTTAGACTTTGCACCAAGAGTTATTAGAGAATTGGTTTTTGTTGCACAAGAAAGAAAAAATGTTGTGCCGATAATTGCAGATGCAAATAATATTGATAGTTTCAAAGATAGAATAAGTGAAGCAGACGTTATTTTTATGGATATTGCACAAAAGAATCAAGCAGAGATATTCTTGAAAAATGTTAAGGCTTTCTTAAAGAAAGATGGTTATGCTTTGTTAGCAGTTAAAGCTAAATCAGTTAATATCGCAAGAAAACCTAAAGCAATATTTAATGAAATTCGTGAAGAACTTAAAAAAGAAGTAACAATTATTGATTTTAGAACATTAGAACCATTTGAGTTAGACCATTGTATATTTATATGTAAAGGATAAACTTTATAAATAATATATTAGTTCTCGAGAAGAGGGATAAAATGCATGTAAAAATTATTGAAAAAGGAACAGATAAACTTAAGAAAGGGCTTGCTGAGATGCTAAAAGGGGGAGTAATTATGGATGTAGTTACTGCTGAACAAGCTAAATTAGCTGAAAAAGCTGGTGCTGTTGCTGTAATGGCTTTAGAAAGAGTGCCTGCAGATATTAGGGCAAAGGGTGGCGTTGCTAGAATGTCTAATCCTAAATTGATAAAAAGTATAATGAACACAGTTTCCATACCAGTTATGGCAAAATGTAGAATTGGCCATTTTTGTGAAGCTCAAATTCTTGAATCATTAGGAGTAGATTATATTGATGAGTCTGAAGTATTAACTCCTGCTGATGATAAATATCATGTTGATAAAAGTAAATTTAAGGTACCTTTTGTATGTGGTGCTAGAGATTTAGGAGAAGCTCTTAGAAGAATTAATGAAGGTGCTGCAATGGTTAGAACTAAAGGGGAGGCGGGCACTGGAAATGTTGTTGAAGCTGTTAAACATATCAGAACAATTAATGAACAAATTGCACAATTAATTGAAATGAATGAAAAACAACTTAAGCAACACGCTGATAAAATGAAAGTCCCATTAGATATTGTTAAAGAAACAGCTAAAGCAGGCAGAGTTCCTGTTGTTAATTTTGCTGCTGGCGGAATTGCAACTCCAGCAGATGCTGCACTTATGATGCAATTAGGTGTTGATGGAATTTTTGTTGGTTCAGGAATATTTAAATCAAAAGATCCAAAGTCACAGGCCAGAGCTATTGTAGAAGCAACAACACATTACAAAGACGCAAAAATTGTTGCAAAAGTATCAGATGGTCTTGGAGAACCAATGAAAGGACTTGAGATTTCTAGTTTAAACACTAAGATGGCAGACAGGGGATGGTAATGAAAGTTGGCGTTCTTGCCTTACAAGGTAGTTTTAGTGACCATGTTAAAATTCTAAAAAAATGTAGAGTTGATCCAGTAGAAGTTAGATTACCAAAAGATTTAGATGAAGTAAGTGGTTTAATCTTACCTGGTGGTGAGTCAACTACAATTATTAAACTTATGAAACTTTATGGTTTAGATAAAGCAATAATTGATAAATATAACAAAGGTATGCCAATTTATGGAACTTGTGCAGGAGCTATTTTATTATCAAAGAATATTGTTGATTCAAAGCAAGAAAGTCTTAATTTAGTTGATATATCTATTAAAAGAAATGCTTATGGAAGACAGATAGACAGTTTTGAAGCTGAATTAGAGATTGAAGAAATTGGTAAATTTAAAGGAATTTTTATTAGAGCACCAGTGATTGAATCAACTAATAATGGTGTGAATATCTTAGCAACTTTTGAAAATAAAGCTGTGATGATTGAACAAAAGAACATATTGATTTCTACTTTTCATCCAGAATTAACTGAAGATACAAGAGTGCATAAATATTTCTTGAATAAAATTAAAGAGTAAGTGTTTACTTTTTCTTAGTATTTTATGAACATGGTCCATTTATTATAAGATTTATATGGACAATGTACCAAATTACTAAGTTATAAATAGATTATACTAGATAAAAAACAATTATATATGAACAATATCCAGAATTATTCCATAATCTTGGACAAAAGATTACAGGTATTGCAAATATCGTTAGAAGCAGGTTCACCACATTGGGCGCAAACTTTAACTTCACCTTTTTGTTCTGTTTTAAGACCAGGTAACATATCTAAGAAACTGTTAATGATTCCATTTTTTGTACCTTTATGATGTTTTTCAAAGTCATCTAACATTATACCAACTTGTTTTCTGTAAGAATCAACCCTACAAGGACATTCACCATAGTGAACAGGAAAATCCATTAATTGAGCAAAGAGTTTGCATTCTTTTTCAGTACAGAAATATAATGGTTTGATTCTTGGTATAAACCCTTTTTGTTTTTTAAGACCAGATATTGGACCTAACCTAGGTAAAACTTTTGTGCTATTCTTAAAAATATTCATAATAACAGATTGTGCTTCATCGTCAAGATTATGGCCTGTTGCAAGTTTATTTGTTTTAAGCTTTTTAGCCCATTTGTTTAGAACATATCTTTTCATTATACCACAAATAGAACAACTTTTCCATTTGATTTTCTTTTCTTTTAAACTATCTCTAATATAACAAACACCATAACCAAATTCTCGTTTAAAAGAAGTTTCATGAAGAGTGATTTTATTATCTTTACAGAATTTCTGAATGTTTTTTTGGTTTATTTTACTATATTCACCAATTTCAACATCAATAAAGAATGCTTCAACAGTTGCCCTAGCTGCTTTTGCAATCTTACTCAAAAGATATAAAGCAATTGTTGAATCTTTTCCACCAGAACAAGCAACTAATATTTTATCCCCTTTTTGGATCATACTATTAACTCTAGTTGTTTTCCTAACTTTCTTTTCAAAATATTTTAGGAATTTATCTTTGGTTAATTTCTCACCACTAGCTAACTCTATAACATGTTCCATATTAGTTTAAGATGAAGATGTGTTTTTAAAGGTTATTATGTAGTTAGGCAAAGAAGTATTGCTAAATCTTCATCAGCTTTTAATGAATGGGGTGCATCTTTTGGCATAAAGATAAATATTCCGGGTTTCATTTCAATTTCTTCATCAAATAATTTGAATGTCCCTTTTCCTTTTAATACTTGAACAACACCATTTTTAGTTGATGTATGCGTATCAATATCTGTATCTTTTGCTAAACACATTAAAGTATAATTATAAACATCTGATTTAGCAAGAACAGTACTAAAAACCCCTTCTGTTGGGAATTGCATTAATTCGTTTAAATCTTTTGAAAAAGCACCGGCTTTTTCAAAGCCCAAAAATGTTTCGCATTTTTTATGTTTATTATATCCTTTTTCATTCATTTTTCTTACCTCAACATATTTGGTAGGTCTTCATCTACAGTTGTTGTCAGTTGCAGATTAAATGTATCCATTAATTTCTTGGCAACATTTGGTGACAAAAACTCTGGCGCTTTTGGACCTAAATAAATATTCTTAACATTTAAACTTAATAAACTTAGCAAAATAGCCACGGCTTTTTGCTCAAACCACATCAACACTATTGTTAGCGGAAGATCGTTTACACTGCAATTAAAGTTTTCTGCTAGGGCAGTTGCAATCTTAATACAAGATATTGAATTGTTACATTGACCAAGATCAATCAACCTTGGAATTCCTTCAATATCCCCAAAATCATGATCATTAAACCTAAATTTACCGCATGAAGTAGTTAGGATTATACAATCCTTTGGAACCTTTAATGCAAGTTCCCTAAAATATTCACGAGATGACTCGGGCCCATCACAACCAGCAATTACAAAAAATCGTTTTATTGCTCCACTGTTTACAAGCTCAATAATTTTAGGTGCAAGATCCAAAACAGTATTATGATGAAAACCAGTATCAAGGTTTTTATCACTATCTACATCTGCTTGAGGAAGAGATAATGCTTTATCAATTACCGGACTAAAGTCATCGTTTTCAATCTTATCGATTCCTTCAACTCCAGCTATACCATAAGTAAAAATCCTATTTTTATAACTTTGAGTTGTTATTGGCATAACACAGTTAGTAGTTACAAGGATAGCACCAGGAAATTCTTCAAATACTTTCTTTTGATCATGCCATGCTCCGCCTACGTTTCCCTTTAAATGATTAAATTTCTTTAGCTCAGGGTACCCATGTGCAGGTAGCATCTCAGAATGAGTGTAAATATTAACACATTTATCTTGAGTTTGTTCTAATAATTTTTTAAGTGCATACATATCATGTCCAGTAACAAGAATACATTTTCCATTTATTTTTCCTTGCTCTACTTTAACAGGTACAGGTACACCCAATGTTTCAGTATGCGCCTTATCCAAAAGTTCCATAGCTTTTATTGTTATAGTTCCAACTTCTAAAGCAAGATTAATATGTTCATCCAAATTAAAATTTGAATTAGTTAAAGTTTGAAATAAAGCTTTATGCATAAATGAATCTACTTCTGGATCATTAAATCCCAATTCTTTTGCATGATAAGCATACGCAGCTATACCTTTTAATCCATAGATTATTGTATCTTGAAGACTTGATATATCTTCATTTTTCCCACAAACACCAATTTGTGTACATCCACCTTTAATTGTTTCTTCACATTGATTACAAAACATAGTTTCACCCTCTTAAATTTATATTATATAATTAGAATTAAAAAGAATCCTATTGTATTTCTCCATTAACCCCTATTACTTCTTTAATTATTGGAATTTCTTTTCCAGAAGCTTCTACAGCAGCTTGAACAGCTGAATATAATCCAGAACAACATGGAACTTCCATTATAGCAACAGTAACTGATTTTATTTTATTATTTTTAAAAATATCAGTTAGTTTTTCTTGGTAAGCGCCTATGTCATCAAGTTTAGGACAGCCAATAACTAAAGACTTACCATTCAATAATTTTGAGTGAAAGTTTGGATTTGCAAAAGGTACACAATCAGCTGCAACTAACAAGTGCGAATTATCAAAAAATGGTGCTTGTGGTGGCAGTAAATTTAATTGAACTGGCCATTGTCTTAAAGCACTAGTTTGTTCGCTATTTGAACTTGCATTACTTTCATTATTAACTTCTCTCATTGCTGTTCCTGGACAGCCACATGGTATATCATCCTTCATTTTATTTTCCTCCGTAAGTTCAGGAACATCTATCCCTTTTTCTTTTAAATATTCAATTGCTTCATTATAATATTCTGTTGCACCATGTTCTTTTAGATGTTTTACATGAGCAATAATTGTATTTTTGCCTTTTGGTACAATATTGTCTTCCATTGTCTTTTTTTCATCATAAGGTTCTGCTTCCCTTTCTTCGATAGTTATTGCACCTTTAGGACAATGACCTAAACAATTTCCTAAACCATCACAAAATAAATCACTGATTAGTCTAGCTTTGTTATCAATCATCTGTAAAGCTCCTTCATGACAATTAGGGATACATAAACCGCACCCATTACATTTATCTTCATCAATTTTTACAATTTTTCTTTTCATCTCGTCATTCCCCAATAAGCATTTTCTTTTTGATTTTCTGACAATTCTTTATCTAATTCAGGATAAAGTAATCTTTCTTCCATGTTCTTATGGCGTTGTACTAATGCTTCAAATTCTGATATATCACTAGAATATTGAGCTTGTTTTAAATTGTTTGCCAAGATTTCATGTTCTTTAGTAATTGTTTGAATTATTGGCAAGGTTTTATTTGTTGTACTAAGATAAGCTGAATAAAGCTTTTCTTCTTCTCTAAAATGCTTAATCATTGCATCATTAAGAGCTGAAAAATTGTTTTTATCTTGCTTAAATTGTTCTATTAATTTTTCAATCTTTTTATGGTCTTCTACTAAAAGACTGAGTATATTTATAATTGTCAAGGTATCACCACACTATCTTTTTTATATTAGGTAGTAAATAGATACTTATTTATATAGGTAATGGTTTCTTTAAGGATATCATGGACAAAAAATGTACAATATATCAAACAGTTGATTTTATTGGAAAGAAATGGACTTTGCTTATTTTGTTAGAGCTATATAGAGGCAAGAATGTTAGATATAGTGAGCTTAAAATGGGTCTTCCAAATATAACTCCAAAGATATTATCAGCAAGACTTAAAGAGCTTGAAAAAGAAAAACTGATTAATAAAAAAGTTGATACTTCTGAATTTCCAATAAAATGTGAATATTCATTAACCACAGCAGGAAATGATTTTATCAATGTTATTAAGAATATTAAGAAATGGGCTTTGAAATGGAAGATTAATAATAAAGTCTGTGAAGAAGTTAATTGTAGAGGGTGTTCTAAAGAAATAAATTGAATAAATATTTAATTTGTACCTATCTTATCTTTGCACGATACCTTTTCATCAACAATGAATTTGATAAAACACTAACCGAAGAAAACGCCATTGCAGCGCCGGCAATTATCGGGCTCAATAGCCAGCCAGTAATTGGATAAAAGGCACCTGCAGCAAGTGGTATTCCTACTGAATTGTAGAAAAAGGCCCAAAAAAGATTTTGCTTTATTTTCCTCATAGTATATCTGCTTAGATCCATTGCAGTAACAACATCTCTTAAATCTTCTTTTATCAACACAATATCGCCAGATTCAATTGCTACATCTGTTCCTGAACCGATAGCAACCCCAATATCAGCTTGAGTTAAAGCAGGAGCATCATTAATCCCATCTCCAACCATTGCAACTTTTTTGCCTTCTTTCTGCAATTTCTTTATCTCTTTAGCTTTGTCCTCTGGCAATACTTCTGCTAGAACTATATCAATTCCAACTTGTTTTGCAATCGCTTCTCCAGTTCTTTTATTATCTCCAGTGATCATTGCAACTTCTATCCCTAATTTATGCAGTTCTTCAACAGCTTCTTTAGAATATTCTTTTAATGTGTCTGCAACAGCAATTATGCCGCTAACTTTCTTGTTTAATGCAACTATCATTGCAGTTTTTCCCTGATTTTCGTATTCCTGAAGTTTTGTTTCAATAGGTTTTATGTCTAACTTTTTGTCTTTGAACAAAGACCGATTACCTAAAAATATTATTTTGTTATTAAATTCTGCAACAATTCCTTTACCAGTAATGGAATTGAAGCTTCTTGGATCAGGTACATTGATTTTTCTTGCTTTTGCCCCTTTTACAATAGCCTCCCCTAAAGGATGTTCACTGTCCTTTTCAGCGATTGCACCATATTTTAATAAATCATTTTCTTTTCCTTTTTCTATTGAGAAAACATCTGTAACTTCTGGCTTTCCTTTTGTTAATGTTCCTGTTTTATCAAAAACAACTGTGTTAAGCTTATGAGTAGTTTGCAATGACTCAGCACTTTTGTAGAGAATTCCATTTTCAGCTCCTTTTCCTGTCCCAACCATTATGGCAGTAGGTGTTGCTAATCCTAGTGCGCAAGGACATGCAATAATTAACACGGCAACAAAGATAGTTAAAGCAAAAGCAAACCCAAATCCTAAGAAAAACCATAATAATGATGAAATGACTGCTATTCCAACAACGATAGGTACAAAATAAGATGAGATTTTGTCAGCTAATTGCTGAATAGGAGCTTTAGAGCCTTGAGCTTCTTCAACTAACTTTATAATTTGCGCTAAAGCTGTATCTTTTCCTACTTTTTCTGCTTTAAATCTAAAACTTCCAGTCTTATTAATTGTAGCACCAATAACTTTACTTGCTTTTGTCTTCTCAACAGGTATTGATTCGCCTGAAATCATGCTTTCATCTACAGAAGAATGCCCAATTATTACTGTACCATCCACAGGGATTTTCTGGCCAGGCTTAACTAATACAACATCCCCTACTTCAACTTCTTCAATTGGGATTTCTAGTTCTTTTCCATCCCTTACTACTACTGCAGTCTTTGCTTGTAACCCCATCAGTTTCTTTATAGCCTCTGAAGTTTTGCCTTTCGCAACAGCCTCCAAATATCTTCCTAATAATATGAATGCTATAAGCAGACCAGCAACTTCAAAATAAATTTGTTTAATTCCAAAATTTGGGTTGCCTAAAAAAATAAATATTGTAACAACTAGACCATATATATAAGCAGCACCTGTACCTATTGCTACCAAAGTATCCATGTTTGCTGTTTTAGTTTTAATTACAGCAGTAAACCCGCGAGTAAAAAACTGATAACCTGCAAACATAATAGGAGTTGTCAGAAAAAACTGCAATAAAGCTATAGTTAAAGGACTCCAATCTGGTAAGGGAAGATTAATATGTGGCCCCATTGCAAAATAAAGTAAAGGAATGCCAAGTATAGCAGAAATTATAACTTTAATTTTTAAAATTTTTATTTCCTTTTCTCTTGCTTGCTTCTCAACATCTATTGTTCCTCCTTTTTCTTCTATTGGATCATAGCCAACATCTTTAATTTGTTTCTTGATGCTTTGAGATGTAATAATAGATGGATCAAATTCAATTGTTGCTTTTTCTGTTACCAATAAATCCTTTGAAACTATCCCTTTTAGTTTATCTAAAGCAGAGCCAACAATTCCAACACAATGAGGATTATCCATTCCTACAACCTTTAGTTTTAGGATATTACCAGCTTCTTTAGAAACATGATATCCTGCATCTTCAATTGCTTTTTCTAGGTCTTGTTTTTTAGCAAGGCTAGAATCAAACTCAACAAGAGCCTTTTCTGCTGCAAAGTTAATATTTGCTAGAGAAACACCATTTACTTTTTTAATAGAATTTTCAATAGTTTTTGCGCAAGAAACACAGGTCATTCCAGTTATTGGAATAGTTACTTTCTCTTTGCCTTTTGAAAGTTTTATTTCTGGAGATTTTTCCTTTTTTCCTTCAAATTTATCTTTACAATTTTGAGAACAAAAATAATATTCTTTACCGCTTTTAACTGCTTTAAACTTAGCGGTCTTAGGGTCTACTTCCATTCCACATATTGGGTCTTTTGTCATTTTAAGTTCACCGCGTTTTTGGTTATGTCTAACGAACAACTGTGAGGTTTTTTGCAATAATCTTCGCATTGCTGAGCAGTCTTCTTATCTGTGTAAATAAAACTACCCTCTTCATATATATAATACTTTTTATGATTCTTGGTTTTTTCTTTTACCATCATCCTATAACATCATTCATAATGTCCTCTAATTTATCTCTAGCAATAAACCCGTGTAAAGGAAATTCTTTAGATTCATCTATAATGGTAAAAACAAAACTTGGAGTGCCAGATATCCTATATTTGTTAACCTCTTCTTTACAATATCTTACATCATATTTTTCTAAACTAAAATCTTTGCCATAGGTGGTTAGCATATCCCTTAAAATGGGCTCTTGTTTCCAGCAGCTTGGACAAAAAGGACTATAATAATATTTTATCTTGAAGTTTGCATCTACATTTCCTTGAATAGAGTCTGGACATGCTGCAGAACCAATATTGCCTTCCTTAAATCCTAGAATTATGAAGAATAGAATAATCAAACCTACCCATTCTAGAATTGAAAAAAATAAATTTCTTTTTATTCCAAATATCTTTCTGGTATCTTTCTTTTTCTCGTCATGTCTTCTCTTATCGCTATCTTTAGCAAAATAAAATATATCAGTAACTATGCTAGCAATAAATGTCATTACAAATATTGTTATAAGGGCTTGTCCATACAAAGTGAAAATATGCATGGGAACGAAAATCAATGAAATTACAAAAACTGCAGCTACAGTTAACAATGTGTAATTAAACACTTTTTTGATTGTTTTTTTGTTTTGCATTTTATCTTTAATATTAATTAAACTATTTCAACTTCTTGAATTAAATATCTAACAACAATCTCCTGCCCCCATTGATTTCATCTCATCAGATATTATCAATGACTTTTTTTAATTTTGCTTCAACATCCTTAGCAATTTCTTTTAAGCCAGGATTATCTACCATAGCCATCGCAACTGTTGGAAGTATTGCAGAAACAAATACTTTTCCATTGCCTTCATAAACTACAACATTGCACGGAAGCAATAATCCAATATCTTTTTCAGCCTTGAGGGCTTTATGTGCAAACGGTGGATTACAAGCTCCTAAGATAATGTAACTGTCATAATCAACATCTAACTTTTTCTTTAATGTTGCCTTAACATCAATTTCAGTTAAGATACCAAAACCCTCTTTTTTTAATTCGTCTCTTGCCTTTGAAACAGCTTCATCAAAAGAGGTATTTACTTGCTTTTTATAACCGTACATTTTACTTTCTCTTTTTCTTAGTTTCTTTCACAAGCCAATTACGAGTTGACCAGAAGATCACAGAGAATATAAATACAGCTATTGCAAAGAATATTGCACCATAAATACTGCTCCCTAATCCATAACTACCCATCATACCATATGCCATAGTTTCACCTCCAAAATCATCATTATTCATCATATTTCCTGAACCTAGAATACCCATCATGCCGCCCATCATACCGCTACCCTGATTGCAATAAAACCGTAAACCCATATTTATATGAGCTAATCTTAAACTTTCAGAACCTTCTCCACCCATCCTTTCATCCATAACTTCATGGGCTTCTCCAGGATGCATCTGTTCCATATAATACTCACCTATTACTTCTAATTGTTCTTCAGTTAGATCATCACAACTTATTTGACTATCAACTAAAGCTTTTCCTTCTGCTACTTCTATTGCATGGTCTTCTTCTGCAATTATAATAGGTAACATAATTAATAATACAAGTAAAACAAAAACTTTTTTCATATTATTCACCTCTAATGACAACAACTGTTCTTTTTGCTTAAATCTTTTTCGCTTTCATTGACTGCTTTTTCATATTTCTTAACACAACTTGAAGCACAAAACCATTTCCCATGTTTTTCAATACCTTTACCTTTTTCCTCTTTCATGCCACAAATTGGATCCTTTCTTTTGAATAATCCCATTTTATTTTACCTCTTTATTTAATCCACAACAATCTAATTTTTTATTACCATACTCTTTTTTATTAGATTCCGCTAATGATTCCATCCATGAATTAATTTTCTTCTTAATATTTTCTAACATTTTTAGTTACCCCATGTAAAGATTCTATTTTCAACTTTTGGAATTCCATTAATTTTAATGGTAAAACTTTCAATTCCCTCACCAACATCAAATACTAGTTCACCGCTTGAGTGATGGCCATTTAAACCAGGTGCAGAAGTTGGATTTATTGATTTACCATTATATTCTAAAGTTGTAACCTTTTTCAAATCAATCTTGTCTAGACTCACAGAATGTGTATTTACAGATATGTCAACTTTTAGTTGTCCATTACTAACAGCATGTGGTGTTAAATCCACAGAAACACTGCCAGGACTTGTATCACCGGTTGAAACTGTATTAAAACCTGAACCATCAGATAAACTGCCAGGTGATGCGATAGCTGAAGCAGTTATACCTTTGGGTTTTGCTAAGCCTGTTATAGATATGAACAAAACACCAATTACTACAATCAATAAACCGTACAAAATAATATTATCAATTTTCATTTTTTCACCTTCCTTTTGTTAATTTTATCTTTTATAAAAAGTGTAATAGATATGGTTACTAATATTCCACCAATTGTATAGAAAAAAGAAATAAAACTTTGAACAGGTGCAAATGGAACTCCTGCAACAATAAAACCTGAATTAAGTATTATTAAATTCTTTGATATGCATTTTTTCTTATAATAAACAGCAATAGTAACTAATAATAAGGCAAATGCTAGAATCCAAAGAGGTATTGCAACTGTTGTAAGAAATGCTAAAGGCATACCAACTACTGTTATTCCTAACACTGCTAGCAAAGCTATTAATCCCAAACAAACATTATGACAAATTTGCCAAGAACCAAGTATACTAGCAAATCCAGATACACTTCCTGTTGAACCGATTAATTTTTCTTTAATATTTTTTATCATTTTTATACAATATTCATATAGATATCATTATTATATAAAAACAAGAATAAAAATTAGGGTAAAAATAGTGAAAACTAGTTTAATATCCGTCTTCCAGCAGAAGTGATCTTTAAACTTTTAAATCTGCCTTTTTGTTCAACAGTGACTAACGCTAGTCCCTGTAACTTATTGATCTTAACTCTAGTAGTTGGTTTTGTAATATTAAAATTACTAGTAATATCTTTATACGAAACAAGTCTATTTGTAATGTTCTGTTCATTAATATATTTCAGCATATTCATTTCAATATCTGATAATTCAACCCTTTTCCTTAGATGTTTACCATACAAATCAACTGTTTCAGCTTCAATCGCCTTAAGATTTGCAGAATCAACAAGCTCTGGGTTCAATGATAATATAATTATACATTCATTTGCTTCTGCTAAATCCTTAAGATCATGAATCTTTTTGATTACACTCTCAAATTCATTTTCAGTTAGGATATAATCAAGTCTATCCAAAAGTATAACACTTTTCTCACTCTTTTTAACAAATTCAGAGATAAGATTAAATAAATTATCAATATCTGTCTCACAAGGAATATCTTCAACCTTATTGTTAGTGAGCCAGATAAAAGAAGTTTTTTGTAGATTATATTTTTCTTTTATCTTTCGAGGATCTTCTCTGACTATACCCAAACCAGCAAATTCCTTGTTTAATGTTCCAATAAACAATTCATATGCATGATTTTCTTCATCTTCTTTAATTAAATAAACTTTTTTTGGATCTAAACTTACCTCGGCTTGATTAAATTTATCTTTTTCAAGTTCAATATTAATACCCAACTTTTCTAGGGTCACATTAGCTTTTTCTAGTTTTTGCTCGACTACTTCCTTTGATTTGTATAAAGATATCAAAAATATAAATACAGAGAGAATAATTAAAATAACAAAACCTAAACTCCACACATGCCTTTTTTGAACAGAAGCAATCTCCTTACCTACATTCTCTAAAGGAGTTAGTATAATTAATCTCCAGTGTCCCTGTCCAAAAAATAAATCAGATGATGTAATAACAGTATTTCCAAAATCTCCAAAATTAGTGATAATATTTAAGTCCCCACTTATATCAGGCAAAATAGATTTAATATCAGTAAAATCATCAATGTCTCTACTTTTTATGATTGTTTCTTCGGTATCAACATCAATTAATAAAAAGAAGCTATTTTCTAATAAGGAATGAATATACAGATTATAAAGATTATTTAATTCAATGATACTCATAAGAATGCCTTGAAATTTACCCTCAATATTTGGATAAGGTGTATATTCAATAGTTTCATATAATGGTGTACTAATAATTATTTGTAAGCTTTCTCCTTGCCTTTCAAAACCTGTAATATATGGCTCACTAGTTTCTTTTGGAACGGCAAAATAATCTTTATTCTTAACATTTAAGCCAAGATAATTTGAATATTGCTTTGAAGAACATTCTACCACATTTCCATCCTTATCCACCCTAATAAGAGAATCAATCCTACCTTCTATTCCTTCATGAATTATCCTCATGTTCCCACTACACTCATTAACATCTATGTTCTCCATTGGAGGAAATTTGCTTAAAGTTAATAACTCATCCTTAACTTGAATAATGTGACTTTCTAATCGTTTAGCTGCATGTTCAGTCTCAGTCATTTGATTATGTTTTATTTGATCAACAATAACATCTTCAATATTTGAAAAAGATATCAAATTTGTTAAGATAATAACACCAATGATTATCAAAGCTACAAGTATTACAATTAGTAGTTTGTTGCTTTTCACTATTTTTTTACTCATCAAGGAAACAATATATAACCAATTTATAAGCTTTCCCTATTTTTTCCCTATTGTTTCTCCCTTTTTAAATATAAGGCACACATTATTACTATTAAAATGGGTGACATATTTGAATTTGAATCAAGAAAAGAAAGAAATATTCTATTAGTAATAACTATAGCTATTGTTTTACTTGCAACAATTACATTCTACCCGTTGGTCAAAGCAAAGATGGATAATCAAATGATAAAAAATGAAATTATTGAAACAAGGGCTGCTTTAAGCCTAGAATCAAGATCACCAGGTGAATATTACTCTATGTTTAGATGTTCATGCTGTGATAAAAGTATAGAAGCAGAATGCTGTGGCATGGCAAAACAACGTAAGCAATATGTTGATCAACTCTTGATTGAGGGTATTGCAGATGAAGAAATTATACATCAAATGGTCAAGAAATTCGGATTTGACGTATTAATGGATCAATCTAAAGAACAAGAGATTAGAGATTATATTAAAAATAAAGCACCAGATAATCCTCCAGAAATAGAAATAGTAAAAGAATATTTTAATTTTGGAACAATTAAACAGTCTGACGGAATTGTTACCACTACTTTTGATATTAAGAATTCTGGAGATAGTGATTTGATTATTGAGAATTTAGATACATCTTGCATGTGTACAAGTGCCAGTTTAATCTATGAAAACAAAGAAGGTCCAATATTTGGCATGAGTATGCATGGGGACAATCCAAAAGATTTCAAGATAAGTATACCCCCTGGAGAAACTGCAATACTAAAAGTATATTATGATCCAATGGCTCATGGAAAACAAAAACAAGCTGAACAAAGCATAGTTAGAACAGTTACAATAATATCAAACGATCCAATAGATTTCCAGAAAAGTGTTAGAATAGAATTAATTCAGGTGAAATAATGAAATGCGAGAAGTGTGATAAGGAATTTAGTTCAAAAGAAGCTTTAATTATGCATAATAAAGCTAAACATGCAACTGTATCTGCAGAACCGAAGTTTTCCAAAAAGCAAAAGAAGAATATCAAGGTTGTAGCAATAATCACCATATTGATTCTAGCAGTTACCGGATTTTCATATGTTAGATCATTATCCTTTAGAGATGCCCCAGTTTTGGAAGTTGTTCCTTCAGCATATAACTTTGGTACAGTTAGTCAAGCTGAAGGAACTGCAACCACCACAATGACTTTAAAAAATAATGGTGTAAGCAACTTAATAATAAATAATATCGATACGTCCTGCGGATGTACTTCTGCTTCAGTAATATATAATGATAAGGAAGGTCCTAAATTTGGAATGTCTATGCATGGCACTAATCCTAAAAATTGGCAACAAGTAATTGCTCCTGGTGAAACAGCCGAATTAAAAATATATTATAATCCTAATGTCCATAAAGAAATGCGAGGTGCATTTTCAAGGACTGTTATGTTATACACTAATGATCCAAGACATAAAATTCAACAGATTAAGATAAGCGGGGTACAAGGAGATTAAAATGAAATGGATATTTATTTTACTAATAATAATTGTGATTTTTGTCAGTGCATGCTCCGGTAATATTGCAGGCCCGCAAATTGAATTAAATGTTGATTCATATAATATGGGAGATATAAATCCTTCTGAAGGTATAAGAACTGAAATATTTACAGTAAAAAATACTGGTAGTTCGTTACTTGAGATTAAATCTATAAGCACATCTTGTGGCTGTACTGAAGCTGAAGTTGAATCAGAAGAAATAATGCCTGGCGAAGAAACTAAATTAACAGTTGAATATGATCCTTCTGTACATCCTGATTTTGTAGGAAAAATCAAGAGGATTGTTTATATCAAAAGCAACGATCCTGTAAATAAAGAAATAGAGCTTGAGTTAACTGGAAATTCATTAGCTGTTAAAGACAATGAAGTAGATGAACATGATGATGAAGAAAAATACCATGATGAGGATAATCTTAAAGATTTTGAGATTAGCCCATTTGAAGTATATTCAAAAATTGAAGAAAAAGCACCTTTCAAACTATTGGATGTTAGAGAAGATTATGAATATGAAGAAAATCACATTGAAGATACCCTACTTCTTTCTGTAAATAAACTCACACAAGAGGAACTGGACAATATTGGATTAAAAAAAGATGATGAGATTGTAGTATACTGCCGTTCTGGCAAAAGAAGTGCTAAAGCATATGAAATTCTAACTTCTTTAGGTTATAATAATGTTAAAAGTATGAACGGGGGAATAGTTCATTGGATGGAAGAAGATTTACCTATTGAAACTGGTTTAACCCAACAACTGAATAGTGGAACATCAACAATATCCTTTGATAGAACAGAACACGATTTTGGAGAAATCAATCAATTTGATGGAATTGTTAATACAACATTTCTGGTTAAAAATAATGGTGATACAACTCTAAATATTAACTCAATCAGTACTTCTTGTGGCTGCGCCTCAGCAGAGATAGAACATTTAGAAATATCACCTGGTGAAACATCAACATTAACAGTATTTTTTGATCCTGATTTTCATGAAGAGCCAAAAGACAAGTTTAGCAGAACTGTATTTATAGAAACAAACGATCCAGCTAATCCAGAATCAGAAGTTAAGATCTGGGTGGATATCTTAGAGGGACAATAATGAAAAAAGTCATAAATTATTTTATGTTAGTATTTTTGTTGATTAACTTAGTCCCATTTGGTTTAGCTCAAGAGGATACACAGTATAATACTGCCATTGTCTATTATAATGAAGCTTGCACTATGTGTTCTATGTATATTAAAAGCGAACTTATCCCTACATTAGAAGAAGCAGGCATTAAAGAAATAATAAAAAAAGATTATGTAAATGAAAAACAAAATAGGGTTGAATTAAATGATTTAAATGAAAAACATAATATCCCTCCAGAATTGCAAGGTCACTTTATGGTTTACATTGATGATAAGATAATTCTCGGAGGACATGTTCCAAAGCATATTATTATTGATTTATTAACAAAAGACTTGGAAGTAAATAAGATCTTGGTTCTTCAAGATGAGATGGACAATGCTAAGTCATATTCTGCTTGGGGATTTAAGGGTGAGGCTAAAGAGTATGATATTGATACGCCAATTACAGAATATACTGATTGGTTTAATTTAAATAAAGATGATCTGGAAGAACCGAGTACATATGAAAGTCAATGGGAATTTTCAAAACTCTTTCCATTAGTATTCTTTGGTGGTTTTTTGGATGGTTTAAATCCATGCGCTTTTGCAGTATTACTCTTCTTTGTCGCTTTCCTATTTACATTAGGAAAAGTTACTAAACATATAGTAAAGGTTGGGTTAATATATATTGCAATGATCTATTTAGCTTATTTGCTAATTGGATTGGGCTTGATACATGCTTTTGTATTTTCAGGCCAAGAACATCTCATGGCAAGAATAAGTGCATATCTTGTAATGTTATTAGGATTAATTAATATTAAAGATTTCTTCTGGTATGGTAAAGGAATCAGCTTAAGTCCTAAAATAAATATCAATTGGTACAAAAAATGGCTCCATAAAATGACCATCCCTTCAGTAATTCTAGTTGGGTTCCTTGTTGGATTATGTACATTCCCTTGCTCTGGGGGGATATATGTTGCAATAATTGGATTGTTATCAGCTAAGACAACATATCTAACTGGGCTTTATTATATCTTATTTTACAATTTTATGTTTATACTTCCACTGATAATCACTTTGTTCTTTTTGACTAACAGAAGAACATTAGGAAAGATTACTAGATGGGAAAATTCACATAAAAGAAAAATCAAACTAATAATGGGCATAATAATGGTTTTACTAGGTATTGCAATATTAGTATGGTTCATATAAGGAGGCCAAAAATG
This sequence comes from uncultured Methanosarcinales archaeon, assembly GCA_964534665.1. Classification (GTDB taxonomy): domain Archaea; phylum Nanobdellota; class Nanobdellia; order Woesearchaeales; family JAHJBD01; genus JAHJBD01. The sequence continues at coordinate 51,128 of CAZHRT010000005.1, read as the reverse complement.
GAAGAAACAAATGATGAAATAAGACATGAAACAAAACATAAAATTAAGCATAATAAACATAAAGTCTTGACTAAGCCAATTACTGTATTATTAGCAGTTACAGTTGCTGTAATAATGTTTAATTTTTTACAAATTGAGGCATTATCATTAAGCATTAATGGTGCTACTACTCAGTCAAGAGGTATTTCTTTAGTGTCTGCTAACAAAGAATTAGCTAATATTGATGTATCTTCATTAAAATCAACAGGACATACTTTGGCAGCAGTATTTCCAGTAGAGGAAATTCAAACGCCTGAAGATGCTATGAGAATATTATTTCCTACTGGAACTCCAGAATATGGTTCTGAATTGGGTGTAAGTTATGATGAACCAGTAGAATCTTTAGCCATATTAGCTAAAATGCATCGTGGATTACTAGCAGAAGTAAAACAAAATAATCCAGAAGGTTTTCAAAGATATATGAGCCTTGCTTCACAACCAGTTGGAATTTCTTGTGAATACTGCTGCGGATTAAAGACTATTGGTATAAATAATGATGGTAGTTCTTCTTGTGGTTGTCAACATAACCCTGCTTTGTTAACTGTAGCATTATATTTATCAGCTTACACTGATTATAATGATGGTGAAATACTACAAGAAGTTATGAAATGGAAAATCTTGTTCTTTCCAAAAAATATGATTGAATTAGGTATGACAGTTGCAGGTGGAGACACTTCAGCTTTAGATAATTTACCAGGAATGGTAGGAGGTTGTTAAAATGTTATTGAATGTATTAAAAACAATATTTTACAAAAATAAGATGTTATTTGTAATAGCAGTTATTGTAGCAATTGTATTAATCGCCGGTTGTAGTGCACAAGGCGGTGGAGGGTATTCTGCACCATCAGGCCCTGTTGGAGGAGGTTGTTAAATGTTGTCTAAGGAACGGCAAAGAGAAGCCAGTAGAAAAGCGCAAGAAGAACATGGATTAAGAGATGAAAGATTTAATTTACAAAAACAAAAAAAAGACAAGCGCAAAAAACAAATAATTACAGTAAGCGCAGTAATATTTTTGCTTTTAGGAACTTGGATAGTATATGGTGTAATATCACCTGGAAAATATGATGGATTTGCAAAATGTTTATCAGAGAAAGGTGTAATTATGTATGGTGAAAATTGGTGTCAATATACAAATGCACAAAAAGCCATGTTTGGAAAATCTTTCAAATATATTAATTATGAACAAAAGTCTGATCTCAAAGTTCGTCCTACTTGGGTTATAGATGGTAAAACGTATGAAACAGTACAATCTTTTGAAAGATTATCTACGTTAACAGGATGTAAATATTAGGAGGTATAAAAAATGAAAACAACAGCTATTGTGGCTATTATACTGGGGGTATTGGTATTAATTTCAGTAGTACAAGCTTTTCAGTTAAATAGTTTAAGAGGTACAGTAAAAGAAGGACAATTGAGTGTTAGCTCATCATCTGCAAAAACACCGGTTGCATCTTCTGGAAGTAGTAGTGGGAAACAAACTGCAGAATTACCTAGCAGTATAAAGAACTTACCTCAAATGGTGGGGGGCTGTTAAACAGCCTTTATTTTTTTATTTGAATAATAATCAAAATTTGTTATTGGAGGTACAAAAGAATGGAAGAAGATCATAAAGATGATGAACATAAAGAGCATCATAAAAAAAGTGCTAGTTCACATAATGAAATTAAGGGACACGAAGTTCACAAAAATCATAAGAAACCATTAAGTAAATCGTTTTATTTGAGATTATATGTTATCTTAGGTTTAACTATGATATTTATAGCGTTATATAATGTTACACAAACATCATCTTTTGCCAATACATATGAAGAAAAGGTGGCCGAAGCTAAAGAAGAAGCAAGACCTGCTGAGTTACAATTAATAACCATCACAGACTCAAGATGTACAAACTGTTATGATATCACGACGATTGTAGATAATCTTAAGAAATCTAATGTAGACATAACTAAAGAAGAAAACGTAAATATTGAATCTGATCAAGCAAAAGAATTAATTAATAAATATAACATTCAAAAGATTCCAACAATATTACTACTTGGAGAGATAGATAGGTTCAAATCAAATGATTTAGATAAAGTAGATGACGCATTAGTTTTTACAAAAGTAACACCACCCTATACAGATGCTGTAACAAGCAAAATCAAAGGTCAAGTTTCAGTTACAATCATAGAAGATAAGGACTGTCAGGAATGTTCTGACCTAAACAACCTTTTAGATATTATCAAAAAGTCTGGAGTACAAATTGTATTTGAAAAAACTCTAGATAAAAGTCAAGCAACAGAATTGATTAATAAATATTCAATTGAGATATTACCTACATTAATCCTTTCCGAAGAGTTCGGAGATTATAAATCAGAAATTGTTAATGAATGGAAATCTGTTGGAACTGTCGAATCAGATAATAGTTATATAACAAGAAATGCTGGTGTACCATATTTAAACCTTACATCAGATAGGATTGAAGGATTTGTTTCAATGAAAATTATTGTAGATGAAAGCTGTGACACTTGCTATGACCCTAATGATTTTCATAAACCAGTATTAAAAAACATGGGTGTAATGTTTGCACAAGAAAAAATAATTGATCTTTCCGATACTGAAGGAAAAACACTTATTGATGTATATAACATTGAAAAAATACCTACAATTATTTTAGAAGGTGATGTTAATAAATACCCTGCACTTGTTAACGCTTGGCAAGGAGTTGGAACTATTGAGTCAGATGGGGCTTATGTTTTTAGATTAGTAGAAGTTGCTAAGCAGCCATATAGAGATCTGATAACTAATAAGATTATTGATCCAACAATACAAGATGAGTGAGTATGACAGATACAACAAATAAAAAAAGAGGTATAATTTTATCTATTATCTTTTTTTTTATATTAATTTTTATTTCTTTTTCGGTTTTTGGACAATCTGAAACACCAATAGGACTTCAAAAGATAATTGATTTTAATAATCAAAATACTGCAGATTTTGCTCTTAAAGTATCATTTGTTATAGCATTTTTAGCAGGGATATTGGGTATACTTTCTCCTTGTATATTACCGTTCTTTCCTGCATATTTTTCATATACATTTAAGGAGAAAAAGAATATCACAAAAATGACACTAATATTCTTTTTAGGCTTTTCTTCGGTTTTTGTTACTATGGGAATAATTGCGGGCTTTTTAGGAGCTCAAACATTAATAATAGTTCAAAAAGCGTGGTTGATTATATTAGCTGGAATTTTTATGATTATTATGGGTTTTTTATCTTTGACTGGGAAAAATATGTGCTCAGTTGCTCATAAGAAATTTAAGAATGATACACCAGGTACATTCTTTTTTGGAATGTTCTTTGCTGTTGGTTGGACAGCTTGTTTAGGTCCTATATTAGCAGGTATTCTAGGAATTGGAGCAATATTAGGGAATGCTTTTTATTCAGGACTTTTGCTATTATTTTATTCATTAGGAAACTTAGTTCCTCTTTTTATTTTCTCTATGGCTTATGATAAATTCAACCTATCTAACAGCAAATTTATTCAGGGTAAAATATTTACATTTAAATTAATAGGAAAGCAGTTTAATATACATTCCACCAACTTAATATCAGCTATATTATTCTTTATAATTGGAATAACTTTGATTATCTATAAAGGTACAACAATTGTTAACAATTTTGACATATTTGGAACTAAATCCTACTTTTATTCAATCCAACGCACACTTATTGAATGGCAGTATGCGAATGTATTGGGCATAACACTCTTTGTAGTTTTTATTCTATTGGTTGGTGCTTTTTTCTGGAGATATAAGAAAAAATGAAGAAAGATAATCCAATATGGATAATAACAATAGTAATTATATTCTTATTGGTTGTCTTGAATATTGTTTTTAGTACAAAAATTAATGAAATAAAAGATTATCAGATTAATTCAAGTAACCAAGAAGTCAATATATCAAAGAAAATTAATTTGCCAACTACCTGTCCTGATTCTAGTGGGGGGAATAGTGGTTCATATTTAAGAATTAAATATTTCTATTCTGATTATTGTCCTTGGTGCAGAAAAGAAGAGCCGATTCTTAAAGAACTTGTAGCTGCTGATGGAAATTTGGTTTATATCGAGTGGATCAATATTGATTCATGTCATAATGAAACAGTAAAATATAACGTTGGTGGTGTTCCAACTTTTGTGTTTAGTACATCTGATGGTGAAAAAGAATATTCTCACTATGGTTTTATTTATAAGAAAGATTTAAGAAAATTAATATGTGATGTTACTGGAGGTTGCTAGATGGAAGAAAAAAGTAATACCATTAAAACCTTAAAAATAATTACGAGTAATTGGAAAACTGTAGTAAAAAATAGTATTTTTGATATTATTTTTATATTATCAATGTATTTATTATTTCTTGTTCAAAGCTTACTTATACCTTTGTTTCAAAAAACATTAATTTATTTGCTGATAATACTTGAATTTGTGATAGTAATTCTTATTTATTCTATATTTAAGTATCTAATATTAAAATCATTTCAAAAGATTAAGTTTAATAAAAAAGAATTTATAATATTTTTCAAACTCAATTTAATAATATTTGCCCCAATTATTACCATAGTTTTCTTCATTGTTAATTTTTCTACAATTTATTTAATAAATACTGTGCAAAAAGGTGGAATAGATCCTTTTGTATTTGTGTTTAGTCTACTTGGGTTGTCTATATTGCTCTTGATAATAATTATATATGCTTATACATTTGTTAATATTACCCATTTTTCTTTTCTAAAGCAAAATAGAATTAGTAAGCTCATTAAACAAAATCTTACTAGAACTAAACCATTAAAATACTATAAAGATAATATTAAAATAATTATAATAATTGGATTAGTCTTATTAGCATTTCATTTAGCTGTTAAGTTTCTGCTTTTCAATACCTTTGCTTTTTATATAAAATATTATGGAAAGTACAAAACATTTATGACATTAATGATGATTGTTTCTGGATACTTTTTGATACTGTATAATAGGTTTAAATTATATCAGAGGTATAAATGAAAAAACAAAATATTCTATTATTATTAGTAATTATAGTAGGTATTACTTTAATATATTTGTTCATTTTCTACTCTTCTAAAAGAACGGTGTGCCCATATAATTCTGAAGGCAATCCTAATGCTAATTTAACAATAAAATATATTGATAGCCCATATTGTTTTTGGTGTTGGCTACAAGAACCAGTCTTAAAAGAATTAGTTGAAACAAAAGGCAATTCATTCTTGCTTGAAAAATATGATATTAGGTATTGTAATGAGATTGTAAACAAATTTGAGTTTTCTGGTACACCATCTTTTGTTTTTAGTTTTAATGAAACCCATAAATATGCCCATTATGGTTATATAAATAAGGATGAATTTTATAATATCATATGCAAGACAACGGGGAATTGTTAAATGATTGCAGAGATTTTCTATGCATACCTCTTAGGGCTGTTGAGTATATTAAGTCCTTGTACATTTATTATAGTCCCAATAATGATTTCAGATTTAAATTCAAGATTTATTAAGATATTAAGTTTTTTAGGGGGAATAACTGTTACATTTGGGATCTTAGGTGTGTTAAGTGCCTTAACTGGAAAATTGTTAACTAATTTCATGGGACCATACCTTTATCTTCTTGCAGGTGCAATAACTTTGATAGCAGGACTTAATATGCTTGAGGTTATTGATTTACATATACATTCTTTTTTTAGAAATTTTAAAACAAAAAATAATTTCCTATTGGGTTTGGTTTATGGAGGAATAGCATTAAGTTGTGTAGGACCATTAATGGCATCTGTATTGGTATTCATAACAGTTAAAGCTAATATATTATATGGGTTTTTGTTAATGTTTATTTTTTCTCTTGGTTTTATTACCCCATTTATATTATGTGCTTACATATTAACAGACAAGAAAGTTTGTTCTAAACTTGGGAAACATTCTATATTAATTAGAAATATTGGGGGAATAATGTTATTATTAGTTTCGGCTTATTTATTATTTGTAGCTTTAAAGGGGATAATATGAAAATAAAGATAATGTTAAGTTTAGCTGGTATAATATTGATTGTTGGTTTAGCTATCTTTGGATCTGGAATAAAAGAAAAAGTTTCTCAAGGGATTGTAGATGATATACCAGAATATAATTGCGGACAAAAGGATATTTGTACATCATGTATTATAAATGGAAACGCGTGCAGTTGTGGCACTAGCACATGTGCTTGTGGAAATAATACTGTTGATATATCCCAATGTCAATTAATTTGATATATGATTTTGTATTAAGAAAAAAATGGCCATGGGCCTTAATATGGCCCCGCATGCCACAAATTGGATCTATTTCTTTTTTCTTATTGCTTGACATTCTTTACAAGTACTACTGGCTAAGCTTCCAATACCAAAAATCAGAATTAATCCAGTATACCAATTAACTCCCCAGAAATTCCAGATAGCTATGTCTTTAAGCAATAATGCTATACCTAATAATAGAACTAAAATTCCTGACACTTTTGTACATTTTGGACACATACACATTATTTATCACCTTTTTATTTATTTTTTAATTATTATTTACTTTCAATTAACAACAATCTCCATCTCCCATTTAATTCACCTCCTATTTTTTTATTGCTTTTTTTATAATATTAGTATTACAGCTTTTAAACTTTTTGCAATACGCTTCACATTTTTCTGCTAAACTCTTAATTTTATAAATCATATTACATTCAATACATATGTAACCTTTACTAACTTTTTCTACCATTTACTTTCTCTTTTTCTTAGGTTGTTGAACTAACCAGTTATGGGTTAACCAAAAGATTGCTGAGAAAATAAAAGTAGCAATTGCAAAATAAAGTACCTTATATATGCTACTTCCAAAACCACCATAACTACCCATCATTCCGTATGCCATATTATCACCTCTAATAATATTTTTTATTATCCAAACATTAATAGCTCTGGTTTAAAGATTAATAATAAACCAAGAGCTAACATCATAAACCCTGAAATAAACTTCATCCATTTACCTTGTTTTTCAGTTAGTTTCTTTGAGCTTAATGTAAACACTGCAATTGTAAAAACAACCATATCATCAATCATATACATGATTATGTAAAGAAGTAAATAACCATAATGGGCTAGTGGAGATAAATTTTGCATTGCTAAGACTTTGGTATATATTGCTGGAAAACCAGCAGTGCATAATAATTCTATACTATTTACAGTAAAAGCAAGTACAATAACGCCAAGTAATGATGCTGGTAAACTAACCTCTCGAACAAGTTTACTCATTTTCTTAAGGAGCTTAGGTTTTGCTTTTTCTGGTATGGATAATGATATACCTTTCTTAAAGAAAAATAGTTCTTTAATATTAATTAAACCTATAATTACTGCAAGTGAACCAATAACACCCCTTAAATAAAAAAGAAAATCTGTGAATAGAAATAAATTAAGCCAAGCAGCCATAAAAATATAATATACTATACCTGAAACCAAGATAAATGTTCCACCAATAAGAAACATCTTCTTTCGAGATTTGGTGTAAACTAATAGAGTAAGTAAGAACATCAAAACCCACATTGCACAAGGATTAAAGCCGTCTAAAGCACCAATAACTATAGTAAAGATAGGTAAAGAAATCTTTGTTGAATCAATCTTACCCAATACTGGTACGTTAATCATCTTATCATCATCTGCAGGGCAAGCAGTTAAGTTTTTACCAAGATGATCTATTAAATCTACCTCATCTTTTTCAAGATATTCAATAATTGCATTCTCAATTTCTACACCTTTATGTTCTGCATCATCATAACCGATTATTGATTTATGTCCAATAAAAAGTGTAGGTACGCCAACAACTGGTGAACCGCATGCTGCACTCATTGATGTAAAGATATCGGAATTTGATTGATTGTGCCATGTTTCAAAAGATCTAATTTTAATTGGATATTTGTCTTCCATTTCATTTAAGAAGGGTTTTAAATCTTTACAGTGTGGGCACTCTTCACCATAAAAATAATTTATTGTTCTATCCTGAGCTAATACTGTACTTATAAGTATCAGAAAAAAGAAAATGGGTAATATTATTCTTAATTTGGTAGTTCGCATCCTGTTAGCCTACTTAAACGATCTAATGGTTGTTCCCCTTCATAAGGTTTTCCATTAATAATCCATGTTGGATAACCATTTACTCCTGCTCGCAAGCATTCGTCTCTATCAATATCACAATCAACATAATTTACATGTTTAAAAGCGCTTCCGAATAAACTCTTTTGATTTTTACAATGAGAGCACCATTCAGTACCATACATTGTTGCGTCTTTTTCAAAAAGGCATAAAGCAAAAGAATCATATTTACTAGTTTTTGGAGCACAGCCTATTAAAAAAATAAAAATAAGAAATAAAAAAATAAAAAGTTTCATTTTAACCATTTATTATTGAGTCAAATACACTAAAAGATTGTGCACCTGAAACTAATTGGCCGTTAATGAAATATGCAGGGGTTCCTGAAACACCTAACTTAACTCCATCTGCTAAGTCTTTCTTAACTTCTGCTTCAAATTTACCTGAATCAAGACATTCATCAAATGCAGCTGTATCAAGACCTATGTCTGCTGCGTATCCTTTATACTGATCTACACCGCCTGCAACACCTGATTCAAATAGTATATCATGCATTTCCCAATATTTATCTTGGTCGCCTGCACATTCTGCAGCTTCACTTGCTTTTTGTGCATTGCTATGTATTGATAATGGGAAGTCTCTAAAGACAAACTTGATTTTTCCTTGTTTTGCAAGTTCTTTTAAACCAGGTACTGCTGGTTCCCATGTTGGGTCTTGACCTTTAAATCGAGCGATAAGTTGGTCTTGATAGCCCATTGCTGCTGCACAGAAAGGACATTCGTAATCTGAGAATTCTACTACTACAATTTCTGCATCATCTGGTCCTAAGAAATTATCATCATCAGGAATTGCACTTACTTCAATTGCTGGTTCATTTGATGGTGCAGGTCTTGCTGCAGCTGGTTGTGCAGGTGCTGCGTCTGAACCGCTTGATCCTGTTGTTCCTCTACCAAATCCACCAGTATAAATTGCAGCTATTAATAATATTAAAAGTATACTAGAAATTAATTTCCATATTCCTACTTTACTTATTGATACTGTCTCATCTTTTTTATGTTTAACTTCATGATGTTTTGTTTCATGATGTTTGTTTTCATTAGTTTCATGATGTTTTTCTTCATGATGTTTTGTTTCATGCTCTGCATGATTATTATTATCTTCTTCCATTTAAATACCTCCTTTAATGGTAATCTTACACCCCTTATTGGGTGTTGATATCTTTCATTTAAAAAATAATCGGTTTCTTAATAGATAGTTAAGCAAATCTATGACTACCTGATTGCAAATCGCTGGCCTGGATTATGACTTGTCCGTCGTTTACTGTATGTGGCAAGAAACTTGGCCAACAACCATAACCTTTGTTTTTTGAGCCTAAACCGTCAATCTTGAAAACTTTTCCACAATTTCTACATTTAATATCAGTCCCTACTTGTTCATAACCTTTTGAGCCACCACAAACATCACAAGCATCAAAAGCAGTCCTTACTTCACCATCTGAACCCAATACTGCAAAATATTTGATTTTTACACCGTTGTCAACATATTCAAAGAATTGAGCTTGATCTGACAAATCATCTAATGGAATTGATACAGAATTTGAACTTACCTCACACCCAGTTGGGTCGTTACACACTGCAGCCCCAGTGGTATTATTGTTTTCGCTACAAGCTGCTAAAACCATTGCCACAAAAGCTAAGATTGTTATTATTAATATTTTCTTCATGTTTTCACCTCAAAGTTTCTTTATTTTCAATAAAAGAGAGTTGGACACTACACTTACTGAACTTAAAGCCATTGCACCACCAGCAATCATTGGATTTAATAGTCCCATAGCTGCAATTGGAATTCCTGCTGTATTATAAAAAAGTGCCCAGAACATATTTTGCCGTATTTTAGCCATAGTCATCCTACTTAACTTAATTGCTTTTGGTACGTCTCTTAAATCATTTCTCATCAATACTATATTTCCAGATTCCATTGCTACGTCTGTTCCTGAACCCATTGCAATACCGATATCTGCTTGAGCTAAAGCTGGAGCATCGTTAATACCATCTCCAACCATTGCAACTTTGCCACTTCTTTGAAGCTTTTTAACATATTTTGCTTTATCTTCAGGAAGAACTTCTGCAAATATATGATTTACACCAGCTTGTTTAGCAATAGCTTTTGCTGTTCTTTTGTTATCTCCAGTTATCATGTAGACTTTAATCTTCATTTTTTGCAGTTGTCTTATTGCTTTAGGAGATGTTTCTTTCATTGTATCTGCAACAGCAACTAAACCTTTAATTTTCTTATCTGCACCTAAGATCATTACTGTTTTACCTTGCTCTTCCATTTGATGAATCTCTGCAGTTGTTTTTCCATCAACTTTGATACTTTGTTTTTCCATTAATTTAGCATTTCCAAAATAATAAGTTTTTCCTGCAACTTTTGCACTTACACCATGACCTGGAATTGCTTTAAAGCCAGTAACTTTCTTTAATTTGACTTTTTCTTTCTCTGCTTCTTTTACAATAGCTTCTGCTAATGGATGTTCTGATTGTTTTTCTATTGAAGCTACAACTTCCAAAAGTTTTTGTTTTGACCCAGGATTTAATGAAATTAGATTTGTTACCGAAGGAACGCCTTTTGTTATGGTTCCTGTCTTATCAAAAATAACATATTTTAGTTTATGAGCTGTTTCTAAAGCATCTCCACCTTTGATCAAAATACCTTGTTTTGCACCTTTACCAGTACCAACCATTATTGCTGTAGGCGTTGCTAAACCTAAAGAACAAGGACAAGCTATTACTAGTACTGCAACGCCTGCAATTAAAGCAAAAGAAAATTCTTTAGCAGACATATAGTTCCAACCAAAGAAAGTTAATAATGCTATTAATATTACTACAGGAACAAAATATGCAGAAACAACATCAGCAAATCTTTGAATAGGTGCTTTTTTACCTTGTGCGTCTTCAATTAATTTAATAATTTGAGAAAGTGTTGTGTTTGCACCAATCTTTTCAGTTTTAAATTTAAATGAGCCAGTTTTATTTATAGTTGCTCCAATTACTTTGTCATTCTTTTTCTTAGATACAGGAATACTTTCCCCAGTGATCATTGATTCATCAACTGCAGAATTACCTTCGATAACTGTACCATCAATAGGTATTTTCTCTCCAGGTTTAACAATAACAATATCACCTACTTTTACATCATCAATAGGTATTTTTTGTTCTTTTCCATTTCTAATTACAGTTGCAATTTTTGGAGACAAGCCCATCAATTTCTGGATAGCTTCACTTGTTTTTCCTTTTGCTACTGCTTCTAGAAGTTTACCCATTACTACTAAAGTGATTAATACTGCGGAAGCTTCAAAATATTGACCCATTTGGTGGGTTAATACAGCATAAACACTATAGAAATAAGCTGCGCTTGTACCAATAGCAATTAAAGTGTCCATATTAGCACTTTTATTCTTTAATGCAGCCCACATTCCTTTATAGAATTGTGCACCAACAATAAATTGTACAGGTGTAGCTAAAGCCCATAATATATATCCTTCATATGGTATATCTATCTTTAACCACATTGATAATACCATGCTAATAACAAAAGCAGGGACTGCAAAAACTAAACTAAAAAAGAATAAATTTCTGATTTTCTTTATTTCATTTTTTCTTCTTTTTGCTTCTTTGTTTGCATTTGTTTTTCCAGTAATGATAGTTGCTTTGAAACCTTTCTTGATTATTGTTTGAATAATATTTTGTTGATCAAGCTTTTCTGGATTAAAGATAACTGTAGCTTTCTCAGTTGCTAAATTAACTGACGCTTTATTTATACCACTAACTTTGTTTAAGGCTTTATCTAATACAGTTACACAACTTTGGCAATGCATGCCACCTATTTGCAGATTTATTGTTTTCATTTTCCTCCGCCACAGCCACAGCCGCTGCCTCCACCACAAGAACCACCAACTTGTTTTGGAACTGCATCTAATTCTTTTTGAATTTCTGCAGTATTATCTAAGTCAATATCATCTTTAACAACAAAAGTTCCAGGGATCATACCCATCCAACAACTCCAAGAAATAACCCCTTCTTGATTAGGTGTAAATTCAATAGTTTGTTCTCCTTTTTTTATGTCAAATTCAAGACCTAGCTTAGGTACTTGTATAGCATTATTACAGCCGTTTATTTCTTTACCATTAATAACCCATTTAACTGGAACACCTTTTTTAAGAATAAATTTGTCAGGTGACCAACCATATCGGTTAACTTCCATATTAATAACTTGATAGCCATCTTGAAGGCTTATTGCATTTCCAGTAATGTCGTTATTTGCTGCTGATACTGAAGCTAGAATTGATGATGTATCAAAGCCTGTACCTGTTAGAGCTAATCCTCTATTTAACATTACAAGACCTAGAATAATTACAACAAATCCTGAAGCTTTTAGTATTTTATTAGTTGCTTTGCTTGAAATTAATGTAGTTAAGAAACCAAATCCTAACATAACAGGCAAAGTTCCTAACGCAAAAACAAACAGAATCTTTGCCCCTTCTATCATGCTACCAGTACCTGCAGCCATGATATAAATTGCTTGCAATGGTCCGCATGCAATCATTAAACCATTTAATAAACCAATTACTAAGGGACTTTTTGTCTTATCGCTTTTATTATTAACAAATTTGTTTAAAGATTTCGGTGTTTTTAGTCTAATTTTTCTTAACCATGGAACTGCTCCAAACATATTAAGTCCAAATATAACTAAAAATAAACCTGCAATAATTCCTGCAACCCCCCTCATCATAGGAGTAAAAGTAATTATTGATCCTAACAAACCAAAGATTGCACCAATTATAGTATATGAGATTATTTTACCTGTACCATATTGAAAATGTGATTTGTATGATTTTTTACCTTCTTTTGCATTTTTTGAAGTATAACCTATTACAAAACCACCGCACATGCTTACACAGTGAAATCCTGTTAAAAGTCCTACAACTAATAATAAACCATAGCCCATGTTTTGACTGATTTCAGGTATTGCTATTCCTTCTGCTAAGTGAAATATAAAATAACCAGCAACAAGAATTCCAACTATACCAAAAAGTATGCCAAATATTTTCTTATCAAAAGAATAAAAATTTGAATTTTTTTTTGTTTTATTAATCTCTTGTTCTGTTTCTAATGATAAACAAGAATATCCTTTATTATCAACTACTTGTTTAATTTGGCCTATACTTATTGTATTAGGATCAAACTCAACTTCAACTATTTCAGTTGGGTAATCAACTTTAACTTCGTGAATACCGTCAAGTTTCTCAATTGTTCTTGAGATTATAGTTTCACAACTTCCACAATGCATGCCTTTTGCTTTAAATTTTTCTATCATTCTTCACCTCTTATTACTTCAAATCCTTCTTTTTTTATTATTTTGGCAATCTTATCAGCGCTAGTTTTACTTGAATCAAAATCTACATCAATGATTCCAGTACTACAAGAAGCTTCTACAGATTTTACACCATCTAAATCTTCAATTGAGTCAATAACAAGCATTTCACAACTTGAACAATGCATACCTTTTGTTTTAAATTTCATGATAACACCTCATTATATAAAAATAAGGGATAGAAACAGTTTATATATGTTGTAGTGAAACTAGTTTCACTTAGCAATTATGATGTTAGTCATGCCTCTTCGCTTACGTTCAATAAGCTTTTTACCTTCTAGCTTATCTAAAACTCTAGAGACTTTAACTTTGGTGAGTCCTGTTTGTTTTATTAAATCAGATTGATATATTGAACCATCATTTTGGGCAACTAAGTTCATAATCTGTTTTTCTTCACCTTCTAAATTATCAAGAACTTCTTTTGAAACTTTCTTTTCTTCTGATTTCTTTACTGAATTAACTGATTCTTTTAGAAAATATAAGTATCCACCTAATGCTGCTAAGAATATAATAAAACCATAACTTAATGATTTTTGAAATTTAAGGGTAGCGTACATTGGACACGAAACACCATGACTACAGGTTTCATTAACTATTGACTCTAATGCACTATTAAATGATAAAACAATAAAAAAGATTAAAATAGTTATTCCCAAGATAATTAATGCAACTTGTTTATTCTTCATTTTTTATTTTGATAATCTTCGATTGCTTTATGTAAAGCGTCTGCTGCTAAGTTTGAACAGTGTACCTTAGCAGGTGGAAGCCCGTCTAAAGCATCTTTAACATTATCTCTAGTAAGTTTCATTGCTTCATTTAAAGTTTTGCCTTTTGCAAGATCTGTAATCATACTTGAAGTTGCGATAGCTGCAACACAGCCAAATGTTTTTACTCCTATATCTGTAATAATCTCTTCGCCTTTGTCGTTTTTTCCAACTTTAATATAACACCACATTACATCACCGCAAGTAGGGTTACCAATCTTACCAACACCGTCTGCATTTTCAATGTCTTTAAGGTTATGTGGGTTCTTAAAGTGTTCCATTACTTTTTTTGAGTACATCTTATTCACCTTTCCATAACGGAGATATTTTTCTAAGGTTTTCTACAATCTCTGGTAAAACCTCTAATACATAATCTATCTCCTTTTCTGTATTGTCTTTTCCTAAACTTAACCTTAATGATCCATGTGCGTCAACTGGTTTTAAACCAATAGAGGTTAACACATATGAAGGTTTTAATGATTTTGAAGAACATGCAGAACCTGTTGAACCTGCAATTCCTTTATCATCTAAATGAATCAATAAACTTTCTCCTTCAATAAATTTAAATCCAAAATTTATGTTATTTGATAATCTTTTGGTTGGATGCCCATTTAACCAACTTTTAGGAACTTTATCTAGTATACCTTTGATTAATTTGTCCTTTAATTTTTTCTCATGAGCATTCCATTTATCCATATTTTCTTCTGCAAGTTCACAAGCTTTTGCAAAACCTACAATTCCTGGTATGTTTTCGGTACCTGCTCTTAAACAAAACTCATGATCACCACCATGTATCATTGGACCTATTTTAACACCATTTCTAACATAAAGCATGCCTACACCTTTAGGACCATATAATTTATGTGATGATGCTGATAATAAGTCAATATTCATCTTTTGAACATCTATTGGTACTTTTCCAAACGACTGAACTGCATCTGTATGGAAATATATTTTATTTTCTCTACAAAGCTTGCCTATTTCTGCGATTGGTTGAATTGTACCTATTTCATTATTAGCATGCATAATTGATACTAGGATTGTTTTATCTGTAATTGCTTGTTTAAGATCTTCGACACTTACTAAGCCGTCTTTATCTACATCTAAATAAGTAACTTGAAGACCCATTTTTTCAAGAAATTGACAAGAGTTTTCTACTGCATGATGTTCTATCTTTGATGTTATTATGTGGTTACCTTTTTCTTTGTTATTGAAAGCAATCTCTTTAATTGCCATGTTATCAGATTCTGTACCGCCTGAAGTAAAGATAATCTCTTTTTCTTGTTCAGCATTAATCAGTTTCATAATAGATTGTCTGCTTTTTCCAAGTGCTTCAGCAGCTTCTTGTCCATACTGATGTAATGAAGAAGCATTGCCAAATTTATCTGAAAAATAAGGTGTCATCTCTTTTAGTACTTCTTTATCTACAGATGTAGTTGCTGCATGGTCTAAATATATTTTCATATCATTCACCTTGTCTTTTACATTCTTGTCCGCAAAAATGATGTACGTGTTTTCTAACAAGTTCCATCAAAGGAACTATTGTATCTTTATTCACTGAATATATTCTTTTTTTACCTTCTTGTTTAACATCAATAAAATTGCAATCAGCTAATTTTTTAAGATTGTGAGAGATTTTGCTTTGTTCTTCATCTAAACATTCACAAATCTCATTTACACTCATTTCTTTTTTTTGCAAACATTCGATTATTGCTAACCTTGTATCATTAGATATTGTTTCAAAAAATAGTTTATATGATTTACAAGTCATATGAATTAAGTATCATATGTTATATATAAAGGTTTCTATAAAATAGTAAGAAAGAGAGTATTTAGTAATCTGAAGGTGTTTTTCCTATAGCAATTATACTGCATAATGCTAGAACTTTAATTCCCGCCTTTTCTAATTTTGAAATAAGTTCTTTAGATTCTGATCCTGGATTAAGATATACTGTCTCAATTCCTTTTTTTATAATATCGTCTGCAACTTTTAATCCAATTTCTGGAGGAAGATAAACAGAAGCAATATCTATTTTATCTTTAATATCAACTACAGATTGGTAACATTTTAATCCTTCAATTTCTTTTTCTTTTGGATTTACTGGATAAACATCATAATCAGAATCAACAAATGCCCTTACACATTTATTCCCATACTTAGATTTATCTGCAGAAGCACCAATAACGGCAACATTAGACATTTTCTAATACCTCAATTTGCTTTTCTGGGTCTTCACTTTTCATAATAAATGATCCAGAGACTATAACATTAGCACCTGCTTGTTTAGCAAGCTTAGTATTTTCTAAGTTCATACCACCATCAACTTCAATATCAATGTCGGGAAATAGTTCTCTTGCTTGTTTAACTTTTTCTAAAGCTTCAGGTACAAATTTACTACCATAAAAACCTGGATGAACAGTCATAACAAGTAATTGATTAATTGTAGGTAGATATTGTTCAATATCTGATATTGAAATCTCAGGATTTATTGATATTGCTGCAATTTTTCCTTTAGACTTGATTAAATCAATAATCTCAACTATATTATCTTTCATAGCACTATAATGTGGGATGATTATGTCTACTTTATCATGATTTTCCTCAATCCAAGCTTTAGGGTCTGCAACCATTAAATGAGCTTCATAAAGACCTTTAATCTTTGGAGGATTAATATTAAAATTAAGAGAAGTGTTGTTAACAAACTTTCCGTCCATTACATCAAGTTGAATCCTTTTTGCATTATTTACTTTAGATATTGCAAAGTCCATACCTTCTTGATTATCTGAAATAATTGCTGGAACTATGGTAATTTTCTTCATTTTGTATTATGAATAAAGAAATAATATATAATGATTACTTTTTCTTAAGCCACCATACGCCTAAATAGACTAATGGTGTATCTGCCAATGCAATAACCATCTTAAGCACCCAATAAGGTACTATAAGAGCAATCATATAAGCAGCATTATGTTTTGGTGTAAGGCCGTAAAAAGCGATAAACATGAAGATTACAGTATCAATAAATTGACTTACGATTGTTGATAAGTTATTCCTTAACCAAAGGAATTTGCCTTTTGTTTTTTCTTTCCAGAAATTAAATGCCCATACATCATGCATTTGAGCTATAAAGAATGCAATTATGCTTGCTAAAAAGAGTCTTATTGTAGTACCGAATACTTGAGTATAATTATCTTTAACAAAACTTCTTTCGGCAAAAGGTAAATGTACTGCAAGCATAGTTAATAGCAAAACAAATATTAAAGATATAAATGCTGAAAAAACAAGTTGTTTAGTTTTATCTTTACCATGAACTTCTTCAATAATATCAGTAATTAGAAATGTTAGTGGAAATGCAAAGATTCCAACTGAAAACTCAATTAAACCTATTCTAGTAATCTTTGTACCAATTAGATTTGCTGCAATAATAGCCGCAATAAATAAGCCAAACAGGATATTTGTTTTAGTCTCTATCTTTTTATTCATTAAAACACCTTGCAAAAGAACTAAGTGAGTATTTATATATCTTTATGTTGTTTAAGGGCGCTCTCAATGATTACTGCTATTTTAGGACATTCTGATACATTTTTCTTTAATTTTTGTATAAGATCTTTTAATTGTCTAATTGTACCCATAACTAGAATATCTGAACTTTCAACAGTACAATTAACACAACCAGGGTGTTTTGCAACTTCCCCACCTAAAGAAAGCATCTCTTCTTTTAGAATGTTAGCCATAGCGTTTCTTACAGAAAACAGTTTAATAATTCTAAACTTACTTTTAGGAACCATAACTTTAATTCCACCTGAGTGAACAGAGATCTTCTTCATCTCTTTTTTGGCATCTTGTTCATTAATAAACTCAAATTTAACCATACCTATATATTAAATCAAAATATATTTAAATATATCCATTTATTGTTCATATAATGAAAAAAAAGAATTTTGAGAAGATTGTGAATTTTGCTATCTTGATATTTATTGTAACTGTTTCTTTTGTTTTATTTGGTGGTAAGACAACTAATATTCCTAGTTTAGGGGGTGTTTCAGATGTTGAGATTGATGAACTAGCTATATGTTTAACTGATAAAGGCGCTATTATGTATGGAACTAATTGGTGTGGCCACTGTAAAGATCAAAAAGCAATGTTTGGGAATTCTTTTCAATATATTAACTTTGTAGATTGTGATGAGAATACACAAGAATGTGTAGCAAATAGCGTTCAAGGTTATCCAACTTGGAAAATTAATAATCAATTATATCCTGGGGTAATGGAATTATCAAGTTTAAAACAATTAAGTGGGTGTTAATTATTAAAAAAATAAAAAAGAGTGTTTTTTTTGAAACTTATAGTTTAATAAGAAAGAATCTTAACAATTATCTCAAAACATTATTCTTTGATTTTATCTTTCTAATAATCATCTTCTTTGTTGGACAAAAGATAACTCCTATGATTTATACCTTGCAATCTGATCCTGTTTCATTGTTTTCTGCAGTTATTGGATATTACTTAGTTTTGCTTTTTTTATATTCAATAATAAAGTGTTTTATTGTTGGTTTGATTATATCTAAGAAATTTGTTATCAAAGAGATTTTTAGAATGTTCTGGATAAATTTAACAATATTGTTTGTTATTTTGGCTGTATCTTTAATATTCTTTACTGCACTAAATTATTTGTTTATTGCTAATTTCTTTAAAGTAATTTCTTTTATTTATTTGTTAATTTTATTGTTTTATTTTTATCCTTTTATGAATGGTGTCCATTTAAATTATATTAAAAAAAATTATTTAAGAAAGTCTTTTGCATTAATTAAAAAAGTTAAAAAGTTTGCACCAATTTATTTATGGACTGTTGTTTTATTCTTGGCATTCCTATTAATTTCTGGACTCTTTTCTTTGTTGTTTCAAGGAGCAAATTGGTATCTAGAAACTAATAAAGCATTAACAATTATATTTGGATATCTTGTTTTTGCATTCAACAGATATTATTTCTATAATATAATTAAAGAGGTTAGATAATGTTTATACATAACATTAACCCTGTACTTTTTAGTATTGGACCATTAGAGATAAGATATTATGGAATCATATATGCTCTTGGGTTTATTATTACATATTTTATGCTACATTACTTTGTAAAAAGTAAGAGATTAAGTTTAAAGAAAGAAGATATTGATGACTTTGTTTTTTATGCTGTTATTGGGGTTGTTTTAGGTGCAAGATTTGTTTATGTGTTATTTTACAACTTATCATATTATTTAGCAAATCCTCTTGAATCATTTGCTTTTTGGTCTGGTGGATTATCTTTTCATGGAGGATTATTAGGTGCAGTGATTGCGATATCAATATTTTGCAAAAAGAAAAAGATAAGATTTTATCAAATTGCTGATCTTATTGTTATACCAACTGCTTTAGGATTAGCTCTTGGTAGGCTAGGAAACTTCCTTAATGGTGAATTAGTTGGAAGAATAACTGATGTACCATGGGGTGTAAAATTTAAAGATTATGAAGGATTTAGACACCCTAGCCAAATTTATGAATCATTTAAAAATTTAATAATATTTGTTAGTTTATGGGCTTTGAAAGATAAAAGAATTGGTGAAAAAAAGCTTCCTGAAGGGTTCTTATTTTGGCTTTTTGTAATAATGTATTCAACTTTAAGATTTATTGTAGAATTCTGGAGAGAGCCTGATAGTCAACTAGGATTTATCTTTGCAGGGATTACAATGGGACAAATATTAAGTTTTACAACACTAATTATTGGATTAGTTTTTATAGTAAAATTAAAGAAAAAAGATAAAAAATAAAGAAATTAGCAGCTGCCAACCGAAGTTGTTTCTGCTTCTGCAAGCACTGAACCACATTCTTCTGGTGCTTCGTTAAAAGCATTACAGATTGTAGATTTAATGCCTTCTGGGTCTCTAGGTGAGTTACTTAAATATACACCATTTACAACAACTGAAGGTGAATACCTAAGAGCTAGTTCTCCAGCATCTGCTGTATCTTGTGCATAAAGATCATCCCCTTCTTCATCTACACATGTGAATACTGCACCTGCATCAATTCCAACTTTTTCCATAAGTTTTGTAGATTCTTCTTTATCACATTCAATATCACGAGAAGATCCGCAAACATTATAGATATCTTCATAGAAATCAACTGCATAGTCCCAATACTT
Source organism: uncultured Methanosarcinales archaeon (assembly GCA_964534665.1). Taxonomy (GTDB): domain Archaea; phylum Nanobdellota; class Nanobdellia; order Woesearchaeales; family JAHJBD01; genus JAHJBD01. The sequence goes on along the minus strand of CAZHRT010000005.1, from coordinate 30,575 downwards.
ATCAGAGTCTACTTTTTGAATACATGCTTGTATAATGTTTTGTTGTTTTTCATATTCACCATGCATATGGCTGAAAAACTTAACTTTTACATCAGCGACATCTTTTAGAATTTTACCTGCTTCTGCAAAACTATCTAGAGTTGAGCTTCCAGCTGGACAATAACTGAAGATATATAGTTCTGCTGATGCTTTATCTGCTGATTCTAATTCAACAACAGGTGCTTCTTCAATTCCTGAATCAGCTCCTGAGTTATCTAGGTCAACAACTTCATTTAAATCTATAACTGAAGGAAATAAAAGTGATCCATCTTTTGTTACATATGAAACATATTCTGTTCCTGCAATTAATAGATTAATTTTATAGAGATTATTATCTTCTTCAACACTATCAAATGTTGCTTCCATTCCAGGTTGAAGTAAATTAGTATTTATGAAACTAGCTGCTTTGTCTGCTGCTTCATCAGGAGTAATTGATATTGTGTTTCCAGTAACACCATCTCCAAAACTAAATCCATTTGTAAAAACTGAAGCAATAAATAAGATTCCAATAAAAAATGAGACAGTTTTCCAAACATTTGCTTTTTGAGCTGGCTCAGATTCTTCTTCTAACTCTGGCTTTTCTTCTAAATCAGGTTTTTGTTCTGGTTCTTGTTTTAATTCTGGTTCTTGTTTTTTCTCAAAACTTAATTCTTCTTCTCTTTGTTCTTTAACTTCACTAGATTCTTCAGAATGAGAATCGTTATTCATGATTTTGTTTTCATCTTCCAATATAATCACCGTTTCCAAGGAGGAGGATATTATTTATAAATGTTATTGTTATATACAATTAGAACTATTTACCTTTAATTTTCTCTTTAAAGCGTTTATATCGTTTCTCAAAAATATCCTTAGAAGTCTTTTGCTGCATTGTCAAAAGCTGAGAAAGAATGGCTAGATCAACAATCTCTGATTGTAAATGAGGATCTTTATTTTCTTTCAAATCATTAATCTCAACCATATGGCTTTGAATCTGATACATTAAAAACTCATAATAATCATTATCATCTGGAAATTCTTTTGCGTGAAGTTTTCTGATTTCTTCAACGTTTTTCAAGTTCATAATATTTTATTGTAAGAATAGTTTATATCCTTTTGGTTTGGTAACTACAGATTAAAATACATTAAAATGAACTAATGTACTTAAAATATTCAAAAGAATAGTAGTATAGCTATTTGCTCAAAAAGTGATCAAACCCGTGTTTTTTAACTGGTTTTTCTTTACCTTTTTGATAAATTCTTACGCCTTTTTTCTTGGTTATCTCTCCAACTAAGAAACCTTTAACTTTTGAGAGGTTTTTTTCTGATACAGTATAAATCAATTCAAAATCTTCTCCACCAAACAAAGCATAATCTAATGGATCTTGGCAAATACGTTTAGCATCAATTCTAGTTTCATCTTTAATTGGAACATTAGCTGCATAAATTATTGCACCACAATTGCTTTGTTCACAAATTCTTGTTATATCTGAAGCTAAACCATCAGAAATGTCAATCATTGCATTTATATTTTTAAGGAAAGGTTTAACTTTGTGAAACTGTGCTTTTGGTTCTGTGTGTTTTCTTTTAACATAATTATTTGGCTTTTTTCCTTTCCTAAAAAGGTTTAATCCAGCAGTTGACGCTCCAAGATCTCCTGAAACTAAGATAAAATCTCCAGGTTTTGCTTCTTTTCTTTGACATAAATTTTCCATTTTTACTTCACCAAACATATCAATACCAATTACAAGTTGTTTACCATGTGTAATATTTCCACCAACTACTTTAATATTATATTTATTAGCAGCTTGTTTCATGCCAGAATAAATACCATCAATAATCTTAACATCAATATCTTTTGGAAGTACAAGAGAAACTAAACAGAATAAAGGATTCCCACCCATTGCGCCAACATCAGAAGCATTAATTTCAATAGCTTTCATGCCAACTTGTTTAGGTGTAAACCATTTTAATGAGAAATGATCACCTTCAACTAAGGTATCGGTTGTTACAACAGTCTTTTTCTTACCAATATTGATAATTGCACAATCATCACCAATACCTTTAACAAAATTAGGATTGTTTTTTTTAATCCTATTAATTAATGCAAATTCTCCGCCAATATCTTTAACTTTCATTTTAGTGTTTTAATTCGCTTTGGAAATTCTTTGAATTTCCTAAGCCCTTTGAAATCTATGATTTCAAAGATTTATTTATCTTTACTGAACAAAACTTACCACACATAGAACAAACTTCATCATCATCAACATTACATTTGCTTCTAATTTCTCTAGCAAGTTTTGGATTTATTGCTAATTCGTACATCTTTTTCCAATCTAAGTTTGCTCTAGCTTCTGACATTTGATCATCCCAGACTCGTGCTTGAGGTATGCCTTTAGCTATATCTGCTGCATGAGCAGCAATCCTTGATGTGATTATACCTTCTCTTACATCATCAATTGTTGGAAGTCCGAGATGTTCTGCTGGAGTAACGTAACATAAATAATCTGCACCATAGGTTGCTGCTAACGCACCCCCAATTGCTGAAGTAATATGATCATAACCTGGTGCAATATCTGTTACTAAAGGACCTAGCACATAAAATGGTGCACCATGACAATATTCCTTTTGAAGTTCAATGTTCATTTTAATTTGATCAATTGGAACATGTCCTGGACCCTCTATTAATGATTGAACACCGTTATCACGAGCAATCTTTGTAAGTTTTCCAAGATTCTTAAGTTCTGCAACTTGTGCTTTGTCTGTTGCATCTTTAAGACAACCTGGTCTTAATCCGTCTCCTAAACTTAAAGTAACGTCATGTTTTTTTGCGTGAAATAAAATTTTATCATAATTTTCATACAAAGGATTTTCTCTTTTATTATGTAACATCCATTTTAGTAAAAATGAACCGCCCCTGGAAACAACACCCATTAATCTTGATCTTAAAGGTTTAATCTGATCGCGAGTAAAACCGCTATGAACAGTTATAAAATCAACACCGTCTTGAATGTGTTTAATAATACCTTTTAGCATTTCACTTTCGCTTAAATCTTCAATAGTTCCTTTATCAATAACTGCTTGATATACTGGAACTGTTCCAACAGGCATTTCTGAATTCTTGATTATTTCTCTTCTGATATGATCAATATCACCACCAGTAGAAAGATCCATTACAGTATCTGCTTTGTATTCTTTGCATACTTGAAGTTTAGAAAGTTCAAAATTAATGTCTGATTTATCAGGAGATGAACCAATGTTTGCATTAACTTTAGTTCTAAGACCTTTGCCTATACCTAAAGGTTTAACATTTTTATGAAGCTTTGAAGCGAATATAACTGCTTTACCTTCAGCTATAATTCTTGAAAAATCTTTTGGTTTTAGATTTTCCTCTCTAGCAATCTTTTCCATTTCTGGACTTACTTCTCCAAATTGTGCTTTTTCAAGTTGTGTCATTGATTATCCCTCTAAATTTATCACATTCTAATTGAATGTCTTCTTTGGTTAATATTGCTGATATTACTGCTGCTCCTTGTGCACCTGCTTTAATTACTGATAAAACATTATCTAAGTTTATTCCACCAATACCCACTAAAGGAATGTTTGTTACCTTTTTAATTTCTTCGATAAGGTTTAATCCAGCAGGTTTACCTGCATCTAATTTAGTAGTTGTCTGAAATATTGGAGAAACGCCAAGATAGTCAGCACCAATTTTCTCAGCATTTATTGCTTCTTTGACATTATGAACAGTTAAACCAATAATCTTATTGCCTAATATTTTTCTAGCAACTTCATAAGGCATATCATCTTGACCTAGATGAACACCGTCTGCATCAGATGCCAAAGCAACATCAATTCTATCATTAATAAGGAATGTTGCTTTACCTTCACAAAGTTTCTTGATTTTATTTGCTTCATTAACCATATCTTTTGTTGATTTTTCTTTTTCTCTATATTGAATAATTCTTACTCCTGATGCTAATGCTTGTTTGACATCATCAAGAATAGTTTTTCTTGTAAGTTCCCTATCTGTAATAATATATAAATCAAAATTATTCATCTTTCTTCAAGTTTGGCCATATCTTTTACTTTTTGTTCATTAAGATTAAAAACTTCATCGTAAAAGTTTTCTTTATAACTTCCAGGCCCTTTTGATTCTTTAGCAGCTAATTCTCCTGCAATACCATAACATGTTAATGCTGCAGCAGCTGCTTTTGCATAATCTTTTTCAACAGCTGCAAATGATCCAATAACAGAAGCTGCCATGCAACCAGTACCTACAATTGACCCCATCATATCATGGCCATTTTTACATATATAAACTTCTTTGTTAGCAATAATATCTTCTTTTCCAGTGATTACTACTGTTGCTTGTCTTTGTTCTGCTAAAGATTTTGCTAGTTTGACTAAATCGCCATCTACACTAATAGCTTCAACGCCCTTAGTTTCTGCTTTTGCTCCAGCAAGAATTCCTATCTCTGAAGAATTACCTTTGATTATATCAACTTTAACACTGTCTAGAATCTCAAGAACCTTATTGGTTCTAAGTTTAGTTGCTCCAACACCTACTGCATCAATTACAACAGGTATGCCTTTTTCATTTGCCTGTTTAGCTGCAATAATCATTGCATTAATCAAGTCAACTGTTAATGTGCCTATGTTTAAGACCAAAGCAGAAGCAATATTTGTCATTTCTTTAACTTCTTCTGGAGCATGTGCCATAACTGGTAAAGCACCAAAAGTCCTTGTCATATTTGCACAGTCGTATATTGTTACCCAATTAGTTATATGATGTACAAGCGGTTTTGTTTCTCTAACTTTATTTAATAATTCAAATATTTCCATGTTACATCCCCCCAATATTAGTAGAAAAAGTCTGTTACCCTTTTAAAAGGTTTTTGTTTATTAGCTAATTAATACAAACCTTTTTCTTTTTACACATCTGTTGAATTTCTTTCCAGGTTAGAAGTTTGTTCTTTGCTCCATGGTGAGAGATTACAGATTGGGCATTATGTATGCCTAATTCTATTGCTGTCTTGATTTTGTCATTTTTTATAAGGCCTGTTACGAATGAAGCTGCAAAAGCATCACCTGCACCTGTTGTTTCAACAAGTTTGATATTGTTAGGCTTTGCTTTGTAAACTATTGAACCATCACTAACAAAAAGTTCATTACCACCACAAGTTATTGCAACTATTTTTGGACCATATGAATGAAGTTTTTCTAGCATCTGGTTAACATTATCCTTTTTAGTCATGAGTTTAGCTTCGACTTTATTAAGAATAAATACTTCTGTATTTTTTAGAATTTTAGCTAAATATTTTGGACCTTTTTTTGCTAGATATTCTGAAACATTAAAAGCAACTTTAATATTATTTTTCCCTGCATATATAGCAAGCTTTTCTAATGTCTTAAAAGAAGTTTCTAATAATGTAGAAAAATAGAACCATTTTGTTTTTAGCTTGTTCTTTTTTATTTCAGACCATTTCAGATGATTATTAGCGCCTTTATACGCAAGTATTGTTCTATCATGTTTTATACTGTCTAAAATTATTGAATAACCAGTCATATTATCTTTACCTAAGATTGCTAAAGAATCAACTTTTTCTTTTTTTAGATTTTTTATAACTAATTGTGCGTTATTGTCGTCACCCATTTTTCCAAGATAGGCTGTTTTTAATCCTAACCTACTAAAAGCAACTGCACAATTAGTTCCACCACCACCAGTTGTGAAGTTTAATTTTTTTATTAGAATTTTTGAACCGATAGGATAAGCTAACATACATTTTTCTTTTTCACAATCTTTGAATGTAATTAGATCAGCCCGCTTGGAACATGCAAATACATCTACTGTTGAACTGCCAACACATATTACATCATACATGAATGATTTCTTGGAATAATGGTATATAAATCTTATGATTAAATATTGTCTAGAACGTCGTGTGCACTTAATGCATTTTGATAGTTTTCTAATAATTCTTTGTTTTTTGTTTTTGTTAAAAATTTAATCCTTGCAATTTCTGTTTCTCTGTTAGAGACTCTCGCAAATTTATCAGCTTCTATCAATCCATAAGGATAACCAATAAATACTGGGTCTTTTGAATTTTCTGCTAAAGAAGAAAGTATATCTGTATGGCCTGTGTGAGTTTGAAACTTAAAGATAAACCTAGATTTAGGATTTAGTTTTGTAAAGTAAGTTTGATCGTCAATCGTATAAAACCAAGTTGGATAAGGTTGATTTTTTGAAAGCGTTGCGGAGAAACTATCCCCTTTATCAGTTAGTAAATCTGAAGTCTTTGCAAGAGCAGTAATTGTAATATTATTATTATCTGCAATTTGTAACAATGCTGTAAAATATGCTTTTTCATATTTATTTATTTGTTTAAGGTCGCCATCACGAACTATAATATCACCTGCATCAAGATGTTCTATTGATTCTGTTGCTATCTTTATTTCTGCACACTTCATTACTATATTAACTATTTCGCCGATATCTGGATTTTGTTTTGATGAAATTTCTTCTGGATCAATGTTCATAACATCAAATTCATAATTAATTGGAAATACCTCTGCTTCAAAAGATAATTTTTCATTGTTTACTGCTTTAACAAGTAAATAGAATTCTTTTTTTTCTGATTTGATTCTTTTATTATTTTGATAGATACAATAGAATACTCTTACTAAATGTACTGAGAAGCTTGGTGTTTTGATGATTTCGTTGTTGCCGCCATCAATAAATAAAATTTTACCATTAAAATCAGATACATTTATCTCTTTATATTGAGATTGGTCTATTTCATTGTTAGGTGTTGAAATTATCTGATTAACTTTCTCCAGAATCTTATTTAATGCATCCATAAATTTAAGTTTGTTTTTAATGTATTAATTATTATGGTTTTATGTTTACTACTAGTACATAGTAAATAACCGAAACATTTATAAAACAATAAATGTTGCTTATTTCATGATAAAAAGAACAAAAGGAAGAGTTGCAGTAGGATTCCTGATATTTATTGCAATAGTATCATATTTAGCAGTATTCTTAGTTAAAGCACCAGGTATTCATGCTATTGGAGAAGACACAATATTAGGTGCACATAGGGGTAATTCTATTGAATATCCTGAAAATTCATTAGAAGCAATAAAAGATGCAGCAACAAATCCAAGATATGAATTTATTGAGTTTGATCTTCAATATACAAAAGATAATAAGATTATTTTGTTTCATGATTATTCAATAAATAGGATGGCTGGTAAGTTTGGTAAGATTTCTGATTTAACTTATGATGAAATTAATGAATTAAGTGATTTTCATGTTCCTCAATATTATGAAGTAATGGAAATAGTTGGTGATAAGAAATTAAGTATTGAAATCAAACCAATATTTGATACTGAAAAAGATAGAGCATTGGTTGATTTTATTATTGAAGATTGCAAACAAAGAGGTATATTGGATAAAGTTTTGTTAAGTTCAATATCAACCGAATTAGTTAAATATATTTCAGATACATATCCATCAATTAAAACAGGAATGATTTATTGGGTTCATCCAGTAACTTATATCCATAGTGATGAACAAGTTGAAAATTTTTATAATAAAATGGATGAAATTGGTGCTGATTATATTATGTTGCACGGAGTTAACTTAAAGAATTCTAAACTTATTGAAAAAAAACCAAAATCAATGATTTTGTCTTATTGGTATTTTACAGATGAGATGTATATTGTCGATGATGAATTGTGGTGAATGGTTAGTTTTTTATACAATACTTGATTAATTAATAATATGAAAGAGCTTATTGAAAATATAAATAGATTAAAGAAAGAGAAAAATGCAGTTATACTTGTACATAATTATCAAAAACCCGAGATTTACTCGGTAGGTGATTTTATAGGAGATAGTTTAGAATTAAGTAAAGAAGCTGCTAGAACAGATGCTTCAATTATTGTATTTTGTGGTGTTCATTTTATGGCTGAAACTGCAAAGATTTTATCACCTTCTAAGAAAGTGCTATTACCTTCTAAAGAAGCTGGATGTCAGATGGCTGATATGGCAACAGTTGATCAGTTAAAAGATATGAAAGCTAAATATCCTAATGCAGCTGTTGTTTCTTATGTAAATACAACTGCTGATATTAAAGCTTTAACAGATGTTTGTTGTACTTCTATTAATGCTGTAAAGATTGTTAATAGTTTAGATGAAGATGAAATAATATTCTTGCCTGATGAAAATTTAGGAAAATATGTTCAACAGCATACTAATAAAAAAATAATATTATGGCCAGGACATTGTTATGTTCATAATAATGTATTAGTTTCTTCAGTTAAAAAAGCTAAAGAAAATTATCCTAATGCTAAATTAGTTGCGCATCCTGAATGTCCACCAGAAGTTCTTTCTTTTGCTGATCACATCTGTGGAACAGGTGGAATGATAAAATATGCTAAAGAATCAGATGCTAAAGAATTTATCATTGCAACTGAAGAAGGCATGATTAATCGTTTAGAAATTGAAGTTCCCAATAAAAAGTTCTATGCAGTTGGTGGTGTTTGTATTAATATGAAGAAAACAACATTACAGAAAGTTTATGATTGTTTAGTAAATGAAGAACCTGAAATTACTATTCCTGAAGAAACCTTAAGTAAAGCTAAAAAAGCACTTGATAAAATGATTAACTTGTAAGTTCTCTTCTTATTATCTGGGCTATTCTTTGTAATAATTGATCTACCTGGCTATGTATCCCTGGATCGGCAATATTTGTGTCATGAAGTTCTCGTACAATATGACTAAATTCTGTTTCTTGAGTATCTAAATTTTGTTTTAGTTGTGTGTTTAATTGATGAACTTTTTGGATATTTCCTTCATGTTGTATTCTTTGCCTTAGCTTTAATTCTGCTTCAACCCCTTTTCTTAAATTAGTTAAGAGAGATTTTACTTTTTGTTCATAAAAAGATTTCCAAGCATGTTTCTCAAGCAAATGATTTAATTGATTTAATAATTGTATTTTCTGGTTGTCTGCGTGTTCTTCTGCTGCTATTAATGGTTGGATAACAGCTTCTAATTGTTCTTGATGATAGAATTCATTTTCTGAAGATGCTATAAAATACCAATCTGGCATTTCTTTTGGTGGAGGTCCAACTAAGTCTAACACTACTCCTGCTTTATACTTTTGTCTAACATAATCTAAATATCTTTGATTACTTGCTGTATATTGAGGAAGTGCATCTGCAGTATAAGGAGATTGAGAAGTACCTGCAACTTGTTCAGCAAGATGTTCTTTACGTAATTCATTGACAATTGTCTGAATGAATGTTTTCCATAATCCATTAGATAATTGTTCTGCACGTACCATAATCTCTTCAAATTTACGTTTCCATTGAAGTTTATGTTTAACTGAAAGCCGAAAAATTATGTATCCAATAGCCATATCTTCATTAGAATTAAATTGAAGATTAAACATAATACGCCATTTAATTAATTCTTTAATTTTGGCATTATATCTTCTGTAAAGTTGCCAACAATGTTCTTGATACTCTCTTGATCTAGTCATTGCACGAGTTTTGGTTACAAAATCTTCTGCTGTTGGTTCTTGGTTTGCCATTGTTTAGTTATTTTTTTATTTTTGTTATATAAAAATTGTACTATTTTATTAAACACCTTTAATTATCAATTAGTTGAAATGCCATCCTCCTTGCATTTTCGGGGATACCTGCAATAATATTATTTTCAAAATTATTTGCTTGTGCCTTGAATAAGTTTTGTCCAGTGGTCTCAATTGCTGCAGCTAAATTCTCACCAGCCAAAGTGTGAAAATCTTTAATCTCAACTGAAAAACCTGCTGCTTCAAACTGACGTTCTATGTCAATTAAATCTAAGGTACCTGCACGTGCCTTTGCTGCTAATTGATTAGTCGTTTGTTGAATTCTTACTATCTCTGCTGTCTGTGTCTGTGTACTAGCAATTTTAGCTGCTTCAAGATTATCTAATTGGTGTTGTGTTGCTTGACTACAACAACCTATCTGAATCTCAAAACCGACTTGATCAGCAACAACTTTACCTGTGTCAGGATCAGTGACTAATTTCTGAGCAGAATCTAATTCATAACCTTCAGAAGTAACCATCTCTCTTAATTGAGTTTTAACAAATTCATCTCTTGTGGCCCCAGGCAAGTATTCTTGAGCTCCGTTTTCTCTTAAAATAAATACTCCAGCATCGTCATCTAACGAGTCAAATCCATAAGTTAAGGTTTTTGTATCAGGACCAGCAACAGTAACACGATCCCAATAAGTACCTGTTGTGCCCCTAACATAATCATATTTTAAACCAGGATGTATATTATCTAATTCTGTTGCTATTTCTGAATATCTAACATCAACAACAAGTTTTCTTGCTTGTTGTGCTGCGCCCGGACCTGAAGCTGCAAGACCTGGTGTAAATTCATATCGTGCATTTTCAAAAAGTCCTGCAGCTTGTGTACGTCTCATAAATTTCATAGAATATTGACTTACGTCCCTATCAACAACAGCTATAAGTGCAATTCTTTGAGCATCTGAAAGATCTGTTGCTGCTCGAATATTTCCAATGGCATCAATTTTTAGTTTTTCTACTAAAGCAGTTTTATCTAGACCTAGGGGTTTTGCATAATCATCAACATCAAATAATTTAGATAAAACTTGTTGGTTTCCAGGAACTTGAAATGCTTCAACTAATTTATCTGAAACAATTTGTGTACCAAATGCAACTTCTGTGCCAGCCATATTATCAGCTACTGTTACAGCAT
>CAZHRT010000005.1:0-19769 GCA_964534665.1 uncultured Methanosarcinales archaeon | reverse complement strand
TGTCTATCAAGAATACCTGCTTTACCAGGTCTTACTAGTAATATTTCTGTACCATCGTGATTTTGAACAACATATCTCATACGTTCATATGCTTCATCACCATAAAGCAAACGGAATGCGTCTTGACTATCTTCTATATATTTAGCCCCTGCAGCTGCATGAATCTTGCTTATCTCTGCATACTGTCCTAATTCTGACATTGCTTGTGCATTATTAATACCTGCGCCTTTTGCCATATCATGATAGACTTGAGCTTGAACAACTTCTAATTTTTGTAAAGCTGTAAGTTGTTGTACATCATCAGCTTCTAACGTTAATAAAGACCTTTGTATATTACCAACTGCATGATCTAATCCATTAGATTCACGTCCCCTTACCCAGCCAGTTCCTAAAGTAATTGTACTATCTGGTGTTTGTAAACTAATACCATCATTAATTAAAGATCGTTGAAGATTATCTGCAAATTGATCATTAAATCTTAATACTAATTCTTGTTGTGAAATTCCAAGTTGTCTGGCTCTTTGAGCAATTTCTCCGTTTTTAATAGCTTCTTGAAGAAGTCGATTTTGTGTTTCTGCCATCACTACAAGATTATCTTGTTGAGATTGGGTTATAGCTATTCTACTTCCACCAGTAGTATCTATTCCTCCAGAATATGTTAAAATTACTTGTTCTTGATTTCTTCTTAATTGTGCTGCAATAACTTGGACATTATCTGAAGCGTCACCTACAAAATCAACACTTTCATGCCCTAGAGACCCGGTACCTAAATGTTGTTGTATTATTTTTGTATGTTCTGTTGGATCTGTTGCATCAAATGCTCCTGCCAAGGTAATTCTTTCTTCAATTCTTACTAACCAATCTGCTTCTTCATCTGTTAATGTAACTTTTACCCTAAGTTCATCATACCTTTGAACGGTTTTGGGGTCTATAACTGTATTTCTCAAATTCTCAAGTTCTATTTGTTGCTCTAAAGAAAGGTCATCTAATTTAGTTAATTCGCCAATTCTTTCTATACGTTGGTCAGCAGTATCAAGGACAGTTTGTCGAGCATTCTTGATGTACCCATCAGGATCTAGTAAATGTTCCATATTATCAATTTGTCCTTCATTAAAATATTGATCTGCATCCCTCAATAAATCTAATTGATCAGGAGATAATCTTGAACGGGCCATTAATAACTGCCTTTTAGCGGCCTCAAGAGTTTCTGCTTCTACAAAAACTCCGTTTAATTCTTCTAAGTTTGTTACTTTTCTTCCTGTTTCATCAACTAAAGTAGCTGGACCTGCCCTCCTTAATCCAAGTGATGCTAATTCTGTATCTGTAATCCTAGCTATAACACCATCAAATTCCATATCTGAATAAGCTTTTAGAATTACTGATTCGTCAATATCAAGATGTCCTAAATTATTCTTTAATGTCCTAACAATATTATCATAATCATTTACATCTACAAGAGCTAATGCTCCTGCAACTTGGCTTGAAGCTGCATCATCTAATTGAAGATTTCTTGTTAAAGTTCTTGTAAGATCATCAAGACTAGTTCCTGCTTTAGCTGCACTTTTGAAATGATTAATAGCTCCTTTGATAACATTTGTAGTTAAAGGTATGCCAGCTCCAATTATGGCTGATGCAACAGGATGTTTTACTGGATCCCACTCAACTCCAAATACTTTTCCTGCACCCACAATTATTGCACCAGTTGCAGTATCAATTACAATATTCTCAGCAACACCTAAAACTGCCCCACCAATACCTGTGATTTGAGATGAAAAGATTGAACCAGAAGCTGCCCCACCTGCTGCTGCTAGAACTATTGCTCCTGGACTTGTACTTTCATCAGTAAATTTAACAATTTGTCCTAAACTCCTACTCTCAAATACTTCTAATGCTAAAGCATTCCTTTGTTCGTTTGATAACTTATCTTGTAATCCAAGATCTATTGTTAGGGGCCTTTCAGCTGTAAAAAGAAATTCATCACTCGCAGGAACTTCTTCTAGACCTAGAATTCTTGTTAAACTTCCCCTATATTGATTTCCTTCTTGTAACAAAGCTTGGCCTTGAGGCATTGTCTGCCTAAGATAGTTTATTGCTTCAATCATATCTTGATTTGAAATTGCAAAACCTTTACCGTTTGGATCAACAATACTTTGGCCTGGTTGAATTAATATAGTTGGTTCATTACTTGTAGACCTTGTTAAAACAATGTTTAAGTTAAGAGTTTGAGATTCTATTTCTTCGATGACATTACCTTCTAGATCAACGGTTATATATGCAGCATTAGGGTAATCAATAATATGGTTAGGCAGTCCAGCTGTACTAAGAGCTAATAATTGATTTCTTTGTTCTTCTGCGCTTTGTTGTTCTGGTGTTTTGTGATATGGATTAATGCCCCTTCCTACAAGGGCTTGTTTTTTCTGAGCATTTTGTATTGCTATTTTGATTGCTAATTGTTTCATCTCTGCTTCGCTCATTTGACCAGAAGTAAATCTATCCATGTCCGATCCAGAATATCCTGCTTGATTCATACGATCAAAAAGGTCAACTCCAGCTAACAAAGTTTGATCTTGTTCGCCCATGGCTTCTGCAAATGCTTGTCCTTCTTGATGATTACTATAAATTGCACCACCAGTTAAATCTGTAATTAAGCCGCCAGTGAAAACTGATTGTAGTGCTATTAATGGTGCATTATCCTCAGTTACTGTTAAGCTTAGATCACCTATTTTAGCACCAAAACCTTTTCTTTCGTCTAAGACTGCTTGCAAAGTCTTTTCCCTTGTTAACAAAGACCGTTTAATAGATTGAAGTCCTTCTCCAATCCTATGTTGTTCAAATTGAGTTTTGTGGCTTTCTTCTACTTGAGATATTGCTTGTAATTGTTTTTCTAAAGTACCAATTTTTTGTTGAATTGCAGTTTGTGTAAATTCACTAACACCAGTTAAACCAGCCCTTAATCTTGTTAATTGTTGCTCTAAATTTTGATGCATACTAAAAAGCATAACTTCTGCTTGTTTTGAAGCTACAACCGCATCACCGTTGTTCCCTGTAGAAGCTAAATTTGAAGATAATTGTTGCATTAATGCAACTTTTCTTATTGTATCGCCAGTATCAACATGTTGACCTTGTTGATCAAGGTCTTCTAAAATTAATAACGCGCGAAGGACATTATTTTTTTCGTGAGGTTCGTTGTAGAACCCAGAGGTGATTAATCTGTCGGTTTCCCTATCTTTATCTGTTTGTGTTTGTAGACCTTCATCTTTTGGTATTGCCCTACTTAAATCTATTAATCTAAGATAAGTATCTAATCTTAATCTAAGTTCTTCAGGAGATTCCGCAATTTGGTTTCCAATACCATTGCCCCTCTCAGTTACAGATATACCCTCAACTTCGTATTCATATTGTGCAGCACCATGAATGGTATTATGAAAGCCACCTCTCAGGTATTGTAAAAGTTGTTCCTCTGTTAGTTTTGTTTCCATTAAATTAATCAATTGACCATTATGTACAAATTTAAATTCTTTAATATTTAATTTAGCACCTTGTAAATATCCTTGAATTTCATCTGAATGTGCCAAGATTACAGCAGGAGTAAGTTGATCATATCCTTTAGTATAAGAATGAATTAAATTTTCTGCAATAAAACGAGACCTGTAAACATCAGAACCTTGAACTGTGTTAAGGAAATCAACAATGTTCTTGAATCCGTTTCCTTCTTCCCCTCTTTGTTGGAGTAAGGGGATTGTTTCGTCTCTGTATAATTCATAAAAGTCCTTAGGGTCCATATAATACATCTTTTGTAGTAAATTAAGGTTTACAGAAACTGTTTGTTCACGATTTTTAATGCCCCCATATGCTATTGCAGAGATGGTTTTAATATCAGAACCATAAAGCCTATGTGTTTTTGAAGGAGATATTATCTGGAGTGATTTACCATCAGCAGTTCTAATTAACATGCCGCCTTTTGAATCAGATGTAATGTATGAGCCATCCCAAGTTTTCATTACTAAGTTTGTTTCTGATAAAGCAAAAAGGTTTGGATCTCTTTCAATTAATTGTCTTAATTGGATACTTTGTTTGTCTAGACGGAAAACGGATTTACCATCTATGTTATGTATCTCACCAGAAATCCCTAATTCTCTATCTGTAACAAAACCATTCTCTTGTCTTAAATCACCAGCAGTAAATTTCTTTTTTATCGCTGCAACCCTACCTTTTTTTTGACTTTCAATTGTAGTAAGTTCTTGATCGCCCTTAATTGTTCTTGTAAATACTGCTTCATTTTGTAGTCCGCGATATAGAATACCTCTTGTCTCAATCAAAACTCTTCCACCAGATACAAGTTTGCCATCTGAATTAACAAACACTATTGGTTTTTCTGACTGTTGTGCTTGATCTTTAGCAGCACTATCAGAAAATTCTCCAAAAGATAGTGTAGTTGTATCATCAACAGCACTGATAGTTACTTCGTTAGATCTATCATGATAGTTTGCGTCTTTTTGTAATATTGCATCGCTTACTGTTCTATCATCATTGAAATCAATCTTTACTTCACCTTCAAAAAGATGTTGCCTTTCCCTACTATTTTCTTTTGTTTGAGATCCAAATTCAACTCTTTCTGAAGAAGTAAGAGATGTCCATTCAAATTGTTCGTCAAAATCAATTGTAGATCTGCCACTTACTGTACCAAAATTATCTTTGTAACTTCCTGCTTTTCTTTTTAATAATATAATACTTTGTTCAAGTTCCTGTTTTTCTTCTGGATCTGTTGTAGTTGTTCTTTGTCTAAGAAGGTCTTGAAGTGTTAGTTGATCTGAACCAGTTAAGCCTTGTAAAACTATTCTTCTACCGCCTCCACTTACTAATACCCTACCTTGTACTTCTCTTAATACGGGTTCACCTTTATCATCAACTTGACCAGAAAGTGTAACTCGGCCATTATCCATCTGAATTAAATCTGGTTTGATTATTGTTTTGCCTTCAAAATTCTCAATTTGGTGTTTATTGCCTTGGTTATCTGTCCATGTACCTTTAGCACTACCTTCAATTATAAATCCATCTTTATCAAACTTAACTTTTGAGCCTTTTGGAACAGATATTGTTGAACCAGTTGTCGTATCTACAATTTCTCCATCTTCTTCAAAAAGTAATGTTCCGTCTGGTTGTACAGATGTACTTGTCCCCCTTACTTCAATTTGTCTAGTAATTTGTTCTTCGCCTGCTTGTGTTATTGATATTCCAATGAAAACATATTGACCTTTAGCTGGATCATAACTAACAGAAGTAGTACCAATTGGAATTTGGCCGCCGCCTTCTCCTGTTTTAAGAGTAAGTGTATTTGGTGTTGCTGGACCAATAAAACCCTCTGCTGAAACGCCTGGGGCATGAATTGTTGGTGGATTATCAGTAAATGTCATACCTGATTGAACATTAAATGTTACTTGACTATTACCATATTTATTTTGAAGATATTTATTAGATGATTCAGGTGTTGCTCCTAAATCTGAAGAGGCAAAGAAATCATCATCACATTCTGGACAAGCACCTACATTTGCTTGGGTTGTATAATATTCATTTTTTTGATCTGCAGGCAGATTGTCAAACTTATCTGTATCTTTCGCTGAAGCAGGAAGATTTCTGAAATTTTCAGCAGTTTTGGGTACATCATCCCAATTTTCTTTTAATTTTGTTCCAGAACATTGTTGCCATCCATCTTCTTCTGTACATGCTAAAGAAACACTAACCAAACTAATTAAAAACAATACAGCCATTAACAAATTAATTATTTTCTTCATCTTTGAGTTATATTTAATATAAATGGTCTGATGATCTTAGTTTCTTCATCAGTTACAGTAATTTCAATATTGTATAATCCTATATCTGCAGGAGTTGGAATGAAAAGTATTTCTCCAGATGGAGTTATGTCAAATAATGCTGAATTATCTTGATAAGTTAATAGTTGAGCTTCAGGATCGTTAGTTGTGATAATTAATGAATATAATTCATCAACATATGCTGTCTGATCAAGAATTTCTTGCACAGAAGGTGCTTTGTTCTCAACAAAATCTGTTGTAATAACAAAATTATAGTACATAGTTATGTTATCAAAATTTGATTTAGAATCAACAATACTATAAACAAAATTATTTTCATCATATGGAGAGATTATAATTTCTGCATCAAAAGAAGTTAAAAAATCTGTATCAAGGTAATCTGAATCTTTGAATTGTTGTGTAATATCAGTTGCAATATTATATATGTGCTTTAATCTGATTGGAATTATTGTAAAAAATTCTGAGATAGTAGTATTTCTTCCTTGCTGAATTATTTTAATTGGATAATTTACTTTAATATTGATATCTTCTTTTGCTAATTTTACTTCTGCATCAATTTCTCCTAAGTCAAAACTAAGATATTCAAAATTCTCAAAGTTATTAGTGCAAACTTCTAAAGATTGTTCTACAAATACAGATAATTCGTTTTCTATAAAATCAATTTGGGGGATAGTAATCTGTCCATTTTCTAGATAAATAACATATTCATCAATCTCTGTCTTTAAAGTGTTAGGATAGGCATATATAAATCCTCCATGAGCTGCAAGATCATAAATTCCAGGAACTGCAACTTCATTTAAACAGTCATCAACAAAGTTCTTTACTGGCCTTATTTCTAAAGGAATGTCTGAAACGTCTTCTCCTGTTTCAACTGAAATTGTTCTAATATAGAAGATGAATCCAATAGCAATTAGTAAGATAAAGCCAAAAATTATGAAAATTGTCATCTGGCCTTTACTTTTCACTTTTTTCACCTTTTTTTATTAGATGTTCTATATAGGTAGAAAGCTTAATCATGTTTTTGTCACAGTATTTTTTTATTCTAGAATGGAGTTCTATATCTATGGAGATACAGATTTTATCTTTAGTAATTGTTTTCTTAGGCATATAAAGTAATACTTATACTACTAGTAATACTTTATAAAACTTGCTATTAACATAATATGTCAATAACCGCCAAAGACCGTTAGATACATAGGTGGAAAACAAATATTTATAAACGAAACATTAGATTGTATTGCTAATGGACCGGAAAAAAGTAATTCAAAGAGCATATCAGCGAGGACACCTATTAAATCTCGATAATCCCATGTATAATTCGTGGATTAAACAGTTTATTGTTGAAGAAATCAAAGGAGATGTAGGCAAAAGGGGAGATATTACTTCTAATGCCATTTTAAGGAATAATAGGGTTGTTGATGCAGTAATTTATTCTAGACAAGATGGAATTGTATCAGGTATTGAAGAAGTTGAATTTCTTTATAAGAATAATAATGTTAAAACTGAAATAATGAAAAAAGATGGAGAAATACTAAAGAAAAAAGATATTATTATGAAGTTAAGAGGAAAAGAAAAAGACCTTCTAAGAGTTGAAAGAAGTGCTTTAGATATACTTCAAAGAATGTCAGGTATTTCAACTTTAACAAATGAATTGGTTAATAAAGTTAAAAATAAAGTAGGTATTGCTCCAACAAGAAAAACACAATGGAGATATTTTGATAAAAAAGCTGTTTTTGCAGGAAAAGGTTTAACACATAGGCTAGCTTTATGGGAATCAATACTAATTAAAGATAATCATATAAAGACTATTAGAGATGAAAATATTAAAGATCCAATCAATGAGTGTCTTCAAAGAGCATGGAATTATAGAAATAAAGCCAATTTTATTGAAATCGAAGTTCAATCAATTAAAGGTGCTTTGAAAGCTGCTTTAGTGTTCTTACATCTTCAAAAAGATCCAGAAAAAGTACCTTGCATTATTATGCTTGATAATATGTCACCAAAAGAGATTAGAAAAACAATCAAAGAATTAAAAAGAAAAGATTTGTATAACCATATCTTATTAGAAGCTTCGGGAAACATAACTCCAAATAATATTATTAGTTATGCTAACTCAGGAGTTGATGTATTATCTTTGGGTTATTTAACACATTCTTCAAAAGCATTAGATATTAAACAAAAAATAGAATGAAAACCGACATGTCGAAAACCACCATTGGGAAAAAGGTTGGCATTAAGTATAAAATAAGAAGCAAGGTGGTTTTTGAGCATGATCAGAAACAAATAGTTTCTGACATTGTGGTTATAGGTTCTGGAATTGCAGGATTAAGTTTTGCTATTAAAGCAGCTAAATTTGCAAATGTTATTTTAGTTACTAAAAAAAAGCTAAGAGATTGTAATAGTTATTATGCTCAGGGTGGTCTTGCTGCAGTATTTGATAAAAACGATAGTTTTGAATTACATAAAAGAGATACACTTAGAGCTGGGGATGGTTTATGTAATGAAAAAGCTGTTGAATTAGTTGTTAAGAATGCTCCTAAACAAATCTTATGGTTAAAAAATCAGGGAATAAAGTTTGATAAGAAATTAAGCAAAGAAGCTGTACATTCTGCCCCAAGAATTGTTCATTCTGGTGATATTACTGGTGAAAATGTTGAAAAAGTTTTAATTAATAAAGTTAGAGCAAGTAAAAAAATCAAAATTATTGAAGATGGTTTAGTTTTTGAATTAGTTAAAGAAAAAGCAAAGTGTGTTGGTGCTCGTTTATTAAAAGATAATAAGATTATTAATATCAGTGCCGATGCGGTTGTTTTAGCATCTGGTGGTTTAGGTCGTTTGTTTAAGAATACGTGCAATCCAAAAGTTGCTACAGGAGATGGTTTTGCATTAGCATATAATATTGGGGCTGCTTTACAAGATATGGAATTTGTTCAATTTCATCCGACAGGACTATATAAAACAACATTTTTGATTTCTGAAACATTAAGGGGCGAAGGAGGCCATTTACTAAATAATAAAGGTGAATCTTATATGATTAAATATCATAGAGATGGAGAACTTGCTCCAAGAGATGTTGTTAGTAAATTTACAGTAGATGAAATGAAGAAAACCAAAACAGATCGTGTTTATTTAGATGTTAGGCATCTTGGAAGTAGGTATTTGAAAAAAAGATTTCCTAAGATATATGATAGATGTTTACAAGAAGGAATTGATTTAACTAAACAAAAAATACCTGTTACTCCAACTGCACATTATAGTTGTGGTGGTGTTAAGATTAATCTTAAAGCTGAAAGTACTGTTCAAGGTTTATATGCTATTGGTGAAGTCTCTTGTAGCGGGTTACATGGAGCTGATAGGATGGCTTCAAATTCTTTAACAGATTGTTTAGTTTTTGGTGATATTCTGGCTAAGAGTTTAAGAGATAAAAAATTAATTGTTAATGAAATTAAAGATAAGAAAATAAAGATAATTAAAAATAATTATAAAAAAATAAGAAATGAAGTTCAGGCTTTGATGTGGAATAAAGTTGGAATTATTAGGACTGAGACTGAGTTGAGACAGGCCCTAAAAAGATTTGAGACTATAAAAAAAGATTTAAATAAAATAAAAGGAATAAATAAAGATATAATTGAACTTAAAAATATGGTTACTGTTTCTATTGTTATTACTAAATCTGCTATAAAGCGTAAAGAATCTAGAGGAACACATTTCTTAAAAAATTTCCCAGAAAGAAATGATAAAAAGTGGAAGAAACATTCTATAATATCTAATTCTAAAATTGCTTTTATATAGATAAACAATAAGATTTTTAAATGTCGTCGTAATTTGCTAAGTAATGAGTTATGAACTGATAATATCTGAAAAACCAGCAGCTGCAAGAAAGATAGCTGATGCTTTAGCAGATGGTAAAGCAATTAAAGAGAATATTTCTGGTGTACCTTATTACAAAGTAACTCATGGCAAGAGAGATATTGTTGTTGCTTGTGCTGTTGGTCACTTATATGGACTTGACCAAAAAAGTGGTACAAAAGGGGAATTTCCAATATTTGATATTGCATGGGAACCTTCTTATGAAAGTAGAAAGACAGCTGCATTTACAAAAAAATACCTTAATGCTATCAAGAAATTAGCAAAAGGTGCTGATGAATTTACAGTTGCAACAGATTATGATGTTGAAGGAGAAGTTATTGGATTAAATGTAATAAAATATGCATGTAAGAAAAAAGATGCAAACAGAATGAAGTTCTCTACCTTAACAAAAGGTGATCTTATTAAGGCATATGAAAGTAAAACCAAACATCTTAATTGGGGCCAAGCAAATGCTGGTGAAACAAGACATTTCTTAGATTGGTTTAATGGTATTAATTATTCGCGAGCATTAACTTCTGCTTACAAAACAACAGGTGGTTTTAAGTTATTATCGATTGGTAGAGTTCAGGGTCCTGCATTAAAGATGGTTGTTGAAAAGGAAAAAGAAATTAAAGCTTTTATACCAGTACCTTACTGGCAGATTGAACTTAATTGTAATGCAAAAAAACAACCAATAACTGCTTGGCATAAAGAAGATAAGTTCTGGGAAAAAGATAAATCAGATCAAGTAATGAAAAATGTTAAGGGTGAAAAGATAGGTATTATAGTTAATATTGATAAAAGAAGTTTTAAACAACAGCCTCCGTTTCCATTTGATTTAACATCTATGCAAGTTGAAGCTTACAAAGTTCATAAAATTCAGCCAAAAGTTACATTATCAATTGCTCAAGAACTTTATACTGCGGGAGTTATATCTTATCCAAGAACATCTTCTCAACAATTACCTAAAGAAATTGGTTATTCTAAAATATTAAAATCATTAAGTTCTCAACCACCATATAAAGAATTGTGTGGGAAATTATTAAAGAAAAAACCTTTAACTCCAAATAATGGAAAGAAAACAGATCCTGCACATCCAGCTATTTATCCAACTGGACTCGCACCTAATGTTGAGGGACAAGAAAGAAAGATCTATGATTTGATTGCAAGAAGATTTATGGCAACCTTTTCAGTACCTGCAACAAGAGAAACTGTGAAAGTTAATATAGATGTTAAAACTGAGATTTTTATTGCTAAAGGTACAAGAACAATTGATCAAGGTTGGTTTGAATTCTATGGACCTTATGTAATGCTTGAAGAAGAAGAACTTCCAGCTGTAGAAAAAGGGGATAAAGTTAATATTAAGAAAATAACTCAGCATGAAAAAGAAACTCAGCCTCCAAAAAGATATTCACCTGCATCAATTATTAAAGGGTTAGAAAAAAGAAATTTAGGAACTAAAGCAACAAGGGCTTCTATTGTAGATACACTTTTTAATAGAAATTATGTTACTGGTACAAAATCAATTGAAGCTACTGAACTTGGGATAAGAACAATAGCAACGCTTGAAAAATATGTACCAAGAATAATTGATGAAGAATTAACTAGAAGTTTTGAAGAAGATATGGAAAAGATTAGAGAAGAAAAAGAAGATAAAGAAAGTGTATTAAATAAATCAAAAGGTGCCATTACTAAAATAATTGATGATTTCAAAAAACATGAGAAAAAGATAGGAACTGAATTAAGAGATGCTCAGATAGAAACAAGAGACGCATTAACTACAATTGGTAAATGTCCTAAATGTAAAGAAGGAGATTTACAGATAAGAAAGGGTAAATTTGGTGGATTTGTTGCTTGTAACAAATATCCTGATTGTAAAACAACTTTTTCCTTGCCTGCAAATGCTATGATTAAGCCTTGCGGCAAGGTATGTGAAGTTTGTGGATATCCTATGGTTAAAGCTATTAAAAAAAGATCTGCTAGAGATTTTTGCTTAAACCCAGATTGCAAGTCTAAATATTTAGAAGGGGAAGCAGGAGAAGAAGCAAAAGCTATTGCAAAAGGCGAACTTGAGAAGAAATGTCCTACTTGTGGTGCTAATTTAGTTCTTAGAAAATCAATATATGGTTCGTTCTTAGGATGTTCAAAGTATCCTAAATGTAAATTTACTGAGAAATTAGAAAAGGAAATTGAAAAAGAAAACAGTTAAATATAATCCATTATCCCATATTCTTATATGAAAAAATTAATCCTATTGGTTTTATTATTGCTTATTTTGCCTATAGTTTTTGGGGAAAAGCAGATGAAACTATTAGCTGTTCAAGAAAGTGAAAATGGAAATAGTGGTTCTATTGCAGATTTATATCTTGAAACACAAGATGGAGAAGGAAGGGTTTTTATTGATACATATCCGTTAACAAAATTTGATACACAAATCTCAACAAGATACGCTCAAGATATTGCATGTGATATTCTAAATGAACAATGCTTAGATAAAGATTTTATTTATACTATTAAAGCAGGAAGTGTAATAATTGCTGGGCCTTCTGCAGGAGCTGCAATTGCAGCATTAACAATTGCTGAATTATTAGATTTAAAAGTAGATCAAAGTGTTTCAGTAACTGGAACTATTAACTCAGGTGGTTTAATTGGACCTGTAGGTGGATTAAAAGAGAAAATTGAGGCTGCTGCTTCTAATGGCTTATCTAAGGTCCTTATACCACAAAGAAATGAGACAAATAAAACAAATGAAAATATTTCAATTGACCTTGTTGAATATGGTAAAGAAATTGGAATAGAGGTTGTTGTTGTATACACAATTAACAATGTTCTTTTAGAACTTACAGGTGTTAGCTTAAGTGAAGATAAGGGCGAAATAGAAATTAGCTCAAAATATCAATCAATTATGAAGAAATTAGCAGTTGATTTATGTGATAGAGCTAGTTTGTTAAAGAAAGAATTTGATAGCCTTGAAAAACCAGAAAATGAAGGATATAACAGTTCTGAGAGTACTTTATTAATCGAAATTAAGAATTTATTGAATAAGAGTGAGATTGCACATTCAAATGAAAAATATTATTCAGCTGCTTCATTTTGTTTTGGAATAAATGCAAAGCTTGCTTATTTAAATGCTTTAAAGAAAAACTTATCTCAAGAAGAGTTGAAAAGTAAAATTGAAGATATGGGTAAAGATATTGAGAATATTGAAAATGAAATAAATAATATCAAAAAGATTACAATTAGTGATCTTGAGGCGTTTGCTGCTGTTAGAGAAAGAGTAATTGAAGCAAAAGCTGTAATTGAAGAAGCTAAAAAGAATGAAACAGAAATAGATATTTATCAAACAATATATGCTGGTGAAAGAATTTATTCTGCAAAATCGTGGCAAAGTTTTTTTGACTTTGGTGGTAAAAAGATTGATTTAAGCAAAGAAAGTTTAAGAAGTTCTTGTTTGAAGAAAGTAGAAGAAGCTGATGAACGTTATCAATATGTTAAGTATATTACTAGTATTGATTTATTAGATACTCAAAAGGGGATACAGCGTGCATTGCAAGATCTTGAAAATGGTGAATATGAATTATGTTTATTTAAAGCTAGTAAAGCAAAAGCTGAAACAGATGTTATATTAAATTTAATTGGAGTTAACCAAGATCGAGTTGAAGTTATTGCTGATCGAAAATTACAAGTTGTTAAAAATGAGATAATAACTGAGATTCAAGAAGGAAGTTATCCAATAATTGGTTCTTCGTATTATGAATATGCTAAGGTTCTTCAAGAACAAGAAGATTATAATTCTGCTTTAATTTATGCTGAATATGCTCTTGAATTAAGCAATATAGGCATGTATTTTGAGAAGGAAAATAGTGATAACATGGCTTTTGCAATAAGTTCTGCAATTATTATTGGAATTGTTGCATTAGGATTTTTATTGATAAATCCTAAAGATAAATGAAAATAAAAGTAAAATGATAATAAAATGAAGAGGAGAATAAAACCCGGCAGAATACCGGAGTACTCTGCTGGGAAAAAGAGGTGATAGATTTTTTTAACAGTAACTAGGTTACTGTCTATTAGTAATGATGCTTAACTGATATTTAAACTTTTTGCCAGAATATCATTCCATAGTGGTGACAAAAATGAGGATAATTGTGTTTTTTGGATTGTGTATGTTATTAGTTGGTTGTACTGAAGTGTTAGAATTATTAGAAGATCCAACTGGTAATACTGTATATGTTCCACCAAAACAGGATGGTTTTATTGATGTGTCTTTTTGTCCTTCTAGTAATTGTTCTAATTCAATGTTAAAAGTGTTAGAAAGTGCTTCTGAAAGCATACATTGTGCTTTATTTGATTTAAGGTTGGATGAAATTATTAATGTTTTGGAAGAAAAATCCAAGAAAATTGATGTAAAAGTAGTAATTGATAATGAAAATGAAGAACATACTTCTGGTAAGATTTATAGATATGATACTACATCTCAATATAGCCATAATAAGTTTTGTATAATTGATGGATCGATTGTTACAACTGGTTCTTTTAATCCTACTGAACGTGGAAATTATAAAAATAATAATAATTTCTTAATAATTGATAGTACTTTTATTGCTCAAAATTATGAAGATGAGTTTATTGAATTATGGAGTGGTGAATTTGGTAAAGGAGGTAATCAAGTTGAATATCCTCAAATTTATTTAGATGGTATTAGCATTGAGACTTACTTTTGTCCAGAAGATAATTGTGATTTACATTTGATTGATGAACTTCGTAAAGCTACTTCAAGTATTTACTTTATGACATTTTCTTTTACACATGAAGAAGTTGCTGATGAAATATTATATTCAAAAGCTGATATAAAGGGTGTGTTTGAGAAAATGCAAGCTGGAAGTAAATATTCACAGTTTAATCGTATGAAAGAGTTTGGGTTAAATGTAAAAAAAGATAATAATTCTGCTAATATGCACCATAAAGTGTTTATTATTGATGAAAAAATAGTTGTTACTGGTTCAACTAACCCTTCTAAATCTGGATTTTATAAAAACGATGAAAATATGGTGATTATTGAAGATGAATCAATTGCTTCAATGTTTATTGAAGAGTTTGAAAGGGTTTGGGAAACCTAAAATTTAAAAACATTAACTAATTCTAGATTTTTATGGAAAAACAATATGATGTTTACGGAATTGGAAGCGCTTTAATGGATTTTCTTATTGAGGCTGATGAAGAATTATTACAACAATTTAACCTTAAAAAAGGTAATATGCATTTGATTGATGAGCAGCAATCAATTGATTTCATGAAAAGAATCAAAGAATATAATATGAAGATTGCTCCAGGTGGTTCTTCTGCAAATACTTTAGCTGGAATATCTTTGCTTGGTGGAAAAGTTGTATTTTGTGGCAAGGTTGGTGATGATGAACATGGTTATTTGTATGAAAAGAAAACATGTAATAATGATAATACTAAATCAAACATTGCAAAAGGGTCTTGTATTACTGGCCACACGATTACATTTATCACACCAGATAGTGAAAGAACCTTTGCAACCCATTTAGGTGCTGCAATGGAACTATCAAAAGAAGATTTATTTGAAGAAGACATCAAGCTGAGTAAAATACTACATGTAGAAGGCTATCAACTTGAAGATCCTAATCTAAAATCAACTACATTACATGCAATGAATATTGCAAAAGCCAATGGAACAAAAGTTTCTATTGATTTAGCTGATCCTGGATTAGTTGAAAGAAATAAAGAAGATCTAAAAAAGATAGTTGTTGATTATGCAGATATAGTTTTTGCAAATGAAGAAGAAGCAAAAGCTTTTACTGGACTTGAACCAGAAGAAGCATTAAAAAGTATCTCTGATATGACAGAAATTGCTATTGTTAAACTTGGGAAACTTGGTTCATGGATAAAAAGAGGACAAGAAAAAGCTTTTGTAGATGCTTACAAAGTTGATGCTATTGATACAACAGGTGCAGGAGATATGTTTGCTGCAGGATTCTTGTATGGCCTTTGTAATGAAATGGATTTAGAAAAGTCTGGAAAGATTGGTTCTTATATAGCTTCAAAAGTTGTTTCTCAAATTGGGGCTAGATTAGATGAAATTTCTAAGGAAGAATTAGATAAACTATGAATATTAAAAATAATGTTGAAGAGATTAAGAAAGAATTACCTTCTAATGTTAAATTACTTGCTGCAACTAAAAAACAAAGTGTAGTTGATATAAAAGAAGCTATTTCTGCAGGTATTAAGATAATTGGAGAAAATTATGTTCAGGAAGCTGAAGAAAAGTTTGAAGAGTTAAAAGGTAAGGTAAAAATTCATTGTATTGGACATTTACAAACAAATAAAGTAAAAGATGCTGTAAAAATGTTTGATATGATTGAGACAGTTGATAGTTTAAAGATTGCTAAAGAGATTAATAAACGTTCTTCTAAAGTAATGCCAGTTTTAATTGAAGTTAACTCTGGAAAGGAAGAGAATAAGAATGGTTGTATGCCTGAAGATGTTGTTGATTTAGTAAAAGAAGTTTCTAAACTAGAAAATGTTGAAGTTAAAGGGTTAATGACAATGACACCTTATTCAAAAAACCCTGAAGCTGCTAGACCTTATTTTAAGTTAACAAAAGAATTGTTTAATAAACTTAATTTAGAAATATTGTCAATGGGAATGTCTCATTCTTATAAAGTTGCTATTGAAGAAGGTGCTAATTTAGTTAGGATTGGTACTGGAATCTTTGGTGAAAGAAAATAAAAAAGAAAGCCGGGATTCTTGGAGAAAACATCTCATTGGGGGTGTTAAGCAAGCTTCCCAGCCCAAAAATTGGATTATATTTCTTCTTTGATATTTGCGGTTGCAACCATTGTTAAGGTTGTTACAATGGATTGTTCTTTTCTGAACTTAATTATGAACTCGTTGAACTCGATTACATCTTTGAACTTCAACTTAAGCATTAAATCGTACTCCCCTGTAACGCCAAAAACTTCTTTTACATGATCATTTGTGATTATCTTATCAATCATTGCAGAAGGTTTTGTTTTAATAAGCACGAAAACAATAAAGCTTTCATCCACTGCCTCATTATTTAATTTGACAGTAAACTTATCAATCACGCCACCTTTTCTTAGCTTTGTTATACGCTGGTGAACTGTGCTAGGTCTAATGTTTGTTTTCTTTGCAATGTCTCTTATTGAAAGCCTAGCGTCTTGTTTTAACAAAGTTAGGATTGATTTATCCTTAGGATCTACTTTCATAAAATATAAGTGTCCCACTTATTTATAAATTTTATGGAAAATATCCAATAATTAGTAAAAAAGAAGGACATATTTAATTATTTGGGTATTAAAATATATAAAAGGGAAAGTATACCCTAAATAAGGTGATTAAAAATGAATGAAAATGAAAATTATAAAGTAAAAGACTTATCATTAGCTGATTTTGGAAGAAAAGAAATGGAAATTGCTGAAAAAGAGATGCCTGGGTTAATGGCAACTAGAGCAAAGTATGGGCCAGATAAACCTTTAGCAGGGAAAAAGATAATGGGATCATTGCACATGACAATTCAAACAGCGGTTTTAATAGAAACTTTGGTTGAACTAGGAGCTGATGTAAGATGGTGTTCTTGTAATATATTCTCAACACAAGATCATGCAGCAGCTGCAATTGCTAAAACAGGTGTTCCAGTTTTTGCTTGGAAAGGTGAAACCTTAGAAGAATATTGGGACTGTACTATGAAGGCATTGACTTGGCCAGATGGCTCAGGACCTGATCAGATAGTTGATGATGGTGGAGATTCAACTTTGATCATTCACAAAGGTTATGCAGCTGAAAATAACTCATCAATATTAGACGAACCAACAGATAATGCAGAATTAAAAGTAATTAATCAAGTATTAAAAGCACAATTAGAAAAAGATCCTCAACATTGGCATAAAGTAGCAGAAAAAGTAGTAGGTGTTAGTGAAGAAACAACTACAGGTGTTCATAGACTAATACAAATGGAAGAAAAGAAGGAACTTTTATTCCAAGCAATAAATGTAAATGATTCAGTTACTAAATCTAAATTTGATAATGTATATGGGTGTAGACATTCTTTGCCTGATGGTATCAAAAGAGCAATGGATGTCTTAATATCAGGAAAAACTGTAATGGTTTGTGGATATGGTGATGTAGGTAAGGGTAGTGCTGAAGCTATGCTAAATGAAAAAGCTCAAGTAATGATTAGTGAAGTGGATCCAATATGTGCTTTACAAGCTTGTATGGCTGGAATAAAAGTAACAACCATTGAAGAAGCATTACCTTATGCAAATATTTACGTAACAACAACAGGAAATAAAGATATAATTACAGCAGAACATATGAGCAAGATGAAAGATCAAGCAATTGTATGTAATATAGGACATTTTGATAATGAAATTCAAATGGCCCAATTAGAAAATTGGCCAGGAATTAAAAAAGAAGAAATTAAAGGTAGTGAATGTCCAGTACACAGATATACTTTTCCAGACGGCCATTCAATATACATTTTAGCTGAAGGAAGATTGATCAATTTAGGTTGTGCTACAGGTCATCCAAGTTTTGTAATGAGTAATTCATTTACAAATCAAACAATAGCACAAATTGATATTGTAAAGAATCCAGATAGGGAAATTGGTGTATATATGCTAAGTAAAGAACTTGATGAAGAAGTTGCTCGTCTACATCTTGATCAATTAGGTGCTAAACTTACTAAACTAAGTCCTGAACAAGCAGAATACATTGGTGTTAAAGTAGAAGGACCATATAAACCTGGACATTATAGGTATTAAACACAATTTTTTTATATTATCTTTTCTTTCTTTTTTATATGATGAGAAATCCAATTGTTGCAGGACAGTTTTATGAAGCTTTTCCAGATAGATTAAAGCAACAGATAGAGAACTGTTTTAATTCTTCACTTGGGCCTGGTATGCCAGGTAAAGGTGAAGATAAACTATTAGGAGTGATATGTCCCCATGCGGGTTATTCTTTTTCAGGGCCTTGTGCAGCGCATAGTTACAAAGCTATAGCTGAATCTAAAAAAGAGGATTCATATATAATATTAGGAATAAGTCATCAAGGTTATCCAAGTTGTGTTTCTTTAAAAGATTGGGAAACTCCATTAGGTGTTGTTAAAAATAATATTGAATTAACTAAAGAGTTAATGAAGAATTCTGGATTAAAGCAAAATGAAAAAGCCCATGCTCAAGAACATTCTATAGAAGTTCAACTACCTTTTTTACAATATGTTGATAAAGATGCTAAAATTGTGCCCATTATAGTCTCTGAAGATATACAATATGATGATCTTGCAAAAGCAATAGTAAAAACAATTCAAGGAAAAAATGTTAAGATTATTGTATCTGGAGATCTTACACATTATGGGATTAATTATGGTTATATGCCTTTTTCAGATAATATTGAAAAAAACCTTGAAAAATTAGACAAGGGTGCAATAAAATTTATTGAGAACCTAGATGCTCACAAATTTATAGAGTATGTTGAAAATAAAGGTGCAACAATTTGTGGTAAAAATCCTATTGCAGTTATTACTTCTATAGCTAAGATATTGAACGCAAAAGTAAAACTATTGAAATATTATAGCTCTGGAGAGATTTCTAAAGATTATAGTTCAGCTGTTGGTTATGCAGCAATTGAAATAAGATAAAGAAAAATATATATAACCAAAGCTAAATAGTATAGTTAATGATTAAAAACTTATCAAAGCAACAAATTCTTAGTAAGGATGAGAAATATCTTAGAAGTAAATGGTCACAAGCTTTAGGTTTAATGTTTTCAAAGAAAAAAAAATTAGTTTTCATATTTAATAAAGAAAAAATATTAAGCATACATAACATATTTGTGTTTTTCTCAATAGATGTATTATTTTTAGATTCTAATATGAAAGTTGTTGAAATAAAAAGAAACTTTAAGCCGTTTTCATTTTATGTACCTAAAGCTAAAGCTAAGTATATAATTGAACTACCAATAGGAATTGATAAGAATACTTCTATTGAAGATAAGATCTCAATGAAGTCTGTATAATCCTTCTGCAAGCATTAAAACAGCAAC
>CAZHRT010000004.1:0-75793 GCA_964534665.1 uncultured Methanosarcinales archaeon | reverse complement strand
GTATCAATAACACAATCATTTTGACAACTTAATGTGCCACTATCATAACCATAATTGCCACAATTAATATCACCAAACTCTTCGCCGTCGCAAAGTTCTTCGCCGTTTAATAAGTTGTCGCCACAAGTTGGATTATCTGTACAGCTAGAAACTATAAAACCTTGGCAATCAGAACGACAAGCAAGGTTACCAGATAAGTAACCTAAACCTTCACAACTATTATGGTTTAAATCGTCACCATCACAAATTTCAGTTATTTGGTTAAGAACCCCATCACCACAAATTGGTTCAGTAGGGCTAGTACATAATTCAAAGTCAAATTGGCAGTCAGAAGTACAACCTATGTTGCCGCCATTGTATGCTGTAAAAGAAGTGCAAGACTTACCATCTAAAGATGTAAGGTCGCATTCTTCATTAATATTTCCGCTATTAGGTTGATTAATATTTCCATCACCACAGATTAACGGTAGTGGACTGCTGCAGGCAGTGGTATCAAAATCGCAAGCAGTTGTACAACTTAATTCGCCGTCAGAATAACCAAAATAATTGCAATCCCTATTATTAAGGTCATCGCCATCACAGTCTTCAGTTAATTGATTTCTTAAACCATCATTACATGTAGCTAGTGGTTGGCTACAAGTTGAAGTATCTATTTCACAGCTATCTGTACAGGTTAGGCTGCCTTGAGGGTAATTATCTGGACAGGTTGCATCTCCAAATTCTTCGCCGTCGCAAAGTTCTTCGCCGTTTAATAAGTTGTCACCGCAGCTAGGTTCTCTTGAACAACTATTGGTTACATAGCCATTGCATAAATTATTACATTGAAGATCGCCTGATAAGAAACCAAGATCTTGACAAGTTACACTGTTTACATCGACTGTATCGCATAATTCTGAAACTTGATTGATTGTTCCATCGTTGCAGTGAGGTGTTTCTCCAGTTACTAATTCACAGGCTGATAAATCAAATTGACAGTCAGAGGTACAAGCTAATCCTGGACCAGTATAAATATCACTTAAAGTTGTGCAGGTTATACCTGTTAAATCTGCACCATCGCATTCTTCGGCATCTCTGTTCTGAATGTTATCTCCACAATAAGTAGTTGCCTGAGTATCGCAGCTATCAGTTATAAATGCACAATCAGTACATACAAGTTCGCCACCACCATAACCAAATTCTTGGCAAGTTAAATCTTTTAACTCATCACCATCACAATCTTCAGTTATTTGATTTAAGATATTGTCTCCACAGATAGGAATAATAATTTCTTCTTCTAGATTATCTTTAATACTGTCACAATCTGTGTCCCCATTTTCACCACCATAATCTAGGGTACCATCACCATCATTATCAAGACCATCACAACATTGTTCATCAGTACCAGTATCTGTTCCACAAACATAATTTGTTTCATCGTCGTCTGTTTGACTATCACAACCTAAGTCTCCAGGCTGAACACCTTCTTCGATACACTCTGAACCAAAGAAATCACAGAAGCCATCACCATCATTATCAAGACCATCATTACATGGTGGGGGAATGAGAACATTAAATGTCCAATTAGTATAATTTGAGTTTCCTGCTTTGTCTTTTATTAAGATTGTCACATTATGGTCTTCTTTATCATTTGGAGTAACTTCAGCTCTTGCTATCCAGTAAATGGTTGACCCATCTTGTTCTTGTGGAGAAATTGTAATAAGATTGGAAACCAGTTCATTATCAAGTTTCATTTCAATTTGAGTTCTGTCAATAACACCACCAAGATCTCTAAATTTAATTTCGAGTGTTCGATGTTGATAGTTTAATCCATTATCTCTTGGTTTATTGCTACCTACTAAGAATTGTGGTGATTTATCGTCAAATATAACATTAATGTATTCTGATCTTTCGCTAACTGGATTAGTTAAATTGTCAATTGCTGTTGCGTAGATATAATTTGTGCCTTGTGTTAAAGATACAACACAACTAAAAATTCCGTTTTCATCTGCATCGTGGTCCCCTGTTGCAATTGGTTCAATAAAATCTCCATTACCCCCATTTTCTGAAGCATTATAACAAGAAATTTTTGAATCTGGTTCTGCTGTCCCATATATTTGTGCATCACTAACACTGTTAGTATATTGTATTAATTCTTCACCCCATATTGGTGGTTGTGATGTTTTATCAAGAATTGCTGTTACTGAAGCTGTAGAACTTCTTCCATTTCCGCTATCAAGATCACCAAATTGATCTACTAGTTGAACAGTAATTCCAAGTTCTTCTTCTGATTCTTCTGAAATATCAATTTCTTGTGAGAATGATTGGCTAGTTACAGCAGTTGTTGTTTCAGAATCGCCAATTTTAATTATTGCTTGGGTTGCATCTGTATCGGTTGTTCCATCAACAGTAATTGTTCTTCCAACTGTTTGACTGTCTGTTGGTGAAGTTATAGTTGGGGTAGAAGGTGGTTGAGTGTCTACTGTAAAGATTATTGTTTCTGTGTCTTGTGAATTTTTAGTGTTAATGCAGGAGACATCATATTCATGTTGGGTGTTTCCCAAAGCAGAGTCAATAGCTAAGTAATAATAATAAAACATTTGACCTGTAGCGTCTGCCTCTGGTTCAGATGGTGTCCCTGTTTGACCATCAAAAGTACATGTTACCTGTTGATTAACTTTTACCATTAATTCTGGAGTATCAATATTAGTTGTTCCACCATTAGGTGTACCAGAAACTTGGGTTTCATTAATAATAACATCAACGAACAGTTGTATTTCAAAAGTTATATCATATGGTGTATTGAATTGTGCTGCTTTGTTTCCTGCTTGATCAATACAATCAATATTGATCCTATGTATACCTTGACCAAATAGGTTGCTTGTATAAGAATGGTCTTGTGTATGTCCATCACTAATTTGGACATTTTCAAACCAAGGTGTTTGATCTAATTTATAATCGCTAATATTACATAATGTTGGTTCGTTTGTTTCTACAGTTATTGTGTTGGATGTTGTATCTATTAATACTAACCCACCAGAAGATTGTACACTAGTAATTATTGGGTGTGTATTATCTAAAACTATGTTAAGTGATTCGTCTGTTTGACCAGTAAATTGGTTAGTACATCTTAGGAAATAGTTTTCACCTTGTTGTTGTAGATTCAAATTAAAATCGTGTAGTTGACCACTTGAATCATCATCACTATCATAAACAAACTCAGATACTGCACCCCACACTGCTGGTTCAAAAGTTGATATTTGGCATGTTCCAGGATCATCTGTACGTACAGTAATTGTTGGTGTTGGTGAATTAACATATCCGGTATATTCACCCAGATCTTCTGGGTAAACTAAAGAGATTACTGGATTAGTTGAATCTGTTAATGTGATTTGTGAACTTTCTGATGATGAAGGATTATCAAATACATCTGTTCCTTGTAATTGGAGTGTATACGGTGTATCTGGTTGTATTGTAACCCCTAGTTCTGCAAATGTAAAAGAATATGTTCCTGGTTCACCAGACGTTAATTCATATGGGGCTGTATTAACAATAAGATCTACTTTCTTTATTCCAGTTGTATCGGAAGCTGTTGCTGAAATTGCGTCGTTATATTCAAATGATTCAGGTAAGTTAACAAATGAAACAGACGGCCCTGAAATATCTATGTATATGTTGAAAGGATAATCTTGTTGCCCACCAGGTGTCCCATCACCTAATATTCTTTGAGCTGAAATAGTAATAGTATGGTCGCCTTCAGTTAATGCATTTATTGCACGATAACTATAATTTCGATTATCAACAGATTGTGAAAGTGGTTGTAATGTGTCATCGCCAAGAGTTACACTTAATATATTTACAGCTTTATTAAATGAGAAATTAAAGTCGGGCAGTTGATTTGAAGTATGCCATTTTGCCCCCTCATCTACACCAAAGAGTAGGGAATTGTTTAATGTAAAATCTGGCCGAGTTATGGCTAATGGATTATACTCAAAATCCCAGTCCCGCCATTTTAAGTTATTAACTGAGTCATTTAAAGTAATGTTAACTTTATAAAAACCAGCGGTAAAAGCATCAATTGGTTGATAAACTAAATCACAGAAATGGTTCTCACAAGTCAAAGTACAAGTTCCTGAACAACCATAACCCTCTACATCGGTTAGTCTTTCAAATATGTCTCTGTCTGAACCTTTTAAGGTAATTATTATTGAAGAAACATCTACTGGAGTTCCAGTGCCATTTAACCTAGCTTGAATTGATGAATCTGACTGGGCGGTTACTGCTGGCGGTCTTACTTGACTAATGATAGGTAATTCTGCATCATATAATATTTCTTTAATAGAAGGTATTATTGGAGTTAAAGTAAATTCTTCACCATAAACATAAATGTAAGTGTTATTTTCTGGTTTTAATGTTATCTCTGTTTCAAACCATCCTGTTGGCTTATCTAAAGTGTATATTGTAAAAGCTCCACTATCAGGTAAACTAGAAGGTAAATCATCTACAAAGTCTAACCAATGGTTTGTACCAAAGATAGTTGTGTGTGTATCATCAATATTATATCTTTGATAATCTGGCAGATTATATTGTTCGTTGTCAAATAAAATATATAATTCTTGTTGTTGTAATCCTGCCTTTATTATATCATCTATTTCTCCAGATATGCCAATTGATTTTAATCCGAGTTTTTTATCATATGTGCCTTGTAAAAATATTTCAGAAGTTGGTCCTGACGTATCTGAATAGTAATTATAGTCGTAAGTTTCTATTTGAGAATAATCTAGATCTTCTGATGAAATATCTATTCCTAACTGACCTGTTAACTCAGGGATATTTGTTCCTTGATGAAGTAAGTAAACATGGATGTCCATGTTAGGAATGTCAACAAATCCTTTTATTATATATTTGTCATCTCCAATATATTTTGGCGGAGAGATTAATGTAGGTGCTGTTGGACGCTGTGTTACTTTTGTAATTGTGATGGTTGTTTGGTTTATGTTTTTAGCACTATCGTTTGCTGTGATTGTGATAGTGTTTACACCGGCAGCTAAGTTGATATTTGTGTTCCAATCATTTCCTGTGAATGTTGCAATTGTTGATACGCTGCCATCGCCTTCGCCAACAGTTATACTAACGTTTTCTAAATACGTGTCTGTTGCAGTACCTGATAAAGAAATCTGATTAAGATTAGTACGTACATTATAATTATTAACTGTAAGTTCAGGGTTGGTAGTATCAACAGTTATTGGTATTGGAGTTACAAACTTATCCCTTTCTGATGAACTATCATAACCTGATGATTCTTTAAAACATTGAATATCATAATTGTGAGTTGTTTCTGATAAGGTGGTGAGTTGTATTTCATGATGATTATCTGGAGTAGGTTTAAAAGTAACATAATCATCACTACCAGTTTTATATTTACAATAAGCTGAGCGTACAATATCAATTGAAAGTGTAGGTGTTGGATTATTTGTGTATACTGGTAAATACCTTACTAAAGAAAGTTGTAAATCAATGAAAAGGTTAATTTGTTGAATATCTGAAACATGTTGGCCAGACAAATCTTTACAATAGGCCCAATAAGTGTATGTTTGTTGGTTTGTTCCTCTTGCTAAAGGTAAGGTAATTGATTGAGAATGTGAAGTTGAGTACCCACCTTCAATTTTTTGGGTTATATCTCCAATAGCAGGTAAAAGTTCGTTTTCTTTGTAAAAACATTCTGTGTTAACCATACCAGTATCAATTAAGATATTTGTTACATCGCCACCATCTTCTAGATTAGTGATAGAATATGTATTAGGTGAAGTTGGTTCTTCGCCATTGCTTGATGTAAGGGTTGTTTCTGTTTGTGTTAATGAATAGGTGATTGAGTAAGATTTTGAAGCGGAATTGCCTTCTGAATCTTTACAAGCAAAGGTTACTGATTGTGAAACATCTGTAATTTGTGGGTCAAAAGTTAATCCTGTAAAAGTATGAAGGTAGCCATGAATTGGATTAAGAACCCCTTCAGTAGTTGTATCAATCTGGGTTGTTGTTCCAGTATAATTCATTTCACAACTAGCTTGTTCAGAAGTGTTTACAACAATTGTTGGGCTTGGATCTCGTACATATTCAGAACTTAATAAACTAAGTTTTGGGGGTTGAGTGTCAACAATTGTAAAAGTAGTTGGTTCATTATCGCCATTAGTAAATTGATCAAATGCTTTAAAATCTATATCATGGCTGTTTAAACTTAAATCAAGACTTTGGAAATTAAGTTCGTAATTTGAAGTTTCTGGGTTAAAAGTTAATGGATAATGTGGATCTTCATTGTCATCAACAATAAGATAAACATTATTAATATTACTAGTATCTGTAACTGAAACTTCGAGATTACCTGCATAATCTTGTTCGATTTGATTATTTTCAAATGTTGTTACTAAATCTATGTTTGGGCCGGCAAGATCGATTACAAATGTAAAATCGGATGTTTGTTCACTTAATTCTTGACCAGATTTTACACGATGATAAGTTAAAGTTACTTGATATTCACCAGAATTAAATGCTGTTGAAGTATAAGTAAAAATTTTGCCAGTATCTTCGCCAGAAAAAGTTAAAGTTGGAACTGTAACACCATCAGGTCCTGTAATCACAGCTGAAATCACTTTGAAGTTATCTTCTGCAGGAATAGGTGCTGAACTAAAATCAAAAACAAGATTAGGTGTGTCTGTACCAGTGAATACTTTGTTTGTAATGCCTTCTATATTAACATCAACCCTTGTTTCACCACTAAACATTTTAAAATCTGGAGTTATGGAAACAAATTCAACAAAATCTAGATCCCATTCTAAAACTGGGGATAAACTGTTGCCTGCACGGTCGCTTGCTTCAACATGTATTAAACGGGTTGCTTCTGACTCAGGTAATGTGTAAGAAAGTTTACAGGTGTTTGGATCTTCGTCATCACTTTCACAATTTAGATTAAAACAGTCCCCCTCTCCACAAAGAGGAATATCTGACCCTTCAACTTTTAAGACAACAGAGTTTGTATTTATTGGAATATTAGTGCCGTCAAGTTCAACTTCAACTGTCGGTGTTACAATTTCAGTTAATGTTGGGTTGTGGGCACCTGTTGGTGGTGTAATATCATAAAAGGTATCTAATAAAGTTATCTGGCCTTGTTTTTCAAACTCTTCTCCAAAGAGATATACATAAGTTTTAACTTCAGGGTTAAGATTTTTGCTTAACTTAAACCAGCCAGTTGGTTTTGCAGTTGAATAAACAGTTAAACTGGTTGCGCTAAATTCGCCAGATAAAATTTCAGTTGGAGTTACCCAATAAGTTTTGCCTTCACCAACACCCCTATCAAA
Organism: uncultured Methanosarcinales archaeon; assembly: GCA_964534665.1. Classification (GTDB taxonomy): domain Archaea; phylum Nanobdellota; class Nanobdellia; order Woesearchaeales; family JAHJBD01; genus JAHJBD01. The sequence goes on along the minus strand of CAZHRT010000004.1, from coordinate 68,465 downwards.
AGTATTATCAACTTTATATCTGGTAAGATTGGCTAGATTATTTCCATCACCAAAAGATAAATATGCTGCACTGTTCTCAGTAATAAATTGCTCAATATAATTACGTGCATCTTCAGATATTTCAAGTTCATTATCAGGAAGATTTCTGCTTTCAATATCAAATGTTTGGCCTTGTATTGATTGTTCACTAGAAGGTGTAGTTGCATGATCGTAATTGTAGGTTGCAAGATGGCCAGAATTTAAAGTGTTTGGTTCGATACCGGTACCTAATAATGCTTGATTAATATTTGCACCATGTTCTAAAAAGTACATATTAACTGTTGAATCTGGACTACTGATATAACCTATAAATTCTAGTTCTTGACTATTGGTATAAGATGGAATTTGAACATAATTAACCAATGTTGGACCAGAAACTACTTTTGTGATTGCGATGGTTGTTGTGTTTGCATTCTTAGCACTGTCGTTTGCTGTGATTGTGATTATGTTTATACCATCAGCTAAGTTAATGTTTGCGTTCCAATCATTTCCTGTGAATTTTGCAAGTGTTGATACGCTGCCGTCACTTTCGCCAACAGTAATACTAACATTTTCTAAGTTAGTATCTGTTGATGTGCCTGATAAAGAAACTTGTGTATCTCCGGTTCGTTGATTAAAAGTATTTACTGTTAATTGTGGATTAATTGTATCGACAACTATGTCAATATCAGTATCAAAACGATTTCTTTCGTCTGAGGAATCGTAACCAGCAATTGTATCATAACATCTAATATTGTATAAATTAGAACCCTCACTTAAACTTCTTAATTCGGTTGAATGGTGTATGTCAGCTGACCGTTGGAAGGTTGATGGTGCATTACCTCCTGTTTTAAATTCACAGTATGCTGGACGTACAATATCAATTGAGAAGGTTGGATCTACTGTATTTGTGAAAGCTGGTGAATAACTTACTAAGTTTAAGTCTAGATCAACAAATAGGTTAACTGAAACAATCTCTGATTCATATTGACCAGATATATCTTTACAATAAACATGGTATGAATAGGTTTGTTGATTTGTTCCTCTTGCTAAAGGTAAGGTAATTGATTGAGAATGTGAAGTTGAGTACCCACCTTCAATTTTTTGGGTTATATCTCCAATAGCAGGTAAAAGTTCGTTTTCTTTGTAAAAACATTCTGTGTTAACCATACCAGTATTAATAATAAGATTTGTTACATCACCACTATCCAATATATCAGTAATAGAGTAGGTATTTGGTGATGTTGGTCCTTCTCCGTTGTTTGAAGTTAAAGTTATTTGTGTTTGTGTTAATGAATAAGTAATTGTGTATGGTTTTGAAGCTGAATTTCCTTGTGGATCTTTACAAGCAAGGGTTATTTCTTGTGAAACATCTGGAAATAGTTCATTAAATGTTAAACCAGTTAATTCATGGATAAATCCATGGTCTGCATGAGGTGTTCCTTGGCTAGTTGTTCCTAACCTAGTTGTTGTTCCAGTTATGTTCATTTCACAACTTGCTTGTTCTGAAGTGTTTACAACAATAGTTGGTAGATGAGTAGCAACATATTCAGAGCTTAACAAACTAAGTCTTGGAGGTTGTTTGTCAACAATGGTTATTTGATTACTAGTGATTTCATTTTGTTGGTTAAATGTATCGTTTGCCCAATACTTGATTGTTGGGTTATCGTCTAATTGTAAACCCAAGTCTTGGAATGCTATTTTGTAATTGCCTTCTGTAAATGTTAATTTGTGTTTTATTTCATCGATTGTACCTTCATTAAGTATAATAAAAACACTATCAACTAAACTATCATCTGTTACAGTAACTTCTAAATTTCCTTGGTAATTAAACTCAACTTCGTTCCCTTCAAATGTGCTAGGGCTGGTTAATATTGGGACAGATTTATCTACAATAAATGGAAATGGGTGAGTTAATGGATCACTTCTTACTTCACCTTCAAAGATGCGTTTAGATTCAATCAAGAAAGTATAAGTTCCAGAAGAAAGGCCTGTATCTATTGTGTAATTGAATTTAGTATCTGCTTCTGTATATGTTTCTATGATATTTGCAGAGATAATGCCTTCTCCAAGTTTTAATGATTGGCTTGTTACTTCAACGGTTTCTAAATAAGATACATTTATTGATGGTCTGCTTAATGAAGTATAGTATTTGTCTTCAATTACTTTTGAATTGTTAAGGCCAAAGTTTGGTTGTGAAACTTGGGAGGTGTCAACCATAAATTCCCAATCTTTCCAAATAAATCTTTTAGCAGTGTCGTTAAAACTTATATTAACTTTGTAGGTTTGCCCATCTATCCAAAAACCATTTTCTGTATCTTGTGGGGTAAAGTCTAGTGCAAATCCAAGATCACATATGTTTTCGTTACAATCTAATAAACACCCTGCATTTTCACTGCAACTTGCCGCTGTTTCTAATCCAGTAATTTCCCAGTTATTGAAAATTTGATCATTTAATGTAAGAACTATTGAATTTACATCGACAGGACTTAATGTGCCATCAAGTTTAGCTGAGATTGGAATATTTAGTTTTGTTGTGATAACTTGGGGTAATGCATTAGTGATTGTTGGATTTTGAGAATCATAAACTGTTTCATAATATGTTATTGGGCCTGTTAAAGTTAAATATTCAGCTGTAAGATATACATAGGTTTTAACATCAGAGTTTAAGTTTACAATTGTTTTGAACCAGCCAGTTGGTTTTTCAGATGAATGAATGGTAAATGTAGTTAATGTATCTATATTAGTTGGAATGTTGTCTATAAATTTAACCCAGTATTGAGCACTATTTCCTGAGCCTGCTTGACGAGTTACATCAACCTCATAATAAGTTAAGTCAGGTAAGTTATTTTCATCTCCAAAAGATGCGTAAGCTGCACCATTTGCAGTTTTAAAATCATTAATAACTAAACGGTCAGTTTCTGAAACAAGTATTTCATTATTGTCTATATTAGATCCAGCAATATTGATTGTTGAACCCATAACTGGTTGAGGGCCTATAGTATGAGTTGTTTTTTGATAGTTAAAATCTTCTAATTCGGCTGTGCCTAAATCACTTGGGTTTTGACCCTGGCCCAAAGGCAATCCGTTTATATCGGTACCATCTTCTAAGAAATACATACTAACTACTGCATCTGGAACATTATAATAACCTATTACTGTAAGTTCTGAGGAGCCTACATAATCAGAAATAGTAACCATATTTTGAAGTGTTGGACCAGAGGTTACTTTTGTTATTGTAATAATTGTATCATTTATGTTCTTAGCACTGTCGTTTGCTATGATTGTGATTAGGTTATCACCATCTGCTAAGTTAATGTTTGCGTTCCAAGTACTTCCAGTAAATCTTGCAATTGTTGATACGCTGCCATCACCTTCACCAACAGTAATACTAACATTTTCTAAGTTAGTATCTGTTGCTGTACCTGATAGTTGGACAGCTGAACTACTAGTAATTTTATTATAAGAATTGATTTCTAATTTTGGTTTTATTGTGTCAACTGTTATAGTAATTGCAGATTCAAATTGCTGTCTTTCTTCTGAAGATCCTAGTGTGCCACCTTCAAAACATTGAATGCCATAATTATTTGTTCCTTCTGATAAGCCAGTAAGGGTGGTTGTATGGTGAGTTAATCTGTTTGGACTAAATGTTTGGTATGCATCTGAGCCTGTTTTAAAGCTGCAAATGGAATTTCTTACAACATCTATTTCTAAATCGATATCTTCACTGTTAGTTATTATAGGTGTATATTTAATTAAAGATAGTTTAAGATCTATAAGTAATCCAATTGAAGTATCTTCAACATATGTTTCTGATCTGTCTTTACATAAAAACCAATAATTGTATTGTGTGCCTTCAATGCCACTAGTTAAATCATCATAATTAATTGTTAATGAATGAGTTGTTGCAAAACCTGAATTGATTATGTTTTCTGACGTAAAATCTGCTTCAAGAGGTTGATTAGCTTGAACAAGATAATAACATTGAGTTTCTACTTGGCTTGTAGATACAGTTAAGGTTGAAACTATGTTTTCTTCTTCCCCTACATCTTGTAAAGTGGTTATTGAAACAGGGGCTGTACCTTCACCATTACTCGAAGTAATAGTTAATTCGGTGTTTTCTGTTGAATAAGTATAAGAAAAATCTCCTTCAGTTGTTGGATTAAAAGAATCGTCTGTACATGTGAATGAAGGAGTATTTGGTTCACCTAAAATGAGGCCAGACAGTGTAAATGTATGTTCATAACCATAGCTTGTTGAAGTTCCTGGGTCGCTAGTTTGAAGTGGTGCTGCCCCAAATGTCATCACACAACTAGCTTCTTCGTTTGTTGTTATAACAATAGTTGGATTATCAGTATTTACATTTATGGGACTTAATTTGTTAATAATTGGGGGTTGTTGATCTTCTAAAGTAAAAGTCATTGTTTCAGATTTAGTTTTACCAAAATAATCAGTTGCAGTTAGTGTTAATGTGTAAGGTGTACCTAAAGTTAGGTCTTCTGCAAATTCTTTGATGGTTAATGTATGATTATTAGATTCTTTTGATGGGTGTAAATCGTAATCTTTACTGTTTATTGTTGCTATTACACTATTAACTCGAGAGATATCATTTACAATAGCGCTAATATTAATGTCTGCGTTCTTTTCTATGGTCCCAGAAAGTTCTGTTGTTTTTGTTAAGTCAAACACTGGAGGATTTAAGTCAACTACAAAATCAAATGTTTTTGATTCTGCTGATAAGGAAGTTCCTTCGTGTCTAATTTTGTATGTTACAGTAATTTGATAACTGCCTTGTGTAAATGTGGTATCTGGTGTGAATACAAAGTTAGATTCAATAAGTGTACCTGGATTTGGTAGGGTTGGTATTGGTGGTATGACTGGTGCATCTTCATTAAATGTTGCAACAGCAGATACAATCTCAACTTCTTGTGAAAAAACAAAGTTAAATTCTGGAGCGTTATCTGTTGTAAAGTTGGTGTTTAGTATTCCAGGTATTGTTGTTGCACCAGTAATATCAAATTTAGCAGTAACATCTTGTTCGTCTATTACTTCTATCTCCCAAGTTAATGTGTCCATCCTATTACCTGCGCTATCATTTGCATTAACAGTTATATTATGGAATGCCCCTCTGGTTGTTGTTAATTGATAAGTTAGTGTACAATTATTTGGTTGGCTTTCAATATTACAATTCAAATTAAAAGCAGATATAGGTTGGTTTACACCTAATGTTTCTATTGATAAAGTAACTTCGTCTTGATTTATTGGGGTTCCGGTTCCATCAAGCTTAACAATTATTGTTGGAGTGATGCTGTCTGTTTTTGATGGTTCGTGTGATTGTTTTGGTAAAATGCTATCGTGTATAATTTGGATATCATCAAGGAATGTTTCTGCACCAAATTTAGATGTAGATATCTTTAAAGTATTTAATTTATTTATTGCTAAAGGAATTGATGTTTCAAACCAGCCCTCTGGTTTTGGTTCGTTATAGAAAGCCATTCCGGTTCCAGGAGATAGTTGAGCAACTAGATCTTGTTGTATTGTAATTTGGTTGTAATGCCCTTCAATTTCTGAAGTCACAGGTCTTGAAAAAAGTACAAGATATCTATCTTTATTACCTAAATCATGATTAGGAATTTCCATGTATAAATTTTCATTACCAGATAACTCAGTTAACCATGTTAAAACTTGATCTGCTGTATCTTTACTAACTCTAATAGTTGTTGTATCAAGTTGGTCAACAACTAATTCTGTTCCAAGCGACTCTGAAATATGTGTAATTGGGACTGTTACAGGATTAACAGTAGTAGAAAGTAATTGCCCACCTTCAAGATATAATGATCTGATATTTACATCAACTTCAAGTTGTGCAGTGCCTTTTATAGGTAAGGAATTTAAATTAGTATAACTTGGGCTAGGAATATTAATGATATCTGCGGGTATAGGTGCTGCTGCAGTAAGTTCTAAAGTAAATGTTTGACCATCATTAACATTAAGAACTTCGTCATAAACTAAGATAGTAAAAGTGTGTGTACCTAATGAAGAATAATAGTTTGCAGGAAAAGTGTATGTGAAGGTTGTTTTTGCAGGAGTGGTATTAGTAAGATTAATTGTTGTTGCGCCTTCTGTTATATTTATTCCTTGTACGCCTGTTGCGATATCAACTTCGCCATCATTATCATTAGCAGTTATCTCAATTGTAATTGGTTGGTCAATTGCGACTTCTTTGTTGCCGCTAGTATAAGAATCATCGTTGATTTTAATAGAAGTTATTGCTGGTTTTGTTACGTCAATATTAAATCCAAGTTCGTATGTTTGTACCCTGCCTGTGGGGCTTTGTAGTTCTGCATGAAACAAATATTTTCCAGTATCTAAGGGATTTTCATTTTTTATTGTATAGTTATGTAAAGAAAGGTCATCTGCATTTAAAGAACCTGAATAGTGGTGGTAATTAAATCCCCCAAAAGGTAATGCAATGGTTTCACTCCCCCTGTAATTGATAACTGTTAGTTCGGCGTTTTGTACAAGGTTAGTAACAGGCGTTGCACCATTATAAAATCTTGTCCAGGGTGATGGTGTTGAATCATTTAAAGTTGCATATGATCCATCAAACCAAACTTGTTGACATTCTGTATCTGAACAATAAGCCCTACCAGCATTTACAGTAGTTACCAAACTAATCAAAACTAAAATGCTGATCCAAATTTTGTTCAGATTATTCATTAAATTCCTCCTGTACCTTGTGACCCAGTAGGTGGGGTGGTTGGAGTAGTTGGGGTGGTTGGAGTAGTTGGGGTGGTTGGGCCTGGTGTTTGTCCAGTAAAACAAGAATTTGGACCATTAGTAATTTCTGCACATAATGGGGTAAATGCATCACATGAATTGCCTAAACCACCTTCATCATCATTACCTAATGCAATACTATCAACAGTTACACAAATATCTGTATAATTGGATTCAATACCTTCATAAATTGGATCACAAGTTATGTTATAATTATTGAAGATTTGATATCCACCAACAGTACAATATTTCCCAGGAGAATCTGTGTTATTATTACACAAGGAATCAGAAATTGTAAATGTGTGGGTTTCTGAACTTTCATCTGGAGACATAACAACTTCAAAATCGTCAGCAACTGTATCTTTAGTATGGTTTATCTTACAAACTGAAGGGTAGGTTGTTGTTGCAGTTATTGTAAACCCTGGATCGTATGAAACATAGTTGTTATTGAATATTCCTGGTGAAGAGATATAAATCTTAACACTTTCCCCAGGTAGAGAATTAATTGGCAGATAATTATCTGAAGTATAACCTTTAGCAGTACTATAATAATGATCATAGAATATGCCATTTGGTGCCGTTGTTCTAATCTCTAGATTGTTTAATCCAGACACTAAAGGAATTGTTTTATTAAACCAGCCTTCAGGATGTTTTTCATTATAGAACTCTGCAGATCCGCCATCTGAGAGTTGATCGTTAACTAATTCTTTATCAAGAGTTATTATTGTTGCTAGGTCTTCATATCTATCTTTAAAAGTAACTCTATACCTTTCAACTTCGTATACTGTCCTATCATTATTGTTGGTAAATTCTATATATATTTCGTTGGAAGCAAGGTCTGGATTTGAAGGTAATAAATCAAATATTCCTTGACCAGCTAAATAAACTTCTTGTTCACCTTTAACAGGATAATTTAAATCGGTATAATCAGTTATTATTCCAACAGTTGCAAATTTACTTGATATTCCTGCAGCATTAGTATTATAACCACCTGAACCAGATTGTAAAACTCCTGCTGAATCTCTAACAACAATATTTACAACTGAATTTGCTTCTGTAATACCACTTATTTCTAATACAGAACCATATACATTTGCAGGAGGATAAATCAAAGAACTTCCAAGATATTGTAAATTATCAGTTCTAGCAATTAGATTTAATGGTGGTTTTTCAGTTATTAAGTCACCACAGCCCTTGATGTCGCCTGCATTTTGACAGTTTGATGCACATATGCAATCAGGATCTGAATCTTCAGGACTACATGTTGAACAAGTAGTTACTTCAATATCTGCACCAGCAGTGTCTGTACATTTGGTTATTGTTGCGCTACATGAATTGCCTAAACAAATGGCTTGTGGTATTGGATTATATTCTGTTCCACTTAATGTTCTAGTATTATTAACCATAACAAAACATAAATCAAGATTATCGTCTAAAATTCCTGGTTCGTCTGCAGCACAAGTAATTTGATAATTGTGATGTATGTTGAATCCCCCTAAATTGCAGAAACCTAATGAACAATCTGGTTGGAATGTATGGGTTGTTTTTTCTGGTGAAGTATTAGTCATTGGTGCACTGACAATTGTGTCCGCTACAGAATCATCTGTATGGCTTATAGTACAACTAGATGCCCAATCGGTTGTTACTTTAATTGTAAAATTAGCTTGTCTTTCTAATATAACTTCGTTGTCTAAACCACCATTATATTTTTCATTTGGTAAATTTAATGTGATACCTGCTATTGAGTCTGATACATATTCTATTTCTAGTTTATCATTAGGCCCTGTACCACCATATGCATAATCTGGATTGCCGTGACTGTCGATTGCTGCAATTTCAAGTTTGTTTGGTTGATATTGTCCAGGGTCTGGGTGTAAATCAACTTGGATATCAAACCAACCAGTTGGTGTTTCGCCATCTTCTGGATAAAATGTTGCTGTCCAACCATTTGACATCTCAAAACTTCTTAATGGTGGATTAAATTGAACTCTAGTAGCACAATTAGGAAAATTAATATCACACAAAGTTCCTACTCGAGAAACACTTGTAACTTCATATCTTGGAACTTCAAATCTTACTATTCCGCCCTCTGTAGATGCATCTTTAAATTCAATATGTTGACCAACTTGTATTTTTGGACCAATAGTATCTACATAATCAACACCATCAAAATAAAGAGTAAATTCTCCTTCAATAGGTAATTCGCCTTGTATCAAAGATGTTGGTGCTTGCCCATAAAAATTACTAATTGATAAATCTACTAAGCCTGAAACTGGGTTAACTACACTATTGCTTGTCCCCCTAGCGTCCAATGTGCCAAGTTCGTTTTGATTATCCCAAACTCTAATTACAACTTCTGTTTCAGGATCAGTATAACCTGTAATATTAATTTCAGGTATGTAAACAGTTTTAGGATTTGCGTCTACTTCTATTGGATAGGTAAATTCGCTTGACTCGGTTTTTGATTTTATAAAGATATCTGGGGCCAGATTGTCTTCAATTCCAAAATGTACCAATTGTGTAATCTGATTTAACAATAAGTCATCTGCTTTAAAATATGATGAATAGTTTCCAATTTCTAAAGGTGGGTTAATTGATGTGTCATAAATAGCCTTAAATGTGCCAGTATTAGATTCATCTTCGAGCGGCAAAGTAATTTGCGTTGGATTACATATTGTATCAACACAATTCATACAATCCCCTTCATAACATGTTGATGTTACCCAAAGACTATCTTCCTTAAGTCCAACACCTGCATCAGAGATTGTCCATTCAAATTTAAGATTATTTCCATATTCTGCATTTCCACAATCTGCTGTTGAACATAAATCATCTATTTTTATGTCTCCAGCAGTTGTAACCTCTTTGATATCTATTTGTTCTGAAACAGGTGGAGATTTGTCTTTGTTTATAGTAATACCATCAACATAATCAAGATCAGTATTTTCTTCTAAAGATACAGGGTTACCTGCCCCATCTTTAGCAATTGCTAAAACAGTGTTTAATCCAGGTTCAATATTAATTGTTTGTGTAAATGAATATGTTGTTTGGCCTTCTGTTTGTGGACTTACTGTTGAATCGTATGCTGTTGTGTCTTCACCATTAGTTACAATAATTTTTACTTCAGATATTGTTTCACTACCAGATAAATCAATTGCTCTACCATCTATGAAAGCTGTTGTGTCAAATCTAGTATAATATATGCCGTCTTTTTTAATGCCTGCATTGGTAGGGTCCAAAACATTTGTCTCAAATATCTCGACACTAGGCATACTGTAATCTATCTGGATAGGCATCAAAATATTAGCGTTAGCTGAACCGTAAGCTGCTCTTGATTCTTTGTTGTTCCCGTTATCGTCTGAATAATAAGTCAAATAATGTGTTTGTGTAAGTTGTGAATTATCTAAAAGAGTAAATTGGCCATTATAAGGTAACCAATCACAATCAGGGTCTTCGTAAAAGCTATTTGGACAAGTGTTTTCATCAGGTGTGTCTCTAAAGTAATAGATATTTTTGCAACCATATTCTCTTGGGTCTGTTGCTGCTGGATCTGAAGAAACATCTTGACAACTTAAAGATAATTTAACACCATTTGGATACCATTTTGTTGGTGAGAAGTCAAAAGGTTCTCCATTTTCATCAAGTGCAGTTGTTATTGGGCCAACAGTATCTATAGCAAAACTTATGCCACCAGTATCCTCTTCTGCACTGTTTTGCATATCGCAGATTATGCCAATAACATATGTCCCGCTTATTAAATTGTTAATTGTTGTTTCATAACTATAAGTCCCAAGTCCTGCATCTTGGGAAGTTATTGGTATCGCTTCAACTTCTGATTGTAAGTCATTACATCCTGCAGATGATTCACAATTAGGTGCATTAACCCCATTCTGGATATTGCATATTGCTGGGTCTGTTGTTGTAAATGAGAAAGTAACTGAATTATCATTAAAGATTCTATCAGTAATTTCATTATCAGTTGTATATGTTTGTTCCCCTCCAACTGATTGACCAGTAACACTAATGCCTTCAAGATTTTGTGTCCAATCAACTTCTGTTTGAGCTGATACCCAGCCAAGATTTTCTACATCATCATAGCAAGTAATATTAAACACATATATTCCATCTCCTGGATCTTGGAAAATTATCTTAAATTCTCTACTTAGGCCTGTTAACCAATCTTCAGAAATTTGAGGTGGTTCTTGATTTTCTAATTCATAAGAACAATCCAAATATTCATCAGAAGTTACAATCATTTCTAAATAATTGTGGGTTAAATCATTAGAGTGTATAAATCTATAATTTGGTATTGGTGCTACTACATCAATATAAGTGTAAGATTCTCTTACTTGTTCAAGATTTTTACGTGTATCTTTTGAATAGAAAACAACTGGGTGTATAACTGTATCTTCCCTTGTTTTAATGGTTCCACCAGTATTTGTTTCAGATTCTGAATTGATTGTTACAGTAGTTAATGCAGTTGTTTCTTCTGATTCGAAGTTTAAGTTCTCACTAGGACAACAAAGATCATCGCCTATGCAAACTTGTAATGTGCTTGCATCTGGACCGTCTGCATTAAATGTAACCACACCACCTTCAGAATTTATTATTGGTTGACTTAAAGCTAGTCTAGTGAATGCTGGTTTGTTGTCTGCTAAACAATTAATTCTTGATTCATCTTGAAGATTAGAACAATCATCAAAACCGCTGACATCAGAATCTTTTATACATTCTCCGTTATTCGTATCCCACTGACACTTGCCAACATTGCATGCATCGTCGCTCGCTATGAGATTAGTAGGTATTGGTTTGGTTTGATCAACATCAATATAACATGTTGAATAATCTCCATTATCTGTTTCAAATGATTGATCCAGACCATTTGCATTTTCACATGCTGTTGATGTTTCAAAGATTTCACAGTCTGGTTGTTCTGGACATGCACTACAAGAATTAAATTCAGTTGCATGACAACTACCTAACTTTGAACAAACATTTTGGCTGCAATCATTATTATTGAAAATTGTGCCTGTATCAGTACATAAACTACAATAATCTGTTCCTTGATAATCTTCATCATAACAAAATCCTTCGCCTAATGAATCAAAAGTTGATTGCCATTGGCAATTTCCTGGGCCTAAATAAGATCCGCTTGCATCACACGAATCTGCAACACATGCTGATTCAGATTTATAATCAAAACAAGAAGTTGTTGAAGTACAAGATTGACATGAATCTATTGTTGTTAAGCTTTCATCGTAATAACAATAGTTAAATGGTTTTTCAAATATGTTAGCTATACCATAACAAGATAATTGATCATAATACACACCAAATGGGTTGCCTAAAGCTTCACAGTTAACATCTTTAAAACAATTTGTTTCACCAAGAGTATTTGGGCCATTACATTGATAGGTTGGAGGACAAGAAGAAGTTACATCTGTCCCATCAATGTTCTGTATATGGGTTAATGCATTAACATCTGCTGAGATTTTATTGTTTTCATCACAATTACGCCTCATTCGTGTTTCTTGACCATCTGGTATACAATATTGGTCACTACCATAACAACAAAACTCTTCATCTGCATAAATGTTTTCACAGATTTCATCACCCATTTCAAAATGAGATGTTTCTTCTGAACTCATAACCCCTGTGATGTAATGTGCTTTAATCTGATAATCATAAGTTTGATGAAAATATTCTGGTTCGCCTTCCTCATTAAGACTGCCCCAATTTAGTTCACCAAAGTGTCGCCCATCATCAATATATTCTGTTGTTTCAGGAGGAAGAATAATATATTCAAATCCGTCACCAACTTGTTTGTATAAAAAGATTGCATTAATCAGTCCAGCACAATCAGCAAATTCTGGATTATAATTATAATCCCATGTGAGTTTAACTTTTTTCTCACCCTTTATAGGGGAACTATCAAAATTGTTTGGTGCTGGTGGGTTTTGTGAATAACAATCACCAACATCTTTTAAAATAAGGGTAAGTTCAATGTTAGTCATATCTATTACTGTAAATATTACCGGGTGTCTAAGATCTTGGTATTGACCTTTTGTTGCTAAAATAATGTATTCAACATTAGAACTATAAGGTAGGCCTTCAACAAAGAAATTTCCAGATGCATCAGTTATTGTTTCGCCAACTTTTTGATTATTTGTATTTAATATAAGAATATTAACATTTTCTTCTAAATCGCCTGTTGCATTGATTACTGTTCCTCGAACAGAACCTCGTTCGCCACATTGTTCAGATTGTGTTGATCCATCACAACAATAATCTGTAGATGATAATGGTACTGCTTGAGTACCGCACCAACAATGTGTTTGTCCAGCAGATAATGCACGTTCATTGTTTGGGCTATTTATTGGAAAATCATTTGCACATGATTCTTGGAAACATTCTTGGGTGCATGGCCATACTGTGTCTTCGTCTGTTGAATCGTAATGACAACTATTAAAATCTTTTAATATTCTTGTGCCTCCATTAATATCTGCGCTACATTGCCAACTAAATTCACAACAGCCTTGCGGGAGAGGTGAAGCTTCTTCGCAACATTCATATCCTGTAGTTGTACATTGAGAGTCTAAAGTCGCTTGATGTCCAGATACAGTAAGGCAAGCATCAGCACAAACAAATCCCCCATCAGTACAAAGGTTTGATTCTTCACATACCCTATTCCCATCGTCTACATATTGGGTTGATAAACATTCAAAACTGCAGCTTCCTGAGTCTGTTCCAGTTATGGTCCATAAACAACCTGCGTTAGTACCTGAAATAGTGGTTGCATCTAAACAAGTTTGTTCGTCATCATCAAAAGTTCTACAATCAATAGACAAGTCACATTCCCCGTTATTATCTGGATCAGTATAGCCTGGACGACAAGATTTATCGCAATTATTTACAGACCATTTACAATCTGCAGCTGTACATGCTGGTTGATTATTTAGTTCTGATTCCCTACATGTGATTTGTGATTCAGTGCAAAGAAAATCGTCACTAAGTGGTTTGTCAAGACAGTCTGAACAAGTTGAACCGCAACTATTTGTTACATCACACCAATTACATCTTGATTGTCTACATACTGTTTTACCATCATTAGTATAATCTGAACATGATTCAGCACCTGCATAACTACATTTATTATCAAAGGCAGTTACAATGTTTGTTGTTGGATCTTTTTTATAGCACGCGTCACCGATACCGACTTCTGCTGGTCCAAAACCAGTCATAAATTCATTACCTGGATCTAAAGCTTGACATATACCTTGTTTTCTTTCAGTGCAAAAAGGTGGGTCTTGATTTCCTGGTTCAAAACAACAGCCAAGATCACAATTAGCTTCAATATCATCTGGTAAATCAGCTAAAACTGTATCAAAATAATTATCCTCACAATCAGTTACATCAGTAGGAAAACCGGGTTGCCCATATAAGATAAATGTGGGTGAACAACATTCTTCAACTGTAACTGCATCAATTTTACAAAAGTGTTCTTCTAAATTTAAGTATCTGCCTTCAGGATTTTGTCCATTAATTGCAGGATTTAGACAATAACCTAAGGTGGGTACTTGTGCAACTACGAAACTAGATAGTACTAATAATAAACCAAGGAATATGAACAATTTAACTTTCATTTTCGTCCTCCATTTTCCTTTTTAATAAGAACTCAAAGCCATGAGAACGATTTGCAAATACTTTATCGTCGATTTTTTTATCTAACCAGTCTAGAAGTTCTTTATCTAAGGTAATTGTGATACGTTCTTTCATTAAAGCCCCTTTTTCATACGATTACATACTTTTATTGAAAAAGTAATATAAAGTATTCTTTCATATGTATTTTATATAAATGTTTTGATTTTTAAGAGTTAAAACAGTAAAATTACTTAGTATGTAGATACATTATTTAGTAATAGTTAATAAGCAGAGGTATTAATTAATAAGTAGAGATAAGATAACTACATACTCAGTAATAAATGGAAGAAAAGTTAAGTATTACTTAACAAGAATATGAATTACTTGATAATCAATTAATCCTTCATTATCAGATACATTAATCATTATACAATGTGGATCAACATCTGCTGGAATAGTGATAATCTTTGCATCTTTTCTTAATTGGGATGTTGTATTAAAACCAAGAGTATAATTTCTTGATGTTTCCCAAAAGTTCGTTGCACCAGCTTGAGGACCATATCCTGAGCAAAAACCTGTGGGAACATTCCTATTAGATTTCCAACCATGGTATTTGTAACTTAAATTGTCTTCATCCGGATCTATGCCAATTGGTAAAATCAGAATTTCATCGCCAGCATAAACTTGAATCTGATCCCCAGTATTTAAAGGATCAGTTGTTTTATTATATAAATTAACAGGAACAAAACTGGGACCATAGTTTTCTTCAAGATATGTATAATAAGGGAAGCTTTGATTTACTGTAGCACTTATATAATCTAGTGCAGGTCGACGATTTTCAATTGCTATAAATAAACTAAGGGGTTTATTTTTAATCAGAGAATGATTGTCAGTTATGTTTAATATGTCTGTAAAATTTCCAGTTATATTACAAAAAGGTTGTGAAGCACGGTTTTGGCAATAGTCAGGTATTTTGTTTATTACCATTCCTGGGTGTGAGCATGAAACTGTGCAGTTGTTTCTTTCATTGTTTTGACTTGTTGTATTTAAAACACAGCAATCATTAAGTTCTATTACATTGGTGATATTATAAAAAATATCTCTGGAATCCCGCCTTACAGTATGTTTTGCAAGATGATACATTTTCTTAAACCTAACTGGTAAGTCTATACTAAAATTTGTAACTTTGGTTAACGGAGGATTACCTTTGAATGTGATGATTAAAGGGTAACCGAGTAGAACTATAACGTCCTCTTCGCCAAACAAAACATCAACTTTGGGATTGCCTTCGGTAATATTGTACCCTAGTTCTGATTTAAATATCTGAAAATCGGTACATGTTTGAATTTTATTAGAGATCTCTTTTTCAAGATAGTTTTGAGTATTTTCAATTAATTTATAATCTGAATCTTCACATGAAAATCCTGCACCCACAACACCATAAAAATTTGATGATTGGTTTCTATTGTCGCAAAGGGCTGGAAATTGGATAGTTGTTCCAGAATCAGAATTAAATAGCATTTCAACATCAGGGATTATTGATTTGTTTAGTAATGCGCCAGAATAAGGATAGTCTGGAATTGAAACATAATTATTATGATTAAGTGGGCCAATATTTCTTGGACGTAACAAAGCTAATCTTAACGGATAAATTGTTCCTTGGTAATCAAAAGGGATATTCCTTTCACCACCAATAATGTAAGGGCCATTATAATCTGTAAATGTGGGTAAACCTGGTAAGTCATACAATATCCCTCCCTGAATTCCTGCCAAAACAATCGCGTCCTTAGCAGTTAGTTCAAGACATTCTTGTACATAAACAGACAAGGAAGTTCTTTGTAGGAAATCTTTGAATGCTTTTTCAACTTTTTCTTCGATTCCTGCTTCAGTAACTTGAGAACGTACAAAAAACAAAAAGCCAAAGAGGATTAATAATACCATAAATAAAATTAAGAATATTGTGATTTGTGATTTTCTACCCATTTTACCTCTTTTTTTAATAATTTAGAATTAATATGAATATAAAAGTTTTGATTAATTGTTAATGTATATACATAACTAGAAAATGTGAAAAATTAAATTTTTTAAGATAGGGTTGTGAGCTCTTCTTTTGACCAAGGTGTTGTATCCCAATCTGCACCATCTTTTTTCCAGCCCTTTGACCAGATACCAAAACTTGCAAGATTAGGATAAGTGGCAAAAGATGGCTCAAAAGTTATTGTACGAACTGAGGTAGTAGGATTATAAAATATATTTTGATTTGTGCCTAATTCAGCACAATTAGAATCTGGGTGGTCAATAATATTTGGTTCCCAATTTCCACAAAAATCTTTTAAAATATTACCATTAGCATCATAATACCTCCAAAAGAGTTCTATGCCATCCGTTGGATCATAAGAATAAGATGTTATTTGGCAAGTGGCTTTATTATCACTACTTGAATAACTACAATCAATTAAGGGAATAATATTAATATCTAACCCATTAGACCACCCTGAAGGTTCATAATTATCTACACTAATAAATTCCCAGCCGCGAGTCCATAAACCAATGTGTGCCAGGTCTGAATAATCTGCAGTAAAAGTTATTGTCTTAGATGAAGTAGTTGCATCATAATAAATGGAATCATAATAAGATGAATCTGAATTTCCAACACAACCATTACTTGCTTTTTTAGACCATTCACCACAAAAATCAGCAAGAACATTACCTTGTGAATCATAATATCTCCAAAAGAGTTCTATTCCATCTTCTGAAGTATAAGAATTAGGACGAGTAATAGTACATTGGACTTGGTTGTTAATTAAATAATCGCAAACTATATCTGGTACGTCATCGCCAACTTCGTAAATTGTACCTAAAGGTTTACACTCCCCGCTAGCTGGGTCAAGTAAAGTATCAATATCACATTTATATGAACATTTCTCAGCACCAAAACAAGAATAAACTATTTGGTTAGAAAATTTATGGTTAAGTACCCCTGTATTATACCCTTCACATGGAACACTATATAAAGGGATATTTTCTTTTGAACATTTGTTTGAAACACACCTACCATATTCATTATGTTGTGTTTCTAAGCAACATGCCTCTGGTTCTTCTGGGTCAACAGCAGAAGTTTCTGGTTCATCATCGGGTGTTATGGTGTCCCTATCAGGTATGCAAGATGAAACATACAAGTTTGCGGGATCGTCACTAAAGACGCAACCATTTGGACAGAATATTCTACCCTCATTATCAACAGAGTTTTCAATATGGATATAACATAAATCTGGATTTGTTGAGTCTAAATTTGAATTGTCACAAGTAGTTCCATCACTATCAAAGTTTTCACCTTGTAAAGTACACATTTCTGATGTAAGATCATAATTGTGGTCCCTACAAGTTACTGGGCTACCTTGATAAGAAGCTGAAACACATGCGCCTATATGATTAAGAGATGGAATACATGTACCATCTAAACAAAATAAGCCTTCACCACAAGAGTCCCCACATCCAGCGTCCCATTTAGGTCTTGGATTAAGTTCTTCTGGCGGTGGTTCAACTGCTTCTTCAATTGGTGGATCATCATATTCTGAAAGATAATAAAGGTCATCACATGTCCAATGGCATTCATTAGGTGCAACATTATATATTGATTCTTTTGTTTCTGGTGAATATGCACCATTGGTCCATGTTTGTTCAAATGTTCCGTCTTTAACAGTATCGCTCCAATGTGCGCGCCGAGGTAATATTTTTGGACATTGTGCATTAGTTTTTTGTGGGAGTTTTTTAATTGGTAAGGCTAAATTATAAACTGTTGATTCTTGTGTGCCATCTGAAACTTTTGCTTTTATGTTTGCGATTGTTTCAATTGGGTCATATTCTTGCGTTTGAGGAACAGATATTGTTGTTGAGGTTTCTGGATCTTCAGTAGTTGTCTCAAAATTGCTATTGTCATCTAAATCCCACAAATATGTGAATGGCCAAACACACCCTTCTCCAAGTAATTGTAAATCAAACTCTGCTTCTGTTTGATCTGGATTAAGTGTGGCTAAAGCTGGATTAGAAACTATTGTAATTATGTTTGGGGCTGCTGTATTAGTATTGCTTGTGCCAGATAACCTTGTTTTTGCTGTTAAATCAAGCCAAGTGTCTCTACCTGAAGGGAACCTAGAAATAACATAACTATTAATTCCTGTTACGTCAGTTGTACAAGAGATTCTTTCCCCGTCGCCAGCAGCCTTTGCATCAAAAGTTGAAACACTGCCACACACGTCTTCATTAATACAAGTATAAGTAATTGAAGTATAATTTTTATTTTTACCAGAGTCTTCTTGATCAACATAGATTTCTTCAGAAATCCCCCTTATGGATCTTGGGCCATCCCTTGCAAGATAAATTCTACTAAACTCAGTAGTATTTCGTATAAACCCATAAATTTCAGATTGTACTGTTTGATCAAGATCAAGTTTTTGATTAAAACTAGGATCACGATCAGGATCGTTTAAAACGCCTTTGATAAAATTAAATATGTTTTCAAAAGGGTTTGAGAAAAAGAAAGCTATTTTTTGTGTAAAACTAAGGCCTGCGAGCCCAAATTCACCAGGAATATCTGTAGTTGTTATTGCTGTTGATGAAGTAATGATCATTTGTAGTTTGTTATTCCACCAAATTCTTGCATCTGCACCATCACAAGAATGGAATAATCCATCGTTATCCATTGCTGAACTACAATCAATATCTCCATAAGTTTCATGGTAAGCTCTTAAGAATGTGTTTAAATAACTAAGTGGGACATCCTCTTCTTCATATATATTGTTTAAGGACGTTGCAAAAACAACAACTTCTTCACCAAATTCAATTAAAGGAAATTCCATAACACAGACTTTGTTAACGCAAGACTTAGTTTCAACCACATTAGGGTCTGAGCATACTGCAAGATCTTTAGTAAAACGGCTTCCTACAGGAAAATTGAATGATTCGTAATCAAGATAATTTAATACAGTATCGTAAGTGTCACAAAACAAAGTATAATTTGCAAAAACCTTGTCGGCCGCGATGTCTAATAAAGTTGTTGCTAAAAGTTTTGTTCTAGATGTCCAGTTCCCTTCTTCACAATAATGGTCAAATATGTATTCTCCTGAATCAATGCATTTGTCGGTTGCACTTGCAAGATCTTCTACAAGGCACTGATCATTACTTAAACAATAACCGTTTTCACTGAAGTCCCATTTCCAACGAAGTTCTCTGTCTTCCCAATCACCATTAATACAGGCATAATTTTGGTTGATAATTGTGCCATGTGAAACGCAAGTTCTACTATCCCAACATTCGCTAACTTCACAACAAGCACTCGTTGTGCCACCAGAAATTGATTCATGCTTAGTTGCTGTCCTATTACGATAAGTAGGATTATCCCTGGTTGAAATTTCTGTGCTCCAATCCCCAGAATATGAACAGAAATTATTGGAAATTATCTCACAACGATCAGAAGGAGTTATGATATCTTCTGACATATCTGGAAAATCTGAAGTATCTACAACACAACCATATAATAATCCATTTTCAACAATCAGATCATTAGCTGCTTTATCACCATTAGGTATTACTGCACCATTTAAACAAGCACCAATCCCTAAATGGTCTGAGTAATCATCATCAAGACCATCATCACCACAACATTTTGTGCCTGTCCAAACATTATTTGTGCTAGTAACAGGATTTGTTGAAGCAATACAAGAGGCTTCATCTACATCTGGTTGAGTTGTCCATGTAAATGAAGAAGTACAATAAAAAGTATCTGTGCCAATTGTTACAGGGCCATCTGTTGTAGTTCGAGCATTGCTTAATGGAACAAGACAATCTTCATTTGTGTTATCTGGACCACAACAAGCAAGAATTTCACTATCTTTACAAAGATATTCGTGTAGAACGTCTCCAATCAGGAACCTTAATTTTGTTGGTGAAAAAGGGGCCATAAAACTATTTTCTTTGCATGGAACCCATTCTAGGTTAGGTAATAATGTATAATCAGAATCATCACAAGGCATATTAATTACGGTACCCACACTATTTTCTTCGCCTTGTGTACCTGCAATCCATCTTGAAGAGGTATCATCCATATAGCAAAGGTTTGGCCCATCAGATATGCCGCAATCAGTTTCTTCGTTACCGCAACAATTATTTGAATCTAATTCCTCATTCCAAGCTAAACCCCCTAAATTTCCATCTAATGGATAATGGCCACAGCCTATACAAACATTTTCGTCTTCATCTGCATCTTTGACAATATTTGAATCAACACATGCTGTAAATATGTCAGAGCCGCAAGTAAAAATTTCTGGACCATCTGTTAATGTAACAATTTCACTTTCGTCTTTTGTAAAGTAATGAATACCTTTATCAGGATTATAAAAACGGTGTACTGCAATAGTTGTAGAGGGAGATTCTGTTGGACCAAGTGCCCTAAATGTTTGAGTTGGGTGCCAGTCAGCAGCTATGCCAGCACCTACAAGGGTATTTTTTTCATTAGTATCTGTAGTAAAGATCCTATCGCCGTTTAATGGATTATATAGTGCCCACACTTCATCTCCAGTAGTTCCTGTTGAAGGTGGAGCATACAAAAAAGTTTCCCATGAATACCCCTTAGCTTCCAAATTAACCAAATTTGCTTGTGAGCTTTGGCCTAAGAAAAAAGAATCTTGTAGATCGTCATTAAAAACTCTAAAAACAGATTCTCTGGATGCTGCTGCAGTTTCATAAAGTCTAAAGGCTATTCCTTCATAAACCCAGGGCCTATCATCTCCACAACAATTTAAATCTCCGCCAGCACCTAACCAACCAGCATCACGCCAAACACCATCTGAGCCATACCAGTCTGCATTATTACATTTAGTTTCACCTAAATTATCAAAATCAAAAGAATACTCGAATTCTTCTTTGGAATGTCTTTTTATAATAGTTTTATATTTTCCTAGTTTCCAACAATCTGTCCCAGAACATGTTCTGACACAAGGGTCTGTTAAACCATAATCACGATCACATTTTTTACAAGTTGGATCTTGTAAATAACAAGGATAAAAATCTACTGGGTGTTCTGATAAAACATCATTATCAAATTTGTGAATATAAACACATGCTGAAAGGGATGAATCGCAATCTATTGCTTTTGTTGAATCTGCACCATTACAGTCCTGGTCAATGCCATCGTTTGGAAAATCAAAAACGCCAGGATGTATCAAATAAGGATTATTTTGACACCATGTAAGTGCCTCGCCAGTGTAACCTGCACCTGCACAATCACCTGGTTCATCAATACAATCTGTTGGTGGACAAATGCCATCCCTATCGGCAACATCTAATAACCAAAAATCCATTTGAAGCGTTTCTCCTGTTCGACAAATATCGTTTTTGGTGTAAATATCTTGGTCCTGATCAATATTATCGCCAATCCAAAAACAATTGCTACCCGTAATTTGACATTCGATTTCAGATGTTCTACTTTGACAAGATTCAACTGCACCGTCACATGTGTCCCAACTACATAATGCTGCTGAATTACAATCTGATTCACAAAAATCGCCAGCTATACAACTTGGATCCAAACCTATATCAAAGCAAGATTTTGCACTACCAGTACAAAAATGGTTGACTGGGTCAACATCTGTTTCGTCCCAACTACAATCTGGCTGTTTTTTACAAGTATTTTTGCCTGCACTAGTTAAAGATGAACAAGTACCGCTCCCTGAACAAAATGAACAGCCAGGTGATGATGTACATACTGCACCATCTGTAAAAGAACTACATTCAGATATTGTTCTTCCTGCAACTGGTTGACAACGTATAATATCTCCACAAGTACCGCTAGTATCTCCAGAATTTTCACAAAAAGAAGGGCAATCACATGCTGTGGTGTGTGCGCCACATTCGCTACATTCTGCAGCAGATACACTATATGCGGCAAGAGCCAATATTAAAATGAGTAGTATTTTACTCTTAAACATATTTAAATCATCCACCCTATAACATTTTCTTGTGTAAATAGTATATAAAACTTACTAAAACCGAAATAAATAAATAAGAGTTATTAGTATGGCTGAATAAGAGGTGTATTGTTGGTTTCAAAAAAACATAAAGGAAAAATAGTTAGTATAATAATTCTAATTGCAATAATTATAATAATCGCGTTATGGATTATACCTAAACCTAAGTATACAATGCATTGTTATGATGGCATTCTTAATCGTGGTGAACTAGGAGTTGATTGTGGTGGAAGTTGTGAAGCTATCTGTGGCCAAGAGATTATTCCTTTCCAAGTTGACCCAATTTCTGTTACAGATGTAGCAATTGCAAAAGATTTTGTTTTGGTTGTTGATGAAATGAGACATAGAATTATGGCTTATAACAAAAAATCTCTTTTGCATGTAGATACAATTGGAGAAAGAACAACTAATGATGCAGAAGGAAATATTAAATTTATTAATGGTGGAACAGATGATGACTTATTTAGGTTCCCATCAAATGTAGTTTATAAAAATGGGAAAATCTATATCTTAGATAGATTTAATCAAAAAATTAAAGTTTATTCAAACGAACTAGATTTCATTGAAACAATTAGTTTACCTAAAGAATTAATTAATTTGATACCTACTTTATTGGATACGCCAAGTGTTGATGCAGGTATTTTAGGTTTTGATGTTGGAACAGGGTTTTACTTTACAGATGATAGAACTGGGACTGTTGCAAAATTAATTGATGGAAAAGTAACTAGTGTAAATGTTGATAATCCAACAGATATTGTTGTTGATAAAGAAATTTATGTAATTGAGAGAAATAATCAAAGGATAAAAGTTTTAGATAAAAATTTAGAATTTATTAAAAACATAGATGTCCCAGATTCAAGACCAAGTGGAATTGCTATAGCTGGGAATAATATCTATATCGCTGACCATAAGAACCATCAAATCATCAAACTAGATAAAAAAGGCAAATTAATCAAAAAAAATGGTGGCCTTGGTAACGGAATAAACCAATTCTATTTACCTAGCAGGTTAGTTTATGATAAAGGGCAAATTTATGTTGCAGATAGTGGAAACCAAAGAGTTGTTGTACTTGATAAAGAATTAAATTATGTTAAAGAATTAGCTAGTTTGCAAACACAAATAATGGGTGCTTTATTTGCGCCTTTTTTTATAACTGTTTCTGATGAGGTTTTTGTTTCAGATCCATTAAACAATAAAGTAATCTTTTTTGATAAAACAGGAGTTTACCTTGGAAAAATTGGTCTTGGAAAAGGGTTTAGTAATGAGCATTTTAATAATCCTTCTGGGATAGCCAGTGATATAGAAGGTAATATTTATGTTGCAGATAAGAATAACAATAGAATACAAATTTTTGATAATGAACTAAACCACAAAAATACAATCAAAGATATATATTCTCCAATGGCCCTTTCTTTTGGTAATGGTAAATTATATGCTGTAGAAGACGATACAAAAACAATTAAAGTTTATGAAGAATTGAAGTTAATAAAAACTATTGATGATATTAAATTACCTTTAGGAGTATTAGCCAATAATGAAAAGCTAATTGTCACAAATGATTTTGGTAGAACAATTAATGTATTTGACAAAGAATTTAATTTGATAGAAAAAATAAACATACCTGACAGCATAGGTGAACTTGATGAAAGTTTAGCCTTAACCCAAGATAATAGATTAGTATTTGCAGATAATACAAACAGAAAAGGCGTGATATATGATTTTGATACTAAATTGTTTGAATCCTTTGGTGATTTTGGTGAAGATCAAGACGAACTTACAATACTTGAAGTTGCAATTGAAGGAAATAAGATATATATTACTGATATGAAAAGGTCGAGAGTAAAAGTGTTTGATTTACAACTAAATGAAGTTATGGAGTTTGGTTCTGGAGAAGATGGGATGCTTGAAACTTTCGGAGTATAAAATTTGCCACTTCATCTGAAAATAGGGTTCCTTTTGTTGTGAGAGTTATGTTTTGATTGTTATCTATTAGTTTAAGGTCTGCTAATTGATCAAAAACTTTAAAATTATTAAGACCATATTTATCACTTAACTCTTTTTTAGATATTCCTTTATTAATGATCTTTAATCCAAGTAAGATTTCTCTTAACATTTGTTCTTGTAAGTTCAGTTTTTTCCCTTTAATTGCGGCATAACCATATTTGTCAATATATTTGTAATAAAGGCCCAAAGGAAAAGCATTATTATAATCCCACTTGTCAATATAAGAACAGGAAGATGCGCCTAAACCCAAAAACTGTTTATTGCCCCATTGAGTTTCTAAAAAATCAAATTTCTGTTTTGAATATTGGTAAGGGAATATTAAATTGTAACCTTTATCATGAAAAAAATCAATAAATGTTTCGTGCATCCCCAACATTTTTTTTTCGGATGCGAACTTTTCGTTAGTGTAGTAATAATATGATCCTGGTAACACCCTAAGTTCTGATGCTGTTATAGAATCAACATTTAATCTGTATGCTTTTTCTAAAGATTCTTTCCATGAATTGGTGTCTTGTGAGGGTAGACCATAAATTAAGTCAACATTAACTTTAAACCCTGCATCTTTTGCTTGATTAATAGCTTGAATTGATTGATTAGTATTATGTGCTCGGCCAACATTTTTATTTATCGAATCATTGAATGATTGAACACCAATACTTAGTCTATTAAATCCCAAATCAGCTAAAGTATTAATTTTCTTATTGTTTAATGTTTCTGGGCTGGATTCTATGGTTTTTTCAATGTCTCCAATAGAGAATGCATCATTTAGGTAAGAGTATATGTCAATTAATTGTTCTGACTCAAGAAATGTTGGTGTTCCGCCACCCAAAAAAAGAGATGTTGCTTTAATACCATTATAGAACTTTATTTCTTTTTTTACATATTCTAAATATTTTGTTATTTGTTTTGGATTAGGTTTAGGTATTTTATAATAATGGCAAAATTTACATGGACTAGAACAAAAAGGTAAGTGGAGGTATAATGCAGCTTTTTTTGTAGTAATAGAAAATCCATCATGATTAAATTTGGGCATATTGCTAGAAGAAGGATACCTATAAATAAATTCGTGATCATACTTTTTCTTTCTTATGCCGTGTTTTGACAAATTTAGTAAATCTAGGTCCATTTTAAAAATATACAGTGGAAATTAACATTTGGGTCAATTAACTTTTTTTCAAACATGCTTTTACAGTCTTGGTTAACATAAACTTGTGCTGGATTATAACAATGTTCTTTACAATGTGTTACACAATTTCCTTCTGTTGCCCCCTCTACCATTTCGGTTTCTGTACTGCTAAGAGAGTTTTCACAAAAGAAGAATAAGTCCATATAATTGCTAACTTCACATGAATCTGTTACATTAATCTTAAATTTACTTGAACAAACATTTTTTTTGAGCATTATGTTGCCTGTTTGGCTAAAAGGTATGGTCGATGAAGCGTTGTTTAAACCCAAACCATATTTAAGAATATTCACTTGGTCAGAAGCTTGTTCCAAAGTTGATGGCTTTAATGAAAATACCTTATTTACCAGTATTCTTCTTTGATTAAAAGACAAGTAATTTGTAGGATAAAAATAGTGTTTAGAAAATAATAAATTCCATAGTGGTGCTAAATCTTGTTCTGTAAAATAATTATTAACATAATATGTTACTTTTCCTTCCATAACTTTATTTGAAAATTTTTTAGCATTACCTGAGAACTCATTGTTAAGATATAATTCAAAAGATATTGGTTCATATAACAAAAAAGCAACTATCACTAAAAATAACATTACCCATCTCATAACTTAGTGTACACTGTAGAATATAAAAAACTTATCCAAAAACTTATTAATTGTGAGGATATACTAATTTTTATGAAACTTGCATCTAGACTGAAACACTTAATCAAACAAAGAAAAAATAAATCTAATTTGAAAGAGGTTAGAATAGAAATAACCGATAAATGTAATTTAAATTGTTCATTTTGTTTTAATAAAAATAATGGTGATCCTAGTTTAAGTCAAATTAAGAAAATAATAGATAATGTTTGTTTGTCTGGAGTTAATGCTATTAGATTAACTGGGGGAGAACCATTTTTACGTAAAGATTTGACTAAAATTGTGAGTTATGCAAAAGAAAAGGGATTATATGTAATAGTTAACACGAACGGAACTTTGCTTAGAAATGGACCATTAAAATATATTGACCATATATTAATTTCTTTTCATGATCCAAAAAAAAGGATTAAAGAGATACTGAATAAATTGAAAACACATAATGTTGTTGTTATGCTTGCAACAATTTTAATTAAGAAAAATATTGAATGCCTTGAAGAATTTTATAAAATTGCACAAGAAATTGAATATAATGACTGGTTTTTTCTTAGACCTATAGGTAATACAAGTATAAAAGAAATGGGGTTGGCTATCCAAGAGATCTCAAGATTAAATAAACAATATAATAAAGATTTTTTTATAGCAAATGCTGTTCCGTTCTGTATATCAAATAAAGCAGATAGTGTTTGTGTAGGTGGGATTAATGATGGTGGTAGGTCACGTATAGTGGTAGATACAAAAGGAGATATCAAAACAGATTATTATTCACAAAAAATCTTGGGAAATGTATCAATCAACCAAATTGGTAAGATTTTTGATAGTTTAAATTCTTTTTTACCAAAAGAATGTAATGTGTGTAAACATAAAATAAAGTGTCTTGGAGGCATAAACAATGACCCACTTATAACAAAGTTTAAATATTAATTATTTATATCTATGATTATGTTACTTCCAAAGATAAAAAAGAAGATTAAATCATTTTTACAAGATGAAGAAGGTAAAATTTCTAAGCATGCTATTATGACTGTTGGTGCTATTGTTGGTACTGCAGCAGTAATTGGGATTGCTGCAAAATCTGTAGAAGCAGTTTTTAATCATCCAAAAGGGAAATATAGCCCTTTATTGCTAAATGTTGATACTAACACACATACAATTGAAGTTAATCATGCCCACCATGGGAATCATGGGAATCATTCAAGCTACTAAAATTCTTAAATATAAAGTCAAACATTGCTTTATGTACAGTACATCTAAAATCTGGTAAATGAGGTATAACATTATTTGTATCTGCATAACTGCAAACAGGACATAATCCACAATAGGGTTTATATGCACATAAATCACAAAAATGGGTGTCATTAATGGAGCTCGCAATTAATGCACAGCATTTATCACTAGTTAAAATTTCTTTGTAATTGTTTTTGTTCACGTTGCCCAACAAAAATAAGTCGTCATTTAGCATCCTTGCTTCATCACACGAATAAATATTGCCGTTGTAATTATATGCTAATTGGCCTATTGCTGCACCACAGGGGCTTAATAAATCAAGATAAATTTCATCTGACACAAACCCTTTTATTTTATTTAAAATAACTTCGGTCATAGTTTCTTTAATATTAACGCCTTTGCTATTAAGTTCCATGATATACTTAATTGATTTCTGCCAAAAATCTATAAACTCTTCAGAAGTAATGCTTAAATCTTGTCTGCCTTTAGCAAAACCTAATTGATTTAATGGCTTAATCTGGATTTTGTCAAGACCGAACAGTACATATTCATCTATAATCTCTTTGTGTTTGCCTAAAGAATGTTTGGTGGTTACCATTAATGCATTAAGTTGTGTTTTATTTTTTACCAAATCAATTTTTTTAGTAAGTAGATCATAGCAACCACGATTTTGATCGTGCACTTCCTTTGGACCATCAAGAGATGTACATATTCCAACTTTTTTGCTAATAAGGTAATCTAATTTTTCATCATCCATAAGAAGAAGGTTTGTAACTAGTGCGAATCTAACTTCTTTACCTTTTTTTGACAAAGCATAATCTATTGCTTTTTTAATTAAATCAAAACGTAAAAGCGGCTCCCCACCTTGAAACTCAATAGTAATTTTATCTGCAGGACTTTGAAAAATAAAATCAATTGTTTTTTTTAATGTAACTTCATCAATATCTTTCCCTTGTTTCTCTGTAGGCAATACGCTCGCATGACAATAACTACATTTAAGATTACACCTTAATGTTAACACAATGATGTGTAATGCTGTGCCCTGAAATAAATGTTTATACTTACGTTGATATTGTGTACACGCAGGATCATTGTTGTTAATATTATTAATTTTTGGTGTTTTTGAAAAAGTCCAGTGGCCACCATCAGAGGTAATAAGATATTGGTCCCCTAACTTTCTAAACCTTGGTAAAATAAAATTGTCGGAATTTTCTTTTTTCAATTTAACCATTAAATAGAAAGATTTTGTTATTTAAAATATTATGCGTTCTTGATAAGGGCCAGAATATAATTGCAAAATTCTCCTGTAACTTCTTTTAAGTTACCTGGCTGTTTAAGCTCTAGTGTAACAATAAACCTTTGATCATTATCAATTATTTTAATGTCGCAAATTGATTCGTAGTCCTTTACTGCTTGATTGATTAATTCTTTAGGATAAAAGAATTTATTTAATTGTATTGTTTGTTCCATCGTTAGTTGATAAAGCACGCTTTAGTATAATGTCGCGAGCGGCAGTATTTCTTTTTGTGTTTGTTTCATAAAGTGCGTAGTGAAGCAATTCGTTGTTGAATTCAAATGCAAATTGTTTTGCATTGTGTTGTTTATCTTTAGGCCGTATCTCAACAATAATCTCTTCTGATGGGTCCCCCTCAATTAAAACATATGCTTTTTCAATGAACGTGTAGGCAGCAGAATATACTGTTGAAAGAGAATACGTTTTTGGATTAACTGAAATTAGTGCATAGTTCCCATCCTGATAAAATTCAATGTTGCTTACAGATTCCATGTTAATTAGTTAGTTATAAATTTATAAAAAGGTTTCTAATATAAACACAACAATATTTCCCCTGAAAAATAAAGTCAAAATAACCCCCATAAAAAGAAATAATGCAAAAGATACAAACTCTTGAACTTTGATTTGATGTTTTTTAATTTTATTGTCACTATGTGACTTTTTAATAAATGTTATGTCCCCTTTATTGAGTACTTTTGGTGCTAAAATTGAATTTTTTTGTTTTTTGAGCCCTTCAAACAAATTTGTTATGAATGCGTCTTGTAATACAAACCCCTTTCCTTTTTTAACAACTTTTTGAGCTAACATCATCCCGGGTTTTAATTCTTCAATATTAATATCCTTAGTAAAGGCACTAAAGGATAAGAAAAGCACAAAATATCTTAAAATAAGGTAGGATATAAAGAAAATGGAGAACATCACCCAAAATTCTTGTTTTAATATTGATCTATCAATTAATAATCTAATAAGGGATATAACTATAAACCATTTTATTTGTTTTCCTGGAAGAAGAAATTCAAGTAAAGAGAGTATTAAAAAAATAACAATAACTGCTAAAAATAAATTTGAAAATATGTTGTTCATGCTAGATAAAAAGTATAATGGCCAGGAGATTGCAAAAAAACTAATAAATAAATTTGATAACTTTTTCTTATCAAAAGAAAATTTTAAAGTTTTAATTAATTGTTGCCAAGTGATTTTTGAAAATGTTTTTAAAAAATAAAAAACAAACAAGGGTAAAAAAGTATTAACCAATACAGCCATTGCCGGGAACAAATTATCGTAACCATAAACATAACTATTTAGGGGTATTAAGAAAACGTATGCGATAAATAACTTGGCATCTCCTGCGCTCCACAGATTTACAAGCCAAAATAAAATTGCTGCTATGGTGGCAAAGAAAGAATTCATAAAAAAAGAAGAGATATATTCTATATCTGGTCTAATAATAATTAAAACAAAAAAAGAATAAATTATTGCAAATAAAACTAATTTATTACGGATTATTCCTTTTTTCATGTCTTCATGAGAAGTTATCAAACCTAACAAAACTATTGCAGGTATGTATAACAAGAATAACATTATGTCCATGGTATGTAAACTAACCTATCTATGCCTTTTGGTAATTTGTTGTTTATAAAAAATTGGGCGTTGTCTTTTAAAATGATCTTACCTAATTTATCATTTGAAATTTTTGCACTATATTTCTTGCATTCTTTTGTACACCCAGAAAGAAAAGTTACTTTATTTGAAAGGGTATTTATCCCTATAAAAGGGCATTTTCTTGTTGTAGTTAAATAAACGTACGGATAATATAATGATTGAGGGAATGAAGTGGTGGGTTGGCCTTGAACTGCGTTATCAATTTCAATCCTAGAAACTTTGTGTTGTTTTAAGAAATTTTGAAATTCTTGTATTTGTAGATTAGAGTTTGTTAAATTATCAAGAATGTCTCTATTAAATTCTTGGTTACTAATTCGGGGATCTTTTTTACGCTTTGTTAATAATCTACCAAGATTTATTTTTAAATCGTGATTTTGTAATAAATCTAAAACACCCCAATCATTAATAACTATTTCACAATTTTTGAAATTGGAAACAATTTTTGAAATTTGTTTAATTCCCTTATCCGTTACGTAAGGGGTGACTATTGTAAAGCCTAGGTTGTTATTTTTCGCATAATTATGTGCGATTTTAAAATCTCCCAAAGAAGGTATAAGGTGTTCACAAAATTCGTGGCCAAAATAAAGTATATCATAACCTTTAGCTAAATGAAGGCCTTCTACACTTGAAATTAATATTGCTTTAGATTTCATAGTAACATAGCTCCGGAGTACAGGGCGTTTGGTATGTTTTTTGTCTTATGTTTTTTGCAATTTTTATAAATTCACCCCTAGATAAATTCGTGTGCACCAATAAAGATTTTATGAATTTTATGTCTTTTATTTTTTGTTCTTTTGATTTTCCGCGCCCAACAATTTTTACTGCGTCTAGCCCCCCATGATAAAAGTCATGTAATGCGCATGCACCACATATTGTTTTGTTACTAGCTAATTTTGATTTGAGTTTTCTTTTTACTGTACGCGACTTTATTTTGTCGTTAGTTTTTATTTCAACATCATAATCCATACAACAGGCAACTGTTTCTTTACAATAGCTTTTTGAAAAACCGTGCATGAAGGTACACAGCCCATCTAAATTTTTACAGGCATCATTAAGAATAAATGCTTCCAATTCAACATTTTTGTTTTTTTGTCTTAGTGTTTTAAATTCTTCTAAAGTAATTTGTCTTGGAAGAATGATTCTTGTGGCCCCATTTTTCTTAAAAAACTGAATTGCGTTTGAATTTAATGCTGCTGCGCCACAACTAACATGAAATTTTGAAAATTTTAACATTAATGCAACATCAGAAATAATATAATCGCTAAAGCCCAGCATTTTAATCTTTTCATGTTCTTTAAAAAGTAAATCATATTGATTTTTTGATATATTTGCTGAATTTAAACAGTAAAATACTGGTTTATCATGTTTTTTACAAATTTTTAATGTTTGTTTAAGGTCTTCAATACTTCTAAAATTGCAATCCCCCCATTCACGGCGGTTTGCACTAGCCATTACTGAAAATTTTTTTATCCATTCGTCTGATACAAACCCACAATAAAATTCATCAGCGCCAGCATTAATTAAATCAAGAACTTCTTCTTTATTATCTAGCGGACAAACTATTTTCATATTACCTCAAAAAAAGATAAAATATCTTTTGCAGGCCTCATTTCATATGGTTTTAAAGCAAAAGTTGAATAAATAGTATAAATTTTATACTTTTTACAAAATTTAATGTTTTGTTTGATTCTTCCAATAAGTTTATCTTTTGATGTTGCTTTAAGCACGGTTGAAAATGAAAAACCTATTGAAATATTATGTTCTTTGATTAATTTACATAAAACTTGATTTAGGCCAGATGCCCTGTGATGAATAAAATCTTTTTTCCCTTGTGTTTCTAGATCAAATAAAAATATGTTCTTGTTTTGTTCAATAATCTCCCTATCTTTACTAGAAGATTGTACAAAAAGGTATTTTGAAAGGTTTTTTGCTTTTTTAATTTCTTTAGGTAAACATAAAATTCCTTTTTCAATGTTTAATTTTGACTTTATTTCTGGAGAATTTGAATAATAACTATAATCATATACAAATATCAAACTAGAATAGCCTAACTTTTCTGCAATTTTAATGAATTCTTCTTCATTTGCTTTTGGAAAAACAATTGCTTTCATAAGACATAAGAAGGATTTAATCTATTTTAAGCTTTGGGTTAAAAAAACCACCCTTTAAACGTTAGGGCATTAAAAAATATGGCAAACAATACTAAAATAAGAATTATTAAAGGTGTGTAAGCAAATAATAGTGCTTTTTTTCTTGAAATATTATAGTTGTTTTCTATTCCTTTAGACAATATAAAAAATGAAAAAATTAGATATGGGTTTAAAGATATAA
Source organism: uncultured Methanosarcinales archaeon (assembly GCA_964534665.1). GTDB lineage: Archaea > Nanobdellota > Nanobdellia > Woesearchaeales > JAHJBD01 > JAHJBD01. The sequence goes on along the minus strand of CAZHRT010000004.1, from coordinate 35,666 downwards.
AACCAAAAGAAACATCAATTATAAGTAACCATTTATAGATTGGGGACTGAATAAATGAAATTATAAAAAAATAGGGAATTAAAGAATAAGCAACCACCTTTAAATTATCTTTAAAATGAGTGATTATTCCGAACGATTTTAGTAAAAACCTATATAAAAAAGCAAAACCAATAGAGATTAATACAAAAAGTATAATAAAAAGTGAAACCATTAAAATTATACTTAAAATTGAAATTAAATAGTCTGTTTTCCTAATAAATAAAGTATAAAATTCTGTTAATAATATAATTGTGAAAATAATGGAAATTAATGTAACAAAATAAGTTATTGTTTGTTTTTTGCTTTCTTGTTTAGTTATTTTAAATAATTTTTTAGGTTTAGAAAAAAGATAAAATGTTTTATTTAAGAAATTTGGTTGTTCTCCAATTAATTCTTTTGTTGGAATATGTTGTTTCTTTTGAAAAAATGAATTTATAACTTGTTCAGAGTATCCAAATTTAAGTAGGGCTTGTTTAATAACATTATCAGAATATCCACTTTTTTGTTTTTCTTTTATGTAATTTAATAGCCTATTATCTACCATATATGGCTTTTTAATTAATAAGCATATTAAACTTTATAGTAACTAAGAAGTAACATTTTCTGTGTGACCCCTTGGTTTCCTATGGAGATTTATAATCTATTTTTTGTTCATATTTGTTTTTTTATTAAAAATATATATTATATTATATATATTATATTATGTGTTTTTATGTTTATTATTATTATTATTATTATTATTTTCTATATAGAAAAGAAAGAAAGAAAGAAAGAAGCAAAAACATTTAAAAAACTTTTCCAGTAGAAACCAAGGGGTGATGACACAAAGTTTATATATTGTTTTCTTGTTCAAGAAATAGTATGGATGGAGGATTGAATAATTTTTTTGATGATTATCTTAAAAAAGAACCTTTATTTAAAGATAGGGCCTTACTACAATCAGGATATTGTCCTGAAACAATTAATCATAGGGAAAATGAATTAAAAAAAGTTGCTAATGTACTTGCACCTTCTTTAAGATCTGATAAACCATCTAATCTTTTTATATTTGGTAAAACTGGAACAGGTAAAACATTAGTTGTTAAGCATACAATTAATCAATTGGCAAATTATGCTAAAGAAAAAGGAATTAAACTAAAAACGATATATCTTAATTGTAAACTTAAAAGGGTTGCAGATACAGAATATAGGCTTGTTGCACAATTACTTAGGAATTTAGGTGTTGAGGTGCCTTACACAGGGCTACCAACAGAAGAAGTATATAAAAAATTTTTTGATGTGATAGATAAAGAAAAACAAATTATTGTTGTAGCTTTAGATGAAATAGATCAATTAGTATCTAAAATTGGTGATGAATTATTATATAATATTACTAGAATGAATGAAGAACTTAATAATGCAAGGGTGTCTTTTATTGGAATTTCTAATGATTTATTTTTTATAGACACATTAGATCCAAGAGTAAGGTCTTCATTATCAGAAGAAGAAGTTGTTTTTCCACCCTATAATGCAATACAAATTAAAGAAATACTTCAACAAAGGTCTGATTTAGCTTTTAGTACAAGTGCATTATCTACAGGAGTTATTGAAAAATGTGCAGCATATGCTGCAAGGGAGCACGGGGATGCAAGAAGGGCAATAGAACTTTTACGTGTTGCAGCGGAAGTTGCAGAGAGAAATTGTCAAAAAGTAGTTAAAATAGAAAATATTGACCATGCAGAACAAAAAATTGAGTATGATAGAATATTGGACCTAATAACCAACCAACCAAAACAGTCCCAAGTAGTATTATTTTCAATTATTAAAATTCAAGACGAGAAAAAAGAAGGAATTTTTACTGGGGAAGTTTATGAATTATATCAAAAATTATGCCCAAAAATTGGGTTGAGTATGCTTACCCAAAGAAGGGTTTCAGATATAATTGCAGAACTTGATATGTTGGGAATAATTAATTCAAGGGTGCTTTCTAAAGGTAGATATGGGAGATCAAGAGAAATTACAATTATGATCCCTAAAGATACACTTGAAAAGGTAATTAATATATTGAATGATAGTTTAGGGATTGCTTTTTAAAATGGAGAAAAAGGAAATAGTTTCTTATCTTATGGAGAAAGATGTTTTAGTTAGCCCTGAATTACTTGAAAAATTGGAAAATGTTTCTTTGGACCAAATTAAAAATTTATCTGATGAAGAATTATTGGTGTATGGGAAAGATGCAGAACAGCTTATTGGACAAAACCTAGAATGGAAGGAAATTGATAAATCAAAGTCAATTTTAGAAAAAGAAGGAGGGGAAAAAGATTATACTTCTTATGTTCAAAAAAAAGAAGTTAAATCTAATTCACAAGTTAATGTAAAATTTTCTTATAATTTAGAACCAAAAAAAAGAAAATTAAAAGATTTTGTTGATTTATTTAATGCAAGGTATGCTTCAATGGAAAAACTCTTATCAAAGAGGATGGAAATATCCAATTTAACAAGTATAAGTAGATTGAAAAATAAAAAAGACAGGGATAATGTATCTTTAATTGCGATGGTTTCTGAAAAACGTACAACAAAGAATGGTAACCTTATGATTGTTGTTGAAGATCCAACAGGAACAACAAATGTATTAGTCAATAAGAACAAACCTGAACTTTTTAATGAAGCAAAAGATATTGTGTTGGATGAGGTTATTGCTGTTAATGGTGTAAGTGGGGATAATATTATTTTTGCTAATACTGTGCTATGGCCAGAAGTTCCTTTAACAAAAGAACTTAAAAAAATAGATGAGGAAGTTTATGCAGTTTTTCTTTCAGATTTACATATTGGTTCTACTAATTTTTTACCTAAAGATTTTGATAAATTTTTAAGTTGGATGAACGGGGAAGTGGGGAATGATACACAAAAAGCCGTGGCATCCAAGATTAAATACGCATTTATTGTTGGTGATTTGGTTGATGGGTGCGGGATTTATCCTGGACAGGATGAAGAATTATCTATTAAAGATATTAATGAACAATATAATGAATGTGCCAGGTTATTAAAAAAAATACCCGGACATGTTGAGATAATTGTTTGTCCAGGCAATCACGATGCTATGCGAATTGCAGAACCACAACCACCATTGTATAAAGATTTTGCGGGTCAGTTATATGACTTACCTAATGTTACAATGGTTTCTAATCCGGCAATGATTAATATTCATGCATCTGAAAATTTTTCAGGTTTTGATGTTTTGATGTATCATGGTTATTCGTTTGATTATTTTGTTGCCAATGTTGATTCAATAAGAAATAAGGGCGGCTATGATCGTGGAGACTTAATAATGAAGTTTTTGTTAAAAAGAAGGCATTTGGCCCCAACCCACACTTCAACATTATACTTGCCCCAAAATGAAGACGCATTAGTGATTAATGATATTCCAGACATTTTTGTTACTGGGCACATTCACAAATCTATTGCTGCAAATTATAGGAACGTTACATTGATTTCTGGTTCTTGCTGGCAAAGTAAAACTGATTTTCAAGAAAAAGTTGGACACAACCCTGAACCAAGTAGGGTGCCGATAGTTAATCTAAAAACAAGGAAGGTTAAAATATTAAGGTTTGGTGGAAATGAGTAATATGGACAATTATTTTTTGGATATTGAAAAACAAGTTAATGAATTATATGTTTTGGCTGAAAAGGCAAGGGCTAAAGGTTATGATCCAGCCCCAAATACTGAAATTCCTAAAGCAAAAAATATGGCAGAAAGAGTTGTTGGTTTGATTTCTACTATTGCTCCACAAATTGTTGGAACATCAATACCAGAAAGAATTCAAGAACTTGAAAAAGAGTATGGGTCTTTAGATTGGAGGGTGGCATTTATTATTGCAGAAGAGATTGCAAATGAAAAATATTGTAAATTTAAAGATAAAAAAGAAGCAATGGAAATAGGAATTAGAATTGGTTTTGCTTATATTACATTAGGAACTGTTGCTTCTCCTTTGGAAGGGTTTGCCGGGCTAAGCATCAGAAAGCGGGCAGACGGTAAAGAATATTTTGCCTTACTTTATTCTGGACCAATTAGGAGTGCCGGTGGAACCGGGGCATCTGTTTCAGTATTAATAGCAGATTATATTAGAAAAAAGTTTGGATATGATGTTTATGATCCAACAGACAAAGAAGTTAAAAGAACGGTTGCAGAACTTTATGATTACCATGATAGAATAACTAATTTACAATATTTGCCTAGTGAAGAAGAATTAGCTTTTATGGCTAAGAATCTTCCTGTCCAAATTGATGGTGACCCATCAGAAAAAATTGAAGTATCAAATTATAAAGACATTCCTCGTATAGAAACTAATAGGATTAGGAATGGTTTTTGTTTGGTTATGGGGGAATGTTTAAGTCAGAAAGCACCAAAAATGTGGAAACAACTCGACGAATGGGGGCAGGATTTTGATATGGGGCAATGGGATTTTATTAAAGAATTTTTGAAAATTCAGAAATCTGCAAAATCTAAAGGGGTAGAGGAAAAAAAAGGTGAAGGGCTAACCCCAAATTATACTTTTATTAAAGATATGGTCGCAGGTAGGCCGGTTTTAACACACCCTTTGGCAGTTGGTGGGTTTAGATTAAGATATGGCAGGGCAAGAACAACTGGATACTCTGCTTCGGCAATACACCCAGCAACAACACATATTTTAAAGAAGTTTATTGGTGTTGGGACACAACTTAAATTAGAACGCCCAGGAAAAGCTGCATCTATGACAACTTGTGATACTATTGATGGACCAATAGTTAAATTAAATGATGGTTCTGTTGTTTATGTTGATTCGGTGGTTAAAGCCAAGGAAGTATCAAGCCAGGTCAAAGAAATATTGTTTTTGGGCGATATTTTGTTTAATTATGGGGACTTTTTTAATCGTGCACACCCTTTAGTTCCTGCAGGGTACTGTGAAGATATATGGGCGTTAGAACTGGAACAAAAATCTAAGGGCGAAAATATAGATTTTTTGAAAGAGCCACATAAAATTAGGCCAAACGCATTAGAATCATTGAACTTATCAAAAAAATATGGTGTCCCTTTACACCCCAAATATACCTATTATTGGAAAACAATATCTCTTAAGCAATTAGGTATACTTTTTGATTGGATTGAAAAAGGAACACACAAAGAAAATAAACTCATTTTGCCTTTGGATGATGAACCAAAAAGGGTGTTAGAAATTTTAGGCGTACCACATATAGTTGCAAATAAGGAGTTTGTAGTGGTTGGAAAAGAAGATGCTTTAATTCTTGATAATATATTTACCGAAGCTTTTAAGGAAAAGATTATGGAACCCACTAACGAAGAAAAACAAGTTTTAGATTTAATAAATGAATGTTCTGATGTAAAAATAAAAGATAAGGTAGGGGTTTTTGTTGGGGCGAGAATGGGCCGCCCAGAAAAAGCAAAAATGAGGAAATTGACTGGTGCACCACATGTACTTTTCCCAGTTGGCGAAGAAGGCGGCAAAATGAAGTGTTTTCAAAGCGCACTATTAAAAAAACGAATCAATTCAGATTTTCCAATATTTAAATGTGAGAAATGTGGAAATGAAACACCATTTAGTGTTTGTGAAGTTTGTGATGTAAAAACAAAACAGCTTTTTATATGCTCTACTTGTGGTAAGATAGACAAAGAAGAGTGCCAACACGGAAAAGCTAGAAGTTATGAAAGAAAAGGATTAGACATTAACACAATGTTTGGGCATGTACTTAAAAAATTAAAGCTTAGAGTATTTCCAGATTTGATAAAAGGTGTTAAAGGAACAGCCAATAGAAATCACATAACAGAACATTTGGGCAAAGGGATACTTAGGGCAAAATATGAGATTAATGTAAATAAAGACGGGACTACAAGGTATGATATGACTCAGTTACCCCTCACCCATTTTAAACCAAAAGAAGTGGGGACTTCAATATTAAAATTAATTAAATTGGGGTATGATGTTGATATTAAGGGGAAGGAACTCAAAGAAGAAAATCAGATTTTAGAACTTAAACCCCAAGATATTATTTTACCTGCATGTATAGAATCTCCTGATCTTGGGGCAGATGTTATTTTAGAGAAGACTGCAGGATTTGTTGATGAGCTTTTGACAAGATTATATGGTTTACAATCTAATTATAATATTCAAACACGCGATGATTTAGCCGGGCAGTTAGTTGTTGCTTTGGCACCACATACTTCAGCAGGAATTGTTGGAAGAATAGTGGGTTTTTCAAAAACACAGGGGTTTTTTGCCCACCCTATGCTTCATGCAGCTACAAGGAGAGATTGTGATGGGGATGAGGCAAGCGTTTCTTTATTGTTAGATTGTTTGTTAAATTTTTCTAGGCAATATTTACCTAGTTCTAGGGGATCAACACAAGATGCGCCCCTGGTTTTAACATATAAATTGATACCTTCCGAGGTAGATGACATGTTTTTTGATCTAGATATTGTTTCAAAATACCCTTTAGAATTATATCAAGCAGGTGAAGAGTTTAAGCCACCCTGGGATGTTAAGATTGATCAAGCAATAAATTATCTTAATACACCTAGACAATATTATGGCTACGGTTTTACTCATGATACTGAGGACATTAATGCAGGGGTTAGATGTTCAGCATACAAAACATTACCTTCTATGCAAGAAAAACTTTATGGGCAAATGGAATTAGCTGAATTAATTCGGGCAGTTGACGAAGCAGATGTAGCAAGATTAGTTATTGAACGGCATTTTTTACCTGATATGAAAGGGAATCTTAGAAAGTTTTCTATGCAACAGTTTAGGTGTGTACAATGCAATGAAAAATTCCGTAGACCGCCATTAATTGGTAAATGTACTAAGTGCGACGGTAAGATATTGTTTACTATTTCTGAAGGGTCTATTGTTAAGTATTTAGGGCCGGCTGTTTCGCTTGCTGAAAAATACAACCTCCCAGCATATCTTAAACAAACACTTGAACTTACACAAAGAAGGGCTGAAGGGGTTTTTGGTAAGGAAAAAGAAAAACAAGAAGGTTTAGGAAAGTGGTTTTAATTCTTAAGTTTATTTGATTTTTTAGAAAAGTGCACGCTCAGCAGTTACTTCCGTCTGCCACAGAGGGCACTGGTGTTCACTTAATCATCGCGTGCATAGTATATAATTGATTCTTAACTTAAAAACGTTTGTATTGTTTTTACTTACATTGTAAGTATTCCTTCAGGTTGTGGTTTTACTTACATTGTAAGTATATTTGTCTTTTGTTTACTTACATTGTAAGTATACTCTTCCAATATTACTTACATTGTAAGTATCAATAAAATATTTGTTTATTATATTTATAAATAAAAATTAAGAACTATTCTACTCTGAAATCGATACATATTCTAAACACTTTAGGGGAAAATTGCCCACATTTTACTGCGTTTAATATTTTACATTTCTTTTTTGTTTGTTTACATGCTTCTTTAACTTTAATTTTTGCAGTTTGGAAAGTATCTTCACCAAAATCATAGAAATGCACTATTCCTTTTTTCTTTACTTTACTGATTGCTAATTCAAGAAAAGCTTCTCCCCACATTGGCAAAGGCATTAAGATTCGGTCAAACTTTTTTTTAAGTTTTGGTAAGATATCATTAACATCACCAAAGAGTAAATTAACTTTATCTTGAACTTTGTTTAATTTAATATTTTCTACAGCATATTCGTGTGCAATAGGATTTATTTCAACAGCAGAAACTTTTTTGGGATTAGAATTTCTGGCAATTTCAATTGTAAATGGGCCACAACCTGAAAACATAACTAAAACATCTTCACCATCTTTAACTTGTTCATAAATTCGTTTTCTTTCTGTTGAAGATCTCGCTGAGAAATATACTTTTTCTACATTAAGTTTTAATCTAACATTATTTTCTTTATGTTCTGTTTCTTTTCTTCTTTGCCCTGCAATAATTTTTAATTTAGGTAATCTATATATCCCCGAATGTTTTTTTGTCTTTTTGCATATTATTTTAACATTTTTATGTTCTTTTAATATTATATCTCCAATAATTTTTTCTTTTTTTTCAAGTTCTTCTGGGAACTGGTTAAAAATTAGAATATCTCCCACCACATCAAAAGAAGTAGGTAACATTTTTAATTGTTTTTTTGTTAATTTTTTAGATAATAATTCTTTTAGCTTCATAATATAATAAAAATATTAAAAGTATATAAAAGTAACTAGAAGTCGGCAAGAGATGTTTGCTGTTTTGCTTTTTTTGACTTTACAAGGCGCTTTAAACTTGATTCAATTCGTTCTTCAGAAAATTCTCTTTTCAATAAGAATTCTATTAATTGGGTTACATTAATTTCTTTCCATTCAAGTTTATAGTCATCTGTTACTGGCATTTTTTTAATTTGATAATAAACTTCTGTCCAATTAAAACCTGTTTTTACTTCTTTGAATAAAGCATCAAAATCTGAACCGTATTTTTTAACTAATTTTAATGCGTTTTTTGGGCCAATGCCTTTTATGCCCCCAGGATTATAGTCTGTACCTATTAATATTGCAAGCACGATTAATTGATTTTGATCAATTCCTACGTTATTTAATGTTTCAGCTAAGTTGATTATTTGTGGTTTGAAGGTTTCGTAAGTTAAACCCTTCTTTTTTTTGCCCGCTATTGAAAGGTTTCTAATTAATTTTTCAGAACAATGTAATAGTGTATCATAATCTTGACTTACAGTAGCGTAAGCATCACCTTTCTTGACCATATAGGCAGCTTGCGCTTCTCCTTCAGAAGGTGCTTGGATAACGGGTAATCCTAAATATTCTAAAAGTTGTTTTGATTCATCAATTAAATCTTTTGTTAAACGGACAGTTCGACCACCATATTTTTTCATTGAATCGATATCTTTTTCTTCAACTGCTTCTTCATATTTTAATTCTGCTTCTTTTTTTAACTCTCTTCGTCTTGCCCTTTCTCTTTGTTTTAGTTCAGGAGGTTTTCCATCAAAAACAAAAGCTAATTTAATACCATATGTCATTAATTTAGTTATCCTAGAAAACATCCCTACTAAATGAGAAGTTATATTGCCTTTAGAATCCGTTAAAGCACTACCGTCCCTACTTCTAATAGTAGTTAGAAATTGGTATAATAAATTAAATGAATCTATAACCAATATTTTGTCTTTTAGTTCTTCAAAACTAATATCTTTTCCCTGTATTAAATCTTTAAATGCGACACCCATTTTATATTTTTTTTATATGCATTCCAGGAAATTCTTGTTCAAGCATTTCTTGAGCTTTTTTAGTCAAATCCCCTTTTGTAACAAAAAAACAAGGCAATTTTTTTGATTGTGCCTGGATAAAAGCCGAACTTAGATCGCCATCATTAATTTTTATCTTTGATTTAGCCTTACAATAATAAGTTAAATTACCCACCGAACTAGGTACACTCAACAAGAAATCTAATTCAGTTTTTCTGATTATATTTTTTTCAATAATTTTAATACCATTTGATGCGAAATAATCTTCAATTTGATTGAGGAAATCTGATTCTATGTTTTTCTTTTCTTTTTTCTCGGTTTTAATTATTTTTTGTTGAACTTCTTCTATTTCTTTTGATTTAATGGGCGTTTCTTTATTGATTTCAGTTTTATTGTTGAGAATTTCTTTTTTTGGGATTATTTTTTCTTCAATAGGCTTATCTATTTTCTTTTCTTCTGCACCCTTTTCTTGAACATTATTATCTTCTATTTTTGTTTCTTCTTTTTTAGTTTCTTTTGGTAATTCTTTTATAGGATTTACAATGCTTTGTATTGTTTCTTTTGTTTCTTGTTCAGACAAAAGTGACCATTTCCAAAAGATCTCTGTTCCACCATTGAAAGTAACGTTTAATGGTTCTGCAAAATCTTTTAGATTCTTCATAGCGACCCTATACAAGGGACTTAATTCCTTTTCTTGTATAATTTTTTTTTCTTTAAGCAAATTATATGCTTCTAAATCTTTTTCATTTAGCTTAGAAGAGAAATTTTGTAATTTATTTTGTTGACCAGGTAAATAATATAGTGGGGATGCACCAACTTTTAACCAAGAGATTAATATCTTCTTAGTTGAAGCTAGTTCTGATAAATACACAGAAGCCATTAATGAATCTTTTCCAATATGTTTGGCAATTTGGGTAGGTAAACTAGGCCCTTTAATACGAATAAAATCTAAAATACCCCGGTGAATGTCCATGGGTTAAGTAACCTAACCAAGTTTATATAATTTATGGCCTAACCCATTTGATTTCATAATAAGTTACAGAATTTTCCTCGTCAACGACCCCTATTAACAATCTTTTTTTTGTTGAATGGGCAACACGATTTTTTGCTGCAAAGTCATACCAGGTTAAACTAGATGTTTCTTGAACAGGATAAACAATCCATTTTGCATGGTCTTCTCCTGGTTTAATACCCCTATCATAAACTCTAAAGTCTGCACCGAATTTGAGTGCTGTTTTGATTATATACCCCCTATTTCTGATATCTTTAAACACACCATATCTAACCCAAAAATTTTTTTCAAGTTTTTTTGCTTTTTTAAGGAAAAGGTCAAAGATTACTTCCTGATTCCTATTATTTCTTAAATCTAATCTGCCTTTATCTAGAAGGTATAATGATTCTATCAAAGTTAATTGAACTTTTCCATTATCAAGGATGGTTCCAAATCTACTTTGATTATATAAATCTCTAGCAGCATCTGAATTTTCAGTTAAAACAGATCCTTCAGATAAGACTGCCAATACTTTAATCTTTTTTTCATTAACTTGGGCGTTTTCTTTTTTCTTCTTAACCATAATATCTTAATTTACTAGTCGGTTTAAAAAGATTTCTAAAAACATAGTTTTAAATATCTATAAAGTTTCTTCAGGAGAATGGAAATATTATTTTTAGGCACTTCATCGATGGTGCCAACCAAAGAACGGAATCAATCGTCTGTTTTTATTAGTTATAAAGATCAAGGAATTTTAATTGATTGTGGTGAGGGGACACAAAGGCAGTTTAAATTAGCTGGTAAATCAATCACTAAGATAACTAAAATATTAATTTCACATTGGCATGGGGACCATGTTTTAGGTTTGCCTGGTTTATTACAAAGTTTAGCAGCTTTGGGCTATTCTGAAAAGTTAATGATATATGGACCCAAAGGAACAAAAAAAAGATTTGATGCTATGTTCGAAGCATTTGTTTTTGACAAACCACTAAATTTTGAAATTAAGGAAATTGGTAAAGGTGCATTCTTTGAAAATTCTGATATGGAACTTATAGTTTATCAATTAGATCATGGTATCGAAAGCTTAGGATTTAGGTTTGAAGAAAAAGATAAATTAAGAATAGACACTAAAAAGGCAAAAAAATTTGGGATACCTGATGGGCCATTATTAGGTAAAATTCAAGAAAATAAATCAATCACTTACAAAGGGAAAAAGATTAAGCCAGAAGATATAGCTTATATTGTCAAGGGTAGAACAATTGGAATAATCTCAGATAGTGTCCCTTGTAAATCTTGTAATCAAATAGCTGAAGATGTAGACTTATTAATTTGTGAAGCAACTTACACCTCAAAATTATCTGATAAAGCTGAAGAGCATAAACATATGACTGCAAAAGATGCTGGATTAATTGCAAGCCAAACCAATGCAAAGAGGTTGGTTCTTAATCATTTAAGTGCGAGATATACTAGTGGCCAAGAAATTGAAGAAGACGCAAGATTAGTATTTGATAATTCAGAAGTTGCAAGAGATTTGATGAAGATAAAACTATGAATAGAAAAAGTAAAGGATCAAATGCTGAGCGAGAATTAATTCATCTGTTTTGGGCTACAAAAGAATGGGCAGCCATAAGGGTTGCTGGATCTGGCTCAATGAGATATCCTTGTGCAGATATTTTAGCTGCAAATAAATTAAGGCGTTTAGCAATTGAAGCTAAAACAAGTAAAGAACATAAAAAATATCTTTCTAAAGAAGAAATAAATCAACTTAAAGAATTTTCTGGACTTTATGGTGCAGAACCTTGGATTGCAGTGAGATTTGATAGGAACGAATGGTTATTTATTAATATAGAAGATTTAAAAGAAAGTGAAAAAAGTTTTATGATCTCTTTAGAAGAGGCACAAGCAAAAGGCTTACTTTTTGAAGAGTTGATTAATTTCTCCTTCTAGTACGTGCTTTTTCTAATTTTTCAATCTTAAGTTCTTCTTTCATAATTTTGCTAACAACACCTTCAATGTGTCCTTCAATTCGAGCAATTCTTCGTTCCATAAGAACCAAAACTCTAAGTGCATAAACTATTGCTAACAATGTACCAAGAATAACTGCAAGTGTTACTTCCTCAACTCCTAATAACGTCATTTGACCACCTCTTTTTTTAAGTTAATAAAGAAAGTGATATATAAATGTTACGCTTATTTAATATATTAGAAATAAACTGATTATTATTTTTTTACTGCGTTTTTAAACATAGATTCAAGAACAGAAGCAAAGAACGGGGAATTAACCCAAATAGCAGTATCGTAACTTGGATGTATATCTTCATTATCAAGCAACATAAACATTACATCCCGATTATCAACAATAAAATATCTTGCCCTTTCTTTAGCTTTAAATGTTTGAGCAATAGTAGAAAGATTTTTTTCAATTTTAGAATTTAATGCAATATTTATTTTTACAGCATTTTTTTTAGCTTTTTCAAGTAAAGGTAGGAACCTATTTGAATTTAAATTTGTTGAATAAATTGTTATAGATTTTTTTGCAGATCTAAACATAGAAGAAAGGTGATTTTCTATATTTTCTTTTCCAGAAATTGAACCAGATAAATCTGTTGGATCAACCGTACTGATTCCCTCTGAATGTAAGTTTTTAAGATCTTCAATAATTTTATGAGATTTAAGGTCTTCAATAATTTTTAAGTCAACTTCAGCTTCTTTTTTGACACGATTTTTCATTCTTTCAACTGCTTCTTCTGGAGGTATAGCAATATAAGTTATTGGTTTACCTGGTTTTAATATGATGAATCCTTTTTTGACTAAAGATTCAAGAACATCATAACTTCTAGAACGTGGAACATTAGCAATATCTGAAAGTTCGCCTGCTGTTGACATACCCAACGATAAAAGGGCAGTCCAAATTTTTGATTCATAACTATTTAAACCAAAATCTTTAAGTTTAAGTAAAAACTCTTTTTGAATTAACATACCCTCAAAGAATAGGATAATCTTTTTAAACCTTTCCACAAAGTAACTATCGCAGAGTAGTTAAAATCTGACCCATGCAAAGCTTTAAATAGTTAGATTACATTCGAAGAACTATGATAAATGCAATCAAAAAAAAGTTTTGTAATTTTTTCTTTATAGTTATTATTGGAATTATATGTTAACTACCCCTCTTTTCAAATAGGTGGGTAGCAACGTTTCTGGTTAAATAAAATGGAGATATTTGATACAACATTAAGAGATGGAACCCAAAGCGCAAACATAAACCTTTCAATAAGGGATAAGGTTGAGATAGTTAGGGCTTTGGACGAATTTGGTATTGACTATATTGAACTTGGTTGGCCAGGATCTAATCCAAAGGACATGGAAACATTTTTAGAAGTTACAAAATTAAAATTAAATAACAGTAAAGTTGTTGCATTTGGGTCCACTAGAAGAAAAGGGATTAAAGCTAGTGAAGATGCTAATCTTAATGCAATATTAGATAGTAAAGCAAGGGTTGCATGTATTTTTGGTAAAACCTGGTTAGCACATGTTGAAAAACAACTAAAAATTAAGCCAGAAGAGAATTTGGGAGCGATTAATGATAGTATTAAATTTCTAAAGTCTAAAGGGTTAGAAGTGGTGTATGATCTTGAACATTTCTTTGATGGATTTATGGATAATAAGAAATACGCATTAGAATGTTTAAAACAAGCAGTATTAGCTGGGAGTGATTATGCAGTTATGTGTGACACTAATGGTGGAACATTAGTTAAAGATGTTGAGAAAGTTATTCAAGAAGTAAATAATTTCTTAACACAAGAAAAGTTGAAAGTTAAATTAGGTGTACATTTTCATAATGATAGTGGGGTTGCGGTTGCAAATTCATTAGTAAGTGTGGATTATGGTATTGAGATGATACAAGGAACCATAAACGGATTTGGAGAACGGGCAGGTAATGCAGATTTGTGTCAGATAATTCCAAATCTTATTTTAAAGAAAGGGGTCAAAACAAATAAAATTAAACTTAAGAAACTGACAGAATTAAGTGACATTACTTTTACATTAGCAAATATTAAACCAAACAAAGCACAACCCTTTGTAGGTAAACATGCATTTTTACATAAAGGTGGTATACATGTGGATGCAATAATGAAAGGGGCATCTTATGAGCATGTTGATGCAACAAGCGTTGGAAATGAAAGGGGAATTGTACTAAGCGATTTATCTGGTAAGGCCAATATAGTTGAAGCTCTTAAAAAGTTTGGTATTAAAGTTGATAAAAATGATTCAAATGTTAAAAAAATGCTAAGTAAAGTAGAAGTTCTTGAAAAAGAAGGGTATGATATTGGGTCATTACCTGCTGAGCAATTTTTGCTAAAAGAAGAATTTTTTGGAAAAGGGGAGGTTTTTAAGATTAATAGTTGGGAAATTCATTCTGAACAAAAAAATGGTGAATTTTCTGAATGTACAGTTATTGGTAAGATAAAAGAGAAAGATATTGAAGTAAAAGATTCTGTTAAAGGCGGACCAGTAGATGCAGTTTATCACACAATTAAGAAATTAGCTGCTAAAGTAGACAAAAATATTGAAAAATTAAAATTAATAAATTATAAAGTAATGATAGCTGAAGATAAAGGTGCTGAAAGTTCAGTTAGGGTTTATATTGAATTTAAAAAAGGTAATGACGAATGGGGCACAGTAGGGGTTTCAACAAACATACTTGAAGCAAGTATAGAAGCAATTGAAAAAGGGTTAAGATATTATTTACTTATAAATGCTTTATAAAGTTTAAAAACAAAGCTTTTAAATACTAGTATCCATTTATAAATGGAATTAAGTCTTTTTAACATTTCGGGGGTGTAAAATGGCTAAGAAAGAAACCAAAAGTAATATAGAAGTAGTTAATATTGTTGTTTCTACTTCATTAGAACATGACATTCCGCTTGAAAAAATGGCGGCAACTTTATCTAATACAGAATATAATCCTGAACAGTTTCCGGGCCTTGTAATTAGAATTAAAGATCCAAAAACTTCTGCATTAATTTTTAGTTCTGGAAAAGTAGTCTGTACTGGGGCACGAACTTTGGAGAATGTAAGATTATCAATTAATAAGATTATTAAAAGTCTTGAAAAAATAAAGATTAAGATTACTATTGAACCTGAGATTAAAATACAAAACATAGTTGCATCTGGTGCAATAGGAATGGACCTTAATCTAAATACTTTAGCTATGAAACTTGAAAATACTGAATATGAGCCTGAACAATTTCCTGGTTTGGTGTATAAACTTGGCGGAACAGAAGGATTTAAAAGAGCAACATTCTTATTATTTAGTAATGGGAAGATTGTTTGTACTGGAACAAAAAGTGAAAAAGAAGTTCACGCTGCTGTTGAGAAACTAGTTGTTAATTTAAAGAAAGTTAAATAATTTTTTTTGTTTTCTTTTAAAAAAGGTGATAGTATGCTCAAGAACACGTTAAACTAAATAAATAAGTATTCTTGAGGTTACTAAAATGGAAGCAGATGAACAAATAAAAAAATTCATTGATTTTGTAGAATCTAATTATTTAGAAGAACTTTTAAAATCTAATCAAAAAGGCCATAAATTTTTGGTAGCGGATTTTGCAACACTTTCTAAATTTAATCCTGATTTAGCAGGTATTGTACTTGATCAACCAGAAGAAACAATTAAAGCATTTGAACTTGCACTTGAACATTTTGATGTTTCTGATTTTAAAGCTAGATTTAAAAATTTACCTGAAAGTCAAAAAATTATGGTTAGGAATATTAGAAGTACACATATTAACAAATTATTTACTATAGATGGGGTTGTTCGTCAAAAATCAGATGTTAGGCCACAAGTAACTTCTGCAAAGTTTGAATGTCCTTCTTGTGGTAATGTTATAAATGTTTTACAATTAGATACTGCTTTTAAAGAGCCTTCTAGGTGTGGGTGTGGAAGGAAAGGTAAATTTAGGTTAATTAGTAAAGAACTTGTTGATGCTCAAGGAATTGTTTTAGAAGAAGCTGCTGAAGATTTGGATGGTGGTGAACAACCTAAACGTATGAATGTTTTTCTTAAAGATGATTTAGTTAGTCCACTTAGCGAGAAAAAAACAAGCCCAGGTTCTAAAATTGGAATTGTTGGGTCAATCAAAGAAGTACCAATTGTCTTAAGAACTGGTGCTAAATCTACAAGATTTGATTTACTTATTGAAGCAAATTATGTTGAACCAAAGGAAGAAAACTTTCTTCAATTAGTAATTTCTGAAGAAGAAGAAGAAGAAATTAAAGAACTTTCAAGAGATCCAGAAATATATGAAAAAATGTCTGCAAGTATTGCACCCTCTATTTATGGCCATGAAAAAATTAAGGATGCTTTAGTTTTACAATTAATGGGTGGGTCACATAAACAGAGAAAAGATGGTGTTAGAAGTAGGGGAGACATACATGTTATGTTAGTTGGAGATCCAGGGGCTGGTAAATCAGCCCTTGTAAAAAGAATGGCTAGAATTGCGCCTAAAGCCAGATATGTATCTGGAAAGGGAGTTTCTGCTGCAGGATTAACTGCTTCAGTAGTTAAAGATGAATTTCTTAAAGGTTGGAGTTTAGAAGCAGGAGCAATGGTTCTTGCTTCTAATGGATTATGTTGTATAGATGAGATGGATAAAATTGGTGTTGAAGATAGGGCTGCGATGCATGAAGCAATGGAAAACCAAACTGTAAGCATATCTAAAGCAAATATTCAAGCAACACTTATTGCTAGAACAACTGTTTTAGCAGCAGCAAATCCAAAATTTGGGAGATTTGATCCTTATGCCGTTGTAGGTGAACAAATTGACTTGCCACCAACTTTAATTAATAGATTTGATTTAATATTTCCAATAAAGGATCTTCCAGATGAAGTTAAAGATGAAAGATTAGCATCGCATATATTAGGTTTACATAAAAATCCTTTATCTGAAAATCCACCCATTGAAACAGAGCTTTTAAGAAAATACATTTCTTATGCAAAACGAACAACGCCAGATTTAACAGACGAAGCACTTTTAGAAATAAAAAAATATTATGTTCAAATGAGAACAACTGGACAAGGGGAAGGAGGAATTAAATCTGTTCCAATATCTGCAAGACAGCTTGAAGCATTGGTGAGGCTTTCGGAAGCTTCTGCAAGAGTTAGATTGTCTGAAACAGTAACTAAAAGAGATTCAAAGAGGGCCATAGATCTTGTAAACTTCTGTTTGATACAAGTTGGACTTGATCCTGAAACAGGAAAAATTGATATTGATCGTATTTCAACTGGAATAACTGCTTCTCAAAGAAGCCATATTGTAACAATAAAACAAATAATAACCGAATTAGAGAAAAAAGTTGGAAAAACAGTTCCAATTGAGGATGTTATTGCTGAAGCAAAAGAAAAAGGCATTGAAGAAGCAAAAGTTGAAGAGGTTATTCAAAAACTCAAACGTTCTGGAGATTTGTTTGAACCTAGAAGGGGTTTTTTAAGTAAGATTTGATAAGAATGGCAGAAATAAAAAGAAACATAGCATACAAAGTTATGGTTAAAGATATTTTAGAAGGAGAATATGTTAAACAGGAAGGAGAATGGTCTTCAAATTTTATTAAATTGAATGATTTAGAAATAGCAAGGGCAAATATTATTGCTACAATTATATCTAAAGATAATAATCAAGCAATTGTTGATGATGGTTCTGGTAGAATAACAATAAGGTCTTTTGATCAAGAGATAAATTCTGTTGAAGTTGGAGATTTTGCTTTAATTATTGGTCGTCCAAGAATATTTGATAATGAACTTTACCTTGCTTTAGAAATAATCAAGAAAATATCTTCTGGTTGGGTTGAGTTAAGGAAGGTAGAACTTGGTCAACGGCAACAAAAAGAAATTGTGCCTTCAAAAGAGGAAAAAGTTGATGAACAAGTTGAAGTTAAGGCCGAAGTAAAACCAGAAGTAGTGACAGAAAGCGAAGAAGTAATTGAACAAACGCCCTCCCTTAATATATATAACATGATTAAAGAAAAAGATCAAGGAAGTGGTGTAGAAATACAAGAACTTGTAGATGAAATACCTGAAGCTGAATCTTTAGTAAACAGTTTGTTAAAAAAAGGAGAAGTTTTTGAAGTAAAACCTGGAAAAGTTAAAGTTTTAGAATAATATAGGTGTTATATATGCTTCAAGGAAACCGGCAAATAAGATTAATCCAAAAGCAATTAATAATAAATCTGTAGAATCTACAAGAATTCTTTGAAACTTCTCGGATGCGAAATCATGATTTATTATTGCAACCGAAATTATGCCCCCTGCTAAACCAGCAACAAAATAAGATAAAATTTCTGGTATGCCGTGAATAAGATATCTTGCTAAAGCCATTGGCGCCATATAAGCTAGACCAGAAGATGCAGCACCAACCTGAAAGAATTTACCAATTGCTGCCGCTATAACAGAACCATTCCAAGTCAAAATAAATATTGATCCTGCACCGTATAAAAATGAGAATAATATTGCAAAGATTAAGACTTTTATATTATTCATAACAATTCTAGTAAAATAGCCAAATTGTGTTGCGTTTGAAGTAACCCCGTTATTGATATTTGCAATAGTGTCTGATTGTATTGCAAAAGTTTGTTCTGAAATTGGTGTTGGTAAAACTATAAACCAAAAAGAGAATGCTAAAGTTATTCCTAAAAATAAAAATGTGAAAAAAGATAATGCCCTCCAATGTTCTTTTAATAGTTTACTTTCTTTTTTAATTTCAAGATCTTTTTGCTCTTCCATTTTTATTGTGCCATACATTAATGGGACACAAGCAATAACTGTAAAAAAAACCATTACAAGACCCGCATATTCTTGAAAAATCCACCTACTTAGAAATAAAGCAATTGTTGCATAAAATATACCTACAAAAAACATTTCCCAAGGCCTTTTTTCAGCTTTGAATGGATTAATTAACGACTCTAAAACCATGAATGTTACTTATTTATGTGGTTTAAATAGTTTTTGGTGCATAAATTTATATATGTTCATAAGTTTTCATTTAAATATGGATTATAAAGAACTATTAAAAAAAGCAAGAAAAGAACTTCCTGATTCAGTATTTGAAAAAGAGCGTTTTGAAGTACCTAAAGTAAGAGGACATGTTCAGGGAAATAAAACTATTTTAAGTAATTTTATACAAATCGCAGATACATTAAGACGACCTGTTGAACATATGCTTAAATTTGTTTTAAAGGAGTTAGCAACACCTGGCGAAGTTAAAAAAAATGGTTCTGTGATTATTGGTTCTAAAATACCTGCAGCTAGAATAAATGAAAAAATAAGAAAATATGCTGATGAGTTTGTTTTATGTGCAGAATGTGGAAAACCAGACACTAAAATTGAAAAAGATGGCGGTTTTGCAAATATTAAATGTATGGCTTGTGGTTCAAAATATCCTGTTAAAGCAAAAATATGATCTTAAAAATACATAAGGGGGATAGAACAATTATTGCTTTAGTTGATTCAAACCTTCTTGGTAAAATTTTTGAGGAGAAAAACCATTTTCTTGATTTGTCTTCTAATTTTTATAATGGTATTGAGGTTAATGGAGAAAAAGCTATTCTTGCTATAAATTCTGGAGATATTTTAAATTTGGTTGGTGAAGAATCTGTTGCTTTAGGAATAAAACTAGGACATATATCTGAAGATAATGTTTTAAAGATTAAAGATGTTCCTTATGCACAAGCAACATTATATTAAGCTTAGCCAAACATGTTCATGTAATCTTGACCTTCTAATTTTTCGCTTTGGGCAACTTTATGTATAGCATTTATAAAATCTTTTTTATGTACTTTTTTTCTGTTTTCACGGATTGCAAAATATCCTGCTTCTGTACAGACCGCATTGATTTCAGCTCCTGAGAAACCATCCATTTTTTCAACTAATGAATCTATAACAACATCATTATCTAATGGCATTCTTTTAGAATGTATTTTAAATATCTCTATTCTTGATTCTTTTTTTGGTACTGGAACGTAAATTAATCTATCTAATCTACCTGGTCTTAATATTGCCGGATCAAGAACATCTTTTCTATTTGTTGCACCGATAAGTTTAACATTATCTAATGGGGCAAAACCATCAACTTCTGCAAGCAATTGCATAAATGTTCTGTTTACTTCTCTTTCGCCAGAAGTTCCAACTTCCATTCTTGTTCCTGCTAATGCATCGATTTCATCAATAAATATTACTGCTGGCGCTTTTTTTCGTGCTAATTCAAAAATTTCTTTAACAAGTTTTGCACCTTCACCAATAAATTTTTGAACAAGTTCTGAACCAACAATTTCAATAAATGTGGAGTTTGTTGAAGCTGCAACAGCCTTTGCCATTAAAGTTTTTCCTGTTCCTGGCGGACCATAAAGTAAAATTCCTTTTGGCGGTTTAATACCTAATTCTTTGAATAGTTTAGGTTTCTTAAGTGGAAGTTCAATTACTTCTTTTATTTCATTTATTTGTTGTTTTAATCCACCAACAGCGGCCCAAGAAACATTAGGTTTTTCGATTATTACAAAACTTTCAACATCAAAGGTTTTAGTAACTTCTATCTTATCGATGATTGTTAAGTTTTTTTGTTCTGCAAGAACAACGTCCCCAGACTTTAAATTTTTACATTGATCTGAAATATAAACTGAGAATTGGTTTCCGTTTGGAATCTTGATTATTGCGGTTTCTCCTGTAATTGATCTAACTTCACAAACCATTAAAGGAGGGGTCTTAAATTTTTGGACCTCATTTTGTAAATGGTTGATTGTTTCTTTTAGAAGCTTGTTTTCTTCTTCAAGTCTATTGTTATTAGCAGTGTAAGAATATATAACGCTATCAACAATATCTTTGTCTTTAGATTGCATTGTTTTGGGTAATACCTCAAAATATAAAAACGTTTGTTTTAGTTGATTTTGATAAGTTTTTTATCTATATATATCTTTGGTTTTGAAATAACCCCATCTAAGTGTGTAGGGGCAGGTGTTTTGCCACCAGGGTAACTCGTGTTATCTCCAATAGCAATATGTACTGTATTGTAAACTTTTTCATCTTCTAATACATTACCTGTTATTTTTGCTTTTTTGTTTAATCCGATTGCAAATTCAGCAATATTGTAAACCTTTTTATTGTTAAATTTCTTTAGTAATGCCCTTAGTTTTTTAGCTTCTTCTTTTCCTTGTATCTCTGTAACAAAACCATTTTTTACAATTAATTTTATTGGATCTTTAAGTAAACCAATTCCAGCCATACTTTTATCAATGATTATTACTCCGTTTGATTTACCTTCTTTTGGAGCAAATCCCACTTCTCCAGCTGGTAAATTTCCAAAGTCACCTTTTTTTTTATAAATTCCAGTATCTTGGAATAATCTATTAGTATATGTTGTGAAAAGTGTTCCTTTTTTTGTTATTAATTCTACTTTTTTTCCAGTTATTTTTTTTGAAGCATTATTACATTGTTTTTTAATATCAGAATAATCAGCAGAAAGTGTTCTTAATGCCATACCTTCTGTGATACCTGGCATGCTCGCAATTCTGCAACCACTTTTTGATGCGTTTCTTCTAGCAATAGTATGTGATAATGATTTTGTTGTTATTAAAAGGGCAACATCGCCCTGTTTAATTGCTTCTGCAATTCTTTTTGGTGGTTCTTCCCCATTTGCTTTTGCAACAGGCATACTTATGAAATTAGTTTCTTTAGCAATATTTTTACCAGCATCTAGAAATGATTGAGCAATATATTTTTTGTTTTTATCATAAATTATGACTAAACTTTCATTTTTTTTAAGACCCATACTATTTTTTAGTATGTTTGCTGCAAACTTCATATAACAAAATCTCCTTTTTTGATTATCCAATGAATTTTTTTATTTTTATCTATTCCATATATGTCTAGTTTTTGTCTTGGTGAATCAACTACAATATCCCAATGATATAATGTTTTTCTATGTGCTTCAAAACCAGATCCAAGAGCAACATGTATCATTCTAGCAATTTTTTCATTTACAATTAAATAATCACATAATTTTGCTTTAGGATTTGTATTGATCGCAAATTCACCAACCAGATTAAAATTTTCTTTGTAAATATTTACTATCTCTTTTGGAAGGCTTTTAGATTTTTCATAATCTGTTATTTTTTGACGAGCTTCTTTTAATTCACGTTTCATAACATCAAATATTTTTTTTGGTGCTTTAATTATCTTATAGCCCTTTTTATGAAACTCTACAACTATTGGTTGACCTTTTGGGAGCCTATAGCTAGAATCTACATTGATTACTACGTCTCCAACCATTATGCCAGACATTCCGCCAGGAGTAACAAAAGCTTCACCACTTGGAAAATTTGCAAAAGCCCCTGCTTTAATTCCAGTTTTTTCAAAGAATTCTTGATCAATTTTAGTTCTAACATCACAATCAGAAGAAATAAAGTCTTTAATTTCCCCTTTTTTGGATAATAAATTTACTGTAAAGTCTGTTTTATATCCATCAATGTGGTTTCCGATGACCCTTATTTTTTCGCAGGTCTTTAAAGTATCTCTAATCTTTTCACTTCTTTTTCTTAATATATTATAATCAATATTACATGTTTCTATGAAAATGTCTAGTGGCAGGGTTTCTGTTATACCATAACGCATCATTGGGTCC
Source organism: uncultured Methanosarcinales archaeon (assembly GCA_964534665.1). GTDB lineage: Archaea > Nanobdellota > Nanobdellia > Woesearchaeales > JAHJBD01 > JAHJBD01. The sequence goes on along the minus strand of CAZHRT010000004.1, from coordinate 12,747 downwards.
CGTTTTTCTAGTCTTGTTTGTGGGGAGTAAGGATCTTTAAGCATCATTTGACCAGCAGAACTCCATCTAGTTTTTTTATCTAATGTGGGATATCCTATTTGATCGCCAAAGAAATGTTTTCCAAAATATCCTTTAGCATGAATACCAAATGCAGCTGTTGGAAATTTCATTCTATCTAACTTCATAATTTTAGAAAACTCTTTGAATTTTTTGAAAACTTCTTCATCAACATTTTTGTCTAGTTCACAACCTTTTAATGTTGCTGCAAGGTCTGCTGTTCTAACAGGCCTAGCTAATAAAGACCATTTGTTTGTACTTGAACCTAAAGAAGCACTTGCTTTTTTCTTTTTGGCAGCCATGGCAGTTGCATATGCAATTGAAAATGAATCTAAATAATCTTCTAGTGGAAGAGTAAGTTTTTCTTTTTTGGGAACTAAAACAAAACCTATGCTTAATTTGTCAGTTTTCTTTAAATCATAACCTTGTGTTAGTATTTGATTACAAGTATCGACCAGTTCTTTCCATCTGTATTGTTTATGCCATTTGTTTTGATAATGTAAATCAAAAGTGCCCCTAAATGATTCTTCATTTGCTTCAAGTAATATTTCAGGTTTTTTGAAGATGTTTTTGAATACTTTAGTTTTTGTTCTTTTGTTTACAGAGTTGATAAAAGCCCTAAGAGCAGCTACTTTTTTGGTTTTTAACCTTCTTTCATAATCTCTGTCAACGTGCCAAACTTCTTTTAATAAATCATAACCTTTTGAATCTGAATCTTCAACAATGACCTGCATTTCCCCATCTAGTTCATGGATTGCCATTGAAAGGGGGGCAATACTATAGAATGCTTTTTTGTTTTTTAATTTTATAACAACAAAAACTACTTTGTCTTTAACTTTATTCCCTAGTTCTTTTTTATAATAGTTTACTTCTTTGTAGAATGTTGCATCATTATATTTCTTCATTTTATCTCCTCTTTATTATGAGCTTTTTTGTAGTTTTTGTTAAAACTTCGTAGCCTTTTTTTGTAACAAGAACATCATCTTCGATTCTAATACCAAAATTTTTTGGATAAGTTCCAGGTTCAATTGTAAATACCATATTTTCTTTTAGAATGTCTTTAGATTCTAAAAATAAATTTGGCAGTTCGTGTATATTTGCACCAATTCCATGACCAAGGCCATGATTAAAGTATTTTGCATATGATTTTAATTCTTTTTGTGCAATTTGGTAAATTTCTGAACATTTTGCTTTTGGCTTTACTTGTTTTATTGCACTTTCTTGAGCATTTAAGACTAAATTGTAAGCTTGAACTTCTTTTTTATTTGGTTTTCCAATGTAGATTGTTCTTGTTATATCTGTACAATAACCTTTGTATCTTATCCCATAATCAATAACACAAAATCCATTCTTTAATTTGTCTTCTTCTGTTAAATGGTGCGCCATGGAAGAATTTTTTCCTGAAGCAACAATTGTTGGAAAGGAAAGTTCTGCACTTTGTAATTTTGTTTTGTATTCAAGGTATGCTTTTACTTGTGCTTCTGTTTTAAACCTAGTAATTTTGTTTATACAATCTTGTAATATTGTGTCAGTGATATTACACCCTTTTTTAATAATTTGTATCTCATTTTTTGTTTTGATTTCCCTTATTTTTAAACAAGAATTTGTGATATCTTGAATTTTAATTTTTTTGAAGTTCTTTTTTAATTCTTTTAAAGCAGAAATACTAAATATATTCCCTTCAAGGCCAAGTGTTTTTGGTTTTGCTATATTTTCTTTTAAGATTTCAAAAAGGCGTTTATCTTTGGGTTTTGAAATTACTTTGACTTTACTATATTTTCTTGCTTTTGTAGTTTCCATTTCTGAAACAATAAGAAAAGCTGGTTTGTTTTTTGGAATAGCTAATAGTCCAGACCCTTTGTAGCCTGAAAAGTAAAATATATTTGGATTAAGTTCAAAGTTAATATTTAGAAATAAAGCTATGTCAATCTTTTTTTTTGATAATTCTGATTGTAAAGAAGATATTTTCATAGTTTTTTAGTTGATTTGATTAGTATTAAAAACTTTTTATTTTCAGTAGATTTAAATATTACCTGAGTATACAAAAATGATGCAAAAATTTAAACTTCAAAATGGATTAACTGTTGTTTTTGATCAAAAGCCTTTACAAAGTGTAACTGTTCAGGCAACAGTTAAGGTAGGGTCTATAAATGAAACATTAGATATTAGTGGGATATCTCATTTTATTGAACATATGCTTTTTGAAGGCACCAAGAAAAGGCCAACTTCTAAAATAATTGCTAGTGAAATTGAGAATGTTGGTGGTGAAATTAATGCTTACACTTCAAATGAAAGAACTTGTTTTTATGCTAAGGTTCCTAAAAAGCATTTTATTAGTGCGCTAGACATTATTTCTGATATTATTCAAAATCCTTTGTTTAATCCTGTAAAAATATCTAAAGAAAGGAAAATTATTCTTAAAGAAATTAATTTACATAAAGATGAACCAAGATTTCATCAGTGGGTTATGTTTCAAAAAGCACTTTTTAAAGATCATCCAGCAAAGAATGTTACTTATGGGACAGTTAAGGCAGTAAGCTCTTTATCAAGAAAAGAGATTCTTAATTTTTATTCAAAATTTTATGTTCCCAATAATATTATTTTGACGATTGTTGGAGATTTGGATAATGTTAAGTCTTTAGTTGAAAAGGCATTTAATTTTAAAAGAAAGAAATTAATTTTAGAAGATATAAAAGAAGAAACTACTCAGATTAAAACAGTAAAAAAAGAAATTAAAAAAATTCTTAATTCTTATATGATATTAGGTTATAAAACCCCTAAAAGATCCAACAATGAAAGCTATATTTTTGATGTTATTAGGGCAATTTTAGGAAAGGGGCAGTCTGGTAGGTTGTTTGAAGAGATTAGAAATAAACGAGGATTAGCTTATGAGGTTGGTGCGTATCATGAACCTGCTTGTTGTTATGGTTATTTTGCAGTTTATCTTAATACTGCTAAATCAAAGATTCCTTTATGTACTAAATTAATATTAAATGAGTTTAATAAACTGAAGAATTTGAGTAAGGAAGAGCTTGATGATGCAAAAAGTTTTCTTGAAGGAAAACATCTTTTAGATAATGAAGATAGTCATGATTTGGCAGATGAGCTTGGGTTTTGGGAAAGTGTGGGAGATGCAAAATTAGCAAATAATTATATTAAAGAGATTATGAAAGTTACTAAGAAGGATATTAATAAGGTTGTTGATAAATATTTTACAGAGAATTATACATTAACCGTGATTCAACAAGCTTAATTGTATGCTTGTTTGATTAGTTTTTCTTTATCTTTCATAATTTTTCTTATTGGTTCTAATAATTTGTTAATCTCTTTTGCTAATCCTTGTTTTATATCCATTGGATGAATTTTTTTAGCTATAAATTCTTTTTCTAGGTCTTCATATGTCTTATATGATAGGTTCCCACCCCATTTTTCAGGGCGTTCGATTAAGAATTCTTCATTTTTATCTTGTTTTATTGTCATTAAAATGTATTTAATAAAACTTAACACACCATTATTTTCTATTTCCCCTTCAGGACAATAAGCTTTATTAAGCTTTTTTTGAATTGTTTTTTCATCATCTAATAAATCTATTTTTGATTCAGGATTTGATGCAGACATTTTTTCCCCTATTAATCCAGGAATTATGGGAGTCATTATTTCGATACGTTGTTTGTAGTTTAGTTTAGGTAGGTATTCTCTTGCAAACATTAGTATTTTTCTTTGATCAACGCCACCATATTGTATGTCAACGTCAAGATATTCTTCATCAAGTGATTGCATTATTGGATAAATTAATCCTGCTAATTTTGGATTGTCAGTTTGTTTAACTACTTCAGAACCTGCTTTTTTACAATCGTGAGTTGAAGCTAAAGAAGACATCCATAAAACATCATAAAAATATTTATCAGATTTTTGAAAAGATGACCCACGAACAATTTCAAAATTTTTAATGTCTGTTCCAATAGCTTTAAACATTGCAGGAATTATTGCATTATAATATTCATATCTTTTTTCTAATAATTCCCATGGGGTGTTGTCTAATGCACCATGAAGGTCAGCTAAGAGTAATTTTACTTTAAAACCGCTTTTAAGAAAATCAGCTAATTTTAGTACCCAAAGGAAATAAGCGACATGTGGTCTTCCAGTAACAGCAGTACCTAGATAAACAGAAGGTGTTTTTTTCTTTTTTAATAATTCTAATAATTCTTCTTCTGTAACGATTTCTTGAGTGTTTCTTTTGATTAATGCTAGTTTATCTTTGATATCCATTTTATATTAAGATTTGAATTAGAGTTAATAAACTTTTTTACTTTATTTGTATGTTATATTGTAAATAATAGGTATTGGCCCAAGTAATCTTTAACTTATCTTTAAAAACTACAATCTAATCATTTGAGATTGCCAGAATTAAAGAAGAACAAATATGGCTTCCGTCACCTAGAATCCCAAGTGAATTAAATTCAGATATGCCTGAATCAGATGAAAATTTACAAGTAATTGTTACTGGGGCATTTACAGAAAAATGTTGTGCTTCGCAATTGTTCAGATTAAAAGAAGAAGGGTATAATGCAAGATATCATTGTACAGCCAACCTTTATGGATCTAATTCTGGGACAGAACTTTTATTTAATCACTATCTTTTGAAGTATCCTGATTTTTTTGAAGGGTTACATCCCGATTTCGTAAAAGAAATTTTAGACCACAGGACACAGGACAGACACACGTAAGCTATTTAAATAAAAATCAATTCATACTATTAATGATATCTGTAACTTCTCTTTCAAGTTATTTATATTGCCAGAGAAAGCTTTTCTTAGAGAGGGTACTTGGTTTATTTGAGATTCCTAAAGCAGCGTTAATTAAAGGTACTGTAAGGCACGAGACTTATGATTTAATTAACAAATCAGAGGAAGATTTTGTTAAAAGTATAATAAAGAAAACTAGTTTTGATGAATTAAAACAAAAGTATAAGAGAGAATATGAAAAATTGCTTAGGCAAGTAGTAATTAAGAATAAGTTTAAGATACAAAAAGTTGATTTGTTGCCCCTAGATTTGTTTGAGAAAGTTTTGCCTATGATTAGAGCCGAAGCAGAGATTAGGGCTGATAAAATTTATACTTTTATATCTAAACATAATGTTTTTGGAGTTGAATTATGGGATAAGTTAACTCCAAAGATAATTTCAGAGCAAAGGATTGATAGTCAGACCCTTTCATTAAAAGGAATTATTGATCAGATTGAGGTTTATGGTGAGGATTATGTTCCAATTGAACTTAAAACTGGAAAATGTCCGAGTGAAGGGGTGTGGCCAGGTCATAGGATACAGTTAGCAGCGTATGCTATGTTGATTGAAGATAAATTTAAGAAAAATGTTAAAGAAGGTTTTGTTAATTATTTGGATACAATGCAAAGAAGGCATATATCAATAAACCAATTTTTAAGGTTAGAGATTGTTGAATTAGTAGAAAAAGTAAAATTGTTATTGAATGGTTTTGAAATACCTAAAATTAGCAAAAATGAGAATAAATGTACTGTTTGTAGTCTTAAAGACAAGTGTTTTGATGAAGAATCTCTTGAGAAATTAGTTGAAGAGAAAAAGCAAAAACTTTAAATATAAGGGCAGCTACATAAATTATATATCACTTAATAATAATTACACGAGGGATTCATATGGCAGAAGAAGAGAAAAAGTTTTCAAAACAACTCATAGGCAAAACAGTAGTTTCCAAGACCGGTAAGAGATTTGGTGAAGTTGGAGATATTGTTTTTGAGACTAGATCTGGAGAATTGATTCATATTATTCTTACTAATCCTACATCTTATACAGAAAAATTAGAACTTGAAAAAGATAAAGAAAATAAGATTTTAATTCCTTTTTCAGCAGTTATTGCTATAGGGGATTTCTTGGTTGTAGCTGAAGAAGACATAATCTAAACTTATTTAAACTTTCTTTTCTTACTATTTAACTATGGAAAGCACTATTTGGACTGAAAAGTATAGGCCTTCTCAATTTGATGAAGTAAAAGGCCAAAAAGAGATTGTTTCTAGAGTTCAAGCTTTTGTCAAACAAAAAAATATGCCCCACGTTATGTTTTCAGGTCCTGCAGGCGTAGGAAAATCAACTTTAGCACTAGTTATAGCAAAACAATTGTTTGGAGATTCTTGGCATCAAAATTTTGTTGAATTAAATGCTTCTGATGAAAGGGGCATAGATATTATTAGAAATAAAGTTAAAGATTTTGCTAGAACTAAAGCAATAGGGGACGTTCCATTTAAGATAATATTTTTAGATGAGTGTGATGCTTTAACTAGGGAAGCTCAACAAGCTTTGAGAAGAACTATGGAAAATTATACTCAAACATGCAGATTTATTTTAAGTTGTAATTATTCAAGTAAAATAATAGATCCTATTCAATCAAGATGTGCTTTATTTAGGTTTAAGTTGTTAGCTAAGGATGAGATTGCTTCTATTGTTAAAATAATTGCTGCAAAAGAAGGTTTAACTGTTGATGATAATGGCGTAGATGCATTGTATAGGGTATCTGAAGGTGATTGTAGACGTGTAGAGAACATTTTACAAAGTAGTGCAGCAATTTCAAAAGAAATTACTGAAGACCTTATATTCTCTTTAGCATCTGTTGCAAAGCCAAAAGAGGTTAAAGATGTTTTGAACTTAGCATTAGAAAATAAATTTGATGATGCTAGAAATAAACTTTTAGATGTTATGCTTAATTATGGTCTTGCAGGTTTAGATATAATTAAACAGATTCAAAAAGAAATTCTTGATCTTGATCTTAATAATCGTAAAAAAATGGAATTAGTAGAGAAATGTGGCGAGTTTGAATTTAGAATGTCTGAAGGATCAGATGAATTTATTCAATTAGAAGCATTTTTAGCCGCAATTACTTTAACAAAAATTTAAAAAAATAAGAAATAAAAAAGGCTTACTGGCCCCTTATTCTGATAGATTCTTGGATTAATTCTCTATATTCATAATCTAAGGTTAAACCAAGTTGTGCTGTGTAAAGTGTACCTTCTTCTAAAGCAGTTTTTAGTTTACAGATAATTGTTGCTTTTCCTGCACTATCAAATCTTGCAGTTCCAAGTCTTCCACCAGGACCTTTACATTCAAAAGCTTCGTTATCAACTAAAATACCTACTTGGTCATATCTTCTATCAAATTCAGCACCAGGTAATGTAACATCTCCGCCACCAACATTTTCTAATGTATATTCGATTGCGATTTTACCAGTACCTGCACTTTTTTCTTCTGCTGCTACAATTTGGATTGGTGCTCCTGAAGAAAATACTTGTTTGGTTTCTTCTACATCACATATCCTGTTATCTTGTAAGTTTTCTTTATAACAAACTTTTGGAACAACTGAGAAAGTTTTGTAATGATAAATTACTTCTCCAAATACATCAACATCATAAACTTCTACATTTAATGTTGGTGTGTAAATTGCGTCTTCTGTTCCTGGTGTGAAATCAAGTTCTATTTCTCCACCTAAAGCATTGAATTCTGATACTTTTTCAATAAGCTCTGTATTTGATAAGGCACCTGATGTTACTATTCCACTATATTCATTTAGATTAATTCCTTTTAATGTGATTGTTAATTCGCCAACGTCTAATTCATATTCTCCTTTGTTTCCTATTGTTGTTTCAATAGGGAATGATTCTTCAGTGAAAATTTCATTTACACCTGTTACATCATTAAGAACACCCATTTCACCAAAAGTGGATATTATTCCTTTGGTACCTCCAATGTATGGGTTAACATCTGGTGTTTCGTCTACTTGGCCACAACCAGTTAAACCGATTAGTATAAGAATTCCTATAATTGCTGTTATTTGTTTATGCATTTTTAAACCTCCTTTTAAAAAGTAATTTTTAATTGAATATTATTATTTTCCTATTTAAATGTTTTGTTTAATAAGCCACTTCTTCAAAAATCTCAACATCTTTACTTATCGAGCTCATATAACCATAACTAAGTTCTATATTTAATGGTGAAGTGAATACTTCATTAGGAATATTTGATTTATCTAACCTACAAAAAATTGTTCCTTGATCATTAATTAATTGTAGATAAGTATCTGGTCTACAAGAACTCATTCTTACATTACCTAATTTAATCTCATCAATCCTTACTTCATCTAAATCTCTATAATCATAACCTTCGTGAGGATTTTGATCAATAAGATAATCTGGGATGACTATCCCCCCACCAGAATTTTCTACTTGGATTTTAAATAAGATCGATTCTCCAGTTATATCTTCTTCAATCTTTGTAATGGCAATTGGTGCACCTTGTGAACCTGGGCTTACATCATGAACTGTGCAAACTTTTGCCCTAACTTGTGTGCTTCTGGGGCTTGGATCAATACATACAACTGGGGAGGCGATTGTTTTGTAGAAATATGTTGTGGTTGCGATAAAAGTTGGTTTGAAATATGTTGAACCAGATGGTAATTCATATACATCCACTTCAAATTCTTCTATAGTATAGCCACCGTCCTGATTATAAGCGCTTCTTCCTTCAACTTCTTGTTCGATTAGTAGAATATTGTCTGGTCTTACCCTAATTAAATCTCTACTAAAACCGCCTAACCAGATGTTTCCGTAAAATTCATCTAGTTCGTCTAATTGTGGAAAAGCTCCCCGATTTCTAGCTTCTATTGTAAAAGAAATTCCTCTGTCATTCTCATAAAGTTTTGTTAGAAATCCTTGTGTAAATGATAATTCTAACCCTTGTGTTCCTGTACGATACTCATATTCTTGAGGTTCTTTTTTTGAGTTTATTCCGTTACATCCAAATAAAAATAAGGCGGCAATCAAAATTGTTACTATTTTTTTAGTCATATTATTAAATTCAGTTTATTAGTTAATAAAATTTATGGTTTTAGTTTGTTTATTTTTATTGTTTTTGAAATGCTTGAAGTGTAACCATAATTAAGTTTAATGTATAATGGTTCAGCGCGTGTGCCTTCTTCAATGTTTATTCCGTTTTCTATAATACATCTTACTTTAGCATTTCTTTCTTTTAATGTTACTTTTGCGATACCTGAATCTGAAGAAGGATTACAGTTGAATATATGATTTGCTCCCATTCTTGCTTCAACGTTTATTTTATTCCATTTATCAATTTCAAGTGCTTGAGAAGAACATGCTTTGGTTATTGTGCTTGTGTCATCTGCAACAACTTCACCATCACCAACATTGATTATATGTATAATAATTTGTGGCCTTATAACGCCATTGTCTAGGTCTGGAAGCATTGCCATTTCAACTTCTTGTATTGCGATTGGTGCACCTTGATTTGTGTAACTTTTGCTTTGTGTTTCACATGGTTTTTCAACTGTTTTTGTTCCAAATAAGTCTGTATCTATACATATATTATCAGAAAGTTCTGTTTGATACTTATAACAAGAACTAATGATGATTCCTGATTCATGCTCAATACTCATATCTTCTAGTTCACCTATATTTGCTAGAAAGTTTAATTGGTCTTCTTCACCTTCTGCAGTTTCTATGTTTTTCCCTTTAATATTTAATGAAAGATGTTCTTGGCCTTCATATCGAGTATTGGTGTTTACAGAATTAAATGAATTTTGTTGTGCAGTGATATAGTCTTTTTCTAAAGCAATAGAGATAATACCGTTTTGAATATCATAGGCACCTTTGTTTTTTATGTTTAATGTAATTGGGGTAAAACTGTTTTCATAAACTTCTGCAGGAGGATTTCCTTTAACAAATTCTACAATTAATCCGTCAGAGCCAGTAAATAGTTCTTTTGTGGTTATTGTTGGGATATCTACATTTTCTGTTTTATCTCCACAACCAGAAATAATAAGTAATAATACTAATCCGAATAATATCTTTTTTTTCATATGTCTAGTGTTGCAATTTTTATTTTTGATGCTAATACGTTATTATCTTTATCTAAAATATCTAATTTTAATTCATGTATTCCTGGTTTGTTTGGTATTGTTAATTGGCTAATGTACATAGTCCATGTTTTTGGATCTTGTTGACTCCATGTTGGATTTTGAACATTATTAATATTTGTATCATCTAGGTAAAGTATTACTGAACCGCCAACCTCAGTACTTTCGTGTAATATTTCTCTAATTATTAATTCTATTTGACTATTTGCCCCTACATCTATTGCCTGATCTTTTGTGTAAGTGTTGCTTAGATAGTCAATTTTAATGTTATCAAAGTTTGGTGCACCTTGAAGATTTTCTCCATCTTCAAGACCTTCACATGTTTTACCATTTTCTGCAGTAGGGTTTTTACAAGGGACAGGACACAAACAACTATTGGTTGAATCACAAACTTGGTCACAAGAAATAAGAGATTTTTTAGTTGTTGTTTTTTCTATTGTGACAGACGTAGTTTTACTGAATTCATATTGATATTTTGTAAGCACACGATAATATTTAGTTGATATTGGTGTGTTACCTAATATTGTTCCGATAGCTTCGTTGTCTATATCAATAATACATCTTATTGATTTGTATGTTTCTATTGGAAGTTCAAATTTTCTTTTTCCTTGGTCAGTAAGTTGGTATGTGGTAAAATCTATGTCTCCTGTAGGTATTTCTTTAAACCAACCATTACAATGAAGTGTTTCAGTTTCAATATATCCGTCTTCTTTAAGAACTTCCATTTGAATTCTTTCTAAACTCATTCCAACAGGAAGTAAAATATTAAGTTCTTTTATGTCTTTTATTTTGCCATTCCATTGATTCTCTAATGTAATACCAAATCTTGGTCTTGTGTCTTCATTTTTGCTTAGGCCAATTGGAAGAAGGTCGTTTGTACCAATTCCAATTTTAACTGGACCTTTTGTAAATTGGGCTACAGGATTTTTATCAGTTACACCATAATTATCTAAAACATCAACATTGTTGCTTCTTAAAGCCCGCATTCTTTCAATATCCATAAAATATGTTTTTAGGTAGGCATCTGTTTGGAAATCAAATGAAGCATGGATATTAACTGTATGTGTTCCTGGTTGAACTTCCTTTTTCTTAAATCTACATTCAAATGGAACTTCTTCTAAAGTATATACTGTGCTTTCGTTTGGTTTCATTTCACCTTTTGAAACACCTGTTGTATTACACATAAGAGAGATTTTGTGAGGTGTATCAGAATATGTTTTTGCTCTTAAATTACCCCAAACAACAACTGGTTCTTCTTCATAGAATTTTGAACTTGCAGGCAGGATCTTTTCTAGATAAACACCTAGTGGTTCTTCTGTTGGGCCCTCTTCTTCACCACCATAGTATCCACCACTAGCATCTTCTAATCCTTGTTCGTAACTTTTTTTCATATTTTCAGGTATTTGTTTTATTCTTGTGATAAAATTTGTGTATGCGGTAACTACATAATCTTTTGCTTCTTGTTTTTGTTCTGCACTTAGTCTATCAACTCTTCCTTGAATGTTTTCAATACCTGACATTTCAGCTACTGCCCAAACATTGATTAATATCACCAGAATCATCATAGCATATGTAAGCCAATTCTTTTTTCCGTCCCAAGTATAAGCTAAAACAACATAAAACCATAATGGGAAAATTAATCTGTTGAAAATAAAGAAATTTACTTCATGCCATATTCCTAAATCTTTAAGCAAATTAATTACTAAGCCGTATCCTATGAAATCTATAAAAAGTAGTGTGAAAAATGTGTATCTTGCTTTTGCCCCATTTTCGCTTCTAGGTCTTATTAAAACAAGGTAATACATCCAACCAAATGCGATATGGAATAATCCTGTGTTCCAAGCATTTGCGTATAAAATTAATAAGTGGAGATAAATTAATAATGCCCAACTTACTATACTACTAAAATCATTTCTACGAAATCTAAAACTAAAGACTGCTATTAAGACAATTAAAGTTATTGCTATTTTATCAGCAATTAATGCTGCCCAAGGAACACTTGCAAGTCCAGGTATGGCAAAACCCCATAAACTTAATGCACGTCCAGTAAATGTTATGCCATTGAAACCTGTTGATGCCCAATCTGTGGCATATAAGAAAAAAGCGCTTAAATATAATAGCATTGTTGGCATAGCGTCTAATGCTTTTCCAACTAAAAATCCACTTGCTTTAAATCCTGCACCAATAGCTGCTCCACCTAAAGCTTTCATTCCTAAGCTTGCTGTACCAATACCTTTTCCTGCTAACCCTGCAGCACCTGCAACACCAGCAGTTAGGGTTGGTGCGTATTCTTTTGCTTTTCGAGCTGCAACCTTTGTAGCTTCTTTTATGGGCGTAGAAATATCTGCTTTTAATATTTTACCCATAGTAGAATTTTGTGCTCTTTGTGAAGCTGCTGCTGCTTTTTCTGCAGTAGCCCTTGCAGCATCTTTTGCAGGTTTAGCAAGGTCTGCTTTTAGTACTCTATCAAGTTTTCCTAATGTAGATTCCTTAAGATCCTCGTCAGGCATAATTATTCCTCAACTTCTATTTTTAGATTAACTATATCTAGCCGGTTTTTAGGTGTAACCTCAATAAAATTATGGTCAAGATCTATCCAGCCTGTAACATCTCTAGAATATTCTTTTTCATCATCATCGTACCTAATTAAGTGGTCGTTTAAGTTTATATCTGCCCTTTTTGTATCATCGTTGACAAATTTAATGATTAAGTTAACATTTCTTTCGTCTTCAAGTATTTC
>CAZHRT010000003.1:86104-110374 GCA_964534665.1 uncultured Methanosarcinales archaeon | reverse complement strand
ATTGATGATCCTGTAACAGATAGTTGTGATGTAATAGAAAGTGGGTGTGTTGGTGATCCAGATTATGATATATCACTTTGTGCTGAAGAATTTAGTAAAGATTTAGATGATGTTATCTGTGAACCAGGAGAAACAGGTTGTTGGGTTGAGAATGGTCCTGGTGTAAACGGCGGTGCTACTGGTAATTGTTGTGGTGATGATGCTGATGAATGTTGGTTAAATGATGATAATAGTGGTTCTTGTTGTAGTAATGGTGTAGAAGTTGTTTATTTGGAAGATGCAGATAAGTCTCAAAAGTATTGTAATTTGTTAGCAGGACAAGGTAACAGTCCTGGTTTGTGTGATGCAAATGGTGAAGAATATTGTTGGTATAATGCTGCTGGACAAATTGATAATGCACCTTGTTGTGGTGATGATGGTAATGAAGATACATGGCAGTATCGTACAAGTCAAAGAACTGGTGATATTATCCCTGTTCAGACCTGTGTTAGAGGAGAATGGGTTGTAACCACTAGTGAAAGGACAACTTACTTTAATATTTGGTCAGTTTTAGCGGAGATATTTGAATGAAAAAGGGAGCAATAGACCTTTCGGTCAGATTTATTGTTATAATTGTGCTGGTTTTGTCGTTTTTAGTAATCGGGCTAGGGTTTATTGATAAATCTTTTCAGGAAGGAGCTTTGAAATTTGAACAGCATATTATCTCAGGTGCGCCAGGGCCACCAATTGAGATTGCTAATCCAGATAGTGGTTATATTGCAGCAGTTGGTGATCCAGTTAAATTTGAATTAGTGTTATTAGGACCGTCAGTTAAGATGGAAGGTTGGTGGTGGGATTTTGAAGATGATGGGCATATTGATTCTACACAGGAAAATCCTGAATGGACTTATTATGAACCAGGTGATTATAATACGAAAGTTAGGGGTATTAACAAACAAGGTGGTTTAGGTGAAGATTCTGTTATGATTAGAGTTTTTACAAATAATGAAAAGAAAGGAAGTAAATATTCTAGTGAAACTGTGTTTTTTATTCATGCTGAATCTGCTGGTGATACAATAACCAATTGGAGAGAATTGTTGTTGGCTATACCTCTTACAAGATGGTTTGATAATGCTGGTGACCATAATTATGGGATGGTTGCTATTGCAAAGAGTACAGGTGATCCTGTTACTGAAAATGATATAGAGCGAAAATTAACTGAGCTTGGTAAGTCAAAAGCAGTATTGCTTGATTTTGAGATTGCTGGTTCAACTTATGATTGGATTGATTTTTATGATACTACAGATGGACCTGCACAATATTTTGATCAATGGGGTAAATATAATAGTGTGGTAGTAACTGATTATGATAATGAGGATGGTGGTTTAATTGCTGCTCTTTTTGCAGCTTATTATAATGCACCTTTGGTTTTTGTTAATGATGGTAATAAAGATGATTATAAACCTTATATTGATGGAAAGAAAGTATATACTATTGATACTATTAGTACTAATATAGGTAGTTGGAATGTTATTGATAAAACACCTTATACTTCTGATGAATTACGTAATCCTGAAACAAGAGTTAATAGATTAGTTGAATTACATTCAGAACCATCATTACCTAATTAAAATGAAAACTATTCTTTATACTATCGTTGGTTTAATTTTAATAGTTAGTGTAGCTGCGCAAGAAAGTAAGGTTAGTTTTTTAGCTGGAGTATTTGGTTCAACTGGAAAGATGCCTTTAATTACGATATCTATTGTGTTCCTTATTTTCTTTTTTTACTTCTTTTTTTCATTCTTAAAACGATTTAAGCATCATATGGCTATAAAAAAACAAAAAGAAGTTATTCAAAAGCAGTCTGTTCAACAAGTACCTGTACAATCACCTCAACCACAAACACCTCAACCACAAACACCTCAACCACAAACACCTGTACAGCAACCAATTCAACAACAATCAGTTAATCAGGTTAAGAATATTGTTCATAAGAAAGAAATAACTAATAAAATAATTCATTTGAAAAAAGTAGTTGAACAGCATAAAGAAAAACAAGATGTTTTTCATAAGTTAAGGGATTCTTTTTAATTGTTTTAACATATAGTCTTCTTCGTCATCATCTGATAATGTCTCTGATTTTTCAGCTTTAATTGTTGTTGATTCTGAACTAGATTCAATTCCAACATTATCTGTTTGTTCTTTAAGTTTAAGTTCAACAGTTGAAATTTCTTCTTCATCAAGTTGTTTTGGTTGCCAGTCTAGTTTTATTCCGTCATTTTCTTGTCTTGGAACAACGTTAATCATAAAATGTGCAATTCTTTGGCCTGCAGAGATTCCATTTGTTACAAAGATGTTTGTACCTTGAACACTTAATGTTTCGAAAATTGCAACAGATATTTTATTTGCTATTGAGAAGAGTTTTGCTACAATTTTGTCTGGAACTTGTTCTAGTATTGGGAAATGTTGTTTTGGAAGCACAAAGCAGTGTCCTGGGCTTGCACCGTTTACATCTAATACTGCTAAAACTTCTTCATCTTCATATATTTTCTTTGAAGGAATATTATCTTCAATTATTTGGCAAAGTATACAGTTTTCTTTCATTTTGCACCAAGTAATTTTGAAATGTCATCAAGATCTGGTTTTTTTTCTTGCTTAGGAGGTTCTTTTTTAGGCTTTGGTTCTTTTTTTGGTTCTGGTTTTTCTTCTTTTTTTGTTTCAGGTTCTTCTTTAGTTTTCTTTTCTTCTTCTTTTTTAGGCTCTTCTTTTTTCTCTTTAAAATCGCCTTCAACAACTTTTGATTCTTTTAATTTAACACCTGTAAGTTCTGTTAATTTATTAGAAAGTTTTTTAGAAATCTCGTCAAGTTCTTTATCTTCTATTTTCTTTTGAGGAAGTTCAAATGTTAAACCATCTTTTGGTTGTCTTGGTATAATATGTATCATGAAATGTTGTGCTTTTTGGCCTGCTGCTATACCGTTTGCAACAATTATGTTTGTTCCGTCAACTCCTAGACCTTTTAAGATAACATTTGACATTTGTTTTGCAATTTTGAAGATGTGTTGAAGTTCATCTTCAGGAAGTTGTGGCATAACAGCGTAATGTTCTTTTGGTAGAAGAAGTATGTGGCCTGGGTTAGCAGGATTAATGTCTAGTATAGCAATAGTTTTATCATCTTCAAATATTTTCTTAGACTGTACTTTTCCAGATATAATATGGCAGAAAATACATTGTTTCTTTTGAAATTCTTTAAGCTCTTCAGGAGACATATTTTTAAGTTTTTCCTGGAGTTCTTTTTGTTCTTCTTCGGTCATCTCTGCCATAAGAAATCTATTGATATTAGTGCTATATAAACTTTATTGTCTTATTGAAAAATTTACCCCTGATTTTTAAATCTCAAAAACTTTCTAACTATAATTCCTAGGTTAATAAATATTTGAGAGTTTTAGTTATCGATTACTTTTATAATAAATTTGAGAGAATTTGTTGTCAGCACAAGGTTCGCATAATATTAATCTATTTGAAACATCATAATCAATAATTGCAAGCCCTGATGAAGTTTCAGTTAATCTACAAGGTTTTTCACCTGAACATTCATCAACTAAGCATCTGTTAGTTTGAGTACATTCTTTAGCCTTTTCAAAGTGATATTTAAGATTATTAATTGATATCCATGAATCTTTATCATTATAATTTTCAGTATCTACATTTGTGGTAAATATTGTATTTTCTTCTGTTGATTCTTCAATTACTATTTCTTCAACTATTTCTTCTACAACTTCTTCAATTACTATTTCTTCTTCAACAATCTCCTCTACAACTGTTTCTTCTTCAATAACTTCTTCTTCAACAATTTCTTTTGTTGTTGTAGTTGATGTTGTACTGCCAAAACCGCTGCCTGGTGAAATATCTGATTCAAGTATTTTTGCGCCTCTTGCAACTGATCTTGATAAAGTACAAACACCTTTACTAAATACCCAATAACCAATTCCTGGTTTCATTATATGTCCGTCTGGGTTACTTGTAGATTCATGATCTGCTGGATATACTGTTCTATATGTACTTAGCCAAGAATCCCACCACCAAGCATAACCTGATATTATACAATCACCTATGAAGTCTTCTAAAGATGTTTCAAAAGGAACACCTATTAGATTCCAATTCTTTTTAAGATTTATTTGAGTTATCTCTGTGTCATAACTATTAATAGTAGTACATTGAGATGTTGAGTATTTGTATAGCCAGATCC
This sequence comes from uncultured Methanosarcinales archaeon, assembly GCA_964534665.1. GTDB lineage: Archaea > Nanobdellota > Nanobdellia > Woesearchaeales > JAHJBD01 > JAHJBD01. Next base: position 106,146 of record CAZHRT010000003.1, on the reverse strand, counting down.
CCTTTGGGAAAGTAATTTTACTAGCTTGCTTGTATATTTCATTATTCCATTCCCAACCATTCGCAATAATTTTACAACCCATGTCAGATATTTCTTTATAATCTTTTGAAGGGATAGAAATTAAGTTCCAACCATTTAATAGCTGAATTTCTATAGTGTTTATATCATATCTAATGCTGTTACTATTTAATATAATATTTTTAGTTATATTATTGTTAACTAAAACAGTTGCTTTTGTTTCTAATTCTATTTCATCTTCTATTAAAACACGATAATAACCGTCTTGATTTATGCTATTATCATATGTTTGACCATTAACTGTTATAGAAACAGGTAAATCTGTATCAATAGTGCCCCATACTTCAATAGGAAGTGAAGGGATAGCAAAAATAGCAGGTAAACTAATTAATAATGCAAGAATTAAAATAATTGTCTGTTTCATTTAGTTCTTATCAATGTATTTATTTTCGAATTTATAAAGGTTGTCAAAAACGACCATATTAAAGTATAGTGGAATTCTGACATTTCAAACACAATATTTAAATAGGAGTTTTGTTGAAGTGTAGCTTGGGGATGGTAAATCAATTAGCAGAGTATATCAAGACTCAGTTACAGGCAGGATATACACTTAATCAGGTAAAAGACTATTTGTTTAAGTATGGCTATGCACCAGAAGCAGTTGATCAAGCAGTAAAACAAGTTTATGAACCAGAAGTTAAGCATGTAATACACCTTTCTAAAGCAACTGTTGCAACAGTATTTGCTGTTGTACTTATTCTTGTTTTGGTAAGCGGTGGAGCTTTTTTCTTATTTATACCAAAAACACCTCAAACTTTAATGGATGTCAATAATGATATATTAGTTGAGAATGTTGAAACTAGCGGAAACTTAGATTTTATAGTTGAGTTGTCTAACCTTGGTGCTGCAGCTAGGTTTGATGTTGTAGTTACAAATCATATTCTTGATTATGATGCTAGTATAATTAAGACAAGTTCTGAAACAATAGCTGTTGAAACAAAAGCTTCAAAAAAACTTTCAATAAGTTTATTAGATGTACCTGTTGGGAATTATTTTTTGCAAACAATTGCTGAATATGATGGTAAGCAAGCAACAGCATCTAACACTTTTAAGATATTTGAAAGAACACCAGAAGCTACTTGTTTTGATAATACATTGAATCAGGATGAAGAAGATGTTGATTGTGGCGGTTCTTGTGTACCTTGTCCTTCATGTACCGATGGATTAAGAAATCAAGATGAAGAAGATGTTGATTGTGGTGGTTCTTGTCAAGTTTGTCCAACATGTACAGATGGAATTAAAAATCAGGATGAGTTAGGTGTTGATTGTGGTGGTTCTTGTTTGAAATCATGTGAAGAAGTTCCAATTGATGAGTTTGATGGTTTGTCTATATATGATAAGTTAGATGAAGTTAAGGTTATTGGTGGGGCGAACCCAACAAGAGCTGTTAAAATATGTGATTCACTTGAAACGCAGTTACACCAAGATACTTGTTATTCAAGATTGGCTGAAGCTTCTTTACAAGAAAGTTATTGTTCAGATATAATGAGTTCTAACACTAAGGATGATTGTTTAACTGCATTAGCTGAGAAAAAAGAAGAAAGTGTTTTATGCGATAATATTGATTCTGAATCTAAGGGAGATATGTGTTTGATGCATTTTGCAACCGCAGACATTGATTATTCTGTATGTGAAAGAGTAACCAACAAATATCTTAAACAGAGTTGTAACAGTTTGAAAAGGCTTTCAGAAACTGATTTTAGTGAGCTTGGAAGTCCACCAGATATAGACATTAATCAATTTATTGATGAGAATGGATTATTTGATGAACAAGCATTTAATGTCTATTTAGCCTCGATTACTGGATAAATTCTGGTTCTATATATTGGCGGTATAGTTTTGAATATTCTTCTATTAAGCCTATTTGGGATATGTCTTCACCATTTGTTGGTTTTTCTGGTTGTAAAACAAAGAATCTTATTTTAGATGCAGACATTCTTTGTTGTGTTACGATTACTTTACCTGTATTATTGTTTAAACTTGCTCCTGCTGCTTGGTATGTTTCTAAGAATTGTTTTTCATCACCCATTGTAACGTTTACACCTTCTTTATCTAAAACTGTTATTCTTATTCCATTACTTCCTGGTGCTATGTTCATTGGAGCTGTTATTGGCCCTTCAATACTTGCAGTTGATAATGGTGGGGGGTTATCAACTATTAAGCTAATTATTGCTTGATGAGTTGGTTTTTGGGCTATAGCATTAGCTTTTTGAAGATTAATGTTTGCTGTATTATTAATCTCAAAATCTCTAATGAATTGTATGTCTTCCATTTCTTTTGCTATTTTAGTTGTATAGTTTCCAATTCTAATTGCATGATTTTGGTTTACTTCTTGTGATAGTTTATTTAATAAATGCATTGTCTCATAAGTCCAAGGGATAACTTCTTCTCTTGTTGCTTGAGTTGGGTTTAATATTTTTGTTAGATTTCTAAAAACTGATCTTAATTTATCTCTTGTTTCATTAACAATTGTATTATTTTCATATTCACTATTTCCAGCTATATGGTAACCTGATGAAGAAGCATTTTCTAATAATTGTTTTACTCTGTAAAGGTTTGAGAAAGGAATATGGTATACTTCTACTTGTTTTTCTTGATAAGGTTCTATACTTAATTCAATTGTTTTTGGGTTTTCATATTCCATTGGAATATTTTCAAATGTTTTTGTTACATAACCTTCTTTTTCTAGAGTAATGTAACCATCACCATAACATATTGGAAAGCCTTCTTGATATATGCCTGCTTGTGTTGTTCCAACTGAACATTGTCGATAATTTCCACAACCATATGCTATCTTTACATTATCTATTAATTGGTTTGTTAGGTTATCTTTTACTATTATTTTATTGTCTTGTGATAATTTTTGTTCTTCATTACAAAATAAAGTTTTAATCTCTTGAGGGTTTCTTACTTCTGTAACTTCTTGTTTACAATTTTCTGAACATCTTTGTACGTTTGTATATTTTACATTATTAATTGGGCATTCCCATTCTAGAATTGTTTCAATGCAGTTAGTTGTACAGTTTATATCACAAGCATTGTCGTTGTAGAAAAGGTTTATTGGATTATTTGGACATTGATATTCTGCTTTGGTTTGTTCACATTGAACTGTTTGTTCTATTAGACCTCCAAAGGTTGCGCTTGTTACTTGATTATTCCACGTTCCTATAGTACCCAAACCTTGGTTCCAAAGTAATAGGTTTTTGTTATCTCTAATATTAGCTTCTAATGCAAACATGAATGTATATCCTTTTTCTCCATGGCTTCTTAATGATCTATTATCAGTGATTATTACAACTATTGGAAAAGAAATATCATAAAAGAATTCATAGTAATTGGTTTGGGTTGAAGGGGCTTGACTAAAAGGGAAATCTGTGTTTATTGATGTTGGCATCAAGGGTTTTGGTGAAATGTCAAAGTGTATGGGCCATTTTGGGTTATAGAAAAATTTTACTTCTTGGTTTGGGAATTCTTTATCAAGAATGTCTAGATATAATGCGTTGTAGACACCTTGTTGTATTGGGTTGCTTCCAATAATTCTTTGACTGTTTCTTGTATTGCCAACTTGTACTAAATTTATATTTGAACTAATTAGATAGTTTTTGATTCTTTTTTCAACATCATCTAGGTTCCATGTTACAGTTCCTGATTTTTTATCAATCCATGAGATTGGTGGGATTTTGTTTGGATTAGGTACTTGAGAGTAATCGCTTAATAAGAACATAAAGATATCTTCAAATCTTTGATTAACCATTTGGTCGATAGAAATGCTTGTTGCTATATCATAAATATCTGTTAAAGAAAGGTCTATTCTTGTATTTAATGTTTTTATTTGTGTTTTATCTTGTCCTCTTTGGATGTCTAAAGGAACATCAACTTTTACTTGGATATCATCTTTTGCTATTGTTGTAGTTGCGCTAATTTCGTTTGTTTCTTTAAATTCAAAACCTTCTTCTTTAAATATTTGGAATTCATTTAGACATGTTTTTAGTTCACGTTCTATGAAAAGGCTAACTTGTGCTTGCATGTATTCTTTGCTAGGTGCTAATGAACCTGTTTCGCAATTTGAACAAAGGTTTTCTGCTCTTAAATAAAACCAATAAGTAATTGGGTCTCCATCTTGTGATAATGAGACGCCGTCTGCTTCAGTAGGGTTTGGATCTTGTTTAAAATTAAATCCAGTCATTGTAGGATCTTTTGGATCAACAAATCCACCATGCCAACCTAATTCTTGAAATCCTTTAATAGATGTTTCTGTGATACAATCTGTGATATAGTTTTTGATAGAATTTGCCCATATAGCTGTTTCGACCTCATCTTCTTTTGCACTTTCTATTAATTGTGACCTGATAATGAAGAAAGAAATGGCACTAATTACTATAATTACTGCAACTATTATGAATATTGTAATTTGTGCTTTTTTATTTAGTTTATTGTTCATTTTTCTCTAAATTTTTAATTCTTTTAAACATGAATATTTTATGCCACACCAGGAATATTGGGAATATTATCCAACCTGTGATGAACCATTGAATTGGTTGGTGATATAAAACTACAAAGATATTGGCAAATATTAAGAATGAAGTTATTGTTAATAAAAATGGTAGCAATAATTTGTAAACTTTTTTTGTACCTAATCTTAAAGTATTTTTTATAGTTTTAAGAATTTCTTTTTGTTTTGTATATGTTGGTGTTAATAGATTTGTAAAATAAAACCATATTATAAATAATGAGAAAGATATTATTGTATTTCCTGTTTTAAGCAAGAAAACTGAAGATAATAATAGTGTAACCCAAATGGTATACCATATAGCTAATATTCCACTAAGTTTTAACCAAGCTTTTTTTGAACTTTTCTTATTTGTTATTAAAGACCATTGATATGATTTTATAATTGATGAAATAAAAGTAAATAGGGTAATTGCTGTGATAAAAGCTATGATGATTTTGAAAAAGATAGCTTTTGCTTTGTTTGTGATTGTATTTACGTCATGACGAGAATCTTCTGTAAATGTTGTGCTGCCACCTTCAATAAACTGTCCCCATCTACTTATTTCAGGAGAAATTTGTTCGAGACTTTGAATGTTAATTCTTGTAAATATTAAAAATGGAATTAATATTGAGAATATTAGTATAATGAATGCGAGTTCTAGTAAATATAGTTTTATTTTCATTTTGTTACGATTGGTAGTTCTAATGCATTATCTCCAAAGTTCATTCTGGCTCGTGTGAATATTGAAGGATGATATAATGCTTCGTGGCCAAAACCAGCTGATTGGTAGCTTGCTTTACCAGAAGTTAATGGTGCTGTTGAACCGTCTGATGTAACTAGTACTATGTTATATTCTATTTCTCCTGCTACTGGTTGGATATACCAGCTAACAGTGTAAAGGTTTTCTACTGAACTGTTAGGAATATTGAAATCATCAAAGTATATTCCTTCTGCTTGCATTGTTAGTGTTAATTGTGATAATGAAATGGGTTTTGCAGTTGTTGCACCAGCTTGTACTAGTTCAGAACCTCCCCATTTAGAACAAACTTCAATTTCCCATTGGCTAACTTCATACCAATCTGGTATTTCTTGAGCTATAACTGTGCTAATTATTGCTAATGTTGCTATTATGAATAATATATGTCTAGTTATTGAATTCATCTAAAAACCACCACTTGCACAATAATCTTCTCCATCAAGTTCTGGTGCATTGTTGAAACCGAATTCTGAATCCCATATACTTTCGAGTTGCATTACTGTTAAAGCAGTACCTATTAAACCACAGCTAACAGGCCACCATCCACTTTTTGATATTCCTATAACAGATGCTTCAACACATTGTTCATGTCCACCAGTCATTATATATGGTGCGCAAGCAGCTTGATAAACTAAACCTGCTAATAAATATGGGAGGTTTGACCAAAGCCAATCCATCAAATCACTTAGAATATCTTCCATGTAACCATATTCTTTAACTATAGCTCCTTCAACGTATAAGCATTCTCTTTCTCTGTATGCAGTATCACAAATACTAGTTGATATACCTGCTTGAACCATGTTTTCTATGCAGTTTCTATACATACATTTGATTTGTTTATCTTTTTCTAAGTTATATGATATTGCTGGAATGCAATAACATTTCTCAGCAAAGTGAATACTTTTGTATGGATCATATTTTAATGCATCTGGAGGACTTAATATTTCTGTAGTTTCTCCTATATCTGTCCATTGGCCAAATTCTTCGCCATAAGTTCCTTTATAAACTTTAGAAGTAATTGTATTATCTCCACTTGTGGCTGTTTCTGTTCTTCCTTTAATTGATTTATCTTTTTTTACTTTTGTATCTTTTGTATCTGTTTTTGAGTTTGAAACAGTGGTTTCCATTCTATTTTCGTTTACGCTCCATCCAGCATTGCTCTTGAAATTATTCCATTGTTCATCTGAATTGTATCCTGCATTGGTGTATGCATCATTGATTGTTCCTTTTATTTCTGTTTTGTCAGTAAATGTTCTTGCTGTACCTCCTAAGTCTGCTGAACCGTCAATTCCAGAAAGACTACTAATTCTATGTTGATTTCCTGCTTGGTTAAAATAAGATGTTAATGATCCACCTACACCAGAAAAACTTACTGCGCTTGAGAATATTAAGCCTCCAATTGCATCTAGATCGCATAAAGCACAATGGTAGAAAATACTACACGACAATTTAATTAAATATCCTATTATGTTATTTATTTGAGGTAATAATGTGCTAGCCCATAGATAATTTTCAGTTATCTCGTGCATACTATTTCCCATTTCGCAAGTTGCTGCCCAGGATTCTACTGCTGCTACCCATGCTTTAGCATCTGCAAAAGCTAGTGATGATGGGACATCACATGCTTCACCACCCATACCTATGCATCCTTTAGCCCATGCTGTTACTGCCAGACCTAATGTGTCATGAGTTGCTTCTGCAACAAGAGGGGTATCAGCTCCAGCTTCTGCTGCACCAGCTTGTACACCAGCACTTATCTCAGCTTGTAATGCACCACATGCAGCAACACATGCTGGAACTCCTAAATTAGCATTACCAATCATTGTTGAGGATGCACCATATGATGCAGCACATACACTATTAACACATGTAAATACACCTTCATCTGCTCCTGCTATTGTTCCTTGTGTTACTGTAGACCATGCTGTTTTTAATAGATAAATAGTTGATTTTGCATTTTGAATAACACTATTTAATTGGCCCATGCTTGAAGCTATGTTACAGATTGCTCCACCAATTGTAACCCAATCATCCCAGTCATCTATTTCTCCTTGTACATCTTCAATCTCAGCACTTATACTTTCAATTTTAGCCAGCATGTTTTCATCTATATCACCTAAAGCATTTCCATACATGCTTATTGTTGTTGAGACATCTCTAATTTCACGATTTCCATAAACTGTTGTTGTGTCTCGTACAGACATTGATAAATTACAATTTATTGGAACGTTATCAACACCAGAAATTAATGAGTTCATTCTTAATGAGATGTATGGGTTGGTTGAGAATTCATTGATAATAGTTGGTTCTGCGTTAAGGTATTCTGTATTACATGTTACATCCATGTCTGCAATTACTGCGCTGCCGCCAATGTTTTGTAAATTAATGCCAACAAAAACAGTTATGTCAATTTGTGATGCCACTTTTTTATCGATTGATGCTGGAACAGGTGTTACTGAATTAACTCTGAAGAAGGAGGGTGTTGAATTATAATCGCCTTTGAAAACTTCAACTGTTTTTGCAGCTACAGCTATGTTTCCTGCTGCATCATTCATTTGGATAAATATTGAACCAGTTTTATGGTCTGAAGTTAAACCAGTTATGCTAACAGAACAGTCATATGGTCCTGTTCCTGAACAAGAAACTGGTTTTGGAAAAGAATCTGCAGAAATCTCTGAACCGTTTACAAAACCGCTTACTTCTGACCCAGAATTTACTTTAAAGTTTAATGATAAAGCATCAGCAGATGTTGGAGCTGCAGGTGAATAAGTAATTTCAGATATAACTGGGTGTGAACGATCAACTTTTATTGAGGCTGTGTATTCTGTAAAAGAGTTTGTTGCATCATCTTTAGATTTTGATAATAATGTAACTGTTTTCATACCATCAGCTGTGTCTGGTTGAATGTCATACCAATAACATTCATAGTTAGGGCTAACTAAAGTACAATTGTCAGCTTTAACAGAAGTTCTGCCTGAATTAACTTGGCTTAAATCTATGTAAACTTGGGCTAGCTTAAAACCTACACTATCTGAACCGTCATTAATTACTGCTGTTAATATATTATCATAAGTTGATAGAAAACTTTGACCTTCACTGTTTACATGGTTGGTTTTAAGTTGAACAACTGTTGGATTAAATGTGTCAACACCAACTCTTGTTGATTGTACGACAGACGCAAGGTTAGAAGATGAATCAATTGCTTTTACTGTAATTGTATGAGATTTTGATTCTGTTAAAGTAGCTTTAGTGAAAACAGAACATTGGTGAGTATTGTTTCCTAAATCTGCACATGAAGCTGTTTTATTGCCTAATCCAAATGAATCAAGATCAAGTTCAACAGAAGCTAGGTCTTTGTCAGATATGTTAACTCTAAATTCAAGATCAATTTCGTAAGGTGGAACAACTATAGCTTCTTTATCTTGCCAAAGTATTTTGAAAGTTGACATGTCAACATATGGTGAACTTCTGTCAACATATACATTCTTTGACATTGAGAAGTTGTTACCAAAATTGTCAAAAACAGTTGTGATTATCTCTTGAGTTCCTTCATCACCGAATAAAGCACTTGAAAGGTCAATAAAACCTTTTCTATTACAATCGTTTGGGTCTGTGGTTAAGCTAATTATTTCAATTATTTGGTCGTTACTTGAGAATTGAATTTTATCTAGACCAGAACATTTATTTCCACAAGTTGAACATGCCCTATCAGTTACTGTATAATTAATTCTTATATCTTCCCTACCTATTTTTGATGGAATAATTAGTTGATCAATTACTGGGCTTAATTCATCAAAGTATATTGTTGTTGAAGTTTGTGAATCAAGTGTTTCATCGTCTTTGTATAAATAAAACTTGAATGTGAAGGGGTTTGGCCAGTTAGAAGTTGCCAAACTATCTGAGAAAGTATATTCACAAGATGAAGGGGAGCAGCCACCAAAAGGTATTCCTTTGCTGTATGGACATAATTTGCCTTCATAAGAACTACATCTTGAATCTGTTCTGCCACCTAATCTAATCTGGTCAGGAGTTATTTGATCATCGTTTTCAATAAAAGGGGATGCAGAAATGTATATAGGTTCACCACGTTTAACATAACCATCTTTATCATTTTTATCAATTACTTTAACACCTCCAATACTTGCTAAAGCACTAGATGCAGTTATTGGTATCATGATGATTAAGAAAATTAAGAAATATGTTTTCACTTTAACCATACCTCTTCAATTGTAACTTTAATACCTTTTGAACCAAAATAGTTTGAGAATTTTAATGAATGTTCAATTGGAACACAAATTACATTGCTTCCTAGTTTTCTGCAATTATGTGTATCAATTAATCCAGAATGTAAATATATTTTTTTGTTTTTTTTATCTTTATAACCAAATAACTCTCTGATGACTTTAACTTTATCTTTTTGTGAAAGATTGCTTAAGCTATACAAATAAATAGCATGATGCCTAAGATCTTTACTCAACTATACCATCCCCTTAATAATCCTTAAATTGATGCTATATAAGCTTTTCTGTAATGCGTAATGTAAAATGTTATCTGTTACAGAAAAGTTAATTGATTATATTATTTATTCATTATATTTCTGTTACAAATAACAGAATGGGTAGATTATTCTGTTACATATTACAGATTAATCAATACTTTGTCTGAGTATTCTGTTATATATTACAGAATTAGATTATTAATTACAGAAATTATTTATTAGTTAACTGTTATTTTAGGGATGTATAGAATTATTCAAAACCGCTTGGACCAATTGTACGAAGTATATGTTTAATTTCATCTATAATCTTTTGTTGATACTTTTTGTTTGACATCCTTACAAATCTTAAAAGGAGGTCGACAAGTTCGTCTTGATTTAAAGCTTTTAACTTGTGTCCATCAACAAGAAAATAAAATCTAAAACCCTTATATCTTAATTCTTTAATTACAATATTACCAATAGAGCCTAATAATTTGCCCTTCTGAGGCGATTTTTCTAGAGTCTTGATATATGTTAAGACTTCAATACTTTTATTTTTAAACTTTTTGTCAATCTCTTGAAGAAGAGATTTAAGAATTTCTACTTTTGCCATTTCTTTTTAGCTATTTTTATGGCTTCATCAATAGGAATAGTGTTTTTCGAACTCATCAAAAATTCTCTTAATTGCTCCTTTACTGCTAGCTTGTACATATGTTTAATTATATCTTCATAAGTATTTTCTTTAGTCCCAAAGGTACTTATTAACTCTTTTGTGTCTTGTGATATCTGTATTGTCGTACTCATTCTATAGTGAGTATAGTGGCTATAGTATATAAAACTATTGGTTAACAAACCTTACCTTTAGATATTTTATCAACAGTTACGTCTTTTAACTTTTGATTGTTCCAGAAAACCTTTCCATCTTTAACTTTCATCTTTACTTTCAAAAAATCATCAAATGTAACTTGAGCTTTATTATTTTTTAAGTCTCCAAATTGTAAAGATGTTCCTATTTTAGCATTTGTTGTTAGTAAACCAACTTTTTTACCTTCTTCGCCTGCAAGTAACATGCCTTGACTTTCTTTGCCTCTTAATTTTGCATGTTTTAAGTTAGAAACAACAATAATCTTTTTCCCAATTAATTCGTCCAAGGAATAATGTTCTTTTATTCCAGCAACAATTTGACGTTTTTCTCCAAGGTCTATTTGAAGTACAACTAATTTATCAGCTTCTGGATGAACTTCTGCTGTTAATATCTTTGCAACTTTTAGGTCTAAAGGAAATGTTTCTTCTTCTTGAATCTCTAATTTATCAATTAATGCTTTGGCTTTGTTGATTTTTCTGTTTTTAAAATCAAATTTAGTATCTTTCCATGTTAAATCTTTTAACCCTAATTGTTCTTGTAATTTAGTTGAGAATTCTGGCAGAATAGGTGCTAAAACTATGCTTAAATTTTTAACAATGTTTGCGCATAAAGTAATTACTGACCTAGCTTTTTCCTTATCTTCTTTTTGAAAATTCTTTGAATTTTCTAAACCTTTCTCATTATCATTCGAAAGTTTAATTAATTTCCATGGTTCGTTTTCTTGGAAATATTTGTTACCTACTGCACTTAATTGTAGAATGTTTTTTGTAGCCTGATTAAAATTCTGATTTTCGTAGGCAATCTTGATTTTTTCTGATAAATCTTCTGCTTGTTCAATTACTTTTTCTTTATTAATACCTTTAACTTCTGAATCAAAGAATTTGTTACAGAAACTTAATACTCTATAACAGAAGTTTCCAACATTAGCAACTAATTCATTGTTAACAGTATCTTGGAAATCTTTAAAGTCTAAGTCAATGTCAGACATTTTTTTACTTAAGACTTTTGCATAGTAAAATCTAAGATGTTCTGGATTATATTTTTCTAGGAATTCTTTAGCTGTAAAAAAAGTTCCACGTGATTTTGACATTTTTTCACCGTTTACTGTTAGGAAACCATGAACAACTAGACTTTCAGGCAGAGTGAAGTCAGAAGCCATTAGCATTGCTGGCCAAAATAAGAAATGAAAATAAATAATATCTTTGCCTATAAAATGAATTATTCTTGAATTGTTCCAACCTTTTTCTCCTTTGATAACATCTTTTCCAATAGAGTTTGTATAAGAAGAAATGTAACCTATTGGTGCATCAAGCCAAACATAATAATATTTGTCTTTTTCTTCTGGTATATTAAAACCAAAATATGGTCCGTCTCGTGATATGTCCCAATCTTGTAAACCTTCTTTGATCCAGTTTCTAACATAATTAACAATTTCTGGTTGTAATTTTTTGTTTTCAGTTAACCATTTGTCTAACTTTCTTGAAAATGATGATAATTTAAAGAAATAATGTTTTGATTCTTTTCTTACTGGTGTATTTTTACAGATCGTACAGTATGCTTCAATTAAATCAGTTGTATTGTAAGTTGAATTGCATTTTTCGCAAACATCTCCGTATTGGTTTTCTGCTGAACATCTTGGACATTTTCCTTTTACATATCTATCAGGTAAACTCCTCTTACAATGTTCACAAAAAGTAATTTCAATATCTTTTGTATAAATGAAACCTTTTTCTTTTAATCTTGTAAATATTAAGTCAGAAAAGTGTTTGTTTTCTTTAGAATTTGTTGAATAGTATGAATCAAAATGAATGTGGAAATTTTTGAAATCTTCTTGGTGTTCTTTTGCAAATTTTGCAACAAGTTCTTCAGGTTTAATTCCTAATTCATCAGATTTGATTGCGATTGGAGCGCCGTGGGTGTCATCTGCACAACAATAAACTGCATTTTGACCTGTTAATTTTAAAAATCTTACAAATATGTCTGTTTGAATATATTCTACAAGATGGCCTATGTGAATTGAACCATTTGCGTATGGTAGTGCACTTGTTATAATAATAGGTTTATCTGTCATAATAATGTTGTAAAACTGTTTTATTTATAAATCTTAAGCGATTTTGATCTACTATTTCACGAATGCTACATTATCAAGATTTCTGAAATGTTCATCTCCTGTTAATACTTTAATGTTATGTTCTTTAGCTAAAATATATATTGTGGTATCTGTATAAGACATTTTTTTCTTTTTTTTGTACATTTTGCTTCTGAATTTTGCAGATTCTATTAATTGGGCTTGGTTAATCTTAATTAACTTGAAATTTTTAAGTATAATCTCTCTTAAGAATTCAGTTTGAGATTCTCCATATTCGTGGTATAAAGCGAAATAGAATTCCATTAATATTAGTGGACTGATATACAATTTTTCTGGGTTTTCAAAATATTTTTTATAATTCTGATTGTTATTTCTAAACCATTCAATTAAACCATAAGTATCAACTAAGTATCCCATCCTTCATCAATAAATTTCATTATCTGGTCTGTTGTTTTTCCTTTCATCATACCTTTTAAGGTGCCACCTAGTTCACTTAATGCAGGTAATTTTTCAATAATAATCTTATTTCCTTTGAGAGTCTCAATTAATTTGTCTTTGGGTTTTAAACCTAGTTTTATCCTAATATTCTTGCTTATCACTACTTGTCCTTTAGGTGACATTGATGTGATAAAATCTTGGTTTGTTGCAATCTCTGTAGCCATAGTAAAACTCGTTATCTAGTTTTACTTGTTATAATGTACAACTAATATATAAGTTTTACTATTTTAATCATTACCTTAATAAATTCTGTTGGTTTTTCTTTTTATATGCAAGCAATAATTAGGCCACCATCAGAAGCAAATTCATTTATCTTGTTAGCTATGCTTGGATGTAGTAATAATACATGTACTTTTTGTCCTAGTTATAAGAAAAGGAAGTTTGAGTTTAGAAATGTAAATGAAGTTCTCAAAGAGTTTGATAATGAATATCATAATGAGGAAAGAATATTTATTGCTGATGGTGATGCAATTTCTATTAGTCAAAAAGATTTAGTGGAATTATTAAAATATATTAAAGATAATTATCCTAATGTTGAAAGAGTTAGTTCTTATATTACTGCTAAAAGTGCTTTAGGTAAATCTTTGGATGAACTTAAACAATTAAAAGAGTTAGGTTTAGAATTAGTTTATCTTGGTTTAGAATCAGGAGATGATTCTGTATTAAATGATGTTAAGAAGAATATGACAACAGAAGATATGGTTAAAGCTGCTAAAAGAATTAAAGATGCGGGGATTAAATTGAGTGTAACAGTATTATTAGGAATAGGCGGAAAAGAAAAGTCTAAACAGCATGCAAAAGCAACTGCTAAAATTCTTAATAAAATGCAGCCTGATTATGTTGGAGCGTTAACATTAATGGTTGTTCCAGGAACTGAGTTTTGTGAGAAAGTTAAGAAGGGTGAAATTACAGAATTAGTTAATTATGAATATTTACAAGAACTTTACTTTATTATTGAGGATTTGGAATTAGAATATTGTATATTTAGAAGTAATCATGCATCAAATTATGCTTCAATTGGCGGATGTTTGCCTGAGAATAAAGAAGAAATGTTAAAGCAGTTAGAAGAAATTTTAGAAAATAAAAAAAGTTTAAAACCTGAGATGTTTAGAGGATTGTGAATTACTTTTTCTTAACCTTAGGTTCTTTCATCTTTTTGGTAATACCAATCTTTTCACCGCAGCCACCACATTCAAAGACATAAGCTTTTACACCTTTCCAGGTCTTTAATTTGTATTGTGTTGTTGCTTCGCCTTCATGTTTACATTCTGGGCAAGTATAAACAATGTTCATCTCTAAGCTATCTTCATGTTCTTCTTTACTTTCTGTAAACTCACATTTAGGACAAATATAATGATCTGCTCTAATCTTTACTTTGCCTTTTACAACTGGTTTTCCCATGGTTGCTTTACATTTAGGACATTCTTTTCTAAAGACCCAAGCACGTGCTTTGCCTTCACCCATTGTCCTATTTGAGAAATATATACACTCTTCCATACTTTCTGGTTGTTTTAATGCTATTTCAATCACCTTTTTTATTCAATTTCTTCAACTATGAATGTGTTATTATCTGACATTTCTGGTTTCCAATCTTGAGCAACTGCATAACCTACAGTATCTTTAACATTACCACCCATTTTAAATACCCATTTGGCAAATGTCCAGATAAAGTTTTTTCTGTCCTCAGATTCTCCAAAGTCTGTATCTAAGCCAGTTTTAATCATATATCCGCCTATCAACAAGATTACAACGAAAATCCAAAATACTTTTCCCATAATACTATGAAGATTCAATTATTTATTAATCTTTTTATTTTAAGTTGTGATCAATTTGTAATGCTTCAGCTAAAAGTTTTAATAGGGCTCTTTTTCTTTTCAAATATTGTCTGAGTCCACTTTGAAGCCGAAGTTTTCGTTGTTTTGCATCTTTTTTAGGATCTGAAATATCTTGCAATAAATTTGGACGGTGCTCTCCAAGAATTTCACGTGCTTTAGTATCATTTCTCTGGAGAGCGTCATGCAATGTTTCAATTATTTGTTCTATTAGAAGATCATCTTGTTTTGCAGTATCAGCTAGTTTTCTAGGTAATTTCTTAGGTATCCCTTGACTCTTTCCAATTGGACCTATTGTCATAATCTTTTCACCTCAATACTTATAGCATCACAATTTACCCTGATATATCTAGGACATAAAGTATACTCAAAATCATTATTTTCGCAGTAATTTATAATGTCAGTTTTCTCTTCTTCATTGATGAATTTAATAATTACATTAATTCCTTTTTTATCTTTATGGATTATTTCATGACCTTTTAGGTCTTTTATGATTTTTTTTCTTACTTTATCAAAGAACTCTAGTCTTTTTGGTAGTTCTTCTAATTTTTTATTTAATTCAGGAAATTCTTCTTCTAAAATTTGGATTTGATTAAAAAAATCAGAATTTTGTGTTGCAATAAAGCCGCCTTTGCCAATGTTAACTGGTTTAGCGTTTCCAAAAGAGCCTACAATAATGTCACCTTTTCTTGCTTGGTCTCTACCAATTGATCCTGTTGCGTCGTTAATCAATAAACATTTTTTTCTCATACATATATTATATACTTCTTCAATGTTTTCTAGTGCAAAGTATCCTGCCATAGAATTTAGTAAGAAAACAGAAGTTTCATTTGCTTTTTTTTCTAAATCTTTTAGGTCTGTTAAACCAAAATCTGTTTTAAGCTCAATAACATCCATTTTTAACCTAGTTGGATATTGTTTGTATGTTATCCAGCCACCTTGGTCTTGGATTAAAACTTTGGTATAGCCTAATTTTTTTGCTATCTTTAATGCATATAATAATGCTTTATTACCTCTAGACACTAATTTGATATGTTCTTTTCCTGTTAAGTTTTCTAGGTTCATAATTATTAATTCATTTTAATAGTATAAATACTTTTTGAAAACAAATTATTATAAATGTTAAACTAATCTTATTTATTATGACATATTATGATGAAATATCTGAAGGGTATGAAGAATTGCATAAAGAAGAGCAATTAAAGAAAGTTTCTTTGATTAAAGGACATCTTAGTCTCAATAAGACTGATAAACTACTTGATGTAGGTTGTGGGACTGGTCTTACAACTGTTCCATGGGATTGTCAAAGGTTTGGGATTGATCCTGCACCTAAATTATTAGAAAGGGCTAGGGATAAAGAAAATATTGAATATAAGTTAGCGCCTGCTGAGAACATTCCATATCCTGATAATTTTTTTGATGTGGTTATATCAATTACAGCAATACAAAATTTTCAAGATATAGAACAAGGATTAAATGAAATTAAAAGAGTTGGAAAGGATAAATTTGTTTTGACTTTTCTTAAGAAATCTAGTAAAAAAGAAGTTATTGATAAATTAATTCGAAAAATATTTAATGTTGATATAGTTATAGAAGAAGATAAGGATTTGATATACATCTTGTGAGGGGATAAAATGACTACAGAAGATAATTTAAAAGCAGCATTTGCAGGTGAAAGCCAAGCTAGAAATAAATATACTTTTTTTGCTAAAGTAGCAAGAAAACAAGGATATCATTATGTTGCTAAGATTTTTGAAGAAACTGCATTAAACGAGATGCAGCATGCAAAAGAAGAATTAAAAATGTTAAAGGGAATTCAGGATACTGCTGCTAATTTAAAAGAAGCTGCTGAAGGCGAACATTATGAAACAGTGGACATGTATCCCAAATTTGCAGAAGAAGCAAAAGTGGAAGGCAATATTGAAGCTGCTAATTTGTTTATTCAAATTGGTAAGGTTGAAGCAGAGCATAGAGAACGTTATAAGAGAATGCTTGAAATGGTTCGAAATGGTACTGTGTTTAAAAGAGACAAACCAATAAGGTGGAAATGTAGCAAATGTGGGCGTATCCATGAAGGTACCGAACCTTTAGAAAAATGTCCTTTGTGTGATCATCCTAAAGAATATTTTGAACCTGAAGATATGTGGGATTAGGCGTAAAATTTATAAACAAATATCTTAATAAGAAATATTATGGTATTTAATAGAATAAGGAAAAGTAAAATTCAAAGAGATGAACTTTTTGCTGATTTTATGTTTTTGCTTATTGCTTATGTTATTTCTGTAATTATGCTATTTATATTTGACATTCATTGGAATTTTTATCCTGGTGGACATCTATTTCCTCCAGAACAATTTATCTTTGAGAATAGGTCAATTTATTTTTGGGGTGCAGGGATAGGTTCTTTAGTTGGTTTGTTTGTAATTAAGTTTTTTCTTTTAGCTCTTAAAGGTGAAGAAAAAGTATGGGAAGAAGAAAGGGGATATAAATTGGAAAAGAAAAGAGAGCTAAATGAGCCTTTGAAGCAACCAAAAAAACCCAAAAAGGCTAAATAAGATGCCTTCAATAACTAATCCTAGACAAGTTGTACTTGTGTCTTGCAGAGCTAAAGTTGATTTACTTGGAAAAAAAGTTCATAAGGATAATATAATTGCTTTATCTTGGCATATGCCTGTTTCTTTTTCACCAGTGTTATATGCGATTGCGATTGGTAAAACAAGGTTTTCAAGAAAAATTATTGATGAATCAAATGTATTTGTTGTAAATTTTATTCCACATACTTTGGAAGAAAAAGCATTGTTTACTGGTAGAAATTCTGGAATTCATATTGATAAGTTTAAAGAAGCTAAACTAACAAAAGAAGAAGCAGAAAGTATTGATTGTCCCAAAATTAAGCAAGCAATTGGATATTTAGAATGTGAAGTAATAAATCAATTTGAAGTAGGGGACCACATACTATATATAGGTAAGGTCTTAAAACAAGATTTGAAAAAGAATTCTAAAAGGCTATTTCAGAAGATTGGAGATAAATTTACTACAACAATATAGATTTTTCCAAAGCGAAAATAATATAAACCTCCTTTTTTTGATCTTTAAGATGGAAAATAATGAAATTATGGAATTGGCAAAGAATTTACACGAGAAAAATCTTGCAGCTTCAATGACTGATGCTATTGAAAAAGCAAAAGATATTTTACAAGGTAGTAAAAATATGGCTCAAAAACATTCTGAGTATCGTGATGAAAATAAGGTATAACTATTTTCTTTTTTTATCAATTTTATTATAGCGTCTAGGATATAAAGCTTTAAAAACTCAAAGTGACTACTGAGCAATAATAACCATTGGGGGTGCACAATCAATGAAAAAACTACTATTAATTGGATTCTTATTTATTGCTTTAGCTTTTGCGGTAAGCGCAAATCCAGTCTTAACAGATCCTGGAAATAAAGTGCTTGCAGAAGGCGAAGTATTAACATTCACTCTTTTAGCAACAGCTGCTGATAGTGGAACAAGTGTATTCTCAGTTACAAGTGCTCAAAGTTTTATTTCAGTTATTGCAAATACTGGAGTAGTAACTCTTGCACCAGGTTTTACTGATTCTGGTGTTTATAGTGTTAATTATAGTGTTAGTGATAGTAATTCTGTGAGTTCATATACTAAAACAGTTACTGTTAATGATAATAAATTAGGTTTAATTGATATTACTCTTGGTGGATCAAATCAGGCAAGAAGTAATCCTGATGCAGATGATGAAGAAGATGAAGTTGTTACAAAAAAAGAAACTTTTACAGTTACTAATAATGGTCCTGTAGATATTTCTGCTCTTACAATCACACATACAGCAACAGGTTATACAGTAAATTTTACTGGTTTACCTAGTACTTTAGCAAGCGGTGATACTGCAACTGTTACAATTGAAGGAATTATTCCTGATGACTTAGATTCATATTTTCCAGATAGGAAAGATAATGATGATAGGGCTTTAGAAATTGGTGCTATTAGAATTATTGGTAATGCTAACGGTGCTCAATTTGAAGAAACATCAAAATTGTTTATGGAAGCTGAAAATTTTTTAGAAATTGATGAAGTTATGGTATTTATTAATGGTGAAGAAAAGCATACTTTTTCAAGTGATGATAAGAAAATAGATGATGTTGTTCCTGGTGATGTAATTGAATTTAGAGTTATAGCAGATAACAAATATGATGATAGTGATCCAGAGGATATTTACATTAATTCAGTTACATTAAGAGTTTTAATAGAGGAAAGTACTATTGATATAGATGACGAAGAAGATTTTGAAGATGACCTTGATCCAAAAAGTTCTTCAGAAGCAATTCTTGAATTTGATGTTGATGAAGATGCTGATAATGGTGATCATGAAATCTTAGTTTTTGTTGAAGGTGAAGATGATAATGGGGCTATTATGGGTGAAGTTTGGGTATTAAAACTTGATGTAACTCAAAAAAGTTATCAAGAAAGAATAATTAATATTGATGTTCCAGATGAACTTGATTGTAATGAAAGACTTTTTGATATGTCTGTAGAATTCAAGAATGTTGGAAGTAAGAAAGATAAAGAAGTCTCAATTAAAGTAAGTTCTGATGATTTTAATTACAATGAAAGATTGTATGATATTGAGTTAGATAGTGGAGATGATAATGAAGAAATTTTTACCATACCTGTTCCTAATGGAATTAGTATAGGAGCTAATTTTGTTGAGATTGAAGTATTTCATCAAAGAAGTAAGGATAAGTATGGAGATTCAAGAATTGTTCAAGTAACAGTTCCTGATTGTTCTGATGAACCTGTAACACCTCCTCCAGCAACAGACGATGAAGCTGAAGAAGACAGTGCTGATGAAACAGAAGTTATCTTTGTTGATAATTCAGATGTATCGGATACATTAGAATCAGATGGTGTAATTGTTGCTTCAGATGTATCAACATCAAC
>CAZHRT010000003.1:49461-86004 GCA_964534665.1 uncultured Methanosarcinales archaeon | reverse complement strand
AAGGGGATAATTAATGTTTAAAAAAATATTGTGGGGATTGATGTTTGTTTTCTTAGTAGGATTTGTCTCTGCTGATATTGTTAAATTAAATGAAGTTTCTTATGAACCTACTTTTACTGCTGATTTTATTGAAATTTATTCTGATAATGACGCTTTAGACCTTACTGGTTGGAAAATTAGTGATACTCAAGAAGATACTTTAGAATTTCTCAAATCTAATAGTGCATCTAATTATTATGTAATTATACCAAAAGAAAGTACATTGGATATATCAAGAGGTCATGTTTATACTGTAGATGATACCAGAATTGGTAATGGTATTACTGGTACTGATGTTGTTACATTAAAAGATGCAGCAGATGTTGTTATTGATGTTATAGATCTTAATACTGCTAACACTGGTGCTGAAAATAGTTATGAAAGACAAGATATTGCTCAAGATGTATGGCTAACAAGTTTGCTTAAGGATGGAACTCCTGGCAGCTTAAACACTGTATCTGATAATGAGGATCCTGTTGCTAATTTAAGTGTAGACCAGACTAGTATTAATGAAGGCGAGACAGTTGCTTTTAATGGAAATGATTCTACTGATAATCTTGGAATTGTTAGAGCTGAACTAGATTTTGGTGATAATGAAGAAATTACATTTAATGCTGATGCAGGCGAAGTAATCACAGTTATTGAACAAGAACATACTTATCAACAACAAGGAACTTATGAAGTTAACCTTACTGTATTTGATGTAAATGGTAATAGAAACAGTACATATGAAACAATTAATGTTGCTGATATTGAACCTGTTGCAGCTTATACAAATACTAATCCAATTGAAGATCAAGAAGTAAATTTTACAGATGCTTCAACAAGTTATGATGGTGTTACTTATAGATGGGATATTAACGGTACTATTGTTTATACTACTAGAAACATTTCTCATATATTTACATTGAATGGAACTTACGAAGTTAATTTAACAGTTACCGAAGCTGATGGTAATATTAGTATTGTTTCAAAACAAATTGAAGTTGCTTTTGTTAATGATCTTCCTGTATATCAAGCATTAGGTGATAAAAGTTTTGATGAAGATACAAGCATAGTTGTTCCATTGATTGCTAGTGATGAAGAAGATGGAACTGATCTTTTACATAGTTGTATTAGTGAAAATGCTAACTTAATTTCCATATATAATGAAACTAATAAAGAAATTAATTTAACTCCGGCTCTTAATTGGAATGGTACATCAGTAATTACATGTACTGTAACTGATAGTGCTGGTGCAACAGCTGTTGAGAATTTTACAGCAACTGTTAATGAAGTTAATGATGCTCCTACTATTAATACAATAACTGATTTAGTTGCTTATGAAGAAGTTGAATATACTTCACAAATTGTTGCTAGTGATGTTGAAAGTGATAATATGACTTATTATTCTTTAAGTCCTGCTAATTTAGAAGTTAATGAAACAACTGGTGCAATTAGTTTGACTCCAACAACTGCTCAAGCTTTAATAGGTGAAGTTGAAATTAAGTTTAGAGTTGATGATGAAAGAGGAGAATCAACTGAATATGCATATAATGTTACTGTACATCCAGCTTTAGAATTTTTAAATCTTAAAGTTGATGGGGAAGTTGTTGTTGGTGAAATTGAAATTGCACCTGGTCAGGATTTTGGTGTTACATTTGATGTTATGAATAATTATTTTGATAGATTATCTGGAATAACAATAACTGGAACTGCTTTAGGTCAAACTAGAACTTTAACTCAGACTGGACAAGATGCAGGAAACTTAATTCCAGTTTCATTTGATTTCGAAGTTGATAATACTAATTTACCTGATGATTTTACTTTAGAATTAAGAGTAGAAGCTGTTAATCAAACAGGTGATAAAACTTTTATTAGTGAGGAAGAAGTTAACTTTACAATTACAAGAAGTATTCATAATATAATCATTGATTCTTTAGAATTTGAAAAACCTGAATTAACATGTTCAAAAGCAAATGAATTGATTGTTAATTTATCTAATCTAGGAAGTTTTGATGAAACAGATGTTAAAGTAAGAATTTATACAGCTGATGAATCAATTAACCTTACACAAACAACTACTGTTGATTCAAATGAATTAAAGAGTGTACCATTTACAATTAATGCTGAAAATATTACAGCAAATGCTGAATTTAATGTTCAAGTTACATATTTTAATGATGATAATCAAGTTAGTGGTGTTGTAACTTTACAAATTGGAAGTTGTTTTGATAGAACTGGAATTGAAGCTGCTTTACAAATACCTGAAGATTTTGAAAATGAAACTTTAATTAATTTAACAGATTATACTAATAATATTACAGCTGTTACATTTGCTACAACAATGGATGATACTAGTTTAATTAGTTGTACAACAACTGATGGTGTATTAACATGTGAAGCACCAACAGCTGACCAAACCGGTCAAGCTTTAGTAAATTTAACAATTACAGCAGGTTCAACAATTGTTGAAGAAACATTTTATGTTACTGTAACTGGGGCAAATGATGCTCCTGTTTGGACTCAAACTTTAGTTATTGGTGATGTAGTAGAAGATTCAGGTATAAATTCAAGTTATAATTTAACTGAATATGTTAGTGATACTGAAAATGATGCTTTGACATTTAGTGCATTATCACTTAATGAATCAGAACTTATTTGTGATGTAAGTGGTGAATTTTTGACATTTAGGCCAGTTGATAATTGGTTTGGTACTGGATTATGTAATGTTACTGTATCAGATGGTTCTGCTTCTGCTACTCAAACAGTAAGTGTAACAATAACTTCTGTTAATGATGTTCCTCAAATTACAGTTATTACAGATCAATCAGCAGTTATTGGTGAATTATTTGAATTACAAGTTGTTGCTACAGATGTTGAAGATAATTCAGTTGATTATTTATTAGTTGGAGAACCAACTGGTATGCAAATATCAACTAGTGGAAATATAACATGGACACCAACAATTGTTGGAACTTATCCTGTTATTGTTAATGTTACAGATAGTGAGAATGCAAGTACTGAAATAAGTTTTAATGTTGTTGTTAGTGATGGTTTACAAATCCAAAATGTTATGATTGATGTTGGAGATACAACACCTCAGCTTGTTTTAGGAAATGTTCAAGTTTTACCTTCACAATCAATTGATTTAACTTTTGATCTTGTAAATAATTTTGATAATATTACTATTGAGAATATCTTTATTAATGGAACAAATGAAGCTTTAGGTTTGTTTGATGAGGAAGATGTTCAATCAATTGCATCTAGTTCACAAAATTCAATTAATTTAATTTTAGGTAGTGTATCTGCAACAGCTGCTGATGGTACTTATGCTTTAGTTATTGTGGTTAGGGGAACTGATGATAATGATAATGTTTATTTTATAACCGAAACAATTAATCTAGAAGTTGATAGAAATAATCATCAATTATCAATAGCTGATACAAGAATTAGTCAGCCAACTGTTTCATGTAATAGGTTTACTACAGTTTCTGTTGATGTTGTTAATTCAGGTTTGGTTGAAGAGAATGTAACTGTTAATGTACGTAATACTGCTTTAGGAATTAATGTTAATAGTGATGCTAAAGTTGTTACAGATACTGAAACTTTTACTATCCAATTAAATGTTTCATTGTTTAAGACAGCAGGAACATATACTCTTGATATAACTGCAGATTCAGAAGATGTTAGTGCTAGTTCAAGTATTGATTGGACAATTGGCGCTTGTGATGTTACATATTCACCAATTGAAAATCCTACTATCACAGAAGATGTTAACCAATTATTTGGTATAACTCTACCAACTGATTTTTCAGCTGGAACAATTAGATGGTATTTAGATGGAGATGTTCAGGAAACTTTCAATGATCTTACAGAATTTACATATACTGCTGAAAATAATGATGGAATTACACAACATAATGTAGATGTTGAAGTTAGTGATAATTATGATTATACAGAATCTCATAGTTGGATATTAAAAGCAAGTTCAAGGCCAATAACAACTGGTTTTGATGGCGAAACAACTACATTTACTGGAATGAATGATACAAACCTTTCAAATGTTGTTAATGCTACCTTTGAAATATCTCAATATGGTAAAGTTGTATTTAGCGAAGCGTTAGATCTAAGAAATGTTGTAGATCTTGCTGGTAGTGTAAAAATTGAAGATGGTATAATTGCTATTGATTCAAATAGATATTCACAATTTGATAATGTTCCTGCTACTATTACTTTATATGGTGTTGACTATGATGAAACTCCAAGAGTATTTTTTAATGGGGGCTTTACAATCGATGGAACAGAGATTACTACAGAATGTGCTTTCTGTGAAATAATTAGTTATACTCCTGCACCAACAAGTAATGGTGAAGTTGTATTTACAGTTGAACATTTTTCAAGTTTTAGAGTTGGAGATGTTGAAGATCCAGTTAATCCACCAGTTGATAATACTGCTCCAAGAATTACTTCAAGTCCTAGTGAAAGAATTACTGTTAATGAAGCTTATTCTTATCAGGTGCAAGCTGTAGATGATGAAGGAGATACTATTAGTTATGATTTAACAACTAAACCAGAAGGTATGACTATAAGTAATACTGGATTGGTTTCATGGACACCAAATGCAACTGGGGACTATACTGTTGTTGTTAAAGCAATAGCAGATAACCAAGAAACAACACAATCTTATACAATCACTGTTGCTGAAGAGAATTATTTAATCATTGATAAGTTAGAGATTACAATTAATGATGATAAAGATAAAGATTATGATAATGGTGATAAGATTAAAAATGTTGAACCTGGTTCAATACTTGAATTTGCAATTACTGTAAAAAATGTTTATAATAATAAAACAGATATTGAAGATATAGAGTTTACTGTAACTATTGAAGATGTTGATGGTAGTGATATTGATGATAGTGAAACATCAACTGATAGTATAAGCAGAAATAAGAAAGTAACTGAAACAATCACACTTGAATTACCTTACCAAATTGATGAAGATGAAACATATAAAGTAATTATTGAAGTTGATGGTGAAGATGAATATGGTCATAATCAAGGTGAAGTGTGGGAATTAGAATTTGAAGTTGATAAGGATAGTAGAAAAGTTGTAATTACAGAAGCAAGATTAAGTCCAAATCTTGTAACTTGTCAAAGATCAGCTAATCTTGATGTGGAAATTATTAATATTGGAGAAAAAGAAGAAGATGTTACATTAACTGTTAAATCATTTGAACTTGGTATTGATGAAGAAGTTGAAGTTACATTAGATGAGCAATGGGACGATGATGATAATGATTATAGTAAGTTCTTTTATTTTACTGTAGATGATGATGTTAAAGCAGGTGATTATGATATTGAAGTTGAGGCTAAATTTAGCCGAGGATCAGATAGTATCAGGGTTCCTTTAATGGTTAGTGATTGTACTAGTTCAAGAGTTGGTCAATCAGATGATGATATTGTTGAATTACAAACTTTGACATTAACTCAAGCACCTATAACTGCAACAACTTCACAGAAAACACAGAATATATCATTTAGAGATACAAGCACATATTATACTTTACTTGCTGTTGCATTGATTGTTGTTTTAGGTCTTTTGGTTTTTATGATTGGTGCAGTTATAATTACTGCAAAGAAGAAGTAAGTTTCTTAATTTTTTGTTTTGTTCTTAGTAGACTTTTGTTTGCTTCATTTATTATAATTTTAATATAATCTTCGTCTACTAATAATTGATTGTATTTTTTAATTGGAAGATAGATAAGTTCAGTGCTTACTAATTCAAGTATAATTCTTTTGGATGCTGCTTGTATTCCAGAACGTTTAAAACCACATTGTTTTGCTATTTCAATAAGTTTAGAAGCTGTATTAATATCTTTACATGCTATATGGATAATAGCTGATTCTTGTCTAAACCAAATGTCTTCTTCTTTTGAATTATCTATTGTTTTTTTAATGTCTAAATATTTAATTGTATTATGTGAACTAAATAACCATTTAACTTGATTTTTTTTGAAATCTTCTGGAACATACATTAATAAAATTCTACCTGAACAAGTTGAAGTTGTGTAGTAATCATCTAAAGAGTTTATCTTGTTAACTAAAGGTAGAATGTCTTTATCAATCTCGCCTTTTTTAGACTGGTCTAACTTGTTTAAACACATAGTCTTTTCATTATCAAAGTTCATGGTTTAATAGAATTAGTTTGTGATTATAAAACTTACCTAACATCAATAAACTTACGCATCCTTTCAACGAAATCAGATGCTTCTTTATGATATCTATCAAACTCTTGGCCTTTGATTTCAGAAACTTGTCTATGATTAATCATTTTTGATAATTTGTAGAAGTTTCTCATAGTGTTTACATATTTCTTTTCTAGTAATCCTTTGTTTACCATGACTTTCTGGAGCATATCAGCTACATGGCTTGGTGTTGGTGGTGTTTCACCTAGTTTCATAAGTGCTGCATGTGATGCGTCTATAACTGCCCAATACAAGTCAATTATGGATTGTAGAATGTGCCATTTAGAGTTATGTAGTGAGTTTGGTGCTCTAACAAAATAAGACCATACAGCTTCATGTGAGGGTCTAATACGTCCCCTTTTTAATAAAAGTTGTAAAGGATCAAAAAATCCTGTGTCTATTAAAGCAACACCATCTCTTAGTATGTTAATACCAATAGGGTCTCCGTTTCTAACATAATCCCAAAAATTTGTGAAACGTATCGTAGTAACGTGAAGTCTTATTGATATCTTTGCAATTAACTTTTCAACGATAATTCTGTAAGCTGCTATTAGTTCTTTGTTAATATGCATAGAAATGTCATCAATAACAATAAGAATATCTATGTCAGATAATTGAGTTTCTGTGTGTCTAGCTGTTGAACCAAATAATACAACTGCTTTTAGAAACGTACCTAATTCTTTATGTAAGTTTGAAGCGAAATTATAGGCTGTATCGAGATCTTCCCTTCTATATTTATCAATATTAGGATTATTTCTCTTTTTTAGATCAATTCTCATTATATATAGAAATTCTGTTTGAAGGTATTTAAATGTTTATTACTATTTTCTAATGGTGTATTTCCAAATTACAAGTATTATTATAATTAGGACTATTGCTCCTAGTATAATTATTAATAATGGGTTTAAGTTTTTTTCTACTATTTCAAAGTTAATTTCAGTGTTGTAGTCTTTGTAGTTTTCTTTTGTTGCTATAATCTTAGCTGTATATCTTCCAGGTTTGTTTAATGTTACAATAGCAGCATCTGCAATAAATTCTAATGGTTGATTGTTTAATGTTCCTGATAATTGTGCTTGATTTGGGTTTAATGATTTAATATATACTTTTCCTGGTTTAAATGTGGTTGTTGTTTGTTTGCAATCTAATGTTGTACATGTTTGAACATTAATATTAAGTTTTTGTTTTCTTTCTATAATTACTGTTTTTTGTCCTAATGGAATGTTGTCTGCATTTGCAGTTATTGTAACTGAAAAAATATTCTCTGTTGATTCTAGTTTCCATAGGAGATTGCATTCTTCGCCCCTTTTGATGTTTTCACATCTTTGTGTTGCTTGTAAGGTTGTTGCTTGATTTGAATTTAATGTAAGTTCTAGATTTTCAACATTACCTGTTGGGATAATGACTGCTGCTACTGAGTTTTCATATTCATCTGATGGAACTATTACTTCAAATCTAGAAGATTGTACGTCTTTTTGACAAACTAAGCCACCATCAACTTTTGTTTCACCTTGGTTTTTAATGTTATCATTACAGCTTGGTTTTAAACAATCTTCTGAGCATGAATCTTTAGCAAACTCTTCAAATTCACAAAAATTGTTGCCACAAACTTCTTCTAAAGATTCATCACAAGAACAAACATTGTATTCAGTACAAACTGGTCTAGTGAATTTTGGACATGTATAATCTGAGCAGTCGTTGTTAGTTGTACATTCAAGAATTTCATAGTCTGATTCAATAGGTGTTGTACAATCACTACATTCGCTTCCACCACAGTCTACACCTGTTTCATAACCGTCTTGTATATTATTAAAACAATTGACACAATCTGTCCAGCAAGAACCACCACAATCTATACCTTCTTCATTACCATCTTTAATACTATTATCACAGCTTGGACAATCTAATTGTATTTTGTTAACTTCTATTTTTGTTGTATCATATAAAGCGTTTTTTGGTATTGTGAATGTTAAATCTGGAGTATCGATAGATCCGCCTGATTGTGTTATGTCTGCTGATTGTGAATCAAGTTTTGTTATAGTACATAAGGAAAGTTCATCTTCATCGTATACATATATTGTTTGATCTTTTTCTTTATTTTTAAATAGTCTATCAACTGGTTTGCTAAAAGTCATGCTTGGTAAGAATTGGTAAGCAATTCCGGATTTAGGTTCGTGAGATTTTCTTAAAGTATATATAGAGCTTGACATTGTGCCAGTTGGGAAAACACCAATACAACATTCACCCATTGCAGTTGCTTTTTCAAGTGAGATGTCTGTTGAAGCTTTAACTGAAGCTATTCTTGTTGCAGAAAATGATATGGTTTCTCCTCCAATATATGTTGGTTTTATTTCCCAGTTAACTCCAATTCCAAATAAACCAATTGAACCTTTTCTTGCAGTATTATCAGAAGTTTCAACTTCATCATCTGATTTAAATTTGTCAAGATTTATTGAATATTTACTAATATAATTCTCAATATCTTTTTTACTAACTACAACTGGAATATTTATTGATTTATCAATAACTCTTTCATATTGTTTAGCTCCTCGCCAGTTTCTACCAATAAATTTATAGTAAACTGGTAGTAATCTTATATTTAATACACCACTATCTGGTCCTTTTACGTCTGTACTTATTCTTATATTAATACTTAGGTCTTTTGTCTTTACCCAACCAATTTCTGGTTCAGGCGGTAACATTTGTTCAAATGATAAACCTAAATCTTTAAGCATCATGTCTAAAAGATTCTTAACACGTAGAGGTTCTCCTTTTGTGCCACCAATGACCAGTTCGGGTGTTCCTTCTGCATTTACAATTTGTGTTCCTATTTGTTGTTCTTTATTGTAAACCTCTATTAATTGTTTTAATCCTATACCAGATTCAGCAGTAATGCTTCCTTCTCCTTCAATTACTGGAAAACCGCAGAATTCTGATTCAGGATTCATAAATTGATTAATTTTATTTAGTTTAAGACTTATTTTTACTTTGTCGCTTGCTTTAAGTGTATCTCTTGCAATGTCTTTTGCTATTACTCCGCCTAGTTCTGCTTTAATCTTAAAAGTTAAACCTTTTTGAGCTACTGCAATTGTTAAGTCAATGATACGTTTTAATACGCTTGTATCTAAAACAATTTCCATTGTTGCTCTTCCTCTGTCAACAAGGTTTTTTTCATCTCCTATTGGACATAATTTTAAAGAAACTTCTTTTGAAGATTCTAGTTCTTTGCCTTTTTTGACTTTGCCATTGACTATAGTTGTTCCATCATCAAAGACAAAGAGGTTTGTGGTTACAGTCATAGGTAGATCTTTATCTTTGTATTCACCTTCTAATTTGTAAGTTAATGCTTCAATTGCTTTATCGTCATCGATAATTATTCCTTCTTTTATTTCGCTACCAGCTGTGTTATCATCTACAACAAGAACTCTTGGTTCAATTTTTTTAGCTTTTTTATCACTAACACCACCTGTAACTATAGTTACTTGTGAATTATGGGCATTTCTACAATCAGGGCAACCTTCTGATAAGACTACAGGTTTAAGTTTAAAACCACTATCAATATTTCCAAATGAGATTAGTTCTTGAGTAGCGTCAATTATAGGTGCAGAATTTCCAAAATATGAATTTGATATTACTAAATCATCAACAAATTGAGTAAAAGCGTCAATTGCTGAGATTGATAAATATTTTGGATCAATTTTTGGTAATCCATCTAGAATTGTTTGAGATGTTTCATTATCTATGTAATGTTCACCTTTTATATTATAATATCTTTTAAATTCATTTTGATCTCTTATATACACAAAATAAAAATCAGTTCCTTTAGGTATTCCCGGGATTCCTTGTTTATTTTCAACAATCTTTAGTACAATGTTGTATTCGTGTTCTTGAAGTATTGAATTAAGATTATTAATTTCTTCTTGTTCTGTATTTTGAGCAACTACAAGTGAACTTAGTAAGATAGTACTAACGAGGAGGGTTATTATCAGGATCTGAGATTGTCGCACCTTGAACACCTCCTATTTCTACGCAACAGTAATCTGCGTTTGTGTTTGGTATATTAACTGTTCCTGGAGGACAAGGTCCTGCTGATGCAGAAACTTTATAGTCCCTACATTCTTGAAGGCCTGAGACAGTTTTACCCATCTTGCCAGTAAATATTGCCCATAATACTATTAAGACTATTAAAGCTATAGCTGTAACTATTATGACTCTTAACGAGAGCCCTTGTGCTTTACTCATAACTTTATTATGTAGTTTTCTTATTTATAAGTTTTGTGATGTTTTTTGATAATTTTTATATACCTTATTATATTATTAAAGCCATGATTGATGAATTGCAGCAAAAGTTAGGAAGTTTAATCAAAGCTTTGGAAGTTTTCTTAGTTTTAAAAGATGCTAAACCTGTTAGTAGAGTTATTTTAACTGAAGATTTATCTGATTATCTTTGTGGTTTAGGACTTTTTGTTGAAAAAGCAGATTTTAAGATTAAAAAATTGGATAATGGTGATTATTCAAACAAAGGCGAAGTTGTTTCTTTGGATAAAGAAGGGAAATTGGTTTTTTATATTGCTAAAAATGTTAAATTGGCCAAGAAAGCAAAAGAACTTGAAGCTGAAAATGATCATTTGAATCTTGGGCTAGCTTTAGGTTATCCAAAATGTTGTTGTGATTTCTTTGAAAATAATAAAAAAGATTTCGCGTTCAAAAATAATGATTTTTTGCCTGCTAGTTTAACTGAATCTAAAGGTTATATATTTCCTTTTTATAATAATATTGCTGCTAGATATTTTGATTATACTTTACTTCATCATTTTCCATGTAATCTTAATTGTAAGGCATCATTAAAGTTAGCTAAAAAATACTTGGATGTAATTGGAAAAGAAGATTTTAAGATAGCTTCTTTGATTAAAGAAAATCTTTTGCATACTGTTATTCATACTTCAATTGGAACTTTTCAGTTGAAGAATTCAAAATTAAAAGAAAATCATATTCATTATGATAGTATTAGAGCTAATAATGTAAATAAGTTAGGGGAAATGTTGAATAATTTTAAGAAAATTAATGTTATTGATAAAAATAGGATTTTAATAAATAATCAAGAATTGAATAATATTAACGTAATGCTTTTTTTCTAAGGATATTATAGAATATGATAAATATTGGTATGAATAATAGTGCTATTCCTAGATAAATGTGTTCTGTGGTTCCATGATATTCTCCAAACATGCCTAATAATGGAGCAGTTAAACCAAAAACTAGATTTTGACCAAAATGACGAAATGATAAAAGCGTTGCTCTTTCGTTTGCAACTGTGTGTGTGTTGATATAATTATTAATTATTGGAAAAGAAAAAGGTTCAACTATTGAAATTATTGCTAGTGATATAATTGTGACTATTAAATTGTTTGAGAAGAAAAGAACTAAAAAGAAAACTAAGGGTAAAATGATAATGTAATATAAACTTCTTTTTTCACCAATTATTGGTTCAATTTTATGTGCTAGTTTTGCTGCTAGTGCCCCAAAGATTGAGGCAAAAAGAAAAAAGAAGCCTAGAAACTTAATTGGCATACCTTGGTCTACTAAATAAGGTTGGCTTATTGGAAATGAAATCATTAAGACACCAATTATCACAGAAGGATATACAATATAGAATTTTAGCATTTTATGTGTTGCTACAAACTTTATACTATTTTTGATTTGTTTTAAATATTGATTCCATTGTCTTTTATCTTTAACTTTTGGTTCTTTAAAAGATAAAGGCATAAACATTGAAATAAATATGAATGGAAGTGAAAGATATAATGTTAAACTTAAATTATACTCTCCAATAAATCCGCCAATTAAAGCTGAAAAACCCCAAACAGCTAAACTTATTGCATAGGCTGCTCCGTCAATTTTTTTAAATTCTTTTTCTTTGTTAGCATTTTTGAGCGTATCAAAAATAAAAGCTGAACCAGATGATAACCAGAGTGCTGTTGCAGTACCCCAGATTATTTCTGCAATAATTAATATCCAGAAGTTTGAAGTAAAAGCAATAATAGCTAATGCAATTAAATAAAGGAAATTTGAGAGCGCAAGTGCATATTTTTTACCTATTATGTCTGAAAAAGCGCCGCTTGGAATCAATGTTGCTACAATTGCTAATGAAAATGTTGCTTGAACAATAAGAACTTGTGTTAAAGATAAGTTTTTGCTTAATAAGAAAAGATAATATACTGGTAAAAAAAATGTGAAACTGCTAAATATTCTATAGATATAGAATTTTTTAATATTTGGTAAGAGTTTCATTTAGAATAAACACTCACTGTAGTGTCATTAACTTTGAATTGTTTATCAAGTCTTAAAGAGTTTGGAAAGAAATGGTTTCCATAAACTATAAGTTTACCTTTAAGATTCATTAAGAGTTTGGCTTCTAGACCGCGATGAAATGGTTTGTCTGGATTTACAAAGACATAATCATAATGTGATAAATCATGGTTTATAAAATCATCATTTTTTAAGGTTACATTAAGTAAATTGAATTTATTTTTTATTTCTTGAGCTTTTAATGTTAATAATGGATCATATTCTATGCCTACAACTCTTTCACAAAATAATGATGCAATCATTGAAACTTTACCATCACCTGATCCTAAATCAATAAAATGACCTTTTAATTTTAAAGCTTTGAAAGCTTCAAATACTTCATCTGAGACAGCAGGTCCCCAGTAACCAATTCCTGTATCTTTTGCAGCAAATTTTCCTTGTAAAACAAGATTTCTGTAGAAAGTTTCATATTCTTGTTTGATTTGTGAGAATTGTTCTTCCATAGCTATAATTTAATAGAAATGGTATTTAAAATTATTGGAAATTTCCTAAGAAATTGAGTTTAGTTAACTTGTTTGTGGGAAAAGAAGGTCAATAAAGTGTTTTGCAACTGGTTGAGGTTCATGATTAATTAAAAGTGGTTGAGCATTAGCTTTTATTATGATATAATCTTTGCTTTCTGTTTTTGGTAATATAATATCAAAACCAATAATTGGAATATTAATCATTTTTGCAGCTTTTATTGCAGCGTTTCTAACTTTTGAATGAATTTCTGTTGTTACATCTATAACTGTGCCGCCAGGTTTGACACTTTCTCTTACTTTTAGAGATTTACCTTTTGAAAGAACACTATCATAATTATAACCACAATTTTCAATTACTCTTTTTGTTTCATCATCAATAGGGATTAATGATTGTGATGCGGCTTTGCGTCTTCTATTGATCTTGCTTATAAGTTTTTTAATAGAATCTTTGCCAGTACCTGTTACTGTTGGAGTTTTTTGTATTGCTGCAGCAATAAATTTATAGCCCATAACTAAAACTCGAATCTGTTCACCTTTTATGTATTGTTCCATTAATACTGTAGCTGATACTCTTCTTGCATTTTGTATTGCTTTTGTTAATTCTTCATTATTATTAATATCTACATATGTGCCTTTGCTTTTATTGCTAATTGCTGGCCTGACAACTATTCTTTTTTGTTTTTTAAGAAAATTTTGATTTTCTTTAGTTGAAGTGACTTTTATTTGTTCTGGAACATTTATGTTTGCTTTTTTTAATAAAGAATTTGTTGCCATTATATTTTTGCATCTGCTTGAAGAAATAGAATTTGTTAAATCAGTGAGAGAGCCTTTGCACATAACTGTTTTTCCACCAAAACATAATTTATAATAGTCTAAATCAAGTACATCTATACTAATTCCTCTTAACCTAGCTTCTTTTGCAATGATTTCAACATCTGGTGTAAGAACTTTCTTTTTTTCAGGTGAGATATATAATGGTTCATTTATTGGATTTTTGTGTTTAAGTGTGAATTTATGTAATCTTTTGAATCCTGTTTTTTTATACAATGCTATTGCTTGTTTATTGTCGTGCATAACTGATAAGTCTGCATATGTTCTACCAAGTTTTTTAAAATAACTTAATAAATTCTCAACAAGGGCTAGTCCAATTCCAGGGTGTTCAGATTGGGGGTCAACATATAATGCCCATACGCTTGACCCGTTTTCATTTATTGCAAATTTATGATCTACGCCTGTTACTGTTCCAATAACTTTTCCTTTTTTATCTTTAGCAACAAGCAAAATGATTGTTTTTGAATTCTTTTTCTTTAGGATATATTCTTCATTTGTTTGAATCATATTTCTAACAGCATATATCCTGTTAATTTCCTTTGCGTCAAACTTATTCTTTATCCTAGATATTGTGAATGTTTTTGAGATTTTCTTAGGCACGTATGATTTTAAATCTAGTCTCATAAGATTAGAAGGGTTTAGAAATATTTCATCAGGTGCTAATGATATTATTACATGAGGGTTTTCTGAATAAATTGCAATGTCTCTCTTGTTTGGTTTTTCGTAACATAATGTTTTAGCTACTTTAGAAGCTTTTTTGAAAGTGTTGGCAAAAATGACTCTACCCCAACCCATATTAAGAATTAAATTTTCTTTAACCATATATATTTCTAAAAATTTATGTTATTTAAATATTTTGAAAATTAGGCACCCCAATTTCTTCCTTCATGTTCCTTGCCAGCATATTTTCTAAGTTTGTAAGCTAATGCTTTTGTTGCAACAATCTTGTTAGCAACTTCTTCTGATTCAACATGATAACGGGCTTTTTCTAATCTTTCGCCAATCAAGTCAATCTTTTGGAGAACTTCTGGATCTGTTGCGCCGTACATTGCTTGTAAACTTTCATAATCAGCTTCAACTTGGTATTTAACTGCATTTTCAAATTCTAAAGGTGCTTCTTTTGCAATCTCTTCAATACCTTCTCCTGTATCAAATAAAGAAGCAATGTCAATATCTCTTGTTTCAGGAATTGCTATTTTACTTTCAATTTGTTCTTGTTTGATACTAGCTTCTGTTTCTTTTATTAGGCCTTCAGCTTCTTCAATCTCTTTTTTTCTTTCTTCTTCAAGTTCTTTTAATTTCTTTAGCCTATCTTTGAGATTAAGCTTTGAAAGTTCTGTTTTATCGATAGCCATAATATAGAGAAGTAAGGGTTTATAGTATAAAAATGTTATTGGAAATTATGGCTAGTTTGAGTTATTCTAAAGGTACTTGGGTCCAAAGAGTCCAATCGTTAGATGGAGCATAAGAACCAAAAGTGTAGTTTGGTGGTTGGTTTTGGCCAAAGTATGAATATTGGACTTGACCAAAAGTTGGTTTAAAACCGCCTGCTGGGGATCCGCCACCGCCAGCCATACCATAAATTGGAGAACCTAAATATCTCCATGTTTTCATCAATCCATGGAAATCTGATAAGTCTGTTGACGCGTCCGCACCTGGTTCAACTGTGATTGCGTCTGAATAACCGTTTTTTCTTAATATCTTTAATGTTTCTTTAATTGGAACATTACCTTGTCCTGGTGCAATATGATCATCTTGGAAACCGTAATTGTCTGTTAAATGTACATTTCCTATATATTTACCTTCAGCAAGTTTTTCGACTTGGTTAAGGTACCATTTGTTAAAATTTTGTTCATTTTGTTCTAGAGTAAATTTTGGATCATTTTCATAGAATTTTCTCCATAAATTAAGGTGACCTGTGTCTAGTGTTGCTTTAACATGTGTTTTTGCTACTTCTATTGCTTTTTGTTTTGTCATTCCAGGAACATAATAAGGATTTGTACCGCCTTCTTCTTCAACTTCTTTCCAGGTTTTTTCTTTTTCTGTGTAACCATATGGTGAGATTTCAGTTGTTAGAATCTCTACAAGTTTTTCTCTTGTTTTGTCGATAAGCCACATTAATTCTTTTGGATGGCCACCAAATTTTTCAGGAAAAAGATTTTCAATTGTTAAGACCACTGGTTTGTTTGGATCTTTGCTTCTATGAAAGGCTCTTTGAGCAGCCATCGCATACATTAAAGTACCATGTTTTTCAAGTCTTTTTATGGGTGTAATTAAATGTTCTTTTGTTTCATTTGTATCTTCTGCTTGTTGTTCTTGAGAAGTTGAAGCTTGCCTTGCGAATTCTAATGATGTTTCTTGATCTTTGATAAGTTTATCAATCATTTCTACTGGGTCTTTTGATTCTGGAGGTACGAAACCCGATGACATTTGATGAATTCTTGTATCTTTCTGAAATATTTTCCATCTTTCTTCTTTTGGAGTGTTATCTCTTAATCTTAAATAATATTCTTTTGATTCTTTAAGTTTTTCAAGTGTTTCAATGTGATCTTGTGTACGTTCGCCGTATTGAAGAGCCCATCCACGTGAATGCCCTTCGTTAGTTTCGAGTGTTGCGTGAAGGTAGGATTCTTCTGGATATTTTTTCTTATAATACCAGTTGTTTTGGAACCATTCTTCAGATTTACCAGGAAATTTTGTTCTCCAGTTCTTTTTTAGCCATGAATTGTACTTTTTTGCTTCAACTTTAAAATCATCAAAATCTGCTCTGATAACTTTAAACCTCTTTTTTTCTGCATCATATTTTGGAACACGACCCTTTGTTGAATCATATACATCAATATCTTGGATTTTTTGGCCTTGATAATTGATATAATCATTTTTTTCAATTAATACCTTTTTTCCAGATGTGTCTACTCCCCAATGTTTTTCTTCAGCTACTAACCAGTCAGGGTAAGCAACTAATCTATCTTTTTGTACTGTTTCAAGTTTTTGTGAAGTCCTATCATCTAGTAATTCAAATCCTGCATCACCTTCTTCTGGATGTCGTTTTCTAAACATCATACGGCCTGGTTGGGCTGCTCCACCTTTTCTTGAAAGGTTAACTCGAGAACCGTGAGTTTCATCGTCAAGATACATGTCAGTAAAAGGTCTATCAAATTCTCCTGTGTGTACAACAACTGAGCCGCCACCTGCTGTGTCAGCTGCGAAATCAATTGCTCTTTGTATTTCGTGAACGTTTTGAGTTGCATTACTTATTGAGAAGTTCCCTCTTTGATCTTGGCCCATCATTCCCATGATACCATAGGCTGAGTGTGTTGTTAGACTTACTTCGTTTATGTCTGCAATTTCTCTTATAGCTTGACGCTGATCTTCTCCATACATACCTGGAGTGTGAGCTTGTCTATTACCATTATAAACTCCTGGAAAACCAATTTCAAGGTTGCCAGCACCCATTCTTATTTTTGAATAAATTCCTGAAACATTAGACGCGGAAATGCCCATTGGAACAGACATTCCAATATTACCAACACCTAAATCTTGTGCATCACCAAAGTCTTCACCATAGTTATCACTATCCATTGCTTGAAAACGGTCTGCCATTGGGTGTGCGCTATAAAATTGCATTTTTTACCAACTCATTAAACCATGATGTTTTTTGAAATGTTCATAAACTGTTCCTGCACTTTTTGTTGCTGCTTTTTCTGCATCACTTCTTGCATTTGAAAATTGCCACTTTTGTTCTGCATTCATCTTTGGTTTTTTTGGTCTTGGTGGCCTATTACTTTTGAAGACTTTTTGAAAACTGTCAAAGATTTTTATTTTTGGAATTAGTTTTGATGGGACTTCTGTTTTTGGGCTAGATTTACTTGGTTTAACACTTTCATCTCCAGCTTGTACTAAATAGTCCATAAGTTCATCACCAAGTGCATCCATTGCAGCTTTAACAGATGAATCAACAACACCTAGAAGTTTAAAGTCTTCATCACGTCGTAATGCTTTATAATTCTCAATTTCTTCAGGTGTCCACCCATATGTTCTGAAATTAATTTGTATTCTTCCTACATGAATTGGTCCTTTTTGATATCCTTCTTGTTGATAGCTCATTTCTGGACGTGTTCTGAACATGTAATGTACTAATAAAACAGGGCAAACACCGTTTTTAGGTTTTTTTCTAGCTAAAATTTCAATTTCCATCATTGAACTTTCGAAAAAAGAAATGATGTCTGCCGAATCCATTTTTGATTGGTCCATTTGAAGACGTTGGACATTTTTTAGGTAAGGTTTTACCCAAGTCATGTACATTCTGATAATCTCATAATGTTGTCTAAGATATTTTAGAGTGAAAATACGTCTTGTTTTAATTTCTTCAAAAGTATGCTCTTTCCATGTTATGAATGATCTTAATTTTCTCTTCAAAACTTCTCTTACTTTTCTATTAAATTGACCACGTTCCCTTTCAACAGTTTCGTCAACGTCTTCTTGTTTAAGTGGATGAGTTGAAAAGAATAAATCTGGAAGAGTTGTAAATTGTACTTCTCGTGCCATACCATATACAGAAGCTGGATTTTTTGCTCCTTGTTCTACCATATCAACCCAGATTCCTTTTAATGTTATTTCTGCACTTTCTCTACTTTTACTATCAAATACCATTGAGTCAACATAATAATCAGTACGCTCATCAATGATTCTTAATTCTCTTACAAGCTGGAAAAGCTCTTTTACCATCTTACCAATTGTTGCTAAGTATTGGCTGATTTTGTCTTGTTGGACTCCTAAACGTTGTTGTGATGCACCGAAAAAAGCAG
Source organism: uncultured Methanosarcinales archaeon (assembly GCA_964534665.1). GTDB lineage: Archaea > Nanobdellota > Nanobdellia > Woesearchaeales > JAHJBD01 > JAHJBD01. The sequence goes on along the minus strand of CAZHRT010000003.1, from coordinate 67,266 downwards.
AATTTTCAGCAGCTGCAAAGATGTCTGTGATTTTATCTACAAAAGGAAAACCCACCATGTATCTAATATATTGTAAAACCCAAAAGTATGGTTCTTCAATACTAAGATTATAGCCTTCAACAAACAATCTTTTTCTGTTATGAGGTCTAGGCCAACCAGTAAATACATCTTTTACTTTACGGTTTTCTTCATCAAATTCTCCTTGAAAGCCAAATTTGTTGATGTCTTCTTCAGTTACCATATATTTCTCTTTTTTTTCTGTGTTTTTATACTTTCTTCTTTAAAATCATAACAAATCCAACTTTATGTACAATTTCTGAATCTGTTTTATTTGCTAATTCTTTTGCGAGGTCTTTTTTATTGCTATTTTCTAATGCACCTTTAACCATTTTAACTTTGATAACATTTTTTTTCTTTAGTTGGTCTTTAATTTCTTTGATGATGTTGTCTGTTAATCCAGCTTTGCCTACTTTAACTGTTGCAGGTGATGCTTTAATTTGTTTAATGGTGTCTTGGATGTTCATGGCCCATATGTTGTCTCCTTTTTAGTTCTTGAATATGTTTTAATTTTGTTTCAATTATTTTACCTACGTTTAAACTGAAATCTTCTATTAGCAATGAAACGTGTTCACCACCTAAGAAATGTGGTAGGATAACGTAATCTGCGCCTGCGTTGTAAAGTAGTAATGCATCTTCAATTTGGTTAGCAGTAACGTAAACACTTAAGCTTTTATTTTTTTGTTTTACTAATTTTAATAATAATAGATTATCTTGTGCGTTTGGGACAGTTGATATTAATAAGTTGGCTTTTTTAACAGGGAGTCGTTCAATAACTTCTATGTCTCCAAGGTCACCATAAATACAAGGAATTTTTTTTGCAATCATCATTTTGATTATTTCTGGATTGAAGTCAACAACAAAAAGACCTTTTTTCATTTTCTTTAGGGTTCTTGCAATACTATAACCTATTCTATTATGGCCGCAAAGTATTACATCAATTTTCTTTTTTGGTGTATATTCGAGTCCTGAAGATTCTCCAAATTTGTCAAATATTTTTAATCTCTTTTTGAAGAACTTATATATCCATTCATCATATTTTATTGTATAAGATGTTATAGTTATTGTCCCTATAGCTAGTAAAACAGTAAGTGTGAATATACTATTTGTTATGTGTCCAAGAAATAAACCTTGGGATGCGATTATTAGTGAGAATTCACTGATTTGAGCTAATGAAATTCCTGTCATAAACGCTGTTCTTTTTCTAAAACCAAAAAAAGATGTAAGTGACATTGTTACTAACGGTTTTATAAGTATTATAAACAAGAAGAAAATAACTAATGGAATTAAAATTGAGTTTGAAAAGTTTATGATTAATTGCATACCTAATGATACAAAGAAAATTGTTGCAAAGAAATCTTTTAATGACGTTACTTTTCCTATTATCTCAACATTATAAGGTAAGTTTGCTAAAGTTACTCCTGCAATAAAAGCACCAATTATGATTGAGAATCCAATATAACTAAATGCCATAGCAAACAAAAAGCAAATTGATATTGATAGCAAAAATAGTAATTCTTGAGATTTAGCTGCGAATTTGAATATCTTTGGAAATATGAATTTTGATAATCCAAAAGAAAGAATCATTATTCCTACAGCTTTTAATAATGCATATACAAGTGTTGTGATATTAAGAGATGCTATTGTTGGCAAAATGGATATTGCTAAAATCGCAAAGAAATCTTCAGTTAATAAGAAACCTAGAATGATTCTACCATGTAATGTGTCAAGTTCTTTTTTATCAGATAATAATTTTAAAACAATCATTGTTGAAGAGAATGCTAATATTGCTCCCATGTAAATTGCTTCTATGTTTTGGTATTTGAGGAAAGTTGCTACCATAAAACCAAAGCTGAATAATATTATTATCTGTATTGTTCCGCCTATTGGTGCTACTAATCCAACATCTTTTAATTTTTTAATATTAATCTCTAGACCAACTATGAATAATAAGAAGGCAATTCCTATTTCTGCAAGAAGGAATACTGTTTCTTTATTGGTAATGATATTCATTAACGGACCGATAATCAGGCCAGTAATCACATAAGCTGGAATCAATGGTTGTTTTAATAATCTTGCAAGGTATGCAAAGAAAGTTGCTACTATAATTATCAAGCCAAGATCAAAGAAAATATTATCCATCATTTTTCCACCTCAAGCAGAAAACCGCCTTTATGTTTTTTAAATTCAATATTCATACCTTTTTCTAAATTTTCATATTCTGCTAATACTTTAGGAATAGTTATTACTAGTTGTCCTGACGGTAATTTTTGTATTTTTGGCATGTTGTTATTTATGATATCTTAATTAATAGTATTTATACTATTATTTATGTTGTTTTATAGAATATTAGAAATAATAATATATAAATGTTTCGGAATGCTTTTTTATTCCGAAGCTCAGAAATCTTTGATTTCTCGTGTTGTGGTTATAAAACTTTTTTGATATCAATTAACAAATCAGAAGCAATAAAGAAATAACCTTTTTTCTTTTTTAATTGTAAATCTCCTAAAGCACCGTTGATGTAGCTTGCGTTTATTGCTGATTGTTTGTTTGAAAGTCCTTGAGCTTTGAAGCCTGCTGCTAATCCTGCTAAAACATCTCCAGTACCTGCTTTAGTCATTCCTGGATTACCTGTTTTGTTGTAAAGTGTTTTTGATTTTGTTATTATATTGTCTATTTTACCTTTTAATAAGATTATATTATTTTTTAATTGTTTTTTATAATTTTTTTTATTTAATTTTGAATTCTTTAACAAAATATCAAACTCACCTTGATGTGGGGTAAGGAGCGCATTATCTATATCTTGTAAATTTATAGATTTAATTGCGTCTGCGTCAATAATTAATGGTCTTTTTGATTTTTTAATGTAATTCTTTATCCATGTTTGTTTATTAATTCCGTTTCCGATTAAAACTGCAGAAAAATCTTTTTCTAAAGTTAAAAGTTTATTTACATTCCAGGATTTTAGTTTTTTTACAACTAGGTCTGGTGTTAAACAATTGATTGCCCAACCAACTTTTTCTAAAGTTGCTATTGTAACCCAATCAACGCCAGTTCTTAGTGCTGCTAGACCAGCGAGTGCAATTGCTCCAACATAATCTTTGGAACCACCTATGATGAGAAGTTTACCATTATCACCTTTATGGCTTTTAGGATTTCTTTTAGGTAGGATAATATCTTTTTTTGTAAGATAGTTCATATAAATAAAAATAGAAAAAGGAATATAAATATCTTTTGGCTAAAAACTATCATAATGTAATATATTACTTACTGATTTTCTTTTAGTAGGTTCTGGTTGCTCATCAGGGTAACCAATCACGACTGGCATAATTAGTTCTAAATTTTCTGGGACCTTACACATTTGTTTTAGTTTTGTAACATCCTCAGGTTGCATTAAAGCACCTAAACATAAACTGCCTAAACTTTCACTTTTTGCACTAAGTAAAATGTTTTGAATTGCATAATGACAGTTATTAATTGCCCATGGTTGTTCTTTGCTTGATAAAACTAGGATTAAATTGATATATTCTATAAAAGAAGTATCTTGTTTGTATATACCCATTCTATCTCTTGCATCTGCATACATTTTACTAATTGTTTTTAGTTTTTCTTTATCTTTTATTACAACAAATTGCCATGGTTGGATATTCATGCCAGAAGGTGCCCAATGTGCATTGTCTATTATCTTTTCAATAAGTTCATTAGAAATTTCTTTATCTTGATATTTTCTTATACTTCTTCTTGTTTTAATTGCTTCTGTTAATTCCATTTTATTTTACCTCGTTATACCAATATTAACAATAACTGTTTTTTCTTTATTTAATCCTGGTTTGATATCATGAAAAGTAATTGTTAAGTCTGGTATAATAAATTTGTTTGCTTTTTCACCTGTAGTTGGGTTAATTCCTGTTGGTATATCAACTGAAATTTTGAAAGCTTTACTTTCATTAATCAGGTCAATAACTGCTGCCATAACACCTTTAATTTCTCCTGATGTTCCTGTTCCTAGAATTGCATCAATTATAATATCATATGTGTCAAAGTCAACTAAATCAATTTCATAATAAGAAACATCAAAGAATTGGATTTTGTCGTTGTTTAATACTTTATCATAATTGGTTTTTGCCTCAGGTTTAAGTTTTGATTCGTCTCCTATAAAATAAATGTCAACTTCACATTCTTGGATTAAATAATCAGCTGCAACAAAACCATCACCGCCATTATTGCCGTGATTGCATACAACCAATATTCTTTTATCTTTTAGGTTAAACTTATTTTTTATAGTTTCATAAATGCCTTTACCTGCGTTTTGCATTAAAATAATTTTTTCAATGCCACAATTATTTTCTAAATTTTTCATTTCTTCAACTGAGATCATTTTTTAGCCTTTCTTTTGCATGATGATTTTCTTCAAAACATTTTACTAAATTATTTTTGTTTTGTTCTGTTATTTCATTAATGTTAACTAGGAAGTCCATAAAGTCAACTTTCTCTGAGTTATTGATTCTTTTTAAAAGTAATTCATATGGATAATTGATAGCTGGTCTAATTTTTCTTTCTTTCATTAAAGTTAGAATTAGATTGTTAATCCATTCTGTAATGTAATCTGCTTGCAATGATGATAAAAAAGAATCTCCAAATTTTTCATGAAGTTGCATTGCCATTTTTTTTCTGTCGCTCTTTTCAAGATTCTCAAGAATGCTTTTTGTTGAAGGGCAACCCGCAAACATTTCGTTGATTTGAAATTCTTCAAGTTTTAGAAAAGGTCCGTGTTGCATTGGAAACATCTTACAAACAAAACCACGTTTTTCATAACTTTGACATTTGTTACCTTTCATAAAAGTGCAAAAGTCTGAGTCAATTGCGTAACTTGTGATTATTGCTTGGTTTGTATTTAAGTCAAAAACTGCTCTACTTGGATGAATTTTATGTTCAATACCTTTTTCTTTTGCATCATTAATAAGTTTTTTAGCTTCAAAATCCCATAAAGGAAAAGAGATTTTATCAACAGGTATTAAAGAAATTAATGGTAAACGTCCAAAAGAGTATTGTCTTAATTGTTTTTTTTGTTTTTCTGTTAAGAAACCTCTAATGTTTTTGCAGCATGTTGCACAGTTAGAGCATTTGAATTTCATGATAGAGGGTAGGTTGGGGGTTTTAAATAGTTTGTTGTATATTGGATTAGAGCTTTGTTGTTTAATTAAATGGCAAGAGTTTATAAATACAATTATACCTTGGATAATTAAGATGGGTTTACTTGATGATCCAAGAACATTAGCAGCAATAGGATGGGATAAAAAATCTACTAGTGAATTAGTTACATCTCCTGAACAGGGGACAATTGAGAGATTACAATCTTATATACAGGCTTTACATTCTGGTGAACTTCCAGAGATTACTCCTTCTCTTGTTGCAGATACAGGATTAACTAGGGGGGAACTTGATGATTTAGAAACTAGGGCTCAAGTTTTTGGAACTTTGGGCACATTTCTTCATGACGTTGCTAATCTTAGAACAACTGCGGAGTATCTTACAGATCAGTGTCCAGATTTCTCCGATCTTGATACTCTTAAATATGTTTTACAGATTTTAGGTGGTCATGTTGCTAATCTTAGAGCAGATATTCGTCGTGAATCTGTTTCTTATACACCTTTGGATTTAAATTTAATTGTAACTCAGTCTGAAAGTTTTGTAACTAGAAGAAAAGAATTTCCAAAAGATGTATATTTTGTTTATGATTTAGTTGAAGATTTGCCTAAAGTAATGGGTGAGATTACTCAAGTTGTTTCTATTTTCTATAACTTATATGCTAATGCAGCAGATGCTCTTAGGAATAAGAAAGGTTCTAATACAATCAAAGTTAAGACACAGTATGATGGTCTGAATGTAATTGTTGAAGTTACTGATAATGGTTATGGTATGAATCAGGTCACAGCGAATAGGGTGCGAGATAAAATTCTGGCAGATCCGAATGCTGCAGAAGCATTTTCAACTAAAAGAGTTGACGATGGAAATATTGGTGGTTATGGTTATGGTCTAAAAGGATTATTTCCTAGAGTTTTACAACCAATGGGTGCTAACTTAGAAATTTATTCTGTATTAAGTCAAGGAACAACTTTTAGGATGAGTTTTAGACCATATTTACAACAAGATACGTCTCTTGATGGATCTGTGTCTACAGGAACTACAACTGATACTACAGGCTATGATATTATGTTATTAGAGGATGCGCCTTTTATTAGAAGAGGCATGGAAAAATTATTTACTAATCTTGGTTATGTTGTACATTCATATGGTGCTGCGGAAGATGCGTTAGAACAGTCAGATTTGTTAAGAAATCAAATTGTACTATTTGTAGATGATGAGTTGGATGGCAAAATGGCTGGTTCTGATTTTTATCTGGAATTGTGGAATTCTGGAATTAGGCCACCTACAGTTTTTACTTCAGGAAATATAGATTTGCAGGATCAATTGGATCATCCTAATGTTGCTTATCTTCCAAAACCCTTTGAAGGAGATGTTGCTCAAAATACAATTGTGTTATTATTAAATGCAGTAAATCATGTATCACCTAATTAATCATTGTAGACTATGCTTAAGCAGAGTTTCTGGTGTTATGTCAAAATTTAATATAATTTTCCATTAAAAGAATTAGGATATGTTATAGACTTATTTAATTAAACTACTTTTTAACTTTACAGCCGCCAGAAGGTAATACTCTGATTATTTCGTCTAATTCGCCGCCAATCTTTTTTTGGATTAATTTTGCAACTGCAGATGCTCTTTCTTTGCCTTGTATAAGTTCCATATAATCTTTGCAATGAACTTTAATTGCTTCTACAGGGCCTGCCATTACTCTGCCGTCTTTTAGCATGCCTATTGCACAATTGATTTTATTGTCAATGTAATTGGTTTTACCATATATCATAAAAGCGCCTTTTGATAAATACTCTCCAGATTGAGGTTCTTTGCTTACTTGATCTGGAGTTACCCAAAAAACAGGAGAAGTTTGCATGCCGAGTTTCCAAACTCTACTGAATGAAACTGTTGCGTCTGCAACTTCAGTGAGTGTTGCTTTTGGTGTTTTACCTTCTGTTTTGATTACAAAGAAAGGTGAACCAGCCATGTCTGTATGGAAAACAAGGTCATTGTTCTCTGTATGTTTCTTAATTATTATCTCGTTAGTTGTTGCGTCACGTCCGCCAATGCAAAGAAAATCTTCACTTGAAATAAACCACCTAAATTTTTCATACCATTCGCGTTTGATATCTTTCCTTTTTTCTTGTACTTTTATTTCATCATCTCTTTGTTTCTCAAGTTTTTTTAATTTTTTAAGTGAAATTCCTAAAGCTTCTTTTGCTCCTTCAATCTTTTTTTTGACTTTTTTAGCTTTATCATAATAAATAGAAGCGTTTTTGTCTACATTTTTTGTAAGGTCTAAAGAGATTTTCATGCCAAAACCTCTTTGTAATGTTTAACAGATTCGAAAATAAAGAAAATAAAACCAAAAAAGTAGAAAATTAATGTTATGATTGCTATTGAAGCTATGAATAATAATAATATGAATTGTTTTGTTAAGAATAATTGACTTAATGTAGCAATAAAATAAGTAAATTGACTAATAAAAAAGTAGTATATGTACATGCCAAAGAAAATTAAACCTGCACTAATCAAGCCAATAAATATCTTTTTCTTGTGTTCTGAATTAAATTCAAAAAAGTAGAACACTAAGCCAATGATTAAAGAAAGTAGGACAATTGTGCCTATTGCTGTAAGTCTGTTTGGAATTATTTTATCAATCCATAGTACGGTTTCTAAAAGATTGTGAGTTTGAATGTCTACGCCTACTAGAATACGATTTTTTATTGCTGATAATTTTAGCATTGGAAGGGTTATGAAACAAAACAATGATGATGCTAGTATTGATTGTGTTAATCTTCCAAAATGGAATTGTGATTTTGTAAACATTTTATACCAAATAAAAGCGGGTGCGATCAATAAGAAAAGTATAGCTAAATAATTGAATATGTAGGCTATTGATAAAGTAATTGTATTCATGCCTGAAACTTGAACAATTTCTTTAATGTAGAGAAATGTTAAAGGTGTGTGGCCGCCTACTGCTAAATGTTCAAAATAAAATGTGGATTTGATGTTTAATAAGTAAGGTAGTAGAAAGTTACCTACCTCTGTTAATAAATGTAAAGCTAACATACCTGTGATTCCTAGATAAATTGTTTTTTTGTAATGGAAAAGTTCAATGAATTTTGTATAGAACTCTTCTCCAAATTCGCCAATCTTGAATATTAAATGATCTGTGCTGAAATGTTTGTGTCTGCCAACAATTAAGAAAATATAAACAAATATTGCAATAACAACTAAGGGTGCGTCTAATGCTATAGCAAGCCATTCTGTTATCAAATTAAAAATAATTACAAAGAAACTAAATAAAACAAATAATACAGATATAAATCTGAAAAGTTTTTGAGGAATTGTATAAGGTAAGCCTTTTTCATGTGCAGCAGCTAAAAAACTTGGTGCTTTTATAGGGAGTTTTAATGTTACATAAATTGATGCGAGTACAATTATTAAGGAACCAAAATATATACTATAAGTAATGAAACTTATTTGGTTATTGAATATGAAATCGATGATTGTTTTGAAAAAAACAGCTTCGTGTCTTGTGGCGATTGCAACTGAAACCAAATCTTTAATTATGAAAAGAAAGAAAGCTATAATTATTGTTAAATCAAGATGACGTTTTTTTGTACCAAACAATATGCTTGAGATGCTTGCTTTATAAAATAAATAACCCATTGCTGCCCATGAAACAAGTTTTTTTAGATAGTCTAGGTCGCCCGGTAAAAGACCTAAAAAGTCAAATATTTGTACTATAATTAAAAGAAAAAGAAGAAATTCTTCTATCCTGTGGATAATTCTATGGTCCATATACCTTATACCGAAATATTTATATATAATTCTTACGGTTTTTTAAGTTATGAAGAAAGGGCAAGCACAAATATTTAGAATATTGGTAGTTGCTGCTGTTGTTATCTTATTGTTGTGGTTTGGTTGGAGAGGTATTTCTCAGGTTTCTAGTAAAGGTTGTGAATCTAGGTTAGCTGTTTTTGAAGCTCAATTAAAAGCAACAGTTAGGGGAGCTTCTTCAGATGTTGGTTCTAGAGAGGAATGGGAAAATGCTATACCATGTAATGTGGATACTGTTTTGTTTGTTGATAAGAGTAAGGATGTAAGTTTTTCTGTATTGGATAAATATCCTGAAGTGTATGATACAATATCTCCTATAATGACTGATGAAAATACTTTCTTGCTTAAAAGTGGGAAAGTTGTTAAATCGTTTGATATGGGTGATATACATATTGATTGGCCGTATTATGATTGTTATATTACTAGTAATGGGAGAATAGATGCTTGGATAGAAGGTCATGGTGATGATACTAAATTCTTAAAGATTGATGATCAGTTTGATTGTACTTTTGATCAAGAGAATTCTGCTGAGTTATCTACTGAAGATTTGGAAAAGTTGTTAGATGATATTGAAGATGAAAATGTGGGTGTTGCAGATGCAGTTCAGTTGGATGTTGATAAAGATATTACAGATGATGGTAGTAATACTGTGATTGTTATTGATACGCCTCCTGATGAGGGTAAATACTTTCAACAAATACCTAAATGTGCTGTAGAATCATTTTCACAAGCAGTTGCTGATGGAGATGTTACAGTAAGTTGTTTAGATGGTTTGAATATAGTTATAGATGATCCTTTGGTTGTATGGCCTTTTGCAGGTGGTACTCCTGATTGTACTATTACAATTGATGAAATTATTGAAGAATCTTGTAAACGAGAGTTTTTAGGTGCTGCTTTTGAAGATTCTGCAGCTGTTGATAATATTATTGGTGATGATTCTTTACCTGGATATGTTGCTACTGATAATCCAGCGTTAGTAGCAGCAGCTGCTATAGATGCAACATTATTAACCGCAATTGCAGCAGCTACTGTATCAACTACTACTACAGTATTAGTTGATGAGGATGTTGGACCAATAACTAATCCAATAGATGTTAGTAAGTCTTCTGAAGAAAAGTTGAGTGTTGCTGATAAAAATGCTTTGGATGGCATTAATGCAGATACTCATTTTATAGCTCTAGTTCCTCTTAATAATATTCAATTGAATGCAATAATTGAAAGTGATTTACCACATTTTGTTCAAGATTCAATTTTAAGTGCACAAGTTTCAAATACGCCTTTATCACAATCAAAGCTTAAGAAAATTGTTAAAGATAGTAATCTTAATGACTGGCAAATTTCGCCTTTAATTCTACTTAATATGAACAAACAAAAAGATCTTGGTTTAACTATTGAACTTCATCCAGACTTAGTAAGGACTTTAGGTGAAGAAGAAGTAGGATTTGTTAATCAAATAAAACAATTTGCGCAAGCAGAAGGTATTATGAATCCTAATGTTTTTGAAGGTTTATTGAAGGAAGGAAGAAATAAATAATTAAACTTTTTTAGCGTGTCTTAGAATAAATGCTTTTATGTCTTCTGCGAACATTATTGTTAAAAAGAATGCATAACCTATTGTGAATATAACTAAGCTTAGTATCAAAGGTTGTTGGTCAGCAATTGGTGCTAAGAATATTCCGTCTGGTGTTAAAGTAACAACACTTGAAGTTTTTTTAACAAAATATATCCAGCCTATGCTTAAAACAGCAGGTAACATAAGTACAATTCTTCGAAGTACATGAGAGTGAGGTTTTTGAGTTTCTTTTGGTATTGGTGGTTTTTTTAGTTTAGCACGTGGCAATGTTATCAACCTCTATACTCTTTTCTGCGCACAACCCTTCTTTTGTTGATGGCACAAAAACAGCTTTTAATATGTTTTCTTGTGAGTTCAGTTCAGTAGATGTTCTTAGTATATCTCCTGCTTCTATAGATTCTTCATAATTATACTTGTTTATATCTTTTTCCCCTATAATTGTAATTTTGAGACTAATTTCTTTTTTGCCAATATTCTGTAAGATGAAATTCATTTGGTTTTCTGACCTACAAACACTAGTTTTGTCATTAATAGAAAGAACCTTTAATTCAACGTTTTGGCAGCCAGTTATTGCTTCTTGTTCTTCTGCTGGGATTGTTGAACCCCAGGTCATTACTGCTCCACCTAATGCTCCTGCAAAGATTATTAAAACCATTGTAGACATTAAAGGTGATATTGCTTTTTTCATTTTTTAAGTTCTTTTAGTAAACTTTTGATTAAGTTTTCTTCTTTTGAGATTGCAGCAAGATATGGTAATGTGCTAATTATTAATATGATTAGTCCGGTTATGACAAACATGTTAAGCAAATTAGATGTTAAGTAATCAGTTACAAAACCAACAATTCCTAGTACTAAGAAAAAAAAGTAAATTGTAAAACCTTTGTTTAGAACGTTTTGAGATTTTTCACGGTTAATCTTGGATTCTTCAATCTCTAGATAGGCTATTTCGTTATCAACTAACCTCTTTTTCATATATCATTTTTTGGCTTGTTAATATATAAATGTTGTTGTTTTAAGGCAAGGTTTTTATATGTAAAGTAATTAATATCATATTTGGGGTAATGATGAAGAAACTGTGGCTATTAGTTATTATATTGTTATTTTCTAGTTATGTTTATGCAGTTGAATGTGGTTCTACACCAACAAACGGCTGTACTATTTCAACACATACAACATTTAATCCTGGTGAATATTATTTACCTTCTGGTATTAGTTTTGCAAATAAATATGCTCAATTAGATTGTAATGGAGCACATATCTATGGTGCTGGTAGTGGTAAAGGAATAGGAGTTGATGATTGGGAAAAAACAGATTATAATGTTATTAAGAATTGTAAAATCTCTGATTATGAGTATGGTGTTTATATCGGTGATGCTATTTTTGGGGATTATATTTCTAGTATAGAAGTTTCTGATAATGAGATTTATAATAATACTTATGGGATATTTTATTACATGGCTACTCTTTTTAGTGATGTAAAAAGAAATGTGTTTAGGGAGAATAATTATGCTATTTATCAAGATTTACTTATTGATAAAGATGATTCTTTTTTATATTTTAATTTAGACCATCGAATATATGATAATGATTTTTATGATTCAGGTGTTGTTTACAAATATACAAAGGGTATTCAGTTTTGTTCTAATGGTGTGCCTAATAGGTGGCATGGTTTTGAAGGGCCGCAATGCGATTGTATTGTTCCTATAAGTAATTCTTACATCAGTGAAGATAGGAAACTTTGTTACGGAACATACAATGTACATGATATAGGATTTATGGCAAAAAATGCTGATTTAGATTGTCAAGGTTCAACTTTGATTGGTCCAGGCAGTGGTAAAGGAATTAAAGTTGATGATTGGGAATTAACAGATAATAATGTTATTAAGAATTGTAATCTTCAAGATTATGAGTCTGCTATTTATATCGGTGATAATGTTTTGGGCGATCATCTTGCTGGTAATCAAATAATAGATAATACTATTTCTGGCAGCACCTATGGTGTCAATATGTTTTACGCTACAAAAGATAACATAATCAATTATAATACTTTTTATGATAATAATAGAGCAATTTATTTTGGTAATAATTATGTTCAGGCTAGTACAATTAATTATAATGATTTTTATTCTAACATTTATAATGTTTACAATACACAGCCTTACTCTATTAATTCTGAAAATAATTGGTGGGGACTTGATGATGTTAATTATATTCAAGATAAAATCTATGATTGTTCAGACGGTAGTGTTGGTTGTGTTGATTATACTCCTTGGCTTACAGTTGGACCAGAAGACCGGATGGTTGATTTAGTTATTAATGATATTACATTTAATCAAGGTAGTATAACTGTACAAGTTTATAATAATGGAAGTTATGATGTTAGAGATTTGAAATTAAGTGTGATTGAGAAAAATGGTAATCAGCTTGTTCAAGAAATTAAATATTCTTACCTTAATACCATTTCTGCATATGCTACAATAAATATTGTTATTAGTATGGATGTAACTAAAGATAATGAAGTTATTGTTGTGTTAGATCCTGATAATGAAGTTGTTGAACGTGAAAAGGCAAATAATGTTTTGTCTAAATTGTATCAAGGTGTTATTAAACTTTGGATGGATACAGATGTTCCACCAGGTGTTGCTAATACTGAAATTCAAAATTATATAATTGAAAATATGGGGCCTGTTGAGTTTGTTGAAAGTGATGATGATGCTGAAGTTTTAATTTATGTTGCTAGACATAACCCAGTTGTTGTTTGGCAGTTTGAAGCACAGAAAAATGAAGGGTGGATATATTATGGTAACTTTTTGTTAAAAGATGGTGAAATTGATGATGCACCATATGCAGGGTTAGTTGGTAGTTTTACAAGAGAAGGTCAAAAATATATTGGAATAATTGGAAACGATATTGAAGGTTTTATTTTAGGTGCTAAAGAATTTATCAAACAAAAAGATTTATTCTTGAATACTGATACAGCTAGAATTTTTGGTAAGAGCAATATTGAGGGTTTAGCAATTTATGATTATCTTCATTCAGATGGTGTTAGAACACATTATAAAGAAAATACAGAAGAGTTTGGATTAGCTGTTAGTAACGCTTTAACTGGTAGAATGTCTGGTGAATCTTTAGTTAATATTGATGTTGATGGTGTGAGTTATAGGATTAAAAGAATTGAATCTGCTAATTCAGCTTTAATGAAAGAATATCTTGATCCTGATGGGTATCCTGTTGTTATGGGTGGTGGGTTATGGAGCAATGTTGATGCCTGGGATGATTTAGGAAATGAGTTAGCTAACGAAGGTAAAGATGTTTATTTGATTGAACTTACTGGTGGACCTTCTGAAGAAGAAGAAAATAATGATTATACGTATGAATATTTACAAGATGTAGTTTTCCCTGCTTATGTTAATTATGTTAAGACTGATTCTTCGTCTTCAAGAATAAAGTATGTTGGACATAGTAATGGAGCAAGAGTAGCTTTAACTTCACTTACTCAAGGTGCTGTTAATCCTACAGATGTTGATACTCTGGTGTTGGTTGGTGTTCCTGGTGCTTTCTCAGAATTGAGTTATTTTGCTGAACTTGTTGATGAGGGTGGTGCTGAAGCAATCCAAAGCTTAAGAGATGATAATGAAGAACATGTTACTTTTAGTGAAATTGGGTTTAGGTTGGATAACTTGGTTAGTGGGTTAGCTAGTTTTTTTAGTTCTGTTAAAGGTGATGAAAAGAAAATTTCTTTAAATTTATTTGAGAAATACTTTGATTGGATTAGTTCTAATTCAGATTCTCAACCTGGGAATGGATTAAATATTGATTCTTTTAGTTTAATATATGGTAATGATGGTTTTGGAAATTCTAATAGTGATGACTTTATTGTAGCAGTTGATGATGAGTTAGCAATATACAATAATGTTCAAGGCAATAACAAGGCAATTGTACAATTACCAGTTAAACATGTTGGTATGCCTGCAGATGAACAAGTCAAAGAAAAGGTGAAAGAAAGTATATCTAAATCGATTTATTAAAAGAGGTGTAATAAAAATGAAAAATAAAAAAGAAAGTCAAGGATGGTTGAAAGGTGGAAAATTTGGGTTGTTAGTGGGTATAATATTATTTTTTACAATTATTGGTGGCCAATTTATTAATAGTATTCTTAGTTTTGGTTCTTGGCTGTTACTTTTTGTATTTCTGATTGAATTTTTTATTGCAGGCGCTCTTTTGGTATTTTCATATCAGAAATTAGTGCAATTAAAAATTCATAAAGTTTTTGTATGGATTTCATATTTAATTATAGCTGGTTTGATTATTTGGTTTACTTTAATATGGATTGTAGGGTTAGAATTAATGTCAGGCATTGTTGGAATTTAATAAAATAAATGAATAAAACAAAACTAATACTTTGTATGATTCTGCTAGTTATACCTTTAGCTTATGGTATTAGTTTTGATGATTTGTATGATTCTTATGACTATAGTTATGATGGTGATGGTGTTACAATCAATTCATTTACAACTTATGGTGGTGGTGAAGCTCCACCTTATGATGCGTTTGCGATTGATATTAATATGGATCTTGATGGTGGTTCATATAGTGTAATTGGTGATTTATTTCTTGATGGTGAATTTATTACTACTAGCGAAATAAGATTTGGTGTTGAGTCTGGTACTACAACAATCTATTTACTATACCCTGCTGAGAAAATGGTTAATGGAACTTATAATCTATCATTAACAATAAATCAGGATTTTTTAAGGATTTATAGAAATAAAAACGCGTATTCATTTGAATTTAACGATACAGATTATATTAAACCAACTATTAATGCCGAATATCTTTTGGACGCTTTAATTAATACAGATGGAGATCCTGAATTTGAGTTTTTAGAAGTTAATGTTAGTGTTAATGGGTCAGTTTCAGGAGATGTTGCTGTTTACATAAAAGATAACAATAAAACACTTGTTGCAAGAGAGGGTTTTGAAGAAATACCTGAGATTGTTTCTTTACGTTTTAATGCTGAGGATCTTGTTAAGTATAGGATGTTTAATCCTGTATTGTATAAGATTGAAGTTGATGATTATATCTTTAATGTAAATCAAGCTTTGACTGTAAATAATTTAGATTCAACAAGTGTGTTTACAGACATATATTCAGAAACTGTTGGGGATGATCTTGATATTGATGTTGGAGTAGATATTAAAGAAGCAGGAACTTATTATATTGAAGCAGATCTTTATGATGAATATAATAATTTTGTAACTTCTGTTAACCAAAGTTTTGAACTAACAACTGGTGTACAGACTGTTATATTAACTTTTGATGGGGCTGAGGTTTATGCTAGTGGATTTAATGGACCTTATGTTGTTAAGGTTATAAAATTAGTTAAGCAAGGTGTTTTAGACAGCCAATCAGATGTTTTTACAACAAGTAGTTTAGATTATAGTGACTTTAGTAAACCACCTATGCCTGATTTAATTGTTACAGATTTGTCAATGAATGACAGTTTAATTAATGTTACAATTAAGAATATCGGTCAGGCTTATGCTTTTGGTTTTACATTAACAATTTTTGATGAAGAATTTAACAAAACTTTAGAAAGTGTCATCCCTAGTTTAGCTCCAGACGAAGAATTGAATTTTATGTTCAATAATCCTGGAATAATTACTGTATATGCAATCGTTGATTATCTTAACAATGTGGAAGAGTTAAACGAAAGTAATAATGTTAAACAATATCCTGAAAGTTCAGATTGTGTTGAGCCTGGTGAAAGCCTAACAATAACAGAAGATACTGTAATTTGTGAAGGAAGTTATAATGTGCCTGGTGGAATAATATTAGAAACTGATAATGTAAGTTTAGTTTGTCAAGATTCTTTAATAGTTGGAGATAATACAAGTATTGCTTTGAATATTAGCAATGTAAATAATGTTTCTGTTGAGAATTGCACTTTTGTTGATTATCAATCAGGTATCTTGTTAGAACAAACCTCTAATAGTTGGTTAACTAATAATAATGTTTCAAATATGAGTTTAATTGGAATCCATCTTCTAAATTCTGAGGGAAACACATTAAGAAATAATGTTATGGATAATAATTATAATGGATTTGGTGTTGAAGAAGGTTGGATAAATGATATAGATGATTCAAATACAATAAATAATTTACCTGTAATTTATTTGATTAATCCAACAAATTTAGTTATAGGTGAACAAGCAGGTTATATTGTAATAATTAATGGTGATACAATAGAAATTAATAATCAAATAATTAATTCAGCGCTTTATGGTTTAACAGTTGTTGATAGTAATGATTTAATTGTTGATGGTAGTAGGTTTAGTAATGGTAAAGTAGGAATGTATATTGATAATGTTGATAATCTTGAATTGAGATATAATAAAATTGATAGTAATTCTTTATATGGTATTCAATTGATTAGGTCAACTGGTCTTGTTGCATATGAAAACGAGATACTTGATAATAAAGAGGGTATTTTAGCAGGAGCTAATGTATTATTATTTACAAACAATGATCTTGATAACGAAGATTATAATTTTATTGTTGATATAAGGACTAATGTTGTTGCTGAAAATAATTATTGGGGTACTGTGATTAATTCTGAGATTCAAGATAAGATATTTGATGGTATTGATGATAGGATTAAAGGTAGATTAGACTATAGCCCTTATAAATATTATAATTTACATCATACAAATAGTCCTCCTGTTTTAGAAGAAGTTAGTAATCTGGTTGTTAATGAAGCTGAACAAGTTCAGATTGTATTAAGTGGAAGTGATGTTGATGAATATGATAATTTAGTTTATTCAATAGATGACCTTAGGTTTAGTAAAGTTGGAAGTACATTTAGTTATACAACAGCAGATGGTAGCGTAGGGAGCTTTACTGTTACTGTAGATGTGTCTGATGGGTCTGAAAGTGATTCTCAGGAAGTTTTGGTTACTGTTCAAGATGTTTGTACACCAGATTGGGTTGAAGTTAATGGTAGTTGTCAGGAAGATAATACAATTACTGGTTCTTATGTTGATGTTAATAGTTGTTATGCAACAACTGGTTTAGGATCAGATAATAATCCTCCTGTTGATAATACATATGCTTGTGATTATTGTACACCTGTTATTACTAATACAACTTGGAGTGGTTGGAGCGATGTTAATTCTTGCTTAGCTGAT
>CAZHRT010000003.1:535-49361 GCA_964534665.1 uncultured Methanosarcinales archaeon | reverse complement strand
GTACTCGTGTTGAGTATGATGTAAATTACTGCGGTGAAGTTGATAATGTGACTCATAGTGAAACTCAATTTGTTACTTGTGACTTTTGTACTCCTTCAATTGATTATACTGTTTGGAGTAGTTGGAGTGATGTTAATTCTTGTTTAGCTGATGATACTCAAGAACAAGAGCGTACTCGTGTTGAGTATGATGTAAATTTCTGTGGTGAAGTTGCTAATGTAACTCATAGTGAAACTCAATTTGTTACTTGTGACTTTTGTACTCCTTCGCTTGATTATACTGTTTGGAGTGGTTGGAGTGATGTTAATTCTTGTTTAGCTGATGATACTCAAGAACAAGAACGTACTCGTGTTGAGTATGATGTAAATTTCTGTGGCGAAGTTGCTAATGTAACTCATAGTGAAATTCAATTTGTTAGTTGTGACTTTTGTATTCCTGATTGGGTTGAAGTTAATTCAACTTGTGTTAATGAGATTATTACTGGTTCATATGAAGATGTTAATGATTGTTATGCTTTAACTGGATTAGAAGACGATAATAATGCACCTGCTGATAATACTTATGCATGTGTTCTACCTATTGAATATATTAAATTTAATATTAGTTTGAATGCAGGCTGGAATTTAATATCATTCCCAATAGATTTAAGATATAATAGAGTTAGTGATATATTTACTGATTATGATTCAATCTTTATGTATAATGGATTAATGCAAGAATTAGATGATAATTCTATTATTAATGAAAATTTTGCTTATTGGGTTGAAGTTAGTAGTAATCAAGTAATTGAAGTTGAGGGTCTTGAGTTTAATGATAGTATTGTATTAGGGGATGGTTGGAATATGGTTGGTCACAAATCATTAAGCAATCAAGTTATTAATGGTGTAGAAACAGTTTATGCTTATGATAATGGATGGTTAACATGGCAAAATAGTAGGCCATGGAATGATTTCTCAGAATATGAACCAGGTATTGGTTATTGGGTTGATGTTGAAACAGTAAGATAATTTACAAAGCATCTACAATCAATTGGCTAATATCTATCTTAGCTGCAGGGTTTGGAATTGTATTTGTTGTTATTACAGTTGCACCTGCTTTTTTTAGTTTTGTTAGAGCATTTTCAACCATAATACCATGGACTGCAAAGCATGTTACTTTTTTTGCGCCTAATTTCTTCATTGCTTTGATGCCTTCAAGTAATGTGTGGCCTGTTGATATCATGTCGTCGATAAATATAACATTTTTGTTGTTCAGATTTATTTTTTTGTTTAGTTTAACTTTTACATTTCTTGCTGAATATCTTATTTTTTCCATTATAGCGCAATCGCAACCAATTCTTTGTGCAACTTTTAGTGCCCATTTGTAACTTTCCCAATCTGGTCCAATTATAACTGGATTCTTAATGTTTTTTTCAATGTATTTCTCAATTAATGGATTTGCAGTAATTTTATGAGAATTAATAGCAAATATATGTTTTAAAGTTTTTTCTCTGTGTAAATGTGGGTCACAAATTATTACTTTATTATAATCTTCATCAATGTTTTTAGCAATTGTTCTAAGTGAAATACATTCACCTGGATTAAATCTTTTATCTTGTCTAAGATATGCAAAATATGGTGCTATCAGAATTACTTTCTTTGCACCTAAATCGCGAGCAGTTTCTGCAGCAAATAAAGCTTCAACAACACAATCATTAATATTTCCATAAAATGATTGTACAAGGTAAACTTTTTTCTTTTTAACATCAACATTAAATTTAATCTTTATTTCTGAATCAGGAAAATGTGTTGTTTCTAATTCAGAATAAGGCATTTTAGCTTTATCAGCTATTTTTTTAGCAATATGTTTTCCATGTGAGCAAGCAATTATCATAAATATACCTCTTTTTTGTTTTTATTGATTTGTTAGTTTAAATATTTTATCATTCGTATTATTTTAGAAAGGCTTTTATATTCTTAGATTATATTTTTTATCAGTAAGGAAAGATTGGTGAAAATCCAACACTGCCCCGCAACCGTAAAGTCGGAATACTAAGATCGTGGAGATGCAATTTCTCTATTGTTTAAATGAAGAATAAAAAAAAAGAGTCTAGAAAAGAATCTAAAAAAGGAGAGACTAAATCAGAATTAGTTAGTCTAGAGATTAGTTTAAGTGTTAAGAGTGCTAAAGAAAAGACTGAAACTATTGATGAAGAAGTTGAAGTAGTAGAACCTGAAGAAGATGATAATGAAAAATCTAATGCTGCTGTTTATCTTGGAATAAGGCCGAATATTTATGGGTCTGGTCCAGCAAAGAGTAATGTTGATTATGATGAAATATATTCTCATCTTGGGCAAACAAGAGCAAAAGGTATGTATGATGATGTTTCAGGTGGTGGTGGGGATTCAATAGATCGAGTTCCTGAAAGATCGTTAGTTGATTCTGAAGTTATTCACGATGCGATACAGTGGGAGAAATATTTTCTTTCTGGAGATAGAATGGGTGATTTTGGTGCGGTTCCTATGGCTGGAATCAACTCAAAAGATTGGGAAAGGTTTAGGTTGTGGGCAAAAGTTGAATATGTTATGTATAATTTAATGAGGCAAACATCATAATGGTATTTGATAAAGAGTTAGATTATCATAAATTCTCAACAGGTGGAGGTTTTGTTTTGTATTTTGTTACACATGGAACAACATAGGTTTTTGAAGCTTTGAAAGTAAATAAACAGACTTTTTAGAAAGGCTTTTATATTTTTAGATTATACCTTCTATTAATAAGGAAAGATTGGTGAAAATCCAGCACTGTCCCGCAACCGTAAAGTCGGAATACTAAGGCCGTGGAGAAATAATATTTCTCTAATGATATAAAATGCAAGAATTAATTACAAAACAAAAGTCATCTGTTAAACAGAGATTAGCGCAGAAAGCTCTTCAAAAACAGTTAGAAGTGCTTAAGCTTAGAGAGTATCTTATTTTAGCTGGATTTTCATTAGGTGCTGCAGCATTAAGAGTTCCAATGCAAGCATTGCCAAGCGCAGAACCAATTACTTTTTTTGCAATACTATCAGGTTGGCTTTTTGGAAAGAAAAAAGGTTTTTTAGTTGGTGTGGCTGCGTTATATGCTTCAAATTTCTTAGTTTTTGGTGGTCAAGGTATTTGGACATTGTTTCAGGCATTAGGTTTTGGACTTGTTGGGTTTCTTGGGGGTATGTTAGGTAAGAAAGCAGGAATCCTTAAAGTTCTGGGTATTGCTTTGATAAGTACGATTGTATTTGAATTGGTTGTAAATATTGGATCTGTTTTCATGTTTCCATTTGGTTTTTTTGGACTTATGTTTACGGCTTTGCCGTTTGCTCTAATACATATTGTATCAAATATGGGTTTTGCATTGTTGTTACCAAAAGCCAAGAAATTTGTTCATGATAAAGGGGAGTTTGATCAAACAGAGGTATGCAAAGAATTATTAACTAAGTTTAAGGGGGAGAAAAATGAAAATAGTAATTATAATGGTGTTTCTGATACTAGCAGCATTGACAGTCCAAGCAGCTGAAGTTTGCGTTGTTGCACAGCTTAGCGATACAAATGTTAAGGGAGATTGTTTTGATATTGATAATGGTGTGAATGGGTTTACAGTTTTAGAAACTTCTGATTTAGATTTTACATGGTCAGATCCGGGTGTTTATGGGCGTGCATTGTGCAAGATTGAGGGAAAGGGTGACAATGTGGTTGGGTCAGATTGTGCATGGGGAAATGAGTATTGGGGATTTTATTTGGTTTCTAATAATCAATGGTCTTATCTGCCTGTAGGATTTGATAGTCCTGGTGATTGTTGGAATTATGATATGGGTTCATTTGGTGGACATTATTGTTCTAGAGATGGTGATGTTATAGGGTTTAGATATGGACCTTTTGGGACGATTCCTGATATGTTAAATGTAAAAGATATAAAGATAAATGTGGATGATGACAAAAGTAGCGCCGATGAAGATGGGGGTAAAATCAAAGATGTAAAACCTCAATCTGAGATTGAGATTATTGCAAAATTTGAAAACTTATATCCTGAAGATATTGATGTTACAATTGAAGAAGTTTATATTGAAGTAATCATTGAAGGTATTGATGACGGTTCTGACATTACTGATGAGTCTGATTCAATTGATATCAGCGCAAATGAAGCAGAAGAGATTGTTTTTTCTTTTGATTTGCCTTTGGAAATAAAAAAGGGGAATTTTCCGTTCAAGTTAAAAATATTTGGTGAAGATGAAAAAGGGATTGATTATGAAAGGGAAATTGAATATAAAATTTATATTAGTAAAGAGAAAAATGAGCTTAAGATTATTGAAGCAAGGTTAACTGATTTGGATATTGATTGCAAGGGTAGTAGTGATATAGAATTTGAAGTTGTCAATATTGGAACAAAGGACCAGGATGTTGTTTTAACAATTGAAAATTCTGACTTGGGCCTTAAAATTGAAGAAAAGTTTACTTTAGATAAAGACCCTTTTGATAGTGATAGCCAATACAAAGGGTTTTACTCTTTTGGTGTAAATGAAGTTGCAGCAGGTAGTTATCCAATTGAAATATCAATGGCTTATAGTGGTCAGAAATTAAAGGAAACACTTAATCTGGATGTTGAAGCTTGTGAAATAGTGTCTGAAACAAAACCAGTTGTAGTTCAACAAACACCTCCTATTACAGCAGCTGCTGTTGTTGATCCCGTTGCTGAAAAACAACCTATTGATAGCTCAATATTCATGCTTGGTGTCTTGTTTGTGCTGGCTTTAGTTATAGTGGTGGTTTTGTTATTTATCATATTTAAGAAGTGATGTAATCACCCCATAGTGGTGTGTTATACAAAACTTTATAAATCTGATTTGCATTCCAGTCGATATGGTTGCTGAGATAGAGTTTTTAGATAAAATCAAAACTGATTTTAGGCTTAATGTTTATGAAGTTAAGATTTGGACTTCTTTATTATCAAGAGGTATAGCAACTGCAGGAGAATTAGCTGATATTTCTGGTGTTCCAAGAAGCAGGTGTTATGATGTTTTAGAAAGTCTTGAAAAGAAGGGTTTTATCATAATGAAAGTTGGTAAGCCAATTAAATATATAGCTGTTAATCCTGAAGAAATTGTTGGGAGAGTTAAAAAAACAATTACTAATGATGCAGATCTGCAACTTAGTTTAATGGATAAATTAAAAAAAACTAATGTTTTCAAAGAATTAGAACTTTTACATAAAACAGGAATTGAACATGTTGAACCAAGTGAAATTACAAACAGTTTTGTTGGTAGAGAAAATATTTACTTATTTTTAAGAACCATGATGAAGGGTGCTAAAAAATCAATTACAATTGCAACAACTCGTGAAGGTTTTCATAGAAAAGCTGGAATGTTAAGAGGGATTTTATCTAATAATACTAAAGTAAATATTGAAATTATTGCACCTGTTGATGAGAAAATGCTTAGAAAAGCAAAAATTCCTTCAAAGAGTGTTAGTATTAAGAATGTTGAGAATAGTGCAAGGTTTATTTCAGTGGATGATGATCAGATTTTGTTTATGACAACTGATGAATCAACAAATCCTGATTATGATGCAGCTATTTGGATTAAAAGTACATTCTTTAATACAGGGTTTAAATCTTTGTTTAATAATTCATTTTAAATATTAAAATACGAAAACTTTATATAGTAGATATTGAATACAAAAAAGTAATAATTCTACAAAAGATTAAAATGGTAGACGATAAGGAACTTCCAGTAACAAAAACAGGTACAACAACTGTTGGTATGGTATGTAAGGATGGAATAGTTTTGTGTTCTGATAAAAGGGTTACATCTGGTTATCTTGTTAGTTATAAAAAGTTTGAAAAGATTGCACAGATAACTGATAATATTGCTGTTACTATGGCAGGTTCTGCTTCTGATGTTCAATTAATAACAAGAGTTATTAGTGCTGAACTAAGACTTAAGAAAATTAGGGCTGGTAGAGAAGTTACTGTTAAGGAAGCTGTTAATTTATTATCAAATATGGTTTATGGTAACATTAGATCAATGAGTATGATACCAAGTATTTCACATTTTATAATCGGTGGTAAAGATAAAAAAGGATATCATCTTTATGATTTAAGTCCTGATGGTACAGTTACTCATTGTGAGGATTATGTGTCTTCTGGTTCAGGTTCTGTTATGGCATATGGTGTTTTAGAAACATTGTATAAACCAGATATGACCGTTGAGGAAACAATGAAATTAGGAGCAAAAGCAATTAATGCTGCAGTACAAAGAGACATTGCTTCAGGAAATGGTATAGTTATTTACACTATTACAAAAGATGGCGTAGTAAAAGCGGTATCTAAAGATATTAGTTATAAAATTGAGTTGTAGTTCTTACGATGGATATATTAAAAGAAATTATGAAGCATCTAGACGGAGATAAAATTTCTTCTGCTGGCTTTGAAGGGGCAAATATTGTATTATATACTAAGAATAAAGATTATTTTCTAAACGCTTCTTCTGATATTAAAAAAATCGTTAATCAAATTAAGAAGAGAGTAGAGTTAAGACCAGATCCTGCAATAACAATGGATATGGAAGAGACTGAGAAAGTAATTAAGAAATTATTGCCAGAAGAAGCTGGACTTGATCAAGTTATTTTTGATTCACAAAGAAGTATTGTAATAATTGAAGCTGAGAAACCAGGGTTAGCTATTGGTAAACAAGGTGCATTTTTAAGAGACATTAGAGAGAAAACTTTGTGGGTTCCAACAATTAGGCGAAAACCTGCTATTAGGTCAAAACTTATTGAGAATGTTAGGGCAGTACTTTATCAAAATTCTGATTATCGTAGAAAATTCTTGGATAAGATTGGGCATAGAATATATGATGGTTGGATTCGTGAAAAGAAACACGAATGGATTAGAATTTCATGTTTAGGCGGTGCTCGTCAAGTTGGAAGAAGTTGTTTCTTGTTACAAACACCTGAATCTAGAGTTTTGTTAGATTGTGGTATTGATGTTGCTGCTAAAGATAGTAATACTTATCCTTTGTTAGAAGCACCAGAATTTGATATTTCACAATTAGATGCAGTAATTGTTTCACATTCTCATTTAGATCATTGTGGATTAGTTCCTTATTTGTATAAGATGCAGTATAAAGGTCCTGTTTATTGTACAGCACCAACTCGTGATGTAATGGCTTTGTTGCAATTAGATTATGTTAAGATTATGCGGTCTGAAGGTAAAGAACCAATTTATACTTCAGAAGAAGTTAAAGAAATGGTTAAACATACTATAACTTTAGGTTATGAAGAAGTTACTGATGTAACTCCTGATGTAAGAATTACTTTGTATAATGCTGGACATATCCTTGGAAGTGCTATGGTGCACTTACATATTGGAAATGGTTTGCATAATTTAGTTTTTAGTGGCGATCAAAAATTTGGAAGAACTCAATTGCTTGAACCTGCTGCTCATAGTTTTCCTAGAGTTGAAACATTAATGATTGAATCTACTTATGGGGGCAAGGATAATATTTTACCATCTAGAGAAGAACAAGAAAAAATGTTGTTAGACATTATCAAAACAACAATGGGTAGAGGTGGAAAAGTCTTAATACCTGTACTTGGTTCTGGAAGAGCGCAAGAAGTTGCAGTTATTATTGAAAACGCTGTTAGAACTGGGAAACTTGATAAAATTCCTGTTTATATTGATGGTATGGTTTGGGATATTACTGCAATACATACAGCTTATCCAGAATTTTTGAATAATACTGTTAGAAAATTAATTTTTCATAAAGATCAAAACCCTTTCTTGTCAGAAATATTCCTAAGGGTTGGTTCACAAAAAGAAAGGTTACAGCTTATTGAAGAAACAGGTCCTTGTGTAATATTAGCTACATCCGGTATGTTAGTTGGTGGACCTTCTGTTGAATATCTTAAACATCTTTCTGATAATCCTAAGAATTCATTAGTTTTTGTTTGTTATCAAGGTGAAGGGTCTTTAGGTAGAAGGCTTCAGCGTGGTGAAAAAGAAATTTTAATGGGTGTTCCACCTAGACAAGAACTTATGAAAATTAAACTTGAAATGCATACTATTGAAGGTTTTACAGGACATTCTGGTAGAAAACAGTTAATGAATTATTTACAGAAATGTGATCCTAAACCTAGAAAAGTTATTGTTATGCATGGTGAGTCGTCAAGATGTTTAGATTTGGCTTCTTCTATACATAAACAAAATAGAATTGAAACTTCTGCACCTAGAAATCTTGAAGCTGTTAGATTGAAATAGTTTTATAAATTCTTATAGATTTCTATATATCATGTATAAGATAGTTAAAGCAGCTTTTTATGCTGTGCTAGCACTTGGAACTAGTTGTACTAGTATAGATACACAACCTAGTGCTGAACATTTAGATGATAAAGTTGAAGCTAAATTAATGGCTGGTAAAAAACAAATGGATGATTTGGTTTCTAATACAAATGTTACAGTTCATGGTTGGACTGTTCAAAATCACGGAAATGTTAAAGAGTATTTATTTTTGTATTCAGCAAATGGTGTTAAAATGGAAGCTAGGTATTATGCTTTAGAAGGTGAGTTTGATCAGTTTCCTTTTTATGTTGAGATGCGTGGGAAGAAAACAACACTTCAGTTTAGAGATGGTTCTTTAACAGAAAAACCCGATGGTAAGTTTAATAGTGTTGCCAGGGTTGCTAACTCTGAGTAGGTGGTTTGCCATCAACTATTTCATTAACCCATCTTTCTAAATCATGACCTTTTGGGTTTATCTCATAGCCTTCAAAACAAGGAATTAAATTATAATCTGTTTTTCTAGCATACGCTAATAAAGCAGAAAGTTCTCTTCTCCATTGTTCTCTTGGAAAAGATTCTCTTCTCCATTCTGTTTGTTGTAATTTGCTTTGCTCAAAAGTTAAGCCTCTTTTTGTATCCCAACCATTAAATGCTAGAATTTGGCCAGATCTTGTAACTTCAACATACAATGAGTTGGTATCGTGATGGGTTCTATAGAAAGCATCAGCAAGACTTTCATACCTACCTTTTCTTGCTTTTATTCTTGCTAAGAAATCAGCTCCTGATTCTTTTTTCATATATTTTATAATTTGTTGTGGTTTTATAAATGTAATTGTTGGTTAGCTTTAAAAAATAAATAATTCTTTGGCTATAAAGGGAAAGTTTATGTGGCTAAAGGTTTCCTTGATGCTGTATCCTATGTTAAAAAGTATACATGAAAGTTCTATTTTTTAAAATAGATATTCTAGTACCACAGGACACAAGACATGCACACGTAGGATATTTAAATGAGGACTTCTTAATAAAATTATGACCTTAATAAGAATAAAAAGTAGCGGTAGCTCTGTAAATCTTTTCTTGATGAGGTATGCAGTTGAGCATGCACCATCATTGATAATAGATTGTGCTAATTGTGCTAACCCTCATAGTTTGTATCCTGAATTCACTATGCAAGAGCTTGCAAAAGTGTATGTGATGGAAGCAGAGATGTTGTATAAATTTAGAGATACATTAAGGAGGATAGCTTATACAAGGCCGCCAGTTAAAACGATTGTGATTACATCTGTAAGACATCTGTTTAATTATGATGATGAGATTGAGAATAAAAATTTATTAGAACATTGTTCTGTTTTGATTAAATATTTATCAAGAAAATATAGGGTGATTATGGCATGGGACACACAGTATGGAGCCAAAGAATTGTATCAGACATTGTGTTGCGAGAGCTGAAAGATTTTGGTAAGGCGTTAAGAGAGAAAGATAGGATGATCTTAACTAGGTTATTGAAAGAGCCGTTTAAGCATCTAGGCAGTATTTCATATGCTAACAGCTTAGATGTCTGGGCTTTTTTGCTGTTAAGCATATTGATTGAGCAGGAAAAGAAAATTGAAACACTTAATAGATGCTTATCAGAAAGGCAGCAAGATAGTGTTGTGGCTGAAGGATAAGGATAAGAATCTTCGGGTTGAGAAAGAGTTTAATAATTATGTTTATCTTAGCAAGAAAGCTAAGTGGTTATTAGATAAACATGATATACCTCATAAGTTAGTTAAGAAAAAAACTTATTATAATACTGTTAAGGAAGTGTATGAAGTTCCTGTTGTTAATATCAGAAAGTTTGTTAGAGATGTTGAAAAAGCATTTAAGCATAAGTTGGTTATGTTTAACGCTGACATCTTGCCAGAACAAATGTTTTTGTATAAAAATGGTTTGGTTCCTTTTTGTTTAGTTGATGATGATTTAAATTTTGTTAAAGTTGATGATGTTAAGCTGGAAGAAGTTAATATTGAAGTTGGTAAAGTTTTGAAATATAATGGTAAAGAGGTTTCTGATAAAGAGTTTTTAGATAAGTTTGAAAAAGATGATCCTGATGTTATAAGGATGCCTTATGTTTTTTCTAAGCTGCCTGAATTAGCTAAAAGATTAAATTATAATTTTCATAGATGGGATAAGGTTGAGATTAAGTATAGAGGAGGAAAGTCTTATTACAGCTATGGGCAGGTGCGTTATCAGGATTTTTCATTTAGTTTAAGAGGGAGGTTGTTAGTTGATAGTAGTTCTATGGTTGGTGCTTATTGTAGTACAGATGCTATAGTTGAACTGTGCCAATTATCTGGGTGTTTGTTTCAGAAACTAGCACCGAGAAGTTTTGGAGCAGTTTTCCAATCTGCTTTAGTCAGAGAAATGGTATCTAATAATATTATGGTTCCGTTCAAGCAAAAACCTATTGATAGACCGATCAATATGATGGATTTTCTTAAATCTGATAGAGCTGGTCATACTTTAGATCCGAAAATAGGTTTTCATAAAGATGTTGCACAAGTGGATTTTTCTAGTATGTATCCTTGGTTAATATATAATCATAATATCTCAGCTGAAACAATCTTGGCTAAAGATGGTCCTTTTGAACATGTGCCTGGAATACCTGTTAAGGTTTCTTTAAGGAATAAAGGATTAGTTCCTAGAGCTATAAAACCTTTCTTGGATAGAAGGATGTATTATAAGAAAAATCCTAGTGCTGTTAACAATGAAAGGGCTGTTGGACTTAAATGGGTTTTAGTAACTTCTTATGGCTATCTACGTTTTAGAGAGTTTAAGTTGGGTTTGGCTAGTTCTCATATGGCAATTTGTTCTTATGCTAGAGAAACTTTGTTGAAAGCTATGCATCTTGCAGAAGAAAAAGGTTTTGAAGTTGTGCATGGTATTGTTGATTGTTTGTTTATCAAGAAAAGAAATATTACTGAGGAAGAAGTTAAGGATTTTTGTAAAGAATTGGAAATTTTGGTAGGCATACCTTGTGGTATTGATGGAATCTATAAATGGGTTGTACTTTTGCCAAGTGTGTTAGATTTTCAAAGGCCTGTCCCTGCTAAATATTATGGTGTTTTTAGATCTGGAGATGTTAAAGCTAGAGGGATTGAAGTTAGGCAAAGTAGTGCTTGTTTGTTTGTAAGAGATTTTCAAGAAAAAGTTTTGGATATAGTTAAAGGTTGTTCAAATGAGAAAGAAATTGTTAAACTGTTTCCTTTTATTTGTAAATTGTTTAAGCAATATATTTGTTCTTTAAAAGAAATTGATTCCAAGTTTTTAGAATGTAGAGTAAGGGTTAGTAAAACAGAGTATAAGCATAAGATTGCTCAGGCAATAGCGGTTTTGCAGTTAAAGAAAAAAGGTGTTGATGTTAAGCCTGGGATGGTTGTAAAGTTTATTTATTCATCAGGGGGTGTTGTGTTAGCTGAAGATTTTAAAGGAAATGTTGATGTTTTGAAATATAAAGAGATGTTGTTTAGGTCTTTAAGGATATTGCAGCCGTTTGGTATTATAAATGTGTATGAAAGGCAGGCTAAGCTTGAAGAATTTGTTTTGAAATTTAAGGTTAGATACTATCCTATGCGCAAAGAGTTTTTAGAGAAAAGGGGATTATCAGAGAAAGAGTTTAGGCGTAAATTAGAGAAAGAAGGTTGGTTAGTGTGGAGAGGTGGCTTAATAGGTATTCAAGATAGAGATGAAGTTTATCCCAATGTTTATCGCAAGTATTCTCTCTTGAAGAAGCTTTTGGGAAAGCAGTATCTTGCTTTGAAATATATGAACAAAGTGCATCATGGTATGCCTGATTTTGTTTGTTATAGAAATAAAAAGTTTAAGTTTGTTGAATGTAAACTTCAGTATGAGTGTTTGAGTAAAGTTCAGAAAAAATGTATTCAGAAGTTGCTTAGTCTGGGTTTTAATGTTGAAGTTTATAGGTTGGTTGATAACAGGACAAAAACTCGGGAAGCATTGATTACTGTAGATGGTGTTAAGAGAATTGTTGAGAAGCAGTTGGTGTTATAGTGTTTGTTGTATTTGCAAAACATCTTTCCCTTCATTTTTAGATGAATTGATCTTATCAGAAATTTGAGTTGTTTTTAGTTTTTGGGATGTGGGTTTTAACAGTTTTTGGAGTTTTTCTGTATTGTTTTCCTTTAACCAAGTTTCTTCATCTTTTTTTTCTAGGATGACCGGCATCCTGTCATGGATTGGTTTAACAATTGAGTTTGGCGTTGTTGTTATAATCGTGAAAGATATTAAATCTTTCCAAGTTGCATACAAACCAGCAAATGCAAATAAAGAATTGTTGGGTTTTGTTATCCTAAAAGGTATTTTTTTACTACCAACATGTTTCCATTCATAAAAACCGTCCGCTGGTATAATACAGCGGTGATGTTTAAATTGGGTTTTATATGCGCTCCTTTTTTGCAGTGTTTCGGCTCGGGCATTTATCATCTTGTAACCTATCTTTTCATCTTTTGCCCAATGAGGTATTAAACCCCATTTAGCTTTGATAAATTCTTTTGGATTTTCATTTAATATGATTGGAACATCTTCAGAAGGAGCTATGTTGTATCTCGGCTTAATTTCAAAATTTAATTTAGCATTAAACCTGCCTTCAAGGTCTAAAGTTATTATTGAAAATCTTCCGCACATGTCAACTGGTAAGGATATAATATATATAAATCATTTGAAAATAAATAATTCTTCAATCTTAGCTTTAAGTAAAATATATAAACTAACTAACTTTACCTTTATCTATGAAATTAATAATATATGCAAATCCAAAAGAGAAAGGGCATTGTTTTACAGTTTTGCAAGAAGTTAAGAAATTTCTAGCCACTAAGAAAGTAGAATTTGATGTTCTTGATTTATATGCTATGAATTTTAATCCTGTTTTAAAAAATGAAAATATTAATGCAGAAGGGCATATTGTAGCTGATGAAGAAGTAAAATCTATACAACAAAAGATTAAGAATTCAAATGATCTAATATTTATTTATCCTAACTGGTGGGCTGGAATGCCTGCAATGTTAAAAGGTTTTTTTGATAGGGTTTTTACTGATGGGTTTGCTTTAGAATTCAAAGGTATGGTTCCAAAAGGATTGTTAAAAACAACTAAAGCTACTGTTTTTATTACAGCAGGTGGACCAAAGATTGCACATTTGTTGATGGGTAATAGAACAAAGAAGATTATTAAAAAAGATATTCTTGGTTTTTCAGGGATTAAGACAAAAGTAGTATTGATTGGAAGTTGTATGAAGTTTATAGAAGATTCTGTTCCTCGAATAAAAGATATAGTAAAAAAGAATCTTAAATAAGTTTATTTTAAGAATCCAATATATTTTCCATAATTATCTATTATAATTTTATTAGATCTTACTGCATCTGAGAATTCAACTGCTGTTCCACAATATTCATGAGTTTCAGTTATATTTGTAGAAATATAGACTCTACCATCATAAGCAACCCAACAATCTTCAGAAACATTGTGCATGTATAATTCTTCAAGTGGAATTCTAGGAGATGCTTCTGTTACTGCATCTGGAGTAGCATCTTCAACTATTGGTTGAGTTGTACAACCTAGAAGAAATATAAATATAATTAATATAATTCTTTTCATAAGTGTTAATAGAAAAAAGAGATATAAAATACTTTCGTTAACCTTTGTATGGTGTTAACTTATTTGGTCCTTCTTTTATCATAACTTGATAATGCCAACCTTTTTGACCTTCAACTTGTCCTTGTCCTGTAAAATATTGTTGTATAAATACTCTTTGGCCTTGCATATTTACATATCGTGGGCTCATCAATCTTCTCCAGTGTCCTCTTACTGGATGAGCAGATCTAGGATGTTTTGATTGATCTTGTAGGAATTCTCTTGTATCTGCTTCACTTAAGCAAACATAATGTGGTCTCATTACTGTTTTTCTTAGTTTTTTTCCAGCAGACTTTTTTCCAGCATATTTTCTTCCTTGATTGCTCTCTTTTTCTATTATGAAGTTGTCTGGATCCATTATATAAGCGAGTTGTTCAACATAAGCTATTGTAGCAGTGTTTGTATCGTTACTTACTCTAGGATTGGTTAATACTGCTCGTTCAGTATGAAGAGGGACTCTTTGCCCGTTTAATAATTGGGCAGTGTATTCATTAGATATTCTATTTTGAAAACCACCTCTTTCACCTGGTCTTGAAAGAAAAATATCTCCAACCATAACTGTAACAAGTTCACCAACTGCAGTTTGGTCAATTCTACATTGTGTAAGATAATAATGGTTCTCAGCAATGTTATCAAGTATAACAACTGAGTCATTATCTTCAATTGCAGTTACTGGGAATGGTGTTATGAGAAAACTTCCATGTTGAGCTGACATATCAAAATAATCTTTAAGGTATTCTATATATTCTGGATCTTCCATTCCTGTGTTTGGTTGGATGTCTTCGCCGTTTAAAGGAAAATCAAACAAAGCAGTTTTTCTTATTAAGCTATCTAGGTAGTCTCTCGCAGGAGGCAAATTAGAGTTTCTGAAAGGAGACGTTTCACTAGGTTTAATGTGTTTATTTACTAGTTCTACTAATGCGTTAAAATTTCTTCCCATAATAGAAAAAAACAGGTTTTGATTTAAAAAGCTAATCAATAACCTTTTGCAAAATAAGCTTTAATTGCTGTTTCTTTACCACAACCAACACATTTACCTTTGAATTTTTGGTTTAGTGGAATGTTTCTTGTTCCTGCGCCAATTTTATTTTTAATAGCTTCTTCACAATCAGGCGTGTTACAGAAAGGAGCAAATGCAATTTTTTTGTCAGAAATTGCTTTTTTAAGTGTTTTAATGTCATCAGCTTCAACAAGGTTATCTTTTAACACATCTTTAGCTTTTTCATAGAGGTTATTGTGAATATCTAAAAGTAATTCTTTTACTTTATCATGTACATCTTTAATTTTAACAAATTCTTTTTCACCAGTATCACGTCTAACAATAACTGCTTGTTTTTTTTCTAGGTCTTTTGGACCTATTTCAATTCTTAAAGGTACGCCTTTTAATTCCCATTGATTAAATTTCCAGCCAGGTGAATATTCTTCTCTTGAATCAAGTTCAACAGAAATACCTCTTAAAGAACTTTTAATTTCTTCAGCTGCAAGGATTATTTTTTCTTTAGTGTCTTCGAATAGAATAGGTACTATGACTGCTTGAATAGGTGCCATGTTTGGTGGCATTATTGCTCCTTTATCATCACCATGCATCATTAACATTATACCAATCATTCTAGTTGTTATTGCCCAAGTGTTTTGGTAAACAAATTGTTTTTTGCCTTCTTTATCTAGGAAATTTATGTCAAAAGCTTTTGCAAAGTTTTGACCATCATGATGTGCATCAGGCCCTTGTATTGCTTTTCCAGAAGGTAAGAACATTTCTAATGATAATGTGTATTCTGCACCAGCAAACTTTTCTTTTTCAGATTTATTTCCAAGTAAAGTTGGAAGAGCCATGTAATCTTTTAATACAATATCATACATTTTGACAATATCTGTACATTCTTTTTTGGCTTCTGCTTTTTCTGCAAAAGCAGAGTGACCTTCATTCCATAGAAATTCTCTAGTACGCATAAAAGCAACTGGATGTTTAAATTCCCATCTTACTACATTGTTCCACTGGTTTAATTTTAAAGGTAGATCTCTCCAAGATCTTATCCATTTTGCATAACTTTCATACATTATTGTTTCTGAAGTAGGTCTTATAGCTAGTCTTTCGTCAAGTTTTGAATCTCCAGCTTCCGTAACCCATGCAACTTCAGGTGCGAAACCTTCAACATGTGTTGCTTCTTTTTGAAGAAGTTTTTCAGGGATGAATAATGGGAAGTAAGCGTTTTTAACGCCCATTTTCTTGATCCTTTTATCAACTTCATCTTTAATCTTTTCCCAGATTGAATATGCATATGGTTTAAATACCATACAACCTGAAACAGATGAATAGTCTGCTAAATCAGCTTTTTGGATAAGCTGAGTATACCATTCTGATATATTCTCTGATTTTTTTACAGTGATTCCAATATTCTTTTCTTTTGCCATATTTTAGTTGATTGGGTGTAGATTTAATAAATTTTTGTTTTTAATTATTTAAGCTTTGAATAATGTTCTTTTTACTTTTCCTTCTAATAAATCATTGATTGAATGTTTTCCTGAACCAACTATCATAATAATACCTTTTGACATAACTATTTTTGCAGCTTTAACTTTTGAAGCCATGCCGCCTCTACCTAATTTGTTTGTTTCTTTAGAAGCCATTTTCTCAATTTCAGGTGTAATTTTTGATATGGTTTCTATTACATCAGCACAATCGTTTTCTTTAGGATCAACATTGCATAATCCAACTACATCGGTTATAAGTATCATTACATCTACTTTTAATTCAGTTGCAACTAATGCTGCAAGAATATCATTATCACTAAATTTACCTACTGAGTTGCCCATGAATTCTTCTTTTGATACTGTATCATTTTCATTAATGATTGGTATCCTATTTTTCTTAAGATAAGAATTTATTACTTGTCTTAAATTATCTCGTTCTTCTTTTGTTGAAAGATTATGGTGTGTTAAGAGAACTTGTGCTACATCTATGTCTTGTGATTTAAATAATTTCGCAAAATGATTAATTAATCTAATTTGTCCTATTCCAGATAAAGCTTGAAGTTCTAATGTTTGTTTAGGTCTTTGTTTTAAATTAAGTGTTTCCATGCCTGCTGCAACAGCTCCTGAACTTACAAGGATAATCTCATTGCCTTGTTTTTGTAGTTTAGTAATACCTTTAACTTTTTTTTCTAAAAAACTATAATTTAGTTTATTCTCTTTTGTGAGCGTTGCACTTCCGAATTTTATTAGTATTTTCATTTTAATTTCTTATGTGTGAATTTTTTTGTATCATAATCAGCAACAATATGTCCTTTTCCAATTAGTTTATACTTGTATATTGTTAAACCTTCTAAACCTACTGGTCCGCGAGCATGAATTTTATTAGTTGAGATTCCTACTTCACTGCCTAAACCGTATCTGAAACCATCTGCAAACCTTGTTGAACAGTTCCATAATGTTGAAGATGAATCAACACGTTGCATAAATTCTTCTGCAGCTGCACTGTCCCTAGTAATTATTGTGTCTGTATGGTGACTTCCGAATGTGTTTATATGATTTATTGCTTCATCTAGATCTTTTACAACTCTTATTGATAAGATTAAATCATTGTATTCTGTTTTCCAATCTTTATCAGTTGTTTTTTTTGCTTTGATTATTTTTAATGTTGCTTCATCTCCTCTTAATTCAACCCCTTCTAATGCTTCAGCAATCTTTGGCAAAATATCTTCTGCAACATTTTTATGTACTAGTAAAGTTTCAATTGCATTACATACTGCACAATATTGTGTTTTTGCATCTTTAACAATCTTGATAGCCATGTCTAAGTCTGCTTTTTTGTCAATATAAGCATGGCAAATGCCATCTGCATGGCCTAATACAGGGATTTTGGTGTTGTTTTTGATGTACTTTACTAGAGCGTTTGAACCTCGAGGTATCATTAAGTTAATGTATTCATCTAATTTTAACAGTTCTTTAACATCTTCTCTAGTTTCTACTAGTTGAATCCAATTTTCTAGTCCGGATGCTTGCCCAATTATCTTGAATAATATTTTGTTTGTATTTTCTGCTTCACTGCCACCTTTAAGGATAACTGCATTTCCAGATTTAAGACATAAAGTTGAAATTTGAACTAAAGCGTCAGGCCTAGATTCAAAAATAACTCCAATTAAACCTATTGGGCAAATTATTTTGGAAAGTATTAAACCTTGATCTAGTTCTGTTTTGGATAAAACTTCTCCGATTGGATCTTTTTGATATGCAACTGATTTAATACCTGCAATAATTTCATGAAGTTTAGTAACGTTAAGTTCTAGTCTTTTAACTAATGCTTTTGCTAAGTTTTGTTTTATTGCTTTTTGAACATCTTTTCTATTTTCAGTTAAAATTGTTTGTTCATTATTTTTTATAGCATCAGCTATTTTAAACAAAGCATGATTTTTTTCTTTTGTGTTTAAAGTTGCAAGCTTTAATGCAGCTTGTTTTGCTTTTTTTACTTGTTCTATCATTTTCCTAGCTCTTTTGAGCGTTTTGTTGCAGCTTCAATTGTTTTGATCAATGATTCTTTAACATCTGATTTTTCTAACACTTGTCTACCTGCATGTGTTGTTCCGTTAGGTGATGTTACCATATCAATCAGTTCTTTAGTTGACATTCCTTGTTCAATCAATAATTTTGCTGTGCCTAATGTTGTTCTTGTTGCTAATTCGTTTGCAATATCTTTTGAAAGACCTTGTTTAACACCACCCTCTGCTAAAGATTGTATAAGGTATGCAACAAAAGCAGGGCCGCTTCCAGATAATCCGGTTACTGCATCTAGATTTTCTTCTTTTAATAAAAATGCTTTACCTGCGCTGTTTAAAAGTTCTTCAACTAGCTTAATTTCATTATCATTTAGTTTTCCTATTGCAAAACCTGCTGCCATCTCACTAACTAAACAAGGCGTGTTTGGCATTACTCTAACTATCTTATTGTAATTTAATTTTGATTTAATGAAATTTAATGTGATTCCTGCTGCAATTGAGATAATTATCTGATCTTTGATTGAATCTTTAATTTCATTTAAGACTTCTTCAATGTTTTGAGGTTTAACAGCTAAGAAAATAACTTTTGAATTTTCGACAACTTTAGTATTATCTAAAGTTATGTTTATTCCAGTCTCTTTTTTTACAAAATCAAGTCGTTCTTTACTTTTATCAGAAGCAATTATACTATTGTTGTCATTCATGGCTTTAATTAGTGCAAAAGCCATATTACCTGATCCAATAAAACCTATTTTAGTCATTTTATATACTCTCCTTTAGATTATTTATAAATTTTGTGAAGTTTAAACTATAGAAATAGGATTTACAATCCCGGAATACAATCAACTTTTTGCATAATAGTTAAGAATAGCTTTTATTTTTTAAATATATGTTTTATTTAAACAATAAGATTTATATACTAGTATAGTAAAAAAGAGATTGAATCTAACTTTAAAAGGAGGGATAAAATGAAAAAAATATTTTGTTTAATGATAGTTTTTCTTATGATTTTAAGCGTATTTGCTATTGCACAAGATGCAGAACCTACATTGATTTCAGATGATGGTGGTGCTGATTTGGATGATGATTCAAATGAAGCATATGACGACGTTGATGACGATGCCGATGTTGATGATGACGTAGATGATGATGAGGAAATGGAAGAAGAATCTGAAGACGCAATTGATTATAAAACTGAGAAAGAAACTGAATTAATGGTTGAATCAAAAGTTGGTGCTAAAATAAGAGTTTTACAATTACAAAGAGCTATTTTAAAGAGTATTATTGCAGCTGAAGTGATAATTGAAACAATTGGTGATGAAACAGGTGAACTTGAATCTTTGAAAGCTGAACTTGAAGTATTAAAAGATGAAGCAATTGCATTAGATTTAAAAAAGGATAATGTTGAAGCTTTTGTTAATATTAAAAGAGATGTTAAAGAAGTTAATAAGGCGTTTAAAGATATTGCTAAATTATTGATTTCTGAAGAAGATAGAAAGGTTATTGCTCAGGGAATTAGGGCTAAAATTAAGAGTAGTATAGAACATCAAGAATTTCGTGAAGAAGTTAAAAATATTGGTAAAGAACTTAATAAAGAAAGAGTTAAGAAACAATTTGAAAAGATGGGTGTTGACAATCCAGAATTATTAGAAAAAATTGAGAGTGGTGAAGCAACTAAAGAAGAAATCAAAGAAGTTTTGAAAGCATCTTATAAAAGTTTATCAACAGAAGAAAAAAAAGAAGTAAGAGAAAAAGTTTCTAAAAAAGTTAAAGAAAAGAAAAATGTTAAAGAAAAAATAGTTACTAAAATTAAGACAGAATACAAATCTGTTGTTAAGGAAAGACTTGAAGAAAAGATAAAAGATCTTCCTGAAGATAAGCAAGAAAAAATTAAAGAACGGCTTAGAGAAAAGAGTAAGAATAGTGGTGAAAAAGAAGAAGGTGATGATGCATGAAAGCAATAATTATATTATTAGGGATTTTATTAGTTGGAGCATTTATTGCTGGTTGTGCAGCTCCAGAAGCATCTTCTGACACATCAGAAGATCTTGCACCAGAAGATGTTCTTTCAGAAGAAGAAGTACAAGAAGAGCTTGATCAAACATTTATTGAAGATGAAGAAATCGATGTTGGAGAGCTTTATTAATTTTTTTCTTATTTTTTATTATCAACATATCAAAAATATACTTTTTGCCTATATGATTTGTAAATTAAGTTTATTTTATAATTTTAGGTGCAAGTTTATTTTTGAGTATGCTCAAGAACCCCATTCTTTATTTTATAGTTAGTTCTTGACATGTTGTTTTTTGAAATTTAATCCTTTTTCTATAAACTTTAGAAATATGTTTGCTTCATTTTCTTTCATTGCGAAAAGATCTGCAAATTCTTTAGCTGATATCTTTCCTTCTTTGTGAGTTGTTAGAAAATGTGCTATTTCTTCAGCTTTTTCTTCATCAAAAAGGTGATATTTAGCTACAATCTTATCAAATTCTTTTTTATGGTCTTCTATGTCCATTTTAGATAAAAGTGAGCCTGTCCGGATTCGAACCGGAGTTTGCTGGTATCATCTGAACTATCATCCGAAGCCAGCCGTACTGTCCAAGCTATACTACAGGCCCTTAGGAAATACAAAATTAACCTATTATATAAAATTAACGAGAAAATAACTTAACTACTCTTCGTTTAAGCTTTCTAAAGAATGAGAAAATGCATTCAGTTATGTTTCTTTTTTCATGGTATATTTTTAATTCCATTATTGTTTCCTTCCAAGTAATATTTCAATTGTTGAGACTGTAATGTCTTTTCCTATTTTGTTTTTAAATCCTTCAGAGTTGATCTTTATATCCTTAACATTGACTGAGTTTTCAAGAAATCTTTTAGATGCAACTTCTGCAACATCAACTGCTCGACTGATAAATTTGCCTCTTGCTTTTATTACAACTTCATTTACATTCTTAGTTGTAAATTGCATAACAACACTTGTAACATAAATCATAAATGGTTTAGTTCCAATAAATATGCTGTTATCAGCCATCTTTTAGTCTTCTTTTTTAGCTTTGACAATTCTAGTTAAATAACCTGCTATAGTGTTCCTTAGTTTTTTACTAGGTATGGTAACAAACTCAGCAATAAGCCCTTTGTTTTCTTCAAAGTCTTCTTTAAGCTTATCTTTATGTCTTCTATAGATTTCAAATGTTATTCTCTTAGTTAATTTGGTTTTAATTCTTCCCACGTAATCACCTATGTAGTGAATGCCAAGGCTATTTATAAAGGTTTTGGAAAAACTGTTAATAGAATTCTAAGGTAATTTTTGAAGCTAATTCTTTATTATCATATACTTCCATGATATCGATTGCTTTTAAGTTAACTAATTTTTTTAGTCTATGTATTAATGTTAAAAGTTCTCTAGTTGTTAAACCGCCTGGTTCTGGCGTAGAAACTTGAACAAAAGCAGGATCTAAAACATCTAAGTCAATTGATACATATAAAGCACTAAAATTTCGTGCAATTGACATTAAAGATTCAGAAACTTCATGTAACCCAGTTACAGTAATTTCTTTCATACTATAATTCTTGATGTTATTTTTCTTAATAAATTGCAATTCTTGTTTTTTCCATGATCTTAAACCAGCAATAACAATATTTTCTTTCTTAATTATGTTATTATTGATTAAATATGGAATAATATCATTTTCATCTTCAGAATCTGGGTGTGCATCTAATATTAGTAATCCTGGGTTGTCAAAATTTTTGGAAAATAATTCAATTGATTTTATTGAATCTTTATGATCATTACCTATAATAATTGTTTTGTCAGAATCATATGCAACATCTTTGACTATTTGAAATACAGGATATAATCCTTCCTCATTTGGTTTAATATCAATATTAAATGGAGTAATAAGTTTCATGTTAGAAAGTAATCAAATAAATTATTTAAAGTCTGCTATTTCTTGATTATTTTAATCTCAAGAATTCTATTATCTTCCATGTCTTCAATCTTAAATATGTGTTTGTCAATGGTAAACTCTTCATTTTTCTTAGGTATCTTACCTATTTTGTCTAAAACTAATCCGGAAATTGTATCATAACTAGTAGATTGTTTGAATTTTGATTTTAATGCTTGATTAACTTCTTCAATACTAGCTTTACCAAGAACTTTCCATGTTTTTTTCTTGGTTTTTTTAACATGTGGTTCTATTTTATCTGTTTCGTCTTGAATTTCTCCAATAATTTCTTCAATAACATTTTCTAAAGTTACTACACCAGCAACACCACCATGTTCGTCTAAAACAATTGCCATGTGTTCTTTTCTAATCAAGAATTGTTTCATTAAAGAATCAATTTTTTTATTAGCTGGAACAAAATATGGTTTGTGCATTACTTTTGATATTAATATTTGTTTTTTTCCGTCTTTAAGATATTTAATTAAGTCTTTAATTCTGATAATTCCCACAATATGGTCCATATCTTTTTCATAAACTGGAACCCTAGTGTGGCCTGATTTAATTATTGGGTTAATTACATCTCTTAATTTTTTTGTTGCACTAACTGCAAAAATATCTGTTCTAGGGGTCATGACTTCTGAGACATTTGTTGTGTCAAACTCAAATATGTTATGGATGAGTCTTTTTTCTATTTCTTTTATTTCTCCTGCTTCTTCACCTAAGCTAACAATTGTTTTTAATTCTTCTTCAGTTATTATTGGATCTTTTGATGCTTTTTTAGTTGTAATTAATTTGGTCCAACCATCAAAAATCATAATAAATGGCCAGAGAATAATCTCAAGAATTTTGATTGGTTTTGCAATTAATAGTGAAATACTTTCAGAATGTACAGTTGCGAATGTTTTTGGAGTTATTTCACCAAATAATAGAATTATAAAAGTCATTACTCCTGTTGCAATACCTATTGCATTACTACTAAACATATCAATTGCAATTGATGTTGCTAATGCTGAAGCACCGATATTCACAAGGTTATTTCCAATAAGAATTGTTATTAATAATCTATGTGGTTGAGATTTAAGCTTGTCTAAGGTTATTGCACCGCGTTTTTTAATTTCTATTAGGTGTTTTATCCTTAATTTGCTTATTGAGAAAATGGCTGTTTCTACACCTGAGAAAAATGCTGATAATAATACAAGTATACTTAATATGATTATTTCTCCAGTTAATACCATGTTAGGTTTAAGAAAAAAAACACTATTTAAATTATTCGGTTTTTTGTAATATTTTACATCTGTTCTAAAGGTGTAATTCCAAGAAGATTAAGCGCGTTTTTTAATGTAATCTTAAATATTTTAACTAAAGCGATTCTGAAAGCTTCTTCTTTTTCACCAATAACTTTACACGAAACATAAAATTCGTTAAATCTTTGTGATAATTTGTAGGCATAGTTAGCAACTATAGCAGGATTAAGTTCTTTTGCAGCATTTTCTAGTTCTGTAGGAAATTCGTCAATTACTTTGATTAGAGATGTTTCTTGATTGCTAATTTCTGGTATTTTATATTTTTCTTTATTAGTAGATTTTCTTGTGATTGAGCAGGCTCTTGCATATGAATATTGAAGATACGGTCCTGTATCGCCTTCAAAACGCATTGCTTCTTCTTTGTTAAAAACAATTTCTTTGTTAGGACTTTGTTTTAGCATAGAATATTTCATAGAAGCTATACCAATTGCTAAAGCCCTTTTATCTAATTCTGTTTTTGGTAAATTTTTGAAACGTTCTTGGATTACTTTCTTAGCATAATCAGTTATTTCTTTTTTAAATGT
Organism: uncultured Methanosarcinales archaeon; assembly: GCA_964534665.1. Classification (GTDB taxonomy): domain Archaea; phylum Nanobdellota; class Nanobdellia; order Woesearchaeales; family JAHJBD01; genus JAHJBD01. Next base: position 25,118 of record CAZHRT010000003.1, on the reverse strand, counting down.
GCTGTACAATATATTGTCTCCTGTTCTAGAAGACATTTTGCCCCAAGGCAATTTTACTAAGCTTACAGGAACATATCTGCATTTCTTTGCTTGCTTGAATTGCATTAATTCTAATGTCTTGAATAGTTGCATAAAATGATGTTCTTGTTCTTTTCCAACTACATAAATAGAAGTGTCTATTTGAAATTTATCAAATTTCTTTGCAGCAAGAGCAATATCTTTTGCTGAATATAATACTGTTCCATCTTTTCTTAATAAAACCCAGACACCCAGTGTTTCATTTTTAAATTTAATGATTGTTGCATCATCAGATATTTCAGCAATTTTCTTAGTTAATAGTTGTTTTACAATTACTTTTCCATCTTCTTCCATTTGTGATTCAAAGAAATATTTGTCAAATGTTGTATTAAGATCTTTATAGATGTTTTCTAAACTATCTAAACACATTTTTCTTGTACTTTTCCAGATCTTGTTAAGGTTTTTATCAGATTTTTTCTCTAATTTTTGATTAATCTTATCAACTTCTGATTGTAGATCTGGATTTTTAGATAATCTTTTGATTGCGTCAACGTAAATCTTTGCAAACCAGGCTTCATCTTTTTTAATAGCTTCTTTTGAATGGAATTTCTTATAACACCAAATCCATTTAGCTACATGCATACCTGTATCTCCTTGATAGTTTACTCTAGTAACATCATATCCTGAAAATTCTAGTATTCTTGCTAAACTTTCACCTAACGAAGTTCCTCTTATATGTCCTACATGAAATGCTTTATGAGTGTTGGCTTGAGAAAATTCGACCATTACTTTTTCTTTTTTATTTTTAGTGGAGCCGTAACATTCTTTTTCTTTTAGAACTTTTTTAATTGTATCTTGTGCAATGTCTTGTTTGTGTATAAAGAAGTTTAAGTATGGTCCTTTAACTTCAATCTTATCAATGAATTCATTAAGAGGAATCTTTTTTGCTAATTCTTCAGATATTTGATTAGGTGCTTTCTTGTAAACTTTAGCTAAAGAAAAGCATGGGAATGCAAAGTCTCCTAAAGATTGATCAGGAGGTATTTCTAGGATTAATCCTTTTTGTTTTGTTTCTTTTTCTAAGATTTCTAATATTTTCTTTTTATAATTCATACTAACATAATTTTCTTTATGCTTTAATAAGTTTTTCGTTAATTATATATACAAGCTAGATTGATTAAGATGTATGGATCATGGAATACATCATCTTCACAAAAGGAAAAGGGCCCATCAAAAGCTAGCACCTTTTCCTCATCCAGAAAGGTGGAAAAGAAATTTTGATAGATTCTTATTTGTTATAGCGATAATTGGACCTCTAAACAGTTTACCTCAAATATTAAAGATATATCTTGAAAAGAACGCTGCGGGCATATCACCTTTATCTTTTGGGTTGTATATGTTATTTAATATTCCATGGATAATATATGGTTCTGTGCATAAAGAACCACCTATAATTATTGCTTATTGTTTATGGTTTTTTTCAAATCTTTTAGTTGTAATAGGCACTATGATTTATTAAGATGAAGAAGAAAAAGAAATGTAATAAATTAAATCCTTGGAAAGCTTTTATGAGATTGCCTAGATGGCTGAAGTATGGTTCTATTTTGAGTTTTATTATAATCTTAATACATTCGGGACTTTTTATTGCAGCTAAGGTTTGCTACAATAGTTGTCAAAGTTTTGAATGTAATGCTTGTGGATTTTTGTTACTTCCGTTTTTATATTATGTTGGTTTGCTTGGATTAAATATTGGACAGTATGTTCAAACTCATATAATTGTAGGTTTTATAATAATAATATTAGTTGCTTTTGCTCTTGGAGCAATAATTGGTAGAATTGTTACTTTAATTGTTAAGAAGATTTATTCTTAAGATATTTTATTAAGTCATGTATTGTATAAATACTTAATTTGTGGTGTTTAGCAAATTCTTCCAAATCTTCAAGTTTTGCCATTTCACCATTATCTTTGATAATCTCGCAAATAACTGAAGCAGGATAAAGGCCGGCTAATTTACAAAGTTCAACAGAAGCTTCTGTATGGCCTTCTCTTTCTAAAACTCCTTTATCATTAACTCTTATTGGAAATAGGTGTCCTGGCCTAGCTAAGTCTTCAGGTTTTGTTTCTGGATTTATAAGTGCTTTTACTGTTGTAGATCGGTCAAATGCAGAAATTCCGGTTGTTGTGGCTTTTTTTGCATCAACAGAAATTGTAAAAGCACATTTTGTGTTTTCTGTATTATTAGAATCTGTAATCATTAATGGTAATTTTAATTGATCTAATCTTTCACCAAGCATTGGAATACAAACTAGGCCGCGACCATTTTTAATAAGATAATTAATTTTTGATGGAGTTACTTTCTCAGCAGCAATAACTAGGTCTCCTTCATTCTCACGATTTTCATCATCAATTAAAATAATGAAATCTCCTCTTTGGAGTTCTTTTATTGCTTGTTCTATTTTTTCAAACATAATTGTTTACGAAAAGAGACTACTTTAAAAAATTAATCTTTTAATACTATAAAAACTTTTAAATCACTGACTTTTTTATATTTCTTTATGGCTAGAAAATCTCTTACTAATACATTACTTGCAATAGCTCTTGGTCTGATAACCAATGTTAGTGACGCTCAAGATAAAAGAGAATCAAGGTTTGAACGTGTATATCTTAAAGATGGTACTATGCTTTATCTTAATATTGGTAAAAATTTAAGTCGTAGATCAAAACCATACATACTTTCTCTTAGGCCCCAAAAACCTTATGTTTTACCTATTATGCAAAGGACTAGTCAAGCAACTAGGATTCTAGATCAATTTAAAGACGTCTCAGCTCTTTTAGATGATGAACATTCAAGGTTAAGAAACAGTGCTTATTGGGTTATGGTAGACCTTCTTAATTATCAAGTTGTAGCAAAAGATAATCCTCACCTTTCAAAATCTTCAGATAAGTTAGGATCATTAGTTAATTGTCTTTACACTGCGCTAAAAGGTGATAATTCTGAAATACCTGATGCCGAGTCTTTAATTAGTGGTGGAAAACCAAAAACTTATTTTTGTGGTCTTGTGGATAATTAGCTTTTTAAAAATAATTTTATTTTTGTTGGTATGAGTCCACTTACTCTTGAAGAAGGTGATGCTCAGTTACCTGATTTATTTACATTAAATCATAGGGTAATTTTAGTTGTAATTTAAGATACACTTATGCTTAGTCTTCAACTACAATTAGAATAACTTGTATATCTGCATTAATTTAAAGGTAACCTTCAATAAGAATGTCTTTACCTACTGTTGTATGGTTCATTTTCTTTAATTTAACTGATTTGTCTACTTTTGTTATTCCTAAGTCTCCAAGAGCAGATAGTCCAGAACCAATTAAACCCGGTGAGATAAAGAAAAGCATTTTGTTTACAATGCCTGCTTTAATTACAGCTGCATTTAATTCTGCTCCACCTTCAATCATAATAGATTGTATTTCAAGTCGTCCTAATTCTTTCATCAGTTTTTTGATATCAACTTTTCCTTGAAGTGCTGGAATTGTGAGAACTTTAACTCCTTTTTGCTGAAATTGTTTGATTTTGTTTGCAGGAGCTTTTGCAGTTGTTGCAATAATTAGTTGAGTTGGTTCATTTTTTACAACTTTTGCATTTAAGCTTGTTCTTAGTGATGAATCAACAATAATTTTTATTGGGTTTTTGCCTTTAATAAGTCTTGTTGTAAGTTGTGGATCATCCTTTTGTACTGTACTTGCACCAACCATTACTGCATCTAAATCATTTCTTAGTTGATGAACATGTTTTCGTGCTTCTTTGCCTGTTATGTATTTTGAATGTCCTGTTTTAGTTGCAATTTTGCCATCAAGCGACATAGCTGCTTTAGCAATAACAAATGGTTTTTTTGTTCTAACATATCTTAAATAAGCTTCATTGATTTTCTTACATTCATCATTAAGTATGCCTATCTTTGTTTTTAGTCCGCGAGACTTTAGTTCAATATGGCCACTTACTCTTGGATTTGGGTCTGGGCAACCAATTATAACTTCTCTAACACCTGCTTGAATGATTTGTTCGGTACAAGGTGGTGTTCTTCCCCAATGTGAGCATGGTTCCAAATTAACATACAACGTTGCATTTCGGGCTTTAATTCCTGCATTTTTGATTGCCATAATTTCTGCATGTTCTTCACCACATTTTCTATGCCAGCCTTTGCCTACAATTGAGCCCCTTTTAACTAAAATGGCACCAACAAGAGGGTTAGGACTAGTATATCCTTTTCCTTTTTCAGCTAATTTTAGACATAACTCTAAATATTTCTTATGTGGTCTCATTAAATTCCCCCAAAATAACCTTTAAAAATAGGTTTTGATATATAAAATTATGTCTTTATTATAGAATAGGTACTAATTAAAACTTTTTAGCAACTTCTTTATACGCATCTCTGAAAGGAATGCCTTGTTTAACTAATTTATATGCTTCTTTTGTTGCGTAAATATCGTTAGTTAATGCTTTTTCACAACTTTCTTTGTTTATTTTGAGACTATTAAAGACTAAATTAATAATTTTAAGACATTCTTTAGTAATATCTAGTGATTTCATGGTTGGTTCTTTAGTTAGCTGCATGTCTCGGTTATAGCCTGAAATCAGGTTAGAATAAATACTTTTTAGTTGAATATTGTATCCTAGAATTACACTGTATTTTGCCCTTACTAGTTCTAGAACATCTGGATTTTTCTTTTGAGGCATAATAGAACTACCTGTACAAAATTCCTCTGGTAGGGAGAAATATTCAAATTCTTTCATTGAAAAAGTGATTAAGTCTGTTGAAATCTTGTTTAAACTCATCATTATCTGCATTAATGCATCAACTATTAGAGTTTCGTACTTACCGCGACTATTTTGACAGTACATAGTATCTTGAACTTTACTAAATCCAAGTTCTTTAGCAGTCATATCATTATCTAGGTTAATTATTGGTGTTCCAAAACCAGCTGCACTGCCTAATGGGGATTTATCTATAATTGTTAAAGCATTTTTAACAGAATTTTTATCATCTTCTAAAGAAGATAGATATGCATTAAACCACATTTTAATTGTTGTTGGCATTGCTTTTTGCATATGTGTGTATCCTGGTAATTTAATAGTTCCATATTCATTTTCTTTATCTTTGATAGACTTTATTACATTGTCTAATAAATCAAGTAATTCTTTTAGCTTATATTTTTCATATAGTCTCATTGCAGTTAACACTTGATCATTTCTAGAACGACCTGTATGAATTTTCTTTCCTATATCACCATATTTTTCAACTAGGAGATTCTCAATTGCAGTATGACAATCTTCATCTTCTTGTTTTATTTCAAGTCCTGAATTAATAATTTCATTTAAACCTTGAATTAATTTGTCAAGTTCGTCTTGTGTTAATATTTCAATCTTGTTTAGCATTTTTGCATGTGCAATTGATGCAATACAGTCAAAGTAAACTAGTTCTTTATCTAGTTTATAGTCGCTTCCAACTGTGAACTTTTCAATTTCCTTGTTTACATCAACATTTTTTTTCCAAAGTTTCATTTTAGCAGCTCCAGTAATATTGCTTTTTGCATATGCAACCTGTTCTCAGCTTGATCAAATACCACACTATTAGGTCCGTCAATCACTTCAGTTGTCTGTTCATATCCTCGTAAGGCAGGTAAGCAGTTCATAAATGTAAAATCTTGTTTTGCATTTTTAACTATTGCTGCGTTTACTTGGTATGGTTTGAATAATTGTATTCTCTGTTCCTTTTCTGTAAGTTTGATGTGATAGCTCATCCAAGTGTCTGTGTAAACTATGTCTGCATCTTTAATTGCTTCAACCGGATCATTAGTTATTATAACCTTACTGTTTGCAATTTCTTTTGCATATTCAATTACTTCTTTTTTTGGCATAGCTTCTGATGGGCAACCTATTGAAATGTTAATGCCTACTAAAGCACAGCCGATTAATAGTGAATGGGTTATATTATTTAATCCGTCTCCTAGGAAACAAAGTTTTAGTCCTTTAAGATTACCCTTTTTTTCTTTTATAGTCAATAAATCTGATAAAATCTGGCAAGGGTGATAATCATCTGTTAAACCATTAATCACAGGTATAGTTGTATTTTTAGCTAATTTAACAATACTCTCATGTTTAAACATACGGGCCATTATACAATTAACATACTTTGAGCAAACTTTGGCTGTGTCTTCTATGGTTTCTTTTTTTCCTAACGGGGTGTTGTTTGTGTCAATGACTATGCTAAAACCTCCTAATTGTTTAATACCTACATCAAAGCTTATTCTAGTACGTAAAGAAGGTTTAGCAAAAAACATTAAAAGACTTTTACCTTTTAAGCTATTTGAGTATTTGTTAGGATTTAGTTTTATATCTGCAGCTAACTCTAACAATTTATTTACTTTTTCTGTATTCATGTTTTTTAACGAAAGTAAATTCATTTTAACCTTTTTGCACTAGCTTTTAGCCTTAATGCATTTAATTTAATAAATCCAATTGCATCTGTTTGATCATATCCGCCATGAACATCCATTGAAGCAATTTCTTCGTTGTAAAGACTTTGTTCACTTTCACGTCCTTGAACCATAATATTTCCTTTGTACAGTTTAAGATAGACTTTTCCTGAAATATTTTCTTGGCTTTTATTTACCATGCTCATCAATAATTCCATTTCAGGTGCGTACCAAAATCCAAAATACATTAATTGGGAAATTTTAGGTATTAGTCCATCACGTATGCACATAACTTCACGATCCATTGTCATTCCTTCAATATCTAAATGAGCTACTCTTAATACTGTACCTGCTGGGGTTTCATAAATACCTCTAGATTTCATTCCGACAAAACGGTCTTCAACTAAATCAGTACGACCAACTCCGTTTTCTCCAGCAATTTTATTTAAGTATGTAAACATCTCTAATGTGCCTTCTTTTATCATGTTGTTAGTTTTATCTTCAACTTTTATTGGGATTCCATCTTTAAATTCAATAACTAGTTTGACTTCTGTATCTGGGGCTTGTTTAGGTGAAACAGTCATTTCAAAGTCTTCTTCAGGAAGTGTTGCCATTGGATCTTCTAACATTCCAGCTTCATAACTAATATGCATAAGGTTTGGGTCTGTACTGTAAGGTGCTTTTTTACTTGCCTTTACATCTATTCCATGTTTTTTTGCATATTCTATCATGTCTGTACGTCCTTGAAATTGGCTTAGAAATTCTTCGTCTTTCCAAGGGCTAATAATTTCTACATCTGGCATTAAAGTATAATAGGTCATTTCAAACCTAACTTGATCATTACCTTTTCCTGTTGCACCGTGTGCAACTATGTTTGTGTCCTCTTGTTTAGCAATATCTATATGTTTCTTAGCGATAAGGGGTCTTGCTAGAGAAGTTCCAAGAAGATATTTTCCTTCATAAATTGCATTTGCTTTTATTGCAGGATATATGAAGTCTGAAACAAATTCTTTTTTAAGATCTTCTACATAAACTTTAGAAGCACCAATTTTTAGAGCTTTTGCTTTTGCTGCTTCAAAATCTTCTTCTTGGCCAACATCTGCAACATAACAAACTACTTCATATCCTTTATCAAGTAACCATTTTAATATTACTGATGTGTCTAAACCGCCTGAGTAAGCTAAGATTATTTTTTTATTTTCCATTTTTTACCTCTTATGTTTTAATTATTTTTAATTTATGTTCTATTTTTTAACTAGTGTACTTGGTCTGTTTGCAACTTCTAGTTTGTGTGAATCTAAGTCGGTTGTTGTTGCGTTTAATGCAAAAATATAATATTTACCAACCCTATCTATTCCTGTATACCTTCCTGGAAGTGCTCGGCCATCTTTTTTGAAACGTGCAACTGCATTGTGATAAAATTCAATTGCTCGTTTATTATCTTCACTAGCGCTTGTTCGACCTATAATCCCTTCTTTAAAGTGTGTTGCACCGTAGATCATAAGGTCGTAAGCTCCTGTCCTTGCACGCGGACCTGATGTTTTTACTAATTTATCTAATATCTTTGCACCTTCACCATTTTTTAGATATATTGCTAATGCCGTTATTTCATTATCAGCGTGAATTTCTTCAAGTTCATTATTGAGCAAAAGATCATTAAGGTATGTCTCCTTTACTTTTGCTCCTCGTTTTCCAAATCCTTTGTTTAAGACGGACATGACTTTGTTTGGGCCTCCTGGAATCATATAAGGGGTTGGAAATACATTAGGTTCTGTATATTGCCATATAATTGTTCCTGCGCCATCAGTAAACATCTCTGCTGCTGCAGTACTAAAATGTGAAATGTGGGCTGCACCATTTCTCATGCCTGAAAGTGCGTATTGGGCACAGTCCCAGTTTTCTATTGCACCTTCTGTTAAAACTACATCTTCTATTAGCATATCTCCAACTGTTTTATCTGATATTTCAGAGATTGTATTTCTATCTATATTTAGCAATCCTGGCATATCACCTAGGAATAAAATCTTTGCAGCGTCTAGGTTTCCAGCCCATGCTAAGAATGCTGCAACACGCGAAGCATTGATATTTCCATAATCTCCTTTAATTGGGTCATAACCTACATGGGAAGTTACTGGTGTAAGGCCATTATCAAAGGCAGATTGATATGGCGCTAGATCTAATCCTATGATGTCTGCGGTGTTTCCCCATTCAATGCCTCCTGTGTTTCCTCGTATCTTGCACATAAGTGCTTCAGGGGGAATTGCAACAGCTGGAATGCTATTGGCATTTAGTTTTGCAACAAGATCATCTTGTAAAGCATCAGAAAGTTCTTTTGTTTTTGGCATAAAGCCTGGTTCTGTTGGGCGCACACCATTAATCTTTTCACCTAAAGTAGTCTCGTGCTCTTGCCTATATTCTTTTTGAGCAAGGTCCATTGCAGGACCAGCACCTGTTACTAATGCTGCAATCATTTCAAGTTCATTTAATGATTGGAATACTGGGATGATGTGTTCATCAAATGGTGTTGGATCTCCTTTGTGTGCTTTTCCACTTACTTTTACTATGAGTCCACCTAGTTCTGATTCTTGGTAAGTTTGTATTTCGCTTACAAAAGGTTCAAATCCATGCCTTTCACGTAAATGTGCCTGAGCTTCTTCAGTTGATATCATACTTATTACTTCTTTGAATGTTATTTATAAATCTATAGACCTATAACGGACAAATTAGACATTTATGTCTAATTTAGGACAGTGTCTTATAATGGACATAATTCATAAAATATGCTCAAAATGTCTAAAACAAAACATTTATATATCAGTGGTTTCATGAAAAACCTTGAGCGGTATGTCTGCTAATGGGTACCAAGAGTAAGATGCTGGACGTGCACGCTCCATATATCATGGGGCTGATCCCCTCAGCCCCAAACTTTAAAATGCAAAAACAACTCTCAAATTACTTTGATATCAAAAAAATCGAGCTGAGTCAAGAGATTATTGAAGTAATAACTAAAGAACAGCTTGGAAGGCGGAGAAAATGATTTCTGATAAAGATATTAAAAAGGTTTTTTCTCGAATAATGCCAGATTATACAATTGAATCAATCAAGAATTATTCTAAAGGCCAAGTAAATGAAATCTTTTTTGTGAGTTTAATCAATGAAGCTAAGAATATTGAAGAAGAACTTGTATTAAGAATATATCCAAGTGATGGATGGAAAGCAGAAAAAGAAAAGTATTTATTTAATCTTGTTATGAAGAAAACTTCTGTTCTTGTTCCTGGTGTTATTATTACTGATACTTCAAAGAAAATAATAAATTATAATTATGCAATACTTAAGAGGGTTTTAGGTGAAGAATTAGGGGAATCAAAAAATAAAAAGCTTGTTAAAGAAGCTGGAAAAATTCTTGCTGAAATACATACTATTAAGTTTGATTCTTTTGGTTGGATTGTTGGCAAAAAAATTGAACCTAAATTTAAGAAATGGGTAGATTTTCTTGAATTTGATCTAAAACATAAAATAAAGAAAGCTAAAAGTAAACTTCCTAAAAAATTAGTTGTTGATATTTTAGATTATTTTGAGAGAAATAAAGAACTTCTGGATATTGTAACTGTTCCTTCATTGCTTCATAAAGATTATTCATATGCGCACATTATAGTTGATAAAGAAATTAATGGTATTATTGATTGGGAATGGGCAATTGCAGGCCATCATGAATTTGATCTTGTAAAAAGTTTACTTTGGATGTTTGAAAAAGATAAAAAAAGAGAAAAGATTTTTCTTAGTGGGTATAAGAAACAAGGTAAGCTTTCAAAGGATTTTGAGAAAAGAAGAAAAATTTATGAACTTTTGATTTTCTTTAATTCTTTTGTTTTCTCAACAGAATGTAAATCTAAATTGTGGTGCAGATATAATTTGGCTGAAATAAAGGAGTTGCTTTATGGTAAGCATAGCTAAAACTACAGAGGAGTATATTAAAGGGCATCCAGGAATTAGAGAATGTTTTAGAGCAGGTTTGATAAATTATTCAGCTTTAACAAGAAAAATTGCAACAGATTTAGGTTTAGATGCTAAAAAAGATTTTGATGCGATATTAATTGCTTGTAGAAGATATTTTAGTAAAGTTAAGAAAGAACCATTAGCTGATAACAAGATTCTTGAAGTTTTAAAAAATAGTAAATTAGAAGTAAAAAATAAAGTAATTGATATTATTGTTGAGAAGAATGTTTTTTTTAATAATCTTTTAGATCTTCAAAAAGAGGTTAAGAAAAGGGAAGAACGTTTTAATATTATTGAAGGGACAAAAACTATAACTATGATTACTTCTATGGAGTTTTTAGATTATATCAAAAAATTATTTAAGAAAAAGATTATTAAAGTTTATGATCATTTAGCTGAAGTTATTATTAAAAGCTCAAATAATCTTATTGAAACACCAGGTGTTGTTGCTTATTTATCTACGTTATTAGCTGAGAATGGAATAAATATAATAGAAATCATGTCTTCTTATACAGATACATTAATTGTAATTAATGAGAAAGATATTGCTAAGGTTATGGATGTACTTAGTATTTGATTATTTTAGCATATTTTTATATATTCATCTTTAAGTTTTTTTAATTAATGAAGATTGATACTATCTTAAGGGATGCTAGGAAAAGTGTAAGTAGATTTTGCTATGAAGAATGTGGATCTTATTGTTGTAGAAAAGGTTATCTTGTTGTATCAAAGATTCAAGCTGATCTTATAAGTGGTAATAGATTTATTGAATTTCAATCAAAACATATTATAAAAGATCTTGGAAATCAAACCTATTCTTTTTATATTGGAAATCCTGAATTTTCTTGTCCTAGTCTGAAAGAAAATAAGTGTATGGTTCATACTAAAAAGAATAGGCCGCAAGCATGTAAAGAGTTTCCAATATTTCTTGTAAATAATATTGTAAGGTTTTCTTCAAGATGTCCTGCAGTTGTTTTGAATAAGTTTTATCCTTATATAAAGAAGATTATGAAACTAGGTTATATTATTGATTGATGTTTGGGTGTTATAAGAATCTGTAGTCAATTTTTAATCAAAAACATGGCCTAATTTTTCTTTTTTTGTGTTAAAATATCTTTCACTTTCTTTATTTGGTTCAATAACTATAGGTATTCTTTTAGTTATTGTTAAGTTGTATTTTTCTAAGCCAGAAATCTTTTTTGGATTGTTAGTTAATAGTTTCATAGATGTTATACCTAAATCTTGTAATATTTCAGCTCCTAAAGAATAATCTCTTTCATCTGGTTTGAATCCTAATTTCTCATTAGCTTCAACAGTATCTAGTCCTTGGTCTTGTAGATTATAAGCTTTAATTTTATTTAATAGGCCGATTCCTCTACCCTCTTGTCGTAAATATAATAGAACTCCACCTTCTTTTGCAATTCTTTTCATTGCTTCATCAAGCTGTTGACCACAATCACATCTTAAACTATGTAATGTGTCTCCTGTCAAGCATTCAGAATGAACTCTTACTAAGATATTTTCTTTGATTTCTCCCATAACTAAGGCAATATGGTGTTTACCTTCATCATCTTCATATGCATGAGCTTTAAATTCACCATACAAAGTAGGAAATCTTGCTTGAGACTTTTTGTTGATAAGTTTCATAATAGAATGGGTTGTAAATAGCTATATAAATGTTAGTAAGAAGATCAATTTTCAGTTTCTTCGTCTTCGTCTTCTTTCTTTTCTTCTTTTTCTTCTTTTTCTTCAGCTTCTTCGTAGCCACGCATGAATCCTTCTTCGCCGCCACTCATCTCATCGTCGTCAACCATTTCTTGTCGGCCGCTTTCGTTGTAGATTGTGTTTTCGTCTGAATTTTCTTCTTCTGCCATAAATCTTTGGATAATTGGCCTGATTTAAAAGTTTTTTGGTCTTTTTTAATTGATTGAATTTGTATAGGGATTCCCTATGTCAGGAATTTGTTATTTATCCAATTCTAATAGCAATTTTGTGAATCAAATATTCCTGAGCATACTCAATAACCATTAATTATTACTCTGATTAATTATGGTTATTGACATATAAAAAAAGGAATAATTTATAAAGGATAAATGCAGGAATATGTTCAAGAGGTGGGTCATGGGACAATTACTTAGGTACTTAGAAGAGCATAAGCACTATTTAACTAAAGCTTTGGGTAATTCACAGAAAAATATATATTTGATATTTGTTTATTATCTAGGTTTAGTTGGGGTAATGTTTGGTATATTTGTTGTTAGTAGATTTTTATTGTTACGTTGGCAAGATCCATTAGCTGCTCTAGATCAGCAGACACTTTTACAATCTAGTGCAGAACAGCTTGAATCTGCAGCTGGACTTTTAAGAAATTTTATTGTTTTTGGTGTATTATTAATCTTATTTTTTGTTGTATTTACAGTTGTAAATTGGTCATATTTCCAAGGATTGATTAATAATAGATTAGTTGGTAAGAAAAACACTTGGAAATTTCTTTCGAAATTTAGTTTTCTTAATTTAATATGGACTTTGGTTTGGTTTTTGATAATTAATGCTGCTTTTTTTGGTTCAAAACAAAATTTAACTAATTTAGCAATATTCTTGTTGATACTCTTATATATTTACTTTACAAATATTCTTTACATAGAATTTGCTAAACACCGTAGTTTGAAATATTTGTATAAAGTGTTTAAGGTAGGATTGGATAAACTTAGTGTTCTAGCAATACCTTTATTAATTTTTTATCTTGGATTTTTATTAATAAGATATCTTTATGTTTTAGTGCCTTCTATTAGTTATGGTGTTAATATTGCAATGTTTATTATTTATTGGATAGCAATAGTATTTTTATTAGCTTTTTTTCAAATTCATAGTGTAGTTATATTGGAGAATATTAAAACATGAAAAAACAAGGGCAGTTAACAATTTTTGTAATTATTGGTTTAGTGATTTTGTTAACTTTAACTTTCTTGATTTTCTTTAGACAAGAAGCAGTTTTTAGAATTGAACAAGTTGAACCAGAGTTTATGCCTGTTAAAGATTATGTTGAAGCATGTATGCAAACTATTGCTTATGAGGGTCTTGAAACTCAAGGTCTTAATGGTGGGTATATAACATTCCCAGCTTACATGCAAGATAATCCTTATACTTCTCTTAACCCAACTGGAGCTCCAGGTAGTCCTTATCGAAATCCTTATTGGTGGTATGATGGTACTGAAGCTATACCAACACAAGAATTTATGGAATTACAATTGATGAATCATATTGAAACAGGAATTGCTAATTGTTTAAACAGTTTTGAAGCGTTTAAAGAAACATATAATATTGTTGAGCTTGGTGGTTTTGAAGCTAATGTTGAATATGGTGTCTCAGATGATTCTATTGTTAAAATTGAATCTGTTTTTCCTTTTATGATTAAAGATAAATTTAACAAAACATTGGGTGAATTAAAAGATTTTAAAGTTGAGATTCCTATTAGAATGCATCGTTTGTATAAGATGGCAAAAAGTGTTATGGAATTTGCTAATGAAGATCCTTTTTTAGAAAGAAAAGTTATTGATTTGATTGCTGTTGCTGATGAAGAAAGAATGCCTTCAACTGGGTTTGAGATTGAATGTGCTACAAAAAAATGGTTGAAATCTGATATTGATGAATATCTTAGACATTTAATTAGAACTAATTTTGGTTATATTAAGGTTGAAGGTACCAAATATAATAATGAGAGGTATATTCCTATACCTAATTCATTTTCTGATCAAGATAATTATAATGCTTCATATTATCAAAATCATTATATCTGGGAAATTCCTGAACCTGACTCTAATATGCGGGTTTCTTTTAGGTATGATGATAAATGGCCAATGGATCTTAAGATAAGACCATCAGATGGAAGATATCTTGAAAGTAATGCACAAAGAGGACAGGAAGCTGCAAGGTTCTTATGTATACAACTTTGGCATTTTACTTATGATGTTGTATTCCCAGTAATGGTTAGTTTAAGAGATGAACGAACATCTGATCATGAAGATTTTACTTTCCAATTTGCTTATATGGTTTCTATTGATCATAATCAACCAGCAAGATATAGTTTTGCTTCAACTGATTTTAAAGGAAAAGATACAATCCCAAACGATGAATATTGTAATAATCTATATTATCAGCAGTCAATAGTTGCTGTTGAAGATGTAAGTGGTGGCGAAGAGATTCGTGATGTTAATTTTACAATGAAGTGTGGTAAGTTTAGTTGTGATCTAGGAATATCAGAACCGGTGTATGTTGGCGGTCTTGGTGGGCAGCCAATGTTTAGAAATTTAACACCTTATTGTGTTCAAGCCGTGTTAGAAGCTAATAAACCAGGGTTTGAAACTGCAAAAACATTTATCAATACTGATAAATCAAGAACTCATGAAATTTATATGAGCCCTGTTACAGAAATTAGCAATTACACAATACTAAAACATAAATATGATGGTGAAAGAGTTTATCCAGGTCTTCCACTTGATGATAATGAGACTGCAACCATATTGATTAAATATCCTGCAAAGAATTTTGAGACATATGTACCTTATCCACAAGATACAGAATTGCCTTTGAAGTTGTTAGCTAAAGATGATTTTGAATATGAATTGCAAATTTATGTTATGAGGGATGGTGAGCTGTTTGGTGGATATATTCAGAACTGGACTGTATCAGAATTTGATATTGAGAAAGGTAAAATAATATTTCATATTGTTTATATGGATACACAAGATGAAGAAGAACAATATTTCTTCTTTGGTGGATTAAGAAGTTATTCAAAAGAAGTTAATGAACCTGAGTTTGTATTAAAATGAAGAAATATAGCTTACAGATGATTTCATTGTTGATGGTTTGGCTAATTGTAATGCTAAGCTTTCCTGCTTGGGCTATTGAGATTAATGAAGTTACCTATAAACAATCTGACAGGATTGCGTGGATTAATTGGACAACTGATGTTGATTCTGATTCTAAAGTTGAATATGGACAGACAGATATTAATCTTGATGAAGATGTTTCAAATGATGTTTTAGTTAAACAACATAGTTTATTTTTAACAAGGCTATTGCCTGGGACAAGATATTATTTTAGTGTTTCATCTGATGATGGGTCAGGTGAAATTGTTGATGATAATGATGGAGACATGTACACTTTTGAAACATTGCCTTTACAACCACCATTTATTTTAACTGAAATCCCTGAATATTTTACTGAAAGTCATAATTTTCCTCTTAGTTTGTTAACTGTTTCTGAAGCAATAATCAGAATATATATTAACGATGATATTGAAGAAGATGTGCCACATGCTGTAACAACAGCTGATGAGATTGGGAACTTAGAAGCTACTTTACCTGTTTTAGAAGGTGTTAACAGATTAAAATTAGAAATTAGAGATCCTGAAAGTAGTTTACAAGTTATTAATGATTATGAGTTTATTGTTGATACTGCTGCCCCTAATGTTATTGTTTCAAATATTCCAAGTGTAACTTTTAATCATACACTTATGGTTAAAGGAAGTGTTAATGAGAATAGTACTGTTAAAGTTTCTTTAAAATTTCAAGGAGAATCTACAAGTTTACCAGAAAAAGTTAGTGGGCTAACTGTAAATCCAGAAGAAAATTCAGTTGAACTTGAATGGGACGAAGTTGAAGGTGCGGAAGAATATATTATTTATCGAGATGGGATTGCAATTACAACTTGGAGAGATAATGCTTTTGAAGATCCTGGGTTGAATACTGGGGTATCATATACTTATCAAATTTCTGCAATTGATGATAATTGTAATGAAGGCCTTAAATCTGATTCTATAACAGCGACGACTCTTGAAGGGGGCTTTAATGTTGAACCCATTTCTGAAGAGATTGAGGTTGTTTGTGAAGAGCATGTTACTACAATCAAAACTAATGGTTCTTTTGAAGCTGAGTTTGATCTTAATGAAGATGGTTTTTATGATGTAGAAGTTTTGGCAACTGATATTGCTGGAAATGTTAACAAACAAACTTATCAAATTTTCTTAGATACTCAACCGCCAACAATTGAAATATTGGAACCAACAGATGGTTTAGAAATTTTTGAGAATCATGCAGATGAAGTTAGGATTAAAGGTAGAACAAAACCTAATACTACTGTTTATCTTTATGTTGAAAGGTTTCCTAACGGACCGTTTGATTATACTATTGCGTTAAGCGATTTTCCTGATGAGTTTCCTGATGAGATCGAAGATATCTCTGAAGCGAAGCTTGATCCTACTTGTTCGTGTACAACTGGAGCTAATTATGCTGTTAAGTCTGATATGAATGGGTATTTTGAGTTTACTTCTGTTGATTTAACTTCAATGTGGGGAGGGATGCTTAAAATTGAGAATATTCCCAATTATGCAACTTATCTTAGAGATACTGCTAGAGATGTAACTGGATATCAAGATAATCCTCAAGCTAATTTAGTTTTTGTTGCAACAGACAGTTTAGGAAGGCGTGGAGCTGAAGCCATTTCATATGATTTGGTTACTTGTTGGTCTGGGAATTTTACTTGGGATGTTGTTCCATTATCACAATATCAGAGTCCTACTTTTATTAGTACTGAAAGGCTTGCAGAAGGAACTGAATATCTTTATTTTTATTTTAATTTTAGTTATTATGGTAATGCAGATAATGCTTATGTTTCACAGTTAAGTATAGCTTCAGCTTGTGATAAAATTGTTCAACAAGATCCACGGTTTAACACTTCTTGTAAAGTTATGCAGAAAAGTTGTACTTCAAAACTTAATCCATCAGGAACTACTGCTTATGTAACTTGTAAACTTGATAGGTATGAAGATATGGATGTATGGGCCGGTGATGATTGGGATGCTTTCTTTGATGCAATTAAAAGTGAAATGGTATTTCCAATGAAGTTAAGATTAATATATACTGAAAAAACTGGAGAAAGTGAAAGTACACAAGAACAAACTTTTTGTGAGTCTGTAACTTATGTTGTTGATAATGCTAGAATTGATCCTCGTGAAGTATTACCAGATTGGTTGTTGTATGATGCAGTTGACTGGTTAAACAGTTCGATTACTACATTGAATGAAGTAATTGAGAAGCTTGATGAAGTTCTTAGGATTGCAGCAGTTGGTTGTGCAATAAGTTTTATTGTTAAGTTTGTTATTCAGATTTATAGGAGGTTTACTTGCAAGTTTGAAGATTTTACTAGACAGGCTGAAGCGTTTACAGGTATGGCAACATCTGACCAGGATGACTGTGCTGTTTGTTTAGTTAAGTTTAAAGCTATACAAAATAAAGGAGATGCTAATAAAATACAACAGGAAAGAATACCTGATCAATGTATGCAAAAGTGTGCACCTGGGTGTTCAGCTGCATGGGGTTCTGAAGCTAGTCTTTATCAAGCTTTTAGATGGACGTGTGATAGGGTATTAGGACATGATGCACCTTCAAAGTGGACTGAAAAGGTTAAAGATAAAGACCTTATTAAGAAAAAAGAGCAAGGTTCAACTTGTAATAATGACCAAAGTATGTTTGGACAGCCAATTAGATCTGCAAAATGTTCTGTTCTTGAGAATGAAAAAGCAGTTGGTGTAAAATTAACTAAATTTACAACTGGGCAAGATTGTTGGCCAGTTAATATCAATACAGGGGATCCAACAGCTGAATATATTTATACCAATCCTACAGTTGTTGATGCAAAAGCAAATCTTTATTCTTTTGATAAACTTGAATTTACTAGAAAAGGTTCTGCTATTAATGGTCCACCAGAAATTTATGCTTTGAAACAAAGTGAAACTAACTATCTTACTTCTAGAAATCAAGAGTGTAGCCAGGTTTGTGGTTTAGATAAATATATTGAACCTCAAAAAGTTAGAGATAGGACACTTGATACTACACAAAAGGATGGTAAAGATGTTGTTAATGCAGGGTGGTCTTGTGTAGAAGCTTCTGCTTGTGCAAAACTTAATGAAGCACCTAAAGAAAATTCAGCAACTGGAAAAGATGAATCTGGTAAGACAGTACAGTCAGACAGAAGAGGCTATACAGTAGATTGTTTTTATAATCAAGGTGGTGTTTATCATACTTCTAAGCCTTATGCGACTACTACTAATGTGATAAAAAATAAAGCACTACCCAATAAAGTATCTGTTGTAAGCAATGATGAAGAACAAAGGTATGAATGTTGTTGTATAAATCCTTCTAAACAAGATCCTTCGCCTTATTATACTAGGTCTGATGTTCCTTCAAGAGATGATCCTGAGATTGCAGCAACAGCACTTGATGATATGAAATGGAGTTATAGGTATGCTCAGATTGGTTATGTTGTTCCAGAATGGGATTCTGATGGGAAGAACACAGGCACTAAGAATCAATATAATCCTGATAGATATATTAAAGAAAGGGATCAACCAGCATGTTTTGGACAAAATCAATGGTTAATGGATGGTTTTAGTGGTAAGGATGGAAATTTGCTTAGGATGGATCCTGCTAAAGATTGGTTGGCAACATTTCAATGTGTTTCTTTATCACATATTATTGCAAGATTAAGAATGGTTACTAATATAATGAATGCTTTGAGAAATTGTTTGCTTGAGGTTAGAACTACTGGTAGGGCAGATTCAGGAGTTTGTAAAGAATTGTTTACTCAGTATGTGTGTTCATTTATTTGGGATATAATAACATGGATAAGAGATGGTTGTTTGCCTTGGGGAGAAGGAATAACATTTGGCGGTGAAGGATTACTTGGTGATACCCTCAGTGCTGGAGCTGAATCTATTACTGAATCTATTTCAGCAACACAAGGTGAATTATCAAAAGAATATGGTAATGCAAAACTTACTAACTTATTTGGTGCAGGTCAAGAATCTATTGCTAGAAAACTTTGTTTAGCTGCATTTGGTTATGATTGGGAAATTGGAGTTGAAGATCTTATTGATGTATCTTATTCAACACCTTTTGCAACATTAGTTCAACCTATTTTGCCTAAAAGAGAGTATCTTACTTTTGATCCAACTAATTCTAGAGCTAAATATGAGTATAGATCTTCATGGTTGATTAATCCTGGTTGTGATATTGATAGTTATAATGTTGAGCTTGCATGTGTAAGTTTAAATGAGCTTGATAGACGTCCTGGAATTAATTGTGAGAAACAAGGATCTTTAGATGGTAGTAATTGTGATTGTCTTTTGTTACCTCAGGAGGAAAAGCATTCATTTTATCAAGGAAGATCTCTTACACAAAATGAGTTAGAAGATATTGATCATCATGATATTATAACTGCTAAATATAGATATGATCATCTTAAATTTTCATTAAGGGTAGATAGGGAAATTTCACGGAGTGGTGATGTTAGTAAATGTTTCCCTGAAGGACATGAAGATGGAGTATTTTATTTTCCAATAACAGATAATTCTGCTTCAGATATTGCTGCTTGTAGACTTTCACCAGATGGATCTTTTGATTGTAGTTCAGCTGCATCATTCTTTTATTCACAAGGATTAGCTTACTTTAATGGTGTACAGGTAGGTGATAGTACAGATTGGCAAGCGCATACTAAGTCTGACTCTGTATCTGAAGGAAGGACTGTTCATGTTGGAAGACCAGTTACTGTTAAAGTTGATATTGTTAAAGATGAAAAACCTCAGTGTATTGTTTATTATTTGAAAGATGCAGATACTGGAAATATATTGAATGCTAGACTTGCACGAACATTAGAAGAAAATTCTCCTTCAGGACAATTAACACTTGGAAATGTGTTAGGTAGGAATGTTGCTCAGAGTGATATTACTGGACAGATTACTAAAGTTACATTTAGAGAAAGTGATGGTACAGACCATGGTAATCAATTGCCTGGATTAACTGTTGGAACAGCTGAAAAGTCTGTAACTGAATTGCAACAAAAATCTCCTACTTTTAGTATTGTAGATACTAATGCTGATGGTGTGCTTGTGTTTGATGATGATAGTTATCGTATTGGAACTAATCCTCCTAAACTTTTTAGAAATAATGTTAGAAATAGGAATGAGATTGACTTGGGTAATGGTGTTATATTTCCTATTAGTGTTTCAACAGGATTTGATTTTAAAGGAAGTAATCAAAGAACATTTACAGCTAACATTGAAGTTACTACAACTTCTGGTCAATTATCAACTGAGAAAAGATGGATTTTGCATCTTGATTTGAGGCCTCCTAAGGGTGGTAGTGTTGATTGTGCTGCAGTTAAAGAAAAAGAATTTGATCAGAATATTTTGATAGCTGGAGGCAAGAGGCAGTCTTTTGACATTCCAATATATTTAACAAATGCAAAACCTGTTGAAGGTGCTTGTGTAGGACAAGGTTGGCATATACAAAATCAACTTTGTGTTTGTGGTGATACAAAAGAAAAGAATTGTGGTAGTGATGATTTTGGTAAGTATTGTTATGATGATAATGATGACAGTGCAAGTCCTAGCTGTCATAAGACGCCTGCTTGTGAATTGGATAAAGATTTGACAGAACAATGTAATTGTGTTTTAACAGATGATGTTGTTGATTGTCCTAAAAATAATTATAAATATTGTCATGATAATGGTGGTGTAGCTAACGGTAAGAAAAATTATGAATGTAAAGAAGGTATTGCACCAAGAATTGATACTGATCCTATTGATGCAAGCGATATTCAGATATTTATTGGAAATAATCTTGTTACAACTGCAGTAACTGAAGCAGAGATTAATAATGTTAAACCATTTATTTATAGAACTCCAGCAAGAAATCTTATTGTTAAGATTAAAGATGTTATAACTCCTGGTGAAGCAGACAGGGTTGAAGATAAAGTTAAAGTTAGGTTTGGTGCTGAATCAGCTAAGAATTTAAAACTAGTTCCTTCTCAAACAACTGATTGGATTGGATATACAACAGTGGAAAATCTTAAACTTGAGGATCAAACAATCTTTATTGATTTCTATGATGAAATTAATGATGGTAGGTCTGATAATTTTATTAAAACTGGAACAATGGTTATACAGATAGGAGTTGAAACAACTCCTGCTAGTGAATAGTTTAATCTAAAATGAAAAAACAAATTCTTCAAACATTCAAACTAATTAAACAAAAGAAGTGGCTTTTTGTAGCTATTATGTTTTTACAACTTTTATTTTTTGCTTCTTTGACTGTTGCTGCTTTTACAACTCTTGTTCCATTTACAGATAAAGCAAAAAACGTTTTTAATTATATTAATACTTTAAGGCTTGAAGGTAATGATCTTGAGTTTGGTGAAGATCCTTTACAATTTTATCATGATTATCAAGATGCTATTGAATATGTTAAGGTTTTTGCGATTACTGCTTTAATCATTTGTCTTTTATTGAATAATTCTATTTGGGGTTTAACAAATCACATGTATAAGAAAATGAAACTTAAAGAATTTTTTAAGTTTATGATGAATTTTATTATTGTTAAAGTTGCTGGAATTGCAATACTTTTTTTCTTGTTTGCACAATTGATAAAGAATTTGTTAGAGACAGAAGGTATTTTTTCTAATGTGGAGTTTATAATTTTAGCTGTATTAATAACGGTTGTACTTTATGTGGTGTTTGTTTTTATTGCAGCAATTGGTAAAAGAAAGATTATGGATATAGTTGATAAGGGTTTGAAGGATACAATTAAGTTGCCTGTTTTCTTATCAATGTTAGTAAATTTTGTATTAATTATTTGTGCAATTGCTTTATTTTTTTGGTTAGGAGAATATAGTTTAATATTAGTCTCAATTTTAATAATCTTTTTAATATTTATATTTACATGGACTAAACTATTTATTGTAACAGTTTCAGAACAAGTTTAATCAGAAGTATCGTTACTATCATTTTCTACCTCTTCATTATTTTCTGTATCATCATCATCATCATCTTGATCTTCTTTAGTATCTTTAGATTTTGCTTCATTACTTTCAGGATCATCTTCATTTAGTTCTTTTACTTTTTTAGCTAGGTAAATGTTTACATCTTCACCTTCTTCTTTTGCTTCTTCAACCATTTTTGCTAGATATTCAGTAGCATCTTCTTTATTCATATGTTTTCTGCATGCTGAATAAACACCAGAGTACATGCTTACAATATTATCAATTTCGTATTGTATCTCTTCTGCTAATCTTTTATGTTTATGACTCCCATTACCATCTTTTGCTTTTTTTGCATAGAGTTCTTTTTTTATTTCTCTAACTCTTTTTTCTTCATCTATTGCTTCCCAAGCATATCTAAAAGGTAAATTATCTCCTAGTATATGTAAAACTTCTTCAAAAACAATACTATCTATATCATCTTGTTCAGTTACACTATTACCATATTTTGCTATAACTCTTTCTCTTACTTCTGTATAGAGATTTCTTGAGAATTCAAGGCTATAAGTACCATCACGTAATTTTCTTGCTTGTGCTAAAGTTCCTGGTTCATCAATCATTCCAATATGGGAAATAAATGGCATATTATTAATTTGATCTTCTACCATATCCATTAAAGATTGTCCATCTTCAGAATTCATAGCATTTCTAGCACTTTGACGTCTTTCTTCTAATTGTGAAAAGCCTTTACCAATACTATAAGGACCTAGACCTGCAGCAATTATTGTTTTATCTGCTCTGTATTCTCCTTTAGTTGGCTCTGCCATATATTCAAAAGGATCTCTTGCAACAACTTCAATAAAAGGATGAGGTGCTTTCCAAGCATCCATATGAGAAGTAAGATCATCATACCTTAGATGGATTTTACCGTCTCCACCTTGCGCTATGTCAACTAACCCAATACCTGGATTCCAAACTTCTGCCAGAGGCATATCTGGTGTCATATAATCATTGTGTGCAGTCATGTTTTTCCTTGTTTATTACTACTATAAAGTAATGAAACTAGTATATAAACCTTTCGGTTTATGGCATAGAAAACCTTATAAATATGATAAAGAAAATTGACTCTATGGTTGGTAAGAGTGTTACATTTAAGAACAGAACAGTACTTGGTTTAGTTGAAAAAGTTAATATTTTAGCCAAAAGTAATAAGCAATTAATGGCTAGAATTGATACTGGTGCAACTAAAGGCAGTATTGATTCACATTTGGTTGCTAAGCTTAAATTAGGGCCAATAATTAAGACAAAAATGGTTAAAAGTGCATCTGGTAGTAAACTTAGGCCTGTAATTGAAGCAAAAGTTAGATTAAAAGGTAAGCAAATTACAGCAGAGTTTACTGTGGCTGATAGAAGTCATTTGAAGTATAAGATACTTATTGGTCAAAATATCCTTAAAAAAGGCTTTATAATAGACCCACAAAAGAAATAAAATAAAATGAAAGCTGCAATAATTAGTTTAAAAAGTCAAAGTTCACAAATGATAGCTAAAGCTATGAAAAAGTATTTTGATGAAGTTGATAGTATTGATTTAAGAGGTATTGAAGTTAATCTTGAAAGTGAGAAAATTGAGATTTTAAATGATGGGCAACCATTTAAGAAATATGATTGTGTTTTTAGCAGGGGTTCATTTAGGTTTGCACCATTATTAAGATCTATTTCATTAGCTGTTAAAGGTGTTTCTTATACACCTATTAAACCAGGTGCTTTTACAATAGGACATGATAAATTGTTAACACATCTTGCTTTAAGAGAAAATAATATTCCTATGCCAACAACATATCTTGCTTCTGGGCCTGAATCAGCTAAAAGTATTCTTGAAAAAGTTAATTATCCTATAATCATGAAGTTACCTTCTGGTACTGGTGGAAAAGGTGTAATGTATGCTGAAAGTTTTGCAGCTGCATCGTCTGTTTTAGATACGCTTACAACATTAAGACAGCCATTTATTATTCAAGAATATGTTGAAACAGGTGGCGTTGATATTAGGGCTATAGTTGTTGGAGGTAAAATTGTTGCTGCAATGAAAAGAAAAGCAGTTGTTGGAGAAAAACGTTCAAATATTCATGCGGGTGGTGTTGGGGAGGCATTTTTACTTGATCAACATATGAAGAAAATTGCACTTGAGACAGCTAAAGCAATTCAAGCAGATGTTTGTGCAGTTGATATATTAGAAAGTGCTAAAGGTCCTGTTGTTATTGAAGCTAATTTGAGTCCTGGATT
>CAZHRT010000003.1:0-525 GCA_964534665.1 uncultured Methanosarcinales archaeon | reverse complement strand
TTGCAAGGTATAACTGTTGCAACTGGTATTGATGTAGCTGATAAGGTTGCTAGATATTTATTTGAAAAATCTAGAATTAAAACTGAATCTGGAAAAAGTGTTGCTACTTCTAGAATATTAGAAGAGTTAGGTATTAAGACTGAAGAAGCTCAACAGATAATAACTAATTTACAGTTTAGAGCAAACAGAATATTATTACCTAAGATTGTTACTGATGTTGCTAAATTTAGTGAGAAAGATGAATTGATTCTTAAGATTAAGAAAGGTAAATTAATTATTGAAAAAAGCGGGATTAGTTAAGATTTTCTTTTTTTAGCAGTACCCCATAAAATCTGAAAGTATTTTCTGTTTGCGTCTGCAACTTGTTTGTTTTTTATGATAATTCCGTGTATGGGGTTGCCCCATATGATCATTGCTACCTTATCACCATAGATATGTGTTGGATTTGGGTTAAATAATTTGTCGGGAATCATCTTATATTCTGATTGTGAACCCTCAAAAAATTCTTTTGCAGATTCTTTTGTA
>CAZHRT010000002.1:0-125118 GCA_964534665.1 uncultured Methanosarcinales archaeon | reverse complement strand
GGCTGATTTAACATTTACACCAATGGCTAGGTTTTCTGCTTTGGCAAGGAACAGAAAACATTTGTTAGAACGTATCAAGTGAGTTGATGATAAACAAACAATGATTCAATTAATTGGAACAAAAGAAAAAGAATTGTTAAAATTTTTGTCTAAGTTTAAATCTTCTAAAGGGTTTAAAGGTTTTAATCTTAATTTAGGGTGCCCATCTTCAAATTATGTTAATCAAGGTGCTGGTTGTGCAATGATAAAGAGGATTTCTAAAGTTAGAAAAATAGTTTCTATATTAAAGAATTATCCTGTTAGTATTAAATTAAGGCTAGGATTAAATAAGTTTGAAAAAGATAAAAAAGTTTATTTGAATTTAATTAATTCTGTTGATGCAGATTTTTTTATTGTACATGCTAGACACGGTTCTGAGAGTTATGATGATAAAGCTGACTGGAATGTTTTTTCTGAATGTGTTGATACTGATAAAAAAATTGTTGCTAATGGTGATATTAAAAATAAAAAAGACGTTTCTTTGTTAAAGTCTTATGGTTGTTATGGTGTTATGATTGGAAGGGCAGCAATAGATAATCCTAAAATATTTTCTATGTTGAAAAAGTAGCCCCACCCAGACTTTCGTATGAGCGATTTGTTACGCTACATTTTCGAACTGGGGTCCTTTGGCATTTCCACAGGCTTTGCTGTACCAGAACCAAAGATGATTGGCCTCTACACTATGGGGCTGTGTTTGTACCTCAAGCGTAGCGCAGATGGTACTCTTCTTTGGTCTTTCTTTGAAAGAAAGACTGTGCAGCTACACTATGGGGCTAAGTGTTCTTTTGTGTTCATATATCATTTATTAAATTATTCCTTTTTATAAATCAAAAGATATATAAATAGAAAATTCAAGAATTAATATATGGAGTTACTCCTGCCTATATTAAAAAAGGAGCAAAAAAAAAGAGGTTTTGTATCCGAAGAAGCTATTAAACGTATTAGTTTGGATACTAAAATTCCAGTTTCTAGAATTTATGGTGTTTTAACATTTTATGAGATGTTTAAGACAAAACCTGATAATGTAATAACTGTATGTAATAGTCCTTCATGTTATTTGAATGGTTCTTTTGATCTTATAAAATACCTAGAAAAAAATAATTTTAAAGTTAAAAAAACATCTTGTATAGGTTGTTGTGATAAAGCACCTGCAATGTTGTATCAAGGAAAACCTTATGTGAATTTAACAAAAGAAAAATTAAAGGAAATATTAAAATGCAAATCTTAAAACCAACTAATCTTAAAGCCATAAAAAAAGCTATAAAAATAGGACCTAAGAAGGTTCTTGAACTTATTAAACCTTTAACAGGTAGGGGTGGTGCTGGATTTCCAACTGCTAAAAAGTGGGAATTTGCTATTAAAACAAAAGAAAAAGTAAGATATGTTATTTGTAATTCTGATGAGGGTGAGCCAGGAACATTTAAAGATAAATTTATCATTGAAAATAATCCTGAAACATTAATTGAAGGTATTTTAATTGCTGCATTTACAATAAAAGCTCAAAAAGCGTTTATTTATCTAAGGGGTGAGTATGAATATCTTAAATCTAACCTAGAAAATGCAATTCATAAGATTAATCCACCAATTGAAATAGAAATTGTAGTTGGTGCTGGTGCTTATGTTTGTGGAGATGAAACAGCTATAATTAAGTCTATTGAAGGTTTTAGAGGTCATCCATATTATAAACCCCCTTTTCCACCAGTTGAAGGACTTTTTGGGAAACCAACTGTAATAAACAATGTTGAAACTTTAACAAATGTTGCACAAGCAGTATTGTTTCATGATTGGAACTCAAATTTAAGACTTTATTCATTATCTGGAAATGTTACAAAACCTGGAGTGTATGAATTACCTGTTGGTACAAGTTTGAAAACTTTAATAGAACTTGGAAAACCTAAAAATAAAGTTAAGGCTGTTTATTTTGGGTGTTTTGGTGGGTGTATGCCATACAAAAATATTGAACTTACACCGAAAAATGTTTGTGGTAAGAATTGTGCAATTGGTTCTTTTACTATAATTGTTGTTGATGAAAAACAATCAATACCTAAATTAGCTGAAAATATAGCTGAATTTTATGAGCGTGAGAGTTGTGGGAAATGTACACCTTGTAGGGAAGGTACTAAAAGAATTTTAGATATATTAAGAAAAATTAATAATGGAAAAGGTAAGAAAGATGATGTTGAAACATTAGAAGATCTTTCTAAGCATATTCATGAGACTGCTTTATGTGGGTTGGGCAAGACCGCAACTAATCATGTATTAAATGCTTGTTTATTTTTTAAAAAGGAGTTTAAATGAAGATAACTTTAGATAATAAAAATATTGAAGTTGAAGAAGGAAAAACAATATTAGATATTTGTAAAGAAAAAGGTATTGAAATTCCTACTTTATGTGTTATGGAAGGTTTAAAACCTGAAGCAAGGTGTAGATTATGTTTAGTTGAAATGAATGGTAAGTTAGAAACTTCGTGTTCAACTTATCCAAAAGAAGGTTCTAAAATTATTACTAGTTCAAAACGTATTGATAAACATAGGATGATTAATGCTGAATTATTAATGGCTGATCATATAAAAGCCTATAAAAAAGATAAAAAAAGTTCTGATTTATACAAATTAATAGAAAAAGTTGGTTTGAAAAGGATACGGTTTGATACAATACATAAATACAAAGAAGATCTTTCTGAATCTGTTATTAGAGATGATAATAAGTGTATCAATTGTGGTAAGTGTATTAGAGCTTGCGGTGAGATAATGGCAGTTCATGCTATTGATTTTATCAAAAGGGGACATTTGGAAAAAGTTAGTCCTTATTTTGAACATGATCTTCATGATGTTGCATGTATTAAATGTGGGCAATGTGTTCATGCGTGTCCTGTTGGAGCAATATATGAACGAGAACATCTGTATGAGGTTACTAAAGCTATTAAAGACCCTAAAAAGCATGTTGTAGTACAAACTGCTCCATCTGTTAGAGTTGCGTTAGGGGAAGAGTTTGGCATTGACAAAGGTACAATTGTAACTGGTAAGATGGTTGCTGCTTTAAAGAAATTAGGTTTTGATAAAGTGTTTGATACAGATTTAGGTGCTGATTTAACAATAATGGAAGAAGGAACAGAATTTCTTAAAAGAGTGTCAGCTGGTGGACCTTTTCCAATGATTACAACGTGTTGTCCTGCATGGATTAAATATATGGAACATTTTAGGCATGATTTATTTCCGAATATGTCAACATGTAAATCTCCTCATGAAATGCTTGGAAACCTTACCAAATCATATTATTCTAAAGATAAAAAAAATACAATTGTTGTAAGCATAATGCCTTGTACTGCTAAGAAATTTGAAAGTACTAGACCTGAATTAAAAAGTGATGTTGATTATGTGTTAACAACAAGAGAACTTGCTAAATTAATACGTTCTAAGAAAATTGATTTTAAAAATCTTAAAGCTAAAGATTTTGATCACCCATTAGGTATTTCAACTGGTGCTGGAGTTATATTTGGAGCAACAGGTGGTGTAATGGAAGCTGCTTTAAGGACTGCTTATGAGTTAGGAACAGGTAAAACCCTTAAAAAAATTGATTTTACAGAAATTAGAGGAACTGATGGAATTAAAGAAGGTTCTGTTAAAATTGGAAGTAAGAAAATAAAGTTTGCTGTTGCTCATGGCGGTGCTAACATTAAAAAATTACTTGAAAATAAAGATAAGTATCATTTTATTGAGATGATGGCATGTCCTGGTGGTTGTATTGGTGGTGGTGGACAACCTTGGCCAACTAATAAAGAAACTATAAAGAAAAGAATGGCAGCTATATACAAAGCTGATAGAGATTTACCTTTAAGAAAATCACATGAAAATCCTGCAGTACAAAAGTTGTATAAAGATTTTTTAGGGGAACCTGGTTCTGAAAAAGCGCATAAGTTATTGCATACATATTATCATGAAAGAGATTGTTTTTGATAAGAAAAAGAAAATAAAAAAATTAATTAAATAAAGTTCCTACATCTGGTGCAGTATCTGCTCCAACATCTGCTTCAAAACTTTCAGCTTTTTCAAAACCAAACATGTTAGCGATTATGACTGTTGGGAACTTTCTAACTTTAATGTTCATGGTTTTTACAGCTTTGTTGTAAATATCCCGTTCAGTTTTTATCCTATTTTCAGTACCAGATAATTCATCTTGTAATGAAAGATAGTTTTCATTTGCTTTAAGGTTTGGATAATTTTCTACAACAACTAAAAGTCTTGATAATGCTGAATTTAAATTATTACCTGCAGCTTGAAGTTCAGATGGTGTTCCCGCTTTACCAACAGATGCTCTAGCTTCAGTTATTTCAGTTAAAACACTACCTTCATAATCACTATATTGTTGAACTGTTTCTACTAAATTTGGTATTAGATCAGCTCTTCTTTGATATGCTGATTGGACATTTGCCCATTTTTCATTTACTGTTTCATCTGCAGTTACAAGCCCATTGTATGAACCCATTACAAAAAGTACTAATATAATAGCTACAGCTGCAATAATTATTCCTGTCTTTGATTTATTTTTTTTCATTTAAAGCCTCCTTTTTAATTTCAGCTAATTTTTCCATTTCGCCTGCATCAATCCACATTCCACCGCATTTGTTGCAGACATCAATAACTACATCTCTTTTAACAATCTTTTTCATATCAATTTTACATCTAGGACATAAAAGATATTCTTCCCCTGTTTTTTTATGAATTTTTGTCATTATTATCACCTTTATGTATTATTATATTTAAAGTTTACCAGCCGCCTGAAGCTCCGCCACCACCAAAGCCTCCTCCACCAAATCCTCCAAAACCGCCACTACCACCAAGACCTCCACCGCCTCTACGTCCACCACCACCAAATAAGAACGCAGCTCCTAATGCTGCATTAAATATTCTATCTTTTTTATTTTTATTTTTTGAAAATATTATTGGTATAATAAAGAATATTATAAAGAAAATAAACCAGAATAGGTTATTTATTGTATTATAATCAATATTAACTTGTGGTGTGTTTGAGACATAGTATGCAGAATCTTCTTCACCGAGTAATATACTTTTAACAACTAAACTAGCTTCTGTAATACCTTTAGCATAATCTCCTGCTCTGAAATTATCTTGTAAATAAGTTCTTCCGATTCTACCAACTTTTGCGTCGTTTAAAGTTGCTTCTAAACCACGGCCAACTTCAAATCTATATTTTTTATCTTCAACAGCAATCACTAATAATAAACCATTATTTTTTTCTTTATCACCTAGGACGCCTTGTGCTAGATTTAATGAATAGCTTTCTATATCTTTTCCTTCTAAAGAATTAACAGTTACAATAGAATATTCTGCAATATCACTATCATGGATCTGTTGAAGTATTGCATTAAGTTCTGTTTCATCTGGGATCACATTTGCGTAATCATTGACATAACCTTTAATTTCAACTTTTTGTGATAGAACTAAGGGTATTGAGATTAATAAAATAAAAGATATCAAGATAAATTTGTTTTTAATTTTCATATATAATAATGGAAATAGTATTGTTTATAAAGATTATGGCTGATATTGAAATTTGTAGAATACGAATCTTGCTTGATTTGTTATCTTACCTGCTTGTGTTACAAGTTCTGTTAATCCTTCTTTGTCTGGTTGTTCAAACATCTGTGTTCGAGCTTCTAGAAGTTCCATTTCAGGTGGAATATCTAGAGTTAATCGAAGGTCTGTTGAATCAGGATGAATTCTATCAATATATGCTAAATGACCACCAGGTTTTAAAAGCTTAGGAGCTTGAGCAAATACTGCGTTTCTTGTAGCTGTATTAACTTGATTCATTCTATGAACAGATTCTTTACTTGATGGGTCTATTAAAGCTATTATATTTTCTTGTGAAAATCCTGGTTCATATTTCCCTTGAGTTCCTGCAACGCAAAAAACAGATGTAACTAAATCAACTCTATCACCATTTAAGTAATGTTTTAAAGCTGTTAATTCTCTTACATCATCTACAACTAAATTTATTTTATCTCTGCTTAATTTATAACCTGATTGAATCTTAGGTTCTATTCTTATACCAAATGTATTGGGATTAATATTGATTGTATATGGATAATGTCCATCTGTTGCTAATCCTGCTTGATCGAATCTTGCGCCAGCAAGAGTTAACATATAAGGATTATTATCAACACCAATTATCATTGGTTGAGATGATCTTCTAACAAATGCTATTAGATTACCTGCTCCGCACCCAAGGTCTATCCAGGATTGATCATCTTGAAGATCTAAGAAGGGTACAATAGAACCATAAAAGCCCATATCTTCTTGTACATATGCAGTAGTGCCCCATTGATCAGCATGACTTGCAAGAAGTTTTTGTACAAATTGATTTAATTGTGCTATTTTTTTATCTTCTGCCATAGACTAGAAACATAGTATTCAATTTATAAAGTTAAGTTAGAATTTCAAAGCTTTTTTAGGACAAACATCTATACATCTACTACATTTGATACAATCTGGTTTATGTGATATTTCATTTACAGTAAGATGCATTGGACATACTTTATTACAAAGATTACAATTAATACATTTGTCCTTGTCAAACTTTAATGGATATTGTTTTCCGCCAAGTTGTCTTTGTATTGTGCCCATTGGACAAAAAGTGCACCATGTACGTGGATTAATAAAAACTCCAACAAATATTGCAATTGCAGTTGTTATGATACACATGGTTACAAATACCATTCCAATTTTTAGGAAAAAGCCTTGTGTTTGAATTATTCTAAATACCATAAAACCCATTAATAAAATAACAACAAACCATCTTAACCATAAGTTTCTAAAAAGTTTTGGAATTTTCTTTTTTCTTGAAATTTTAGTAAGCCAAAAATCATTAAAACTTCCTCTTGGGCATAAATTACCACAAAACCATCTTCCTTTGAATGGCGATATAATCAATAAAGTTGCAAATACTCCTAGAACAAAATAACCTAGGATAGGATACCAAATACCTAGAATAGATACAAGTACAACTAATATTCCTAAATAAGGTGTTATTTTTAACATAAAAAAAAGAATTAATATTGCTTATTTAAAATCTTCTAAATAAGTTTAGCTTTAAGTTCATCTTTTCCAATGAAGCCAACAATTCTATTAGCTTCCTTACCATCTTTAAACACAATCAAACAAGGGATGCTTGATATCATATGTTCTGAAGCTAATTCAGAATTTTCTTCAGTATCAACTTTTCCAAATTTAAAGTTAGAAATTTCTTCACTTAATTCTTCAAATACAGGGGCCATCATCTGACAAGGGCCGCACCAAGGTGCCCAAAAATCTATTACACAATCTTGTTTAGTAAATTCATCAAAATTTTCTTTGTTTAATTCTTTTACTGCCATTTTAATAACCTGACCTCCCTTCAATAATACCTTTTGCAAATGAATATTTAAAATTGTTTGATACGTCCCTTATTGTTATTATACCAACAATTTTTCCGTTTTCTTCAACAGGTAGACGCCTAAAATTATTCTTTTTCATAAGTTGATTTGCTTCTTCAACACTTGATTCTGTGCTTATAGTTATGATTGGGTTTAGAATGTCTTTAACATTTACTAAAGATGCATTTTTACCTTCAGCAACAAACTTAAGAATATCTCTCTCTGTTACTATACCTGCAATTTTTTCTTCTTCTTCAATAAGTAAAGAACCAATATTATTATTAGTCATTATTTTTGCAGCTTCACCAACAGTAGACGTAATAGTTGTCTTTATTATTGGAGTCATTATATCTTTGACTTTCATAACAATCACCTCACATTTTATACTATATTAATGTTTTGTTAAGTATTATATAAACAAAAACAAAAAATCCTATAATTATACTAAATTCTGCAACAATTCTGCTCCAAGTTAAGAAAATAAATAGTTTTTCTTTGTTCATGTTGTTGCCTTAATCTTTTTTAGTCTTGAAAAGTTTTCCCTTTCAAGTTCTTCAAGTTTGAATCTAATAACTTTTTTAGTTTCGTTTAGTCTTGGAATTGTTAAATATTCTAAACTGTTAACTCTTCGTTTAGTTTTCTTAATTTCTTCTGCTAAATGTTTAAGCATAAGCTGTTTTTCCATTAATCTGATTAATTCTGGAAATACTTCTCTATAATCTTTGATTGCTTTATCAATTTCTATTGATTCTCCTAAATAACCATGCCAATCATGTTTAAATTTAATATCACGAATACAGGGTATTTGTACGCCCATGATTGATTTTGTATAGATATCAATTTCTGCACCTGAACCTAGACCTAAAGCTAGTCTTTCTATGTTAAGTTCACCTTCAACAGCTTGTGCATTATAAAGAGAGTTTTGTGCAGCAATAAGATTACCTGAAACACCTTTACGTAATTCTTTAATCTCTTTTAATACATTAAAGAATTCCATAACAAGAACATCTCTTTTTTGTTTTAGGAGCTTAAAGCCTTTTTCAGCTAGCTTAAGCTTTTTTCCTGTTAACAAAAGTTCCATCCTTGTTGGTTTTATGTTTGCCATATTATGCTGTATAGTGTTCTTCGATAAATTCTTTATTAATTCTCTTTAATTCAGCTTTTGGTAATCCAGAAAGTAATCTCCAAGCTAGTTGTAGTGTTTCTTCAATAGTTCTATTATCTTCATAACCTTGTTTAACAAACAGTTCTTCAAACTTGTCTGCAAATTCTAGATATTTAGCATCAAGTTCTGATAAAGATTCTTTCCCAATAACTGCAACTAAGTCTCTTAATTCTCTGCCTCTTGCGTAAGCTGCATATAACTGGTCAGAAACATTTGCATGATCTACTCTTGTTTTATCTTCACCAATACCATTCTTCATCAATCTTGATAATGAAGGTAGAATGTCTACTGGTGGATAAATTGCTTTACGATGAATGTCTCTGTTTAATACAAACTGTCCTTCTGTGATATATCCAGTTAAGTCTGCAATTGGATGTGTAATATCATCATCTGGCATTGTTAATATTGG
Organism: uncultured Methanosarcinales archaeon; assembly: GCA_964534665.1. GTDB lineage: Archaea > Nanobdellota > Nanobdellia > Woesearchaeales > JAHJBD01 > JAHJBD01. The sequence continues at coordinate 116,070 of CAZHRT010000002.1, read as the reverse complement.
CATCTGTGTTAAGCTTCCTGCTCTACCTTTAATACGTCCTGCTCTTTCATAGATGTTTGCTAAGTCAGTATACATGTATCCAGGATAACCACGTCTTCCAGGTACTTCTGAACGAGCTGCGGCAATTTCTCTTAAAGCTTCACAATAGTTAGTCATATCAGTTAAAATAACTAAAACATGCATGTCTTTTTCATATGCTAAATATTCAGCAGCTGTTAAAGCAATTCTTGGTGTAATAATCCTTTCAATTGATGGATCGTTTGCAAGGTTCAAGAACATTATTACATTTTCTAAGCTTCCTGTACGTTCAAATTCTTTTCTAAAGAATAAAGCTTCTTCATTTGTAATACCCATTGCTGCAAAAACAACAGCGAACTTTTCATCTTTGCCTCTTACAACAGCTTGTCTTGCGATTTGAGCAGCTAATTTATTATGTGGCAGACCAGAACCTGAAAAAATAGGTAGTTTTTGACCTCTAACTAATGTGTTGTTCATATCAATTGTTGAAATTCCTGTTTGAATAAATTCTGCAGGATGGTCCCTATTGTATGGATTAATTGGATTACCATTAATATCTAACCTGCTTTCTGGAACAATCTCAGGTAAGCCATCGATTGGTTTACCAACACCATTAAAGATTCTACCAAGCATATCAGCGCTAACAGCAAGTTTCATTGTTTCTCCAACAAATCTTACTTTAGTTTCTTTTGTATCAATACCTGAAGTACCTTCAAACAATTGAATAACTGCTTTATCGTCTTTTACTTCAAGTACTTGACCTAATCTTAGATCACCTGCAGGATCTGTAACTTGAACTAATTCACCATACGCCACATCTTCTACATTCTCTACAATCATTAATGGTCCTGAGATTTCTGTAACTGAAGTATATTCTTTTAACATTTTATGCTTCCTCCGCAAGTTCAGAAATGCTGCTTTCTGCTGACTTTAATTCTTCACTAATTTTCTTGCTAATTTCGCCAACTTCTTTTTTGATATCTTTAACATATTTCATTCTAGCAACGTCTTCTCTAACTTTTAATCCTGATAGAACAGAAGCTTTAACGCCTTTCGCGATTAATGCTAGACATTGATCATGTAAACCTAAAATTGTGCTTAACATAATCTGTTGTTTTTGGATATCACAATAAGTATCTACATCATGGTATGCGTTTTGTTGAAGATAATCTTCTCTTAAAGAACGTGCTGTATCTAAAACAAGTTTATCTTCTTCAGGCAAAGCATCTGGACCAACTAATTGAACAATTTCGTTAAGTTCAGCTTCTTTTTGTAGTAAAGCCATAGCTTTTATTCTTAATGCTGAGTATCCTGGAGCAACACTATCAAAATAATCAGATACTTTATCAACATATAATGAATAAGAAGTTAACCAATTTACAGATGGAAAGTGTCTTCTATATGCTAATGGTGCGTCTAGTGCCCAAAAAACTTTTGTCATACGTAAAGTGTTTTGAGTTACTGGTTCTGAGAAATCTCCACCAGGTGGACTTACAGCACCAATAATAGAAACACTTCCATTTTTATCATTTAATGTTTTGATTCTTCCAGCTCTTTCATAAAATTGTGCAAGTCTTGAAGCTAAATAAGCTGGGTAACCTTCTTCACCTGGCATTTCTTCTAATCTTGACGAAATCTCTCTCATTGCTTCTGCCCATCTTGAAGTTGAATCAGCCATTAAAGCAACATCATAACCCATATCTCTAAAATATTCAGCAATTGTAACTCCTGTATATACAGAAGCTTCTCTTGCTGCAACTGGCATGTTAGATGTGTTTGCAATCATTACTGTTCTTTCCATTAAAGGTTTTCCAGATTTTGGATCTGTTAAAGCAGGAAATTCTTCAAGTACTTCTGTCATTTCGTTTCCTCTTTCACCACAACCAATGTAAACAATTACATTAGCGTCAACCCATTTAGCAAGTTGTTGTTGTGAAACAGTTTTACCCGCACCAAAAGGTCCAGGAATAGCTGCTGTACCTCCTTTTGCAATTGGGAAAAATGTATCGAAAACTCTTTGCCCTGTAACAAGTGGGATTGTTGGATCTAGTTTTTCAACATAAGGTCTTGGAACTCTAACAGGCCATTTATGATACATCTTTAATCCAATTTCACCATCTTCTGTTTTTAATGTAACAACTTCATCTTCAATTGTATGTTCGCCTTCGTTAATGTTTGTTACAGTACCTTCAATCTTTGGTGGGACCATAATATGATGATCAATAATTTCTGTTTCTTTTACAGTTCCAATTATTTCGCCACCTTTAACCTTATCTCCAACTTTAACTTTGCTAACAAAGTTATATTTAGCTTCTTTATCTAAAGAAGGAACTTCTATACCTCTAGAGATAAAATCTCCTGAAGCTTTTGATATTTCAGGCAGTGGTCTTGCAATACCATCATAAATACTTTTTAGTAGACCTGGACCAAGTTCAATACTTAATGGTGCGCCAGTTGAATCTACTGGTTCACCTGGTTTTAAGCCAGTTGTGTCTTCATAAACCTGAATTATTGCTTTATCACGGTCTAGTTGGATTATTTCTCCAATAAGTTTTTCATCGCCAACTTTAACAACAGCATACATTTTACTGCCTCTCATACCGTCGCCAACAACGACTGGTCCGGCTATTTTTACAATTTTACCCATTTTAAATCACCTTTAACTCCATACCTACTGCGTTTTTAATTATATCTTTCAAGTCATCTGTGCTTGAAAAGTCTTTAGCATCATCTGGGATACTAACAACGTTTACAAATTCTTTAAGTTCGGGAACAAGTTCCATAACTTTTGCGTTTGCCATTATGAATGATTTTTTATCAACACCTTTTAGTGCTTGTAATGCGTCTTCTCTTGTCTTGATAATGTAACTTTCTTTGATACCTGCTAAACGCATTGCTGTTGCAAAATCAGGATTGCCCAGTACAATCATATTATCATCTCCTTAATCTTATCTTTTGAAAAATCTGCGTCTATTCCTCTGCTGATTACAAATAAATTTCTTAGTTCAAACTCTTTTTTTATCAAATAGCTGAATAATGGATAAGGCCCTAGTGTATGACCCAAATCACCACTAATAACTAATTTTTTGTAAGCTCTAAATAATTCGTTTTCAAAATGACTTAAGGAATTGTCTTTATCATATTTTTCCAGTGCTTGTTGCATTGGTTGATGATAAGGTGTATTATCTAAAAGTTCAATAAACTTTTCCATTGATTCTGCTTCTAACAAAGCTGATGAACGTTGGCATACTAGAGTTTTGTTGTTTATGAAAAATCCTTCTTTAACTCCTCTTATTCGAAGTTTCATTATTGTAAGTATATTCATCATGTCAACTTTTCTGTTTAATAGTTCTAGAATGATAGCTGAATCATACATTTTTATAGTTGCAAGAACTTTAACAAATTCGTCAAGTACAAATTGATCAAGGGTTTTTTCGAATTCTTCTAATGTTGCATATTCTTTGAATAATCCTGAATAAATTGTACTACCCATTACAACAGCAATGTCAGCAATTGTTTCGGTTGAATAGAGGTTATCAAGCATTGTTTGGTCAATTATTCCAATTGGCCTGATTAAATCTTTAGTAATTTCAACGTTTGCTAATTTTGCTCGATAAATTGCTTTCAAAACTTTTGTTTCATAAAAATGCAAATATGCATCTAAGATGGGTTTTGTTTTTTCGGGACTTAATTCAATTACTTCTGCAACAACACCATTAAATGCTTTTTCAAGACCTGTATGTACAGATCTAAGTGTGTTATCAACTTGCTCTAAATCTTTAATATATCCTGTATTATTAAGACTAGTCTTAAATTCTCGTAAAGAATTTGAACTAATCAAATCTTCAAATGAGTCAATGCTTGGTTTTGCAACAAGTCTTGCATTAGAATACAAGAAATGGTTTACTGGCAAAACTTGTTTCATAACAAATACTGAAATTGTAGCTATCACTATTGCTGGTAGGCCTATAATTATCAGTATTGAAATGTCTATCATTTGAATAATACCTGGCTTATTTCGTGTCTTAGCAAGTCTGATTTAGATGCAACCATACTGTCTAAAGTAAAATCAAATACAATCCCTTTTGCATTAAATTTAACACCTATAATGTTGTCATCTGCCTTGATTTCTGGGAAATGTTTCTTAAAATAAGAATCCCCAATTACTTGAGCATTTTCTGGTTTGTTTTTATTGACAAATTCTAAGTATTCATCTGACTGAGTTACTTTCTTAGCTTTTTTTTGTGCTGTTAAAAAGATTTTTTGAATCATTGATTCTCGTTTTTCTTCAAATTTCTTTTTTGCTTTAAGCTTCTCAGTACTTAACAGCATTGAATATGTTTTCTTAGCTTCAGAATCTGTTGCAGTTTTCATATGAACAGATAAAAGCTCAAGTTTTTTCTTAAGCTCTTTTTTTACTATTGCTAACTGCTCTTTTCTTTCTGAATCTATGTCTTTGATCTTTTGATCAAATTTAGTTTCAATGCTTTTCTTTAATTTGTCAACGTTTCCAAATACTTCCATGTTCTACACCTATCCTAATACGCCTAAACCAACTATTAATAATATCAATGATGCAATAAATCCAAATATTGCTGGTGTTTCACACTGACCTGAGAATACAATGCTTGGTGCAAATGCATCTTGGTTTTTTGAGCATGATACAATTCCTGCTGCTGCAACTAAACCTTGGCCAATTGCAGAAATGCCAGTAATTGCTACTGCTGCTCCTGCTCCTAACATAACAAGCCCTTGAGCTGTTGATAATTCTTTTACTCCACCACCTAATAAACCAGCACCCATTAAGATTAATAATGCAATAATAAATGCATATACTGTTTGTGTTTGTGGAAGCGCTTGAAGTACTAATGCGTTCTTAAAATTGTCTTTATTTTCCGCCACCGCACCAGCGCCTGCAATACCTGCAGCTTTAACACCAAATGCAGTACTAACTCCTGCAACTCCTAAAGCAAGAGCTGCGCCACTTACTGCTAATGCTGTTCCTATTGTTACAACCATTTTTTTATACCTCCTCTACGTATGTCTTTTTTCTCTTTGCCATAAAAGGCTTATAACTATTTCCTCCACCATCATAAAACTTGGTGAAAAATTCAAGAAAATGAAGTCTTGTAGTATGAATAAAAGCACCTAATCCGTTCATTACCATATTAAACAGATGACCAACTATGAATATTAGAATTGCAAGAATAATGCCTACAACTGGAATAAGGTCTATTGCCATAAATACCATAAAGTTAACTGCTAAAGCAATACCTGCAGTTCCTAAAGCAAGAGCCATAAGTCTTGCATATGAAAATAAATCTCCTAAGAACCCACTAAAATCAAAGACAGATAAAACACCAGTTACAGGGCCACCTTCCATTAATTTGAAACCAACTTGCATAACAACAGATATTACTAATAAGACCATACCTATTGTATTTAATTGTAATATGAACATAGCTGCACCTAAAATAAATATTAACCAAACTCCCTGGGAAGAGAATGCATCTTTAATCTTTTTATCATGAATATTTTCGTAGAATCCAAGTGCTAATCCAGTGATAAGATGGATTGCTCCAAGTCCAACTGCTATGTACAAAGTTAACATTACTTGTTTCATAGCATCTATTGGAACAGGCACAGGCCAGCCTAGTTTAGTAAAGAAATCACCAAAATACGAGCCAAAGATTATGCCCATGAAGACAGTTGAAAAGCCAAATATAAACATAAGCATACCAAATTTACTTTCTTTGTCTCCTCTTAACATAAGCCAGCCTATCAATATGAGCATAAGGCCGTACGCAACATCAGTTAACATGAAACCAAAGAATAATGTGAATGTGATTGCAAGAATTGGTGTTGGATCAAGAGATTTGTATTTTGGAACAGAATAAAGTTCTGTTATAAGCTCAAAAGGTTTAACAAGTTTAGGATTATTAAATAATGTTGGTGCATCTTTTTCTTCTTCTGCTTCTATATAATAATTAGGAGATGTTTTTTTAACTGTTTCATGAAATTTATCTAAGTCTTTGTCAGGTACCCAAGCTTCAATAACAGCTAAACAACTAGTTTTTCCAATATTTTTGAAAGTATTACATTTTTCATTTACAATATTTAATTCTTCATGCAGAAGTTCTAGGTTTTTGTTATAATCTTTGCTTGTTTTTGTTAAGAACTCTTTTGCTGTTTTTTTATCTTTTTCAAGATGGTTTATTTCTTTTTTTGTAATTTCTATAAGTTGATTTGGATTATTATCTTGGAAAGGTATTTCAAGTGGTTGAAAACCAACAGAATGTAATAATTTATCTGCTTTTTGCTTTTCTTCTGGTGAGGTAAATATTGCAATTAATGATTGTGATTTATCTATTTCTTTTACTGTAATAAGCAATTCTTCTTTTTTTAGTAATTCTAAACTTGCTGAATTTATTAAACCAACTAAAACACTTATATTTTGAGTTGATTTTAGCATATTTGTTTTAATGTCTGGAAGAATTCTAAGGTTTTCAATAATGATATTTTTATTGGTAATATTCTCGTCCATTTGTATGATTTTGGAAGTTGTTTTAAGAACATCATTCTCAATTTTGTTTAAGACTGTGTTTATATCTTTTACAATGTTATCTTCTGAAAATATGGTAGTTTTTTCTTTTTTAGCTGGCTTTGGAAAAAGAATGCTTTTAAGTCTATTTTCTGGTTGAACAACTGGTTTATAATGTTCTAAGCTATGTATTATTATGTTAAGTCTGTTGCTTATATCAGCTAAATTGTTTTTAAATTCAGAATCATTAGAAATCTTAGATTTTTTTATCTGGCAAATGCCTTGTTCATAAAGCTTGTCCATTAATGAATTTGCTTTATCTTCACTAATCATCACTGTGCTATGATGTATTTTTGCAGGTCTAAACATTTTAATTAAGAATTGTTGAGAAGATCTTTTCAACAGCTTGATCTTTATTTTCTTTAAACTGTTTTTCCATCAACTCAATCTTTTCGTTGAACTCTTGTTTGATATCTTGTATGTCTTTGTTAGCTTTAATTTTTGCTTTATCGATTTTTGTTTTTCTATCTTCTTCTAATTTAATGTGTTCTTTTCTAAGATCTTCTTGCATAGCTGTTCTAGCTTTATCTAGATCTTTATTTAATTGTTCTTGAGCATCTGTTAATCTCTTTTCATGCAGATTCTCATAGTCCCTAAGCTCATTTATAATTGACATTTAATTTCCTCCTTTAATTAAGAATTTTATATATTGTTTTATTATATCTCCCTCTAAAAATTAATTTGATAGCATTTATAAGGTTTACTATAGTGGAAACCTATATTTATGAAAAGTATTTAGTCTATGGAAAGTATATATATTTCAAAATATACTATTGAAAATAAACAAAATATTCCATTTTTACCAATATCGAGATAACTTTAAAAACCACATCATAATCTAGAATAATATGTTTAAATTAGGATCAGAACAGGGTTTAGCAAGAACAGGAGTATTAGAAACTGCACATGGTAGAGTAGAAACACCTAATTTTAAGGCTGTTGCTACAAAGGGTGCAGTTAAATACATAGAACCTGATGATTTAAAGGAAATGGGTGCTTCTTCTGTTATATCTAATGCTTTTATCTTATCATTAAGACCTGGGCTAGAAATTATTGAAGATCATGGAGGTTTACATAAATTCATGGATTGGGACCAAACAATATTTACAGATTGTGGTGGCTTTCAGGTATTTTCAATGGAAAATGATTTTCATCTTAAAACGTCTGATAAAGGAATTGAATTTAAGAGTCCATTTGATGGCAAGTTGCAAAGGTTAACACCAGAAACTGTTATGGATATTCAAAATAGGTTAGGTTCTGATGTTGCAATGGCTTTAGATCATATGCCACTTTATGGTTGTTCTAAAGAAGATGCAATTGAAAGTATTAAACATACACATGTATGGATGGAACAATGCAAAAAAATTCATAATAATGATAAACAGCTTTTATTTGGTATTGCGCAAGGTTCTATTTATCCTGAACTTAGAAAAAAGTCAATCAAATTTATAGATAGTCTAGATTTTGATGGGATAGCTTATGGTGGATTAGCTATTGGTGAACCAAAGGATAAAATGTTTGAAATGATTAAATTATCAACAGAGAATTGTTCTAAAGATAAAATGCATTATGCTATGGGTGTAGGTTCACCAAATGATTTATTGAAATGTATTGAACTTGGTGTTGATACCTTTGATAGTGTATTTCCAACAAGAAATGCTAGGCATGGATGCATATTTACAAGAAACGGTTCTATTAATATTGAAAATGCTGAATTTAAAAATGATTATGACCCCTTAGATAATAATTGTAGTTGTAAAGTTTGTAAAAGATATACAAGATCATATCTTAGACATTTAATTAGAACAAAAGAACCGTTAGGTTATAGATTAGCATCTTATCATAATCTTTATTTTATTCAGGAAATGATGAAAGATGTTAGAAAAGCTATTGATAATAGTGAATTTGATGTTTTCAAAAAAGATTTCTTAGAAAAATGGAATTAAATGATTTTGATTATGAATTGCCAAGAGAATTAATTGCTCAAGAGGCAGTAACTCCTAAAGATAATTCTAGGTTGATGGTTGTTGGTAAGAATATAGAACATAAACATTTCTATAATTTAATTAATTACTTAGAAAAAGGTGATGTATTAGTTATCAATGAAACTAAAGTTGCTAAAGCAAAATTAGTTGGAAAGAAAATTACTGGTACTAATGTTGAAATTGTTTTAGTTGAAAAAATTGATGACTTAAGATATAAGTGTAGGATTAAAGGCAGAGTTATTAGGGTTGGAAACATTTGTGAATTTGATAATGGGTTAATTTGTGATATTGTTAGTCAAGATAAAGATGTGTTTGTTGTTAAGTTTAACAAAGACCCTTCAGATTTTAAGGAGAGTTTTAGTTTACCAACACCACCTTATGTTAAAAGAGTTGTTCGTGATGAAGAGTATCAAACTGTTTATTTTAAAGAAGAAGGTAGTTTAGCTGCACCAACTGCTGGATTGCATTTTACTAATGAATTATTAGATAAAATTGAACAAAAAGGTGTTAAGATTGCTAGAATTTGTTTGCATATTGATTATAATACTTTCTTAGAAATTGTTGGAGATTTAAAAGACCATAAAATGCATAAAGAGTATTATGAGATTTCTGCTGAAGCTGCTGACATAATTAATAATCGAAAGGGTAGGTTAATTGCTGTTGGTACAACTTGTGTTAGAGCTATCGAATCTGCTGCAGTTGAAGGTAAAGTTATGGCTAAAAAAGAAGGAACAGAGATATTTATTTATCCAGGTTATAAGTTTAAGATGAAAATTGATGGGCTGATTACTAATTTTCATTTGCCTAAGTCTACTTTATTAATGTTAGTTAGTGCTTATTATGGATTAGATAGGGTTTTAGAAATCTATAAAGAAGCTGTTAAAGAAAAGTATAGGTTTTATAGTTTGGGCGATGCTATGTTTTTATCTTAGGTTTTCTTTTTTCAAGTTCTAATATATGGTTATCAATCTTAACTAGATGTTTATCAATTAATTCTGAATGTTCGTGAATATGTTTTAATAGCCTATTCATTTGTTTGTTATGATGTTTTAAATCATTAATATGCTTGAATAAAACAATCAATACAATTATCTCTACTAGAATTACTGCAATTTCCACATATAATGTTATATCAGTTGCCATTGAATTCACACCCACAATAATCTTGTCTGTAAAGATTATGTTTATTGCTTAATTCTATACTATGTTTAAATCCATCTTGTTTTTTAAAATTGATTTCTAAGAACTTATTACTAGTAGTTTTGCCCACTTTAAAAATCTTAGTAGAATCTTTATGTGGTGAGATAGTTAATGTAGTAGTGAAGTAGTCAAAGTCTTTTGCAAAGTTATTAGTTTGTTTAAGGTTGAATTCAAAGCATTTTTCACACCTTAATTTACCTTCTGGTTCTTGTTCAAACCCTTTGATATATTTTAACCAAGCTTCATGGTTATAATCATCTTCAATTAATTTTAATTTGTATATTTTAGCTATTTTTCTTGCTTGTTCTAGACGTTTATCATATTCTTCTTTTGGTGAAATGTTTGAATTAGAAAATAGTAAAGTTACTTCATAATCTTTCATCACTGTTTCAATTGCGTGAGTTGAACAAGGTGCACAGCACACGTGTAAGAGTAGTTTCATTTTAGTTTAGAAAGTGTTGTTGGTATTTAAGGGTTAGTTTGTTAATTGGGATGCTTTGTTTGATATAAGGCATTAAACAGCTAAAGCCTAAAGATTTTACTATAAATATTAAATATTTATACTAAATTAATATTAATCTTGTAAAATAAGATCACATGATTTTGAAGAAATTAGAATTAGTTTCCCATATTTATAAGCTGCTATTGATTCATGACAGTATTCCTGTTCATTATATAGGGCATTTGTATAAAAAGCCTTAATTCTAATTAATTGTCCTTTACCCATCTTATAAAACAATAACGTTGATTTATAATTCCCTATTTGGCCAGGTCCTAATTCTGTTATAACTAGCGATTCCCTAGACGGAAGATCACTTCCAAAGATATTAGTCTCCAACCTATCAATTAAAATTGGAACGTTACCTACGTTAGCTAGTAAGATATTGAGAATGCTATTATTGGAATTTTCTTCTAGGTTTATATCATTTATCTTCAAATAAGGTTTTTTGGACAATTCAAATTCATCAATCATGACATTTGCCATATTTTTAGTAGAAACTGCATAAAAAATCGTTACAATAACTAATATTATTACGGTAACGGCCTGAATAATACTAGAAATTCCTTGAATAATGGATTTATTTTTTTCAAAAAAACCTTTTTTTACCTCAATAGGAGTTATTATTTTATTTTTTACTACAAAATTTCCGCCTTGTTTTTTTAACAACAAATTAATCCCTGAAACAAATAAACCTAAAAATACCAAACCCAAAATTGCTTCTACAGCAGAAAACGCCCTAAAAAATCCATGGGGTGCCATATCCCCATAACCTAATGTAGTTAAAGTAACAGCTGAGAAATATGCTGCTTCAGCAAAAGTTAAATTAGTAGCATTACCATTCACTTCAATATAATTGTTACCATTTATAGGAATCATGTAGAATACAAGTGAAAAATAAAAAAAGACAATCAAAATAATGGTTATAAGATTACGTAAATAATGTGCAGGTAGATGGTAATTTTTTCTAATATTACTTATTGAACTATATAACATTAGAATTACTACTACAACAATATAACTTATTGCACCTAGAATTTTAAATCCTGCAGCCATAATTAATTTTGAAACTATATAACCTATTAAAGTAATGATTAATATTGTTTTCAATTCTTTTAAGAAACTCATTCCTTTACCATCTTAACTATTATTATAATATAGTAAAGGTAAGGTAGATATAAAATTTTCTATTTATTGACAATAAATAAATTATGGTTCTCCGTATGGAAGATTACAACCTTTTAGAAAAGGGTCTTCTGAATCTTTCACTTCAAGTTCAAATCTCTTAAAGATTGATTGAATATCTTGCTCACTATGGTTTAAAGAAAGAAGGCAAACCACACTTATCACAAATATCCCTTAATTCTTCTTTATGTATTTTAATGGGATATATCTTTGAAATAACTTCTTTAGAATTAATCTTATTTATTTCTTTATCGTATTCTTCTTTCAAATAAGTTACTTGTAAATTTGAATCATATATGATTTTATTTAATTCAACTACTACATGAGAAATAAACCTCTCACCAGAAATTAATTTTAAATTATTATCATTATTAATATTATCATTAACTTTATATCGTAACAAATTTGGTTTATATCCAATATTTTTAAATGCAAGAAATAATAGTTGAGACCGACTAGTACATACAGAAGTATGATCTTTCTTTGCTTGAATATAACATTTATGTGTCCATTGAAATATTGAATTTATATTTAACATAGGCATTATATAATTGACCCATATTTAAAACTGTCTTCATATAAATCCTATTTTAAGAAATATCTAATTTAGTTTAATATAGATGTCAAATAACACCCATTAACAATAAAACCAAAAATTATATTAATTTGAATGAATTTATTTAAGAATATGAAGGTACCAAGATATCCAGAAGATGCAAAATCTCTTTATCTTTCTATAATAGGTGGACTAATTGTTTCAATAATAATTATATCACGAGATGTTATGGATATTATTTTTAAGACTGAAAATAGAGATTTTACTCTGATTGCATTATTTATTATTTTATTCGTATTATTTCTTTTATTTCTAGAAAAATATTCATTTGTTAGGTCACATTTAGATAAAAAATTAAATAAATCTGGAAAAAAGAAAAAGTAATATCTTGTTTCCTAAGTTATAATATTATTATGTAACTTTTATTAAAATTATTCTGGATGCCAATAATGAGTAGTGTATCCGTATTGTGTTATATCTGCTAATGGGTCTACTTCTAAACGTATTGCAAGTAATGCTGCTTCTCTTGCTAACATATCAGTTACCATTACAGGGAGAGATCCTAAAGCTCCCATTCTATCCCTTATTAATCTTTCACCTTCCATTACATATTCAAAAACAGGTTCTCCTTCTACTGTATCATCAATAAACCCGGGTATTATTTCTACTGATTTTGAAGTAGGACGACGTCTCAAAGCTGTTGCTTCATCAATTCCATGAGAGTGATATTCAATAGCAGTACTTTCATCTCCTGATGATACAGAATAGAATATTACTTTATTTAGAGGTGTTCTTTGATTAGTTTCTTTTGCCATGTTTATAGAGAAGTAATAGTTATTTAAATATTTAATTATCTTAAATTAGTTTAAGAAAAAAGGAAAAATTAAATAGTAGTTAATTTATTTTATAACTATTTAAGGAGGTTAATAAAAATGGTAATATTTCATAAAACATTAGGTGATGCAAAAAAATTATTAAATAGTGATAAAGAATGGAAAAAAGGAAAACAGACTATAGAAACACATTTAGCAGAGGACCACAATGTTAATAGTGATATTAATATTCTTTTTAGATACAATTCTGAGTACATTACTTTGATTGATAAAATTCATGATTATGTACAAAGTCATGAAACATGGGCTGCACATAAGTCAGAAGTTGATGGGTGGATTGATGAAGCAAGGAACCTTGTAAAATTAATGAGGGGCGTAACTGAGAGAATACTATCAGAAGAACTTAAATTAAAGTAACTTTTTCTTTTTTTCTTATCATAATAAAATATATTTAAAACAAACACTTTTAAAATCCAGATATTTCTTATTCATTATGGAAAAAATTGAAACAAGGGATGGTTCATTTACTTACTATAGCGAGAAGTATGATGAATGGTATCATTGTAAGTTTATTGGGGCTATTGAGGAAGCACGTGTTAAGTATGCAGAACCTGTTAATCTTAAAGATGGAGATCAAGTTCTTGATTTTTGTTTTGGACTTGGTTATAATACTTTAGCTGCGTTAAAAATCTGTGAGAATATTAAAGTAACTGGAATAGAGCTTGATATAGGAATACTAAAAGAAATACTAACAAATGATGTGCCTGTTGAATACGCTCTTCAAAATGAAATGGTACGAAAAGCTGTACTTAATACTATTAATAAAACAAATGATGAAAAAATTAACATTATTGTTGGTGATGCTGAAGAAGAAATAAAAAGATTACCTAGTGATTCTTTTAATGCTGTATTATTTGATCCATTTAGTCCAGGTAAACATAAAGAAATGTGGTCTTTAGAGATATTCAAAGAATGTTTTAGAGTGCTTAAAGTTGGTGGCAGGTTAACAACTTATTCTTGTGCAAAATGGATTAGAGCCAATATGGTGGGAGCTGGATTTAAAGTTATTGATGGTCCAATAATTGGCAGAAAAAGTGCTAGTACTGTTGCTATAAAGGTTCTTGAGTGATTGTGATTTTTTAAAAAATTATTTTAAATGTTGATATTTATACATGAGCGTTACTGTAGTTCCTGTTGGTTTATCGGTTGAACTCTGAATATTAACATGAAATTCTGGTTTTAGCAATGTTCGCATAGCCCACCCATTATCTTGGTAATGTTCTCCTTTATTTTGAGCTTGTTGTTCAAAAGCATTAATTACTTTTTGAGCATCAAAACCAACTCCTTGATCAATAACTTGAATTACAACCCCTTCTTTACCAAAATAATATTTCATTGTAATTTGTTTTGAAGAATCACCTAAATACCCTCTATAGTGGGCATTTTCCAGAAGCATATCCACAACAGACATTTCCACATCAAGTTCTGGAACAATATTTGAAAAATCAGAATCGCACTTTAGCGCTTCAATATCTTTTCTATTAAATATATGTTCTCTTAATCTTTCAATATAATCAGAATGTACTCTTTCAAAAGTATCTACGCCATAACCTACAATTTGATCAATAATTGGAGAAGACAGGTCTGCATTTACTTCTCTGACCATACTTTCTAGGGATCCTTTTATGAATACCATCTACATCACTAAAGTCGAGTTAGGATTCCACCTGTTGCTTCGTAAGTACCACCAGTAGAAAATGTAGTTCCTTGAGAAACTAAATGACTAACAACATTAGTTATCTCTTCAGGAGAAGCGATTCTTCCTAAAGCTGCGTGCCTAAATCTTCCTGTATCATCTTTTTCCCCAGCCCAAGCGTGATATTTAGCACGAACTGGTTCTATTGTTGCACTGTCTACAACAGAAGTAATTAAATTCATAACTAAAATTCCGTCTCTACCTGTTTCAAGAGCTACATCTTTAACTATAGTATCTTCTGCAACTTTTGAAGCATCGTATGGTGCTCTATTCGGTGACCAAAAGTAAACTCCAGAACTAGAACCTAAATTAATTATTTTTCCACGATATCCATTAGGTCCAGGGGTATAATCATTTTCTCTCATCAATTCAACTGCAGAGATTGCAGTTTTTCTAAATCCATGAACATTTCCAGTAATTATGTCTTCCCAATCATCATCTGTTAATTCTACTTCACCATCTTGTAAAGCTAATAATTGTTTTGCTCTTACAGTACGAGAAACACTATAAACAACTACATCTAATCTTCCAAACCGTTCTTTGATTTGTTCCATCATAGCTGGTACACTTTCTCTATAATCATCCATATTTGCTTGAATACCTAAGAAGTCTCTTCCATCACTATATCTTGAGAAATGTTCAGCTAATTCTTCAGCACCAGATGCACTAGAATTATAAGTTCCTGCAACGTGAAAACCCATTCCAAGTCCAAGTTTATAAGCAGTTGCCATCCCAATACCTGGATGATTACCTTCTCTTTTACATGCACCAACTACTAAAGCAACTCTATTCTTTGCTTTATTATCTTCAATTTCCCTTCGTGCTAATTCATCTATACTTAAAGCTAAATCTGGAAAATTGTCTAACACTGGAGGCATATTATCTTGACTCATAATATAGTAAAATAAATCTGCATTTTTAAACCTATGTCTTATTTCTTTATCAACTTTGCAAAGTACATAAACGGCGTATCTATTACCGCTACAAATAACTTAAACAAATAAGTTGTTAGTAATATTTGCCAGAATATATCTAAAGGAAATACTCCTAAGAATGCAATTACAGAGAATATAACACTATCAATTAACTGACTGATAACAGTTGATGCGTTGTTTCTTAGCCATAGATGTTTACCATGAGTAAATTTTTTCCAAAATGAAAAAGCCCATACATCATGCATCTGACTAAGTAAATAAGCAACTAGAGAAGCAAAAACTATTCTTGGGAAAAAGCCAAATAAACCTTCAAGTAAAGGGTGTGCAAAATCGCTGATGTCTGGAGTAAATAATAAAGCTATTTGCATGTATAATGTTGTTAATATTAAAACAAAAAAACCTAGCCAAACTCCTTTTTTAGCTGATTTCTTACCATAAAATTCATTTAATAGGTCTGTTGCTAAAAATATTGAACCATACAAAACATTTCCTAAGGTAACTACCATGCCAAGCATGTTAACTGTTTTTAGAACTTGGATATTAGCAACAATGATGCTCATTACAATCATAGCATATAATCCGTTCTTACCAAATAATTTGTAAGCTATCAATACCATGCTTAAATCTACAATCATAAATAATATCCATAAAATTATGTTGTCCATAACTAAGAAAAACCTTAATGGTTTTTTAAAGGTTTAGTCAATTACTGATAAGAATTCTTTTTCTTTTAATTTATCAAATGCAAAGTCCATTATAGTCTTTAAGTTTTCAATATCTGCTTTAAGATATTTCTTGAGTAAAGTAAGTGAATCATCATTACCTTTCTTATAGCTATACCATAATCTCACTGCTTCAAAACCGTCAACACCATCTAGTTCTTCTCCTCTGTTTATGCCAAGCTGTTTTTCAATTTTCTTTAATCCACCACTATAACCTAAGTTTTTCATTGCAAACCTTAAATCAATATGAAATTTATTTAAGTTAACTTCAGGATATTTTCTTCTAATAAATGGTATATCAAAGCAACGACCATTAAATGTAACAACTAAAGGATATTTGTCTAATTCAAGAGCAAAATCTTTAATATTCTCGCCTTGAGTGAAGATTTTACTTTCAGTACCATTATACAGACCAATCAAAGTAATGTCATCCCTATGTTTATCTAAACCAGTTGTTTCAATATCAAGAAAACAGCATTGTTCTTTAAAATCTGGATAAGTTCGCCAATGATCTTTCCCTGGTATATTATCTATAAAATATTTGTAATCTTTGTTTCTGTATGCGTTTAATGACTGTTCTATATGGTTATTAAGATTGTGATTCTGATTTTTAGTTAGAAATTCTTCCCAATTTAGTGTATTATTTCTCCATATATTTGCTTCTGTTTCTTTGCCTACACCCGGAATATGACAAAAAGTATTCTTTAACATCAAAAAAAATTAGAATTACTTGTTTATATATTTTGTTGTAATGGAAAAGTTTATAATTCTGTATTATTTTATGGGTTTTATGACAAAAAAAGTTAAAAGACTTTACCGGTCAAAAAATAATAAGGTATTTGGTGGAGTATGTGGGGGACTTGGTGATTACTTTGATGTTGACCCAGTTTTGATTAGGGTAATATGGGTAATTCTTGGATTATCAGGAGTAGGTTTATTAGCATATTTTATAGCATGGATTATTATGCCTGAAAAATAAATTATTTCTTTTTTATTGTTTAAAATAATAGAATGGTTCCTTAGAATCATATACCAAATACTTAAAATTTAAGTTTTGGTAAGAATGATTAGAAGGTATGATTTCCTACTTATCGAGGAAATCACTCATATGGTCGTTTCCAACCAATATATAGTCTCTCATGTTACCACCTCCGATTAAACCTGTGAGGTACCAATGGTTAATAGTACTCTTCCATTTATAAACCTTTGTGTTTTTCACATGTCAGTATACCATCAGTCTGTTGACTGGCGGTATTCTGAACATGCTCAAAAACCACGTCAGGAGCCTATTGCTTGCTAGGCTTTGCCAAACATGCCACCAATCTATTGATGGGTGGTTTTTGACATAACCCAAACTCTTATATAATTCACTTTATTGCCTTTTATTAAAATTATATGGAGTTGATAAAATGCCAATTAAGAAAGGAGATAAAATTAAAGTTGAATATGAAGGGAAATTAGATGATGGGACTGTTTTTGACAGCTCAACACATGGTGATCATTCACATCCTTTAGAATTTGTTGCTGGTGAAGGCAAAGTGATCAAAGGTTTTGATGATGCTGTAATGGGTATGGAAAAAGATGAAGAAAAAGAATTTAAGATTGAAAGTAAAAATGCTTATGGAGATAATAATCCTGCATTACTTCAAAAAGTTCCACGTGATAAAATGCCTAAAGAACCGGAACCAAAAGTTGGTATGGCTTTGATGTTACAAAGTCCTGAAGGTCAAAAAATGCCTGCTAAAATTGTTGAAATTAATGATAAAGAAGTTACAATTGATTTAAACCATCCTTTAGCTGGTAAAAACTTAAACTTTAAGATTAAAATTATTGAAGTTGCTTAGATTTTTATAAGCAATCTTATTTTTTCTTTTATTATGGATGAAAAACCAAATTATTTAGTAATGGATTTTCTTAATCAATTATGTGATCGTTTTGGAGATAATGCAAGAATAAAAACTGACGTATTTGAATTTACTTTCCCTGAGGTAAGAAGTCATATCCATCGTAGAACTAAGTTTGGACCTGGATTATATGAAAGAATTTCTTCAATGTATCAAGAACAAAGGGGATCTAAAGATCCTTTACTATTATAACTGATTTCTTATTAATTCTACTGGGGAATTTTTTAACATACCTTTGTTTGATATAAGATTCATCTTTTGAATTAAAGCATCTTTTTTAATGAATCTTTTATAATCGTCAACTTCTTCAAGAGAATTAAATCCGAGAATTAGGATGTGGGTAAGGTTTGCTTCGTTTATTTCAAATGCACCAATTATATTCTTACTTTTTAATAATTCTGTATTTAATAACTTAATTTGTGCAATTGCAAAAACTTTTATGCCAATTTTATCATAATCAACAATTGTTCTGTATTGATTTATGTAATTGTTTTCTAATTTCTTCCTTATCTTTCTAACACCTTGAGGTGTAATACCTATTTTGTTAGATATTTCACTATCACTAACTCTAGCATTGTTGATTAATATGGATAATACCTTTTTTTCATTCTTAGTTAACATTTTAAACTTAGTTTAACTTTATAGTTTAAATATTTAACGATACTATTTTATAATCATAAATTTAGTTTAATTTATGAATTTTATTGATGAAAATCTGATTAACTCTTTGTTAGATATTAATCCCCAGAATGTTGATTTCGTATTAGACAAAGCATTACAGCTTAAAGGATTGTCTTTAGAAGATGTTGCAAAATTAATTAATATTAAGGATGATGAAAACCTACAAAAGTTATTCAAAACTGCTTCAAAGATTAAGCAATTGATTTATGGTAATAGGTTAGTTTTGTTTGCACCTTTGTATGTTTCTAATCATTGTTCTAATAATTGTCTTTATTGTGGTTTTAGAATTGATAATACTTCTATGAAAAGAACTTGCCTTACATTAGATCAAATTAAAAAAGAAACAAAATTTATTCTTGAACAAGGGCACAAAAGAATATTAATGTTAATGGGGGAGAATTCTGAATGTAGTCTAGATTATTTCTTTAAATCTATAAAAGCTGTGTATTCTGTTAAAGATTCAAAAGGTAATTCAATCAGAAGAATAAATATTGAAATTGCTCCTTTAACAGACGACCAATTTAAGATTTTAAATAATGTAAAAATTGGAACATATACTGTTTTTCAGGAAACATACCATCATGACACATATAAGGAAATGCATCCAACTGGAAAGAAAGCAGATTATAATTGGAGAATCGAATGTATGGATCGTGCATTAAGTAATGGAATAAATGATGTTGGTATTGGTGCATTGTTTGGATTGTATGATTACAGGTTTGAAGTGTTAGCATTAATACAACATGCTAAACATTTAGATGAAAAATTTAATGTTGGACCACATACCATATCTGTTCCTAGGTTAGAACCTGCACAGAACGCACCTGCTGCAAATAATATACCTCACCCAGTATCAGATAAGGATTTTAAAAAAATAGTTGCTGTACTAAGATGTGCTGTCCCTTATACAGGGATAATATTATCAACAAGAGAATCTGCTGACATGCGTAAACAAGTTTTTGATCTTGGAGTTAGCCAAATTAGTGCTGGTTCAAAAACTAACCCTGGTGGATATGAAGAATCTATAGTAAACCCTGAAAATGAAGAACAGTTTTCTTTAAATGATACAAGATCTACAGGGGAAATTATCAGTTCAGTTCTAAATCAAGGTTATGTTCCTTCATTTTGTACTGGATGTTATAGGTTAGGAAGAGTTGGCAAGGATTTTATGGATTTAGCAAAACCTGGATTGATTAAATTACATTGTTTACCAAATGCTCTAACAACATTAAAAGAATATTTAGTTGATTATGCTGATATTGAAACAAAACAATCAGGTAATGAGATTATAAAAAAAGAAATTGAAAATATTCCAAGTGAAGAAAGAAAGGAATTAACAAACAAATATCTAAAAAGAATTGAAAATGGAGAACGAGACTTATATTTCTGAATTATTAGAACAGTTGAATGCTAAAGGAGAAGAGCAAAAGAGTTTGCATAAGAAAGCTGCTGAAATTAGAGATAAAACTGTAAAAAATAAGGTTTATTTTAGAGGATTAATTGAGTTTTCGAATATCTGTGATAATGATTGTGGGTATTGTGGTATTAGCAAAAGTAAAGATGTTAAAAGATATAAGATGACTAAACAAGAGATTTTAGATAGTGCTAAATTTTGTAATGATGTTAATTATGGTTCAATTGTATTACAATCAGGTGAAAGACAAGATTATAAGTTTATTGACTTTGTTGAAGATGTTGTTAAGCAAATTAAAGAGAAATTTCCAAAGCTTGGGATTACCTTATGTGTTGGTGAACAAACTAAAGAAATATTTCAAAGGTTCTTTGATGCTGGTGCTCACAGATATCTATTAAGGATTGAAACTTCTGATAAAAAACATTATGAAAGATTACACCCAGCTAATATGAGTTTTGATACTAGAAAACAGTGTCTTAAAGATCTAAAAGATATTGGTTTTCAGGTTGGAACAGGTGTTATGATTAATTCTCCGTTCCAAACAATTGAGAATCTTGCTAAAGACCTTTTATTCTTTAAAGAAATTGATGTTGATATGGTTGGCATGGGACCATATCTAAGAAAAGATGTTAATGCTGATCTTGATTTATCATTAAATATGATTGCTGCCTTAAGAATATTAATGCCTAACATAAATATTGCATCAACAACAGCATTACAGGTGTTAAATCCTATTGGAAGAGAGTTAGGATTAAAAGCGGGTGCTAATATTATAATGCCAATAACTACACCAACAAAGTATCGTAATCAATATCTATTATATGATGATAAACCTTGCATCAATGAAACTTCTGAAGAATGTTTAGGTTGTATAACGCAAAGGATTAAATCTACTGGTCTGACACCTGCGTTTGGAGAATGGGGTGACTCGTTAAACTATGCTAATAGACAGAGATAATATTGGAATATTTGGAAGGATGAATGTGGGAAAAAGTAGTGTTATGAATCTTTTAACTCAACAAATAACTTCAATTGTTGATTCAACACCTGGAACAACTGCTGATACAAAGACTACTTTACAAGAGATTCATGGTTTAGGACCTGTTAAACTGTTTGATACTGCTGGTTATGATGAAACAGATCAACTTGGAGAAAAAAAGCGATTAAAAATTATTTCTGATCTAAAAGAATGTGACCTTGTATTGTTAGTTATTGATCCATCTAAAGAATATCTTGATACTGAAGATAAGATATTAAAAAATGCTCGAGAATTAAATAAACAAATATTGATAGTTTATAATTTGTTTGAGGATGAAAATAATGCTGATGATAAAATCAAATTATTGAAGTTTTATAAAAAGATTAGAATTAAAGCTAATGATGAAAATTATAGGCAAGAGTTACTAAATTTTATTTTAGAAAACTTTGAATCAAAAAATAAGAAAATTGAGTTATTGCCATTTATTGAAAAAGATGAATTTTATGTATTGAATATTCCAATGGATATTGAAACACCTACTGGAAGATATCTAAGGCCTCAAGCAATGGTGGATGAGTTTATCACAAGAAATTGGGCATATCCTAGTTGTTATCGAATGGATTTAGTTAAAATAAGGCAAGGTGATGAAACAGAAATTATGCGTTTTCATAGTTATCTTGAAAGTTTTAAGAAAAGGCCTAAAGCAATTATAACAGATAGTCAAGCAATGGATATCATGCATAAACTTGTGCCAGAGGATATTATGTTAACTACTTTTTCCATAGTTATGATAAATTATGTTTCAAAAGGGCGTTTAAATGAATTTGTTGAAGGTGTTAAGATGCTTGATAGTTTAGTTGTGGGTGATAAGATATTAATTGTAGAAGCGTGCAATCATTCAAGGATTGGTGAAGATATTGGAACAAAACAAATTCCTGAATATATGTCTCAGAAATATCCTGGTGTTGTTGTTCAACATAATTTTGGGAGAGAGTTTCAAGAAAATAATAAATTAATGGAATATAAGTTGATTATACATTGTGGTGGTTGCATGATATCTTCTCAAAAAATTGCTGCAAGATTAAGAGACCTTAATAGTTTAGGTATACCATATACTAATTATGGAGTTTTCTTAAGTTATATTCAAGGTGCTTTAGATAGAGTTATTGAACCTTGGTTAGATAATTAAATGGGAAACTATACCACCAATTAAGAAAGCAAATATCCATGTACCTAACCATATAAAAGATCCTGTTTTCCAGCCACGTTCTTTAAACAAAATCATTGCAGAAGCAATACATGGTACAAATAAAGTGATGGTAACCATAGCAACTAGTATTTGTGGTGGAGATAATGACATGTTATAAAAACCAGCTGCCCCAAAATCTCGTCTTACTAGCCCCATGATAAAAGCAACAGCTGCTTCTTTTGGAAGTTGTAAAAAACCTACAACAAAAGGTTTTATCCATTCCTGAATTCTAATCAATAATCCAGTAACTTGCATAAAACCAACAATAAAAGCACCAATAA
Source organism: uncultured Methanosarcinales archaeon (assembly GCA_964534665.1). Lineage (GTDB taxonomy): Archaea > Nanobdellota > Nanobdellia > Woesearchaeales > JAHJBD01 > JAHJBD01. The sequence continues at coordinate 93,272 of CAZHRT010000002.1, read as the reverse complement.
AGAACCATACAGTTGCTTCTTTCATAAAACATTTAGTTTTAGTATAAGTTTTCTTTAAAACATTGTTAATTCTTGGTAGTCTCATTCTAGGCAAGTGTAATAATAATTGTGAAGATTTTCCTGGCAAGAATTTGTTTAATATTGTGCCTAATAAGACAAGAATAATGAATATGATTAAAACATAACCTATCAAGTATTTTTTGCCTGCAATTGCAAGTAATGCTGCTATAACGCCTATTTGTGCAGAACAAGGTATGACAAACTGTAAGATAGAAGTTGCAATTGTTTTTTCTCGCTTTGTTTTAAGAATTCTTGTTGTTATTGTTGCACATGTAACACAACCAAGACCAAGAATTAAAGGAATTACTGCTTTGCCATTCAAACCTATAAAATTTAGTAATCTATCAACTAATGCAGCTAACCTTGGAAGATAACCACTATCTTCTAATATTGAAAGAACTAGATAAAAACCTAGCACTAAGGGTAATAATAAACCTAGTAAGTAAGTTATAGTCATAGTAATTAAACCAAACTCACCATATACAATTGTACCAATAGCAGATCCTTGAGGAATTAAATTACTGAGGGTATTTATGATAAATGGTTCGTAATAACCTTGCATAATTGTCTCTTCTGTTACACCAACAACTGTTTGAGCAACAAACACACCCACAAACAAGTATAATAAGTACATAATTAATAGTAAAATTATTACACCAGCAAAAGGGTGTGTTGATAAGCGAGCAAATACTTCACCAACTTTCTTTGGTCCTGAATTATATTTAACAGTGCTATTGATAATGTTATCAACTTTGTTTCTTCGAAACATATCAAGATCGCAACCATTACATGCTGATTTACAAGAATCTATTTTTGTTAATTTTACTAAATGCCCTTTTTTAAAATTTTTAAAATTAATTTTATCCAATCCTTTATTTTTTGTTGCAACTGTTTCAATAATATCAACACCAAGTAGTTTTGTTAGTTTTTTAGTATCTATATCAACACCATTTTCTTTAGCATCATCCATAAAATTTAAAGCAACAATCAAGGGTTTACCTAATTCGATCAATTGTAATGTTAAGAAAATATCTCTTTCTAAATGGGTTGCATCAACAATATTTAGGATTGCATCTCCCTTTTTAATTATATCAAATGCTACTTTTTCTTCATCATTTTCTTTTCCTAAGTTATAAATTCCTGGAGTATCAAGAATTTGATGATTTTTGTAATGTGTTTTTGCTACTTCAACTGTTGTACCTGGAAAATTACTGACATCTGCATACACACCACCAAAATAATTAAAGAAAACAGATTTTCCAACATTTGGGTTGCCAGCTAAAACAATATTTTTCATTTTAATACTACCATTTTAGCTAAATTTCTTGCAATAGCTATTTCTTGTAAATTAAATTTAATTATTATTGGACCTAAAGGTATTTTTTCATTACACGTTATCTTAGAGCCCTTACCAATACCAAATCTAATCAAATGATTACTAAGTTCTTTATCTTTAACTTCTTTTACAATGCCTTTTTGTTTGGCTTTTAAATCTTCTAATGTTTTCATATTAATGTGGTATATCCTTTCCAAACGGTGATTTTTTTGGATTTTTTACTAATTCGTCTAATCTTTTGATAGACTCTTCTGAAAAAGCATGTTCTAATCTATGTGCTTCTTCATGAACTTTGTTGATATCATATTTGAGAACTTTTTTTAAAAATACTTCTATAACTCGATGGTTGTGCATGATACGTTTTGCTTCATCTAAACCTTTTTTTGTAAATTTAATTTTAGAATAAGGTTTTGCATCTACTAATAGTTCACTAGCTAACTTCTTTATCATTTCTGATACACTTGGCTTAGAAACCCTAAGGATATTAGCTATATCTACAGATTTAATCTCACCTTTTTCATGCAATGAATACATGGTTATAAGATAATCTTCTTTTGATTGTTTCACAATAGTTAGGTTGACCTAACTTATATATAAAGGTTTGTGAATAACAAAGATTATTTGATTAATTTACTTTTTTAACTTAGCTTTAACTGCTTTTTCAGAAATAATTGCTGAATTACCTGTTGGGTCCTGGATAATAATCTTGCCTTTTTCAGAACCCCAAAGAATTTTATTAACTTTCTTGATTAATTTATAAGCAGTTTTCTTTTTATCTTTATCTTCTTCAGAATCATAAACTTTCTGAATTTGTTCTTTTATTCTATTTAAAACGCCTTCAACATTTGAAACATAACCTTCAGATGCTGGTCCAGGTTCAATTGTACTAATATAAGGAATTTTAATTGTTGCTTCTGAGCTTTTTATAATTCTAGCATTAAGATCTTCTTTTGTAGTAATATCAAGGCTGAATTTTACTGGTTCTTTATGTTCAGCTGCCTCAATATCTGCTTTATGATAATCACAATTACTACAGCTCATTGAAAAGATAAAGGTTTTACCAAAATAGGGTATTTCTGTTTCTTCTTCTATTAAAGTAAGAGTTTTTTTCATACATGCAGGACATTGTTGACCTTCTAATTTATCAATTTTTGACATAAAGAAATAGTAAATAAAAAAATATATAAATGTTTTGATTAATCGCTATATTCGCTTACTTCTCCAAATGAGGCAGCTGCAGCAACACCAGCTTCTGGTTGTTCTTTAGGTGCTTCTTTCTTAACCCTATGGATATGAGCAAATGATGGAACAGCTGCAATCCAATCTTCACCAAAGCCAGCAATGTCTCCTTCAATAGCGTCACAAGTCTTTTTTAGCTTATTAATTGCCCTTTTTAACTCAACAATATCTTTATCTTTTAATGGTTTAATATTAACTAAAGCAATTGTATGACCATCTCTTAGGTCATCTAGAATGTCTTTTACATTCTCAAAATCAGTAACAATGTATGGTTTAACAACAATTTTTGCACGATCTTCAGCAGAGCTAGTATCAAGCTCAACATATCCTGAATCTGTTGCTTCTTCCATAACCTCGTCTGATGCAGAAACTTTTTCTTTTAATCTTGATAAAAACCCCATTTTGAAACCCTCCTTAAATATTATCTTTTAGTTAGGACTAGATATATATAAAGATTTCTATTGTTCAAATAGGCATTCAAAATAGAAAGAAAAAGCTTTTATATTTGTGTTTTTATTGATGTTTTATGGGAGTTTTAAAGAATCTTAATCTAATTGTAGTTTTTTTTATATTTACAGTAATGTTTAACTTAATTGTAGCAGGATTTTACGTTTTTCAACGATTGTTAAGTGTTTTTTATATCATAAATGTCTTAATAGCTATAATTGTTGTAATTACTTCGCTAAAAACTGTGTTTATCTTTGCTAAAATGCCTACTAAATTTATTGATTATATTGATAGATATTTTAATGCAGTAGTTATTTTTGCTTTTGTAGATTTTATCTTATCATTAATTTGGGCTTTGCAGGGATTTGGTGAATTCTTTATAGAATTGATTTTGTTATTTGTCTATATAGTATATGTTGTAGGTTTTAAACTGTATTTTATGAAAAGTTCAGTTATCAATAGACAATTAGGAAAGAATATTGATAATTCAGATATAATAAATATAAAGAAAATAAAAAATAAAGAAATACTCTAATTAACCCAGACACCATGCAGGTTGCAAAAGATTCTTGCTTTAACGCCTTCTATACTGTCTAAACAGAAAGTTGCATTTGGTTTATCACCTGGTTTTAAGCGTTTGCCAGCAATTACTTCTCCATCTTTAACCAATTGTATTAAAACAATATAATGGTCTTCTTCCATTGGATGATCAACAGAGCCCACATTAACACTAACTTGACCAGATTCAACTGAAACAACTGGCACGTGTTTTTCATTACCTTCTTGTTCACCAGTTTTTTCCTCTTGCAAATCCATTTCTTTGCCACAGCAAACTAGTGTACCGCCACCAAGAACCATAACTGATACAACATTACCACAAACACTGCATTTATAGATTTCATGTAATTTAGTCATTTTTCTGCCCCAACTTGAGTTTCATCAACAAAAACTCTTGCTTCAAGTTCTTTATCAATCATAAATAATGCACCAGCCATATTTCCTGCAAGTTTTAGCTTTTTAACAATTGCATCTGCGTTTGCTTCTTCTTCAACTTGTTCATCAACAAACCATTGAAGTACTGAGATAGTTGCATGATCTTTTTCAGCAACAGCTAAGTCCATTAAAGTGTTTATCATTGCTGTTACTTTTTGTTCGTGAGCTAATCCAGTTTGAAAAACGTCTAATGGACTTTTCCAGTCTGATGAAGGTTTTGCAATAGTATCAAGGACAATACGTCCACCACGTTCAGATAAGAAATTATAAAATTTCATTGCATGTGTTGTTTCTTCTTTAGCTTGAACCCTTTCCCAATTTGCCATGCCAGGAAGATTTTGATCTTCAAAATATGCTGCCATTGACAAATATAAAAATGAAGAGTAAAACTCAGCATTAATTTGTTTATTTATCGCATCTATAATTTTCTTTTTTATCATTTTTCTACCTCATCGTCTGTACATAATATTTTTGTGTTTGTTACATAAGTATATGCTGAATAAGTTGCACTAACACCTTCAGCAACACCAGTTATTGCTTGCTTGAATTTTGTATTGCAAACATCACCTGCACCAAAAACTCCGGGAATGTTTGTATTACCATCACAGTTGATTATTATCTCGCCTTTTTCATTTAGTTTTACTCCAAGATCTTTAGCTTCTTTTGATAATGCAATATGACCAATATCAACAAATAACCCATCAAGCTTCAATTCTTTATTGCCTTTGTATTCTTTATCTAAAATAATTGAAGAAACAAACTTATCCCCTTTTATTTTAGTAACATTAGTATAATTGATAATTTCTATTTGTTTATTTGCTGCAACTTTCTTTTCATTGATTGGTTCAGGTTTAATCTTTTCACCACGATAGATGATGTAGACTTTTTTAGCATATTTTGTTAATAAAAGTGCTTCTTTTGCAGCTGAATCAGAACCACCAACAACTGCAACAATTTTATTTTTATAGAATGCACCATCGCATAGTGCACAATAATGTACGCCTTTACCTGTGAATTCTGACTCTCCTGGAACTTTTAATTTTTTCCATTCAGTTCCTGTAGCGAAGATTATTGTTTTTGTTCTGATGTTCTTATTAACTGTAGATAAACCAAAACATGTTTTTCCTTTCTTAATATCTTTTACTTTAGAATCTAGAAATTCTACATCATAATCTTGCACATGTTTTTTTAGTTTGTCTGCAAGGTCAATACCAGAAATGTTAGAAAAACCAGGATAATTGGCAATTTCATCTGTTAAGATGATTGTACCCCCTGATTTATCACCTATTACAATAGTTTTTAGTTCAAATCGACCTGCATAAAGTGCAGCACCTAAGCCTGATACGCCGCTACCGATTATTGCTATATCATACATCTTATGATTTGATTGCTTTTTCTAGTTTATCGACATCAAAGCCAACTATAACTGTGCCGTTTGCATCAATAACTGGAACACCCATTTGTCCTGATTTTTCAACCATTACATTTCTAGCATCTTCGTTTTCTGATACATCAATATCTTTAAACTCAATTTTCTTTTCTTTTAGCCATTCTTTAACTTTCTTACACCAAGGGCAAGTTGGTGTTGAATATACAGTTATATTTCCCATAATAAACACCTCATAGTCGTTTTTGTTCTCTTTCTTTATATATTTTATTGAAAAATCATTATATTTTTCAATTCCACAAACTTTACATTAATTATAATTTATAATCTTAATTGTAAAGTTTTTGTTATTATATCTTACCTATTAAATCTAATCCAGGTGTTAATGTTTTTTCACCGGGTTTCCAGTTCATTGGACACACTTGATCACCATGTTCTGCCACAAATTGTGCAGCTTGAAGTTTTCTGATAATTTCTTCACTACTTCTTCCAATACTTAAGTCATTAAATTCAAAGGCTTTTACAATTCCTTCTGGATCAATGATGAAAGTTGCTCTGAGTGAAAGGCCTTCATTCTCAATTAATGTCCAATATGATTTACATACTCTTCTTGTAGGATCTGCTAACATTGGAAACTTAATTTTTTTGATTGTATCTGAATGGTCGTGCCAGGCTTTATGTACAAAAGCTGTGTCTGTGCTTACACTAATAACATCTGTATTCATTGACTTAATAGTATCATAGTTATCAGCTAAAGATCCAAGTTCTGTTGGACAGACAAATGTGAAATCTGCTGGATAGAAGAATAATACTACCCATTTACCTTTATAATCTGATAGACTAATTTTTTTAATTTCATTGTTTATTAAAGCATCTTCTGTAAATTCAGGTGCTTTATCATTTATATTTACCATTTTATCACCTTTTAAATTTGCCTTCAAAGGCAATCTTGGTTATTGGTTTCCTGTCTGATTGCATTTCTATTGCTTGCATTTCTTTTGGAAGTAAGGATTTTTTGCCTTTTTTTCCAATTGCACACATTGCTTCAACTTGATAATCTTTAGGTATGTTAAGTTGTTTTTGTGCTTTAACATAATCTAACCCTTGCATACCATGCGCTACTAAACCAGACATAGAAGCTTGCAAAGCTAAACTCATCCAAGCTGCGCCTGTATCAAAAGAATGTGTAATTGATGGTTTTTTATTATAATCAAATGTTTTCTTTGATACAATTACAATTAAAACTGAAGCATTTTTACACCATACTTGGTTTGGTGGTGCTAATATTTTAAACAATGTCTGGAATTGTTTAGTTCCTTTCATTGCATAAATAAATCTCCATGACTGGTTGTTATAAGATGAAGGAGACCAACGTGCAGCTTCAAATAGTTTCATTAACTGTGTTTTTGTTATCTTTTCTCCTGAAAGGGCTCTAGGAGACCACCTCTTTGGAAAAATAGAGTTCACATCATAATTTGTTTTTCTTTTATTAATTATTTTCATAATATCACCTTTAATAATTTCTCTTTGATAGGATTACCCTATTTATATCTTGTGTATCATCAAGCATTTTTACTTCTGTTGTTCTTGGATTATATGAATGTGTATTTTCTGGATTAACATTATATAAATTAACTGATCCAGTCATATATGCATTTCCCAAATTTGCGTTATATGCTGATGACATGTTTGTTTGTGAGATTTTTGCTTTATTAAAATCAGCACCATACAGATTAGTGCTTGAAAAGTCTGCTGTCTCAATTGTTGAATATGAAAAGTTTGAGCCAGAAAGGGTAAGTCCTGAGAAATTTCCTTTTATTCTTGTTTGACTAAAATTTACATTTGGCAATTTATTTCCTTTTAGACTTACCTTCCTGACTTCTTTTTGTTTTTTCATTGCATTATTTATCATAATCTTGTTAACTTGACCATTATAATCTAAATATAATTCAATCTGATCAATCTTACCTTGTCTTAATTCCTGAATAATATCGTTAATTGATGTTTTAATCACCTCATGTAGAATGATAAAAAATAAAAAAATAAAAAAATCTGTTTTTACTTATTTTTTAACAACATCCATCTCCACACATTTGTAATCACCTCACTCTATTTTTTAGCAGCTAAGGAAAAGGGGCCTAAACCTATAGCTTTGCTATTGTAATTCTGCACCACAACAAGTACACTTAATGGTTATACTATCATCACCAAATCCTTCTGTTTGTTTTTCAACATTACAGACATTTCCGCAATCACATTTGTATTCCATTTTAACCACCTATGAGATGTTATCGTCCTGCAATTAAAAGGTGTTAGTTGCAGGACAATTTTTCTCATTATAGTATTAAGTAACGCAGAGATATATAAATAGTATTACTATAGAATATAAGTTTTTACTTTATTAAGATTATAATAAAAAGGAAATATTTAAATATTAGGGGTTATTATCCTCTAGTTGAGAGGAAAATGACTAAGAATTTTAATAAAATTGAAGAACATAGTTGTGGTATTGAATCTAAGTTAGATTTAGATAATAGAGACAATATCATAATCAGCCTACTTCAAAAAAATCCAAACGTATCACAAGAAGAGATTGCTAAAAAAATTAAACTTTCACAGCCCTCAGTTGGTGCAAGGATAAAAAAGTTGCAACAAAAAGGTGTAATAAACACGATAAATGGTATTAATTTTAAGACAGTTGATTTATCATTAGCAAAAATTGATGTTACTTCAACGGATACTAATGCGATAGTTGAGGAATTTAAGGATTGTCCTTTTTTTATTAATGCATTAATTACTTCAGGTAAACATAATCTATGTTTATTTTTTATGGCAACAGGACTTGAACAATTAGAGGGAATTGTAAACCATCATCTAAGAGGAAACCCTAAAGTTAAAGATGTTGAATTAAATATTGTAATTTCAACTGTAAAGGATTTTATAATGCCTTTAAACATTGACCCAGAGAATTCTAAACAAACAAATTGTAAACAGGAATGTAAAACTTGTATAAAATCTTTTGATGATCAATAAACATTTTTTACTATTAATTATTAGGAGATATATCATTTATATTAAAAGGTGTTTTTTGATAAACATAATAATTAATCCAATTACTAAAAAGAAGACTTGAATGTGAACGCCATTTAACTATTGGTTTATTAATAGGATTATTATCAGGGAAATAATTTTTAGGGATATCAACATCAAGACCTTTCTCTTTATCTCTTAAATATTCTTGTTTTAATGTTAAGGGATCATATTCTGAATGTCCTGTGATAAAAACATGTTTGTTATCGCTTGAAGTTACAATATAAATACCTGCTTCATCAGACTCTGAGATTATCTTTAGGTCATTACATGCTTCAATATCTTCTTTTTTAATAGTTGTGTGTCGTGAATGTGGTGCCCAGAAAGTATCATCAAAACCACGTATTAATAAACAATGTTCATCATTTTTCTTATGTTTGAATATTCCTGAATGTTTTTTTTTAACTGAGTATTTGTTAATACCAAAATGATGGTAAAGTCCGGCTTGCGCAGCCCAACATAGGTATAATACAGAATTAACATTATCTTTTGACCAGTCCATTATTTCTTTAAGTTCTTCCCAATAGTTTACGTCTTTAAAATCCATTTGTTCTACTGGAGCTCCAGTAATAATTAATCCATCATATTTGTTTGATTTAATCTTACTAAAAGTTGTATAGAATGCATCAAGGTGTTCTTTAGGAGTTGTTTTTGATAGATGTGTCTCAGTATGGACCAAATCTACTTCAATTTGAATAGGAGTGTTAGAAAGTCTTCTTAGCAATTGTAATTCTGTTTTTTCTTTATCAGGCATTAAATTAATTATTGCTATTTTTAATGGCCTTATATCCTGGTGCGAAGCTATAGATTCAGGCATAATGAATATATTTTCAACTTTTAGCTCTGAGATTGCAGGCAAACCATTTTTTATTTTAATTGGCATAATCTAATATGATTCGCTGCTATTTAAATAAACTCTTGAGGTAAATATTCTTATTGGAATAAGGAGGAAGAATTTACACAAAGAATATAAATCATAGTGCTTTTAATTCTATCATGGAAACAATTGAATATTCTGATAAACCTGGAGAGTATGATGGAGTCTTAGATTTCTTTAAAGTTATTGATTCTTATTATTATCCACAATTATCAAAAAGGTGTTCCCTTAGAGAGTTTATTGATCCAGTCATCAAAGAAGGAAATATTATCTATATCAAGGAAAAAGGCAAGATAATTGCTATGATTACTTATTTTTATTTCAATGAAAAATTTAATTCAGCTTATATTGATACAATTTCAATAATTAAGGATCATAGGCGAAAGGGTTTAGGCAAAATGTTGATTGATAAATGTCTTAAAGATTTAAAATCTAAGGATATAGGTTTGGTTAAATTAAGAACTTGGTCAACAAATGAAATTACAACAAGATTCTATCCTAAAATTGGTTTTAAAGTTTCTAAAGTTGTGAAAAATGATAGGGGAAAAGGTATTGATTCTATTTATTATGAAAAAAAGCTTTGAGGATAAAATATTCGTTATTATAATAACATTTTTACCACCACTAAGGATATAAATATTTATAAATTCAATCCTTTTTCTCTATAAATATAATCATATATAGGGGGCATTAATATGGCAAATGATGAAAATCCATTTGAAGGTCAAAAGTTTAGAGTTCTAGGTTTTGGAAGACAGGAGGATGCAAGAATAAATTTACCAAGTGGTAAAACTTGTTTTGTTTCTGGTGTTCCTAAAGGCCAAACAGAAATTGAAATTACAGGGTATAGGCCTGGTGCTGGTAGAGCTGATTTTGCAAGCTATCAACCACCTACTACAGGAGAAAGTAGAACCCAAGAACCTACACCTGCTTCTAGACCTGCACAAACCGCAAGGCCTGCTGCTACACCAACAGTACAAGATGTTTATTTAGCACATATTGGTCCAACAAGCAGAGCTGATGATTGTGCAATTGCTGTATGTAATCCAACAGTATTAGACATGCCTGCTTATGATGCTCTAGTTCAGTTAATCAGACAAAATCAAGATAAAGGTGTATTTACTGATTCTACAGATAGAAGAATTGCAAGAGGATTATATGATACATATGAAAGGGCTCATGGGGATGATGCTTTAGAAGAAGTTATTATGACTTTAGATGGACAACCTGTAAATAAAGGAACAACAAGGAAATTTAGGCAATATTTTAGAATTCATAAAGGTAAACATAGAGCCCAAGCTACAATTGCTGAAGGAGATGGTAAACCAACAGCTGCTGAGGTTGCTCAACCTAAAAAGCCGACTGTTTACAGAGCTCCTGCTACAGTAGCAAGAAAGGGTAGCCCAGGTAATCTTGAATATATGGTTCAGTAAAAATGAAGACCTTTTTGGATCATGCTATTGATAATCGTCAAAGCATGGTGCTTTTTGGTGATAGACTATATTCTATTGGAATGCCAACAACTAATGCAACAGAAAATACATTAGTTCAAAGAGTTGGTGACAGCCAAGTTTTTTTCCCTTTAAGTTGTGGAACACCTATAAGTGATATTGAAAGAGCAACAAGATTAGAAAGCAGAGATGAAATTGAAACTGTAAAAACTGATTATATTGAAGATCATCTACAAAGGGATGGGAAAAGTGTTCTTGATTTTACGCACAGATATAATTTGTTAAAGTTTATTGTTGATGAAATATTTCCTAAGATGATAGCTGCACCTTTAGAAGATAGAGTAGATGCAATAGTCTCTGGTAAAACAGAAGTACCAACTGGTTCAGAAATTATTGCTGAAGCAATGGGTGATCAGATTGAGAGACAAGTAAAGACTGTTGAGGTTAGGACACACGCTGTTGCAAGGCTTGAAGAACAACTGGATAGAGATTTTAGGGATAATTTTGGATTAGCTTCAGAGGAATTACCAAATGATACTCATGCAATAAGAGAACTTAGTGTAAGAGAAGCATCAATATTTTCAAAAGTAAGTAGAAATGTGCCTATGTTAATATTGGGAGGAAAAGTATACCAATTAGATAAAGAAGGAGATGATAAAGACCTCCATGTATGTGTTGATGGTCAAACTAGAACTTACAATCCTAAATTATTCAGTGCTTCAAGAATAAAATCTAATTATTCTAGTATGTTTTCCCATACAATAAGAATTGCTGCACTTGAAATGATTAGAGATGCAGTACATAATATGGAAAAGGTTGTTATGAAAGATGTTGAGTATATGCCGTTAATGGATTGTGATGAATTTAGGTTTAGAGACATTGGTTTTTATCGTAATGGTGAAATTTATTATGTGTTTAAGAGAATTCCTAAATTTGCAAGACAAACAACTTATGATGCTAATCTATTTTTACCAAAAGATTGTGATGATGATGGTTTTGCTGGAGATTTTGGAATTGGCTTAGTATTTAGACAAGGAAAAATTCAATATCTTGGTTATCATGAAAATGAAGGTGGAGTAACTTATCGTGGGTCTATAAAAGAAGATGCACCATTCTATTCAGAAGTAAATATTGTTGATCCAGTCATGAGAACAAGATATGGAAAATTAAGAACAATATGTCATGTAGGTGGATATCCTAATTTTCCTATGAGTGCTGAAGGATTTATAGAATTTCTTAATTATGCAACTACAAATTTCTTAGATAGTTTTAGACAAGATTTTATTGATAGACATTATAACCTTGATCAACAAGCAGAATTACTTGATTCTGGTTTTTTATTAACAAAAGATTCTGCTCAAGCCCAAGGTTATATGTTAACAAATATACATGAGGTAAAAAAGGGTGCAAGGAGATAGATCAGCTGATGAAAGAGAATTAATGGCAGTACAAGCAGCTTTAGCTCCAAAAGAAGATAGATCATATCTTTTACCTTTTCAAGAAGTAACAATTGATACTGTTGCTCATGAAAAAAATAGTGCAGTAGGTGTAATATTAGATGAACTTAGTGGCAACCATTATGAATGGTATGGTTATAATTTATCTGAAGCTGATAACCCAGCACTGATAATTGATACATTATTACAAGTTAAACAGATTGTAACTGGTGGTGATGTTGATTTTAATCCAATAGAAGCTAAAAGAGCATTAGATGAATTATATCAAAGAAATCAAGGGGAAGGTAGATTAGGTACAGATCAAGAATTAATAATGACTGGTATTGTGCATAGACATGGTTTTTGTACTGGAATGCCAGTAAGGTCTTTGAGTAAAGATGTTAGGAATTTGTCTGATTATTTACATTGGCAAGCAAGAGCAACTGAATTTCTTAGCCAACATCCAGACTGTTTTGATCACACTAGTGGGTTTAGAACTTCTTTAGATGGAGATAGTTTAAGGTTAGTTGGTGCTGATCAAAATGACATTACATTGATTTATGGGTTAGGTAGTGTTGATGAAGAAAGAGCTTTTCTTAGAGATATTGGTTTAGATGCGCAAGTTCTTGAACCTGTTGGTGGTTTAAGAGCAGTTATTGCAAGACATCTTGAAAGACAAGTAAGAATTACTGCTGAACAAAATAGGTTTGTTAGTACTGCAACAAGTTTGATATATAATCAAGATGCATCCCAAGTATTTGGTGAGATTGCATTGCTTGCACAAGGTGCAGTTGATGGAACATATGAAGAATCATTTTTTGTTGATGTTAATGTTATTGATTCTGGAAGAGGAATTCCTTTTACATGGGATAGTTTAGAAGAAGAAGTTGACAGAAAAGTTAGTTGGAATAAAAAGACTGTATCTGTCCATTATGCTGGTTCTCATCATGCAGATAAAAGAAATGCACTTAGAGCAAAAGAAGGTTTGTTTGGCGATGCTGCTTATGATTTATGGAAAAAATATTGGCCATCTGAATCTGTAACAATGGTTGCAAAAGGTAGCAAAGAAACAACCCCTGCTGAGCAATTTTATGATGCCGTAAGATATTATACAGAACATTGCACAGATGAACAAGCAAAATATTCAATGTATATGTTTTCACTTTTTTCAGAATTCTTAGATAACCAATGGCAACAATCAGAATATCATTTAGATGATGCTGTTCAAGGAGTTGGTCCCTTGTTTGAAGATATTGTAAATGCAGAAGGTATGATGTTAAAACCCCCTGTTGATAAACTTAGCAAACCTATGATAATATCGTGGGCAGATGCTGAAACAGATGAATTAGGAAGAGAATTTATTGATCGGTTTAAAGGAACAGATTTAGCATATCTTTCAGGTATAATTGAACATTATATTCCTTTATTGATTAGTATGGGTGATAGCCGTGCCTAATTTAGATATGGATAGATTTGATAGGTTGATAAGAGCAGTAGGTAGAGATGGCCTTGAAAAACTTCAGAAATCTGTTGTTACTGTTGTATTTGATAGTGTTGCAGGCAAATATTTTGGTTTACCCTTTGCAATGTCTGGTATGCCAGTAAAACTTGTTGGGGCATCGCAAACTGGAGAAGATGAAAAAGTTATTGATATTGAAACTTCTCCTGGAGCAAGAGCTCATGCTTATGATTCTGCTTTTAATCAAATGACCCCCATGCAAAATGTTGCTGGAATTGAAGGGCAATTAGGATATGGAAACCCTGCACTATTTTTAGAAAATTCAAAGGTAATAATTGATTGTACTACAGATGAAAGGTCAAAAGCTGTTGCACTTAGTTATGCATTAAAAAATCAAATTCCTTTTATCAGTACTTCTACAATACCAGGTTATGCTAAGATGGCAGTTTGGCGTCCTGGTCAAGATCCATCTAAACACCTTTTTATGAATGGCATGAGTACACTTGAACAAAAAGTTGATGCTAGTAGGGCTGCTTTAGATGTTACAACAGAAATTGTAGCTGCTTTTATGTCTGGTATTGCTGCTGATGAAGCAGTTAAAGCAGTATTAGGAAAAGATGAAACAACAACAGCACCTTTGTATTTTAAATTAGGGGATAATGATGATATGTTTAGACCTAAAACAATTGATGATGAACTTATGGTATTAGACCCAGAGATGTTTAGAGAAAAAAGTGCTTTAGTTTATGGTGCAGGTGCTGTAGGTGCTAATGTTGGTTATTGGCTTGCAAGGTTAGGTTTTGGCAGAGTAGATTTTCTTGATTATGATGATGTTGAAAGATCAAATGTAATTAGAACATTTCTTTATTATGATAGAGTAGGTTTTGATAAAGCTTTTGCAGCTCAAGGTAAAGTTAGTTTTATCTCTGATCAAGATACTAAATCAGATGCAATAATAGAGAAACTTACACCTGATTGGAACCCTTCAAGAGGATATGATGTATATTTTGATGGGTTTGATAATTTATATTCTAGAATGTTAGTAAGCCATAGAGCAATAGGAGATTTTACACCTTTAGTAAGTGCATCAGGACGGTCTGATGGTTTTGACCTTGAAGTTTATGTTCCTAATACAACATTATGTTTTGATTGTAATTTTGGTATTAATGATCTTGGAGAAAAAGATGAAGCTAAAAGAAGACAGAGTTGTGGTAGAGAATTTACTCCACAAAATACTTGGATAAATCAAAGTGTTGGTGCTTTATCATCAATGATGTTAGCTAACATATTTCTTCCAGAACAATATGGTGCTGTATTTAATGGAATGGTCACCTATGATCCACAACAACCTGGAAGATTATTTGTACAAAATAAGGATGGAGTTTGCAACCATGTTAAAGGAGGTGCTTTAGAACACAATGTCAGATGATCTTACTGCATCAATTATAAGAGAATTAAGGCAACAAACAGTTCAAGCGCCTGAAGAAGAGATGGTTGAATTAGAAGGACAACCTTTTGATCCTATCATGAAAATAGCTAGTTGTCTTGCAAGAAGCAAGACTGCAAAGTTTGAGGTTGGACAAAGTAGAAGAAGGGCTATGATGTGGGATGATCATGATGCTACAGTAGAAGGTGATTTACCTGAATTATACGATGCTTCAACAATATGCTTACTTGAGTACTTATGTTCTGAAACTAAATCAATGAGTTCTGCTACTAGTCCTTTCTTAGGGGTTGTACTTGCTGCTTCAGCAGGCAATATCAATGATGCAATTAAAAGAATTTCTTTAATAAGAATTCATCAAACTTATTTAATTAATCATAAACATGAAGAAGAATTTGTACATAGAGATGATAAGGAAAAGTATAAAGAAAAAAGACATGCTTTTGCTCAAAAACCAATTGATGAGTTAGCAAGAGGTATTGCCCTTGGAATTTATACAAAATCTTTGGTGCACCTTTATTATCAGCATTGGGGGCTTCCTGAATCAGGCACAATAAAGACACCTAAAACTTTCAAAAAAGAAAGAACTGAACCTTATGAAAAACCTGGTCAATGTCTAGTACCATTAGACCCAAGAGCAGTTATTGCTGCAAATGTTTTTTATCCTTCAATTGAAGGTTTTGAAGCACCATTAAGAAAAGCAAAGTCTGCTTTTGATCTTGTTTTATTAACAGGAATAAAAACATACCAAGAATTTGTTGATGATCAAGTAATAGAATGTAATATTGATAGATTATTACAGGGAAGAATAGATATCCCAACTATGTTTTATCATACTGTATTGCAATATACTTTAGCACTAGGCGAGGAGAAGCTAAGATGATTAAAGCAGTAAGAGCATTTGCACAAACACAAACACCTCAACTAGAAACACTAGTTCAGAGACTTAGAAATACTGCTAATACTTTATTCCATGATAGGTTTAAATTTCAATTATGGGAAGATATTATGGCTGATACTGGAGTGTTTGTTGATGGACCAAAAGCAGATGAAAATTTTTTAGATTATACTATCAGAGCTTTAGGTTTAGAACACACTTATTTAAAAATGGACAAAGGTGGAGAGATTAATGAGGGCGATGTTGTTGCTGTTGGAATTCCTGCTTTTGGTTCATTTAGTTTTTATGGTGGATATAATCGTGGAACAGGTATTGGTGTTGTTACAGCAAAAAGACAGAGTCATTGGGATGGAACACAAACTACAGTAAGAACATGTGAAGAACAAGCAAATTATGATCCAACATCATTACAAAGATTAATACCAACACAAAGTCCTGGTACTAAGATAAGAGTTGGAGATTATGTTGCATTAAGACAAAGAACAGATATGGCAGAAATTGTTGATGAGGAACCTTTTGAAGAAGAAGACCCATTAGAAATTCTTGCTGAAGAGTTTGAAACAGGTAATTATAGAGGTGGAAAAAGTCATATTAGAGTAATGCATAATAGTGCTCAAAAAAGAAGGGGGCATGTAGAAGCTACTTTTTCTGGAAGATACCTTGTTTTAAAAAGAGAAGGAAAGAGGGTATGTTTATATCATGATTATGGTGTTGAGACTGTTAGTATAAAAGAAGTTAGAAAAAATGAGATTCCTGGACCTAATGAAACCCCTGCGGATGCATTTAGAGAAACAATAAGAAAAACAGTTTATGATTATTATGAAAGAAAAGGAATATTCCGTAAATCTGGTGTTGTAAGACAATTGCTTACAATTTGTGGACCTAATTTTACTGATGAAGCTGATCATCAAATTTATATGGCAGAAATTGATTATGATCAATTCTTAAAATGTTGTGAGGTAATGAAAAATGTTGCAAGACCACGCAGATAATGTTACAAATGTATTTGCACATCAAGTACCATATGTACAATATACACATTTATCATCAAGAAGTGTAAGAAATAGTTTACTTGCACATTACATGATTGAACATTTACCTGCACAAGTTACAATGTTAACAACTAAAGCAGACGGTTCTGAGAATTGTGTTCCTAAATTAGCTTTGGCTGATGAATGTTATAGGTATACTAAAAAGAGAATTATTTTAATACCAAATAAAAGACGACGTAGAGGTTATCATGGTGATGAAGAAGAGGAAGAAAAGAAAGAACCAGTTAGGTTAGGTGCGTGTTATAAAGGAAGTAGTTTAGATAAAGTAGTTATGGTTGCAGGCACAAAATTGTATAAAGCAATATTGAAAACACCTGAAGGGGAAGTTCAATCAGAGTTACCAAAAAATGATATGAATTCTGATGAATATGTTGATTTTTTTAGAAAACATCCGGCATTTACTGACATTTCTGAAGGTGCTGACCCTGCGTATGCTGCAAATTGTTATCTAGCTTTCTTTGGTGAGGATGAAGAAGTTTTACCAGGATATGAAGCAAGGCTTGAAGCTGCTCAAACAATGACTGAACTAAGAGAATTATTGTGTTACAAAGCATTCCATGAAAGGATATCTGATCCTGAAGTTAAACAAGAAGACTTAGAAGAGTTGTTAAACATGGATAATCCAATGAATGTAGTTTTCTTGCAAGCTGTTGTTAACTGGAACAGAGATAAGCTAAGAAGGTTAGGTAGAGACTTGTTTTTAGAGTAATATAAAAATATGGCACAAAGAATACCACTAAATCAAGATTATTATAATTCTATTTATATGGCTAGAAGGGTGTATGATGAAAACGGCTTTAATGCTGTTGTAGGATATATACAAGAACATCCAATAAAAACATGGAGAGAACATTATCTAGATTTTAAAGAACAAGATTATAGAATGAAAAAAACAAGGAATCCTTCTTTAAGATTTGAAGATCATATGCCAGATTGGGAAAAAGTTACCCCTGAAAATAGAGAATCTGTTGGAGTTATTGACATGATGGTTCAAGAGTTGAATAATTTAACAAGTGCAACACAGTTTGAGTTTTGTATAAATGTAATGTATGATATTATTTACAATTATTTTTATTATCCTGTACCACCAATGATTAGAGAAGAATAAGAATTGTTATATATTTACTCAATCTTCAATGCTTCAATAACAATACCTAACTTATCAAGATTATCACCAATACCTTGCCAATCTCCTTTCCTCATAGATTCTTCTACAAGGCTATAATATGTCTGTGCTTCTTTCACAAGATTAGTTTCTGATTTCTCAATCCCTGTTGTAATTTTTTCTTTAACAACTTTGGATTGACCAAACAAAGCTTCCAAAGCTAACACTAGGTTTTCTTCCATTACAACCCTTTCACCATCAGAAACCAAAACACGTTTTAGTTCAGGCAATTGCCCTGTTTCTGCCTGAATATATAATGGCTCGATATAAAGGATGCTATCATTTATAGGTATAATCAATAAATTCCCCCTTGTTACCCTAGAACCCTGCTGACTCCAAAGGGTAAGTTGTTGTGAAATTTCAGAATCTTGATCAATTTTTGCTTCAATTTGTAAAGGACCATAAATTAATTTATCTTTTTGGAATTTATATAATATCAGCTTTCCATAATTATCCCCATCTGAACGTGCGGCCATCCATGCTATCATATTATCTTTTTTTATTGGTGTAAAGGAAGTCATTAAAACAAATTCTTCTTTATCTTCATTTGGAAGTTTGATTATTATATAATAAGGCTCTACTTTAACTTTCTGGCCAACACCATAAACCTCATTAGGAATCTGCCATGCATCTTCTTTATTGTAAAAGACTTTAACATCGTCCATATGATAAGTACTATAGATTTGAGATTGTATCTTAAACAAGTCAACTGGATATCTAATATGTTCCCTTATACTTTCAGGCATATCTTCAAATTGTTTAAACTGTTTTGGAAAAATCTTTGTATAAGTTTCTATGATTGGATCATTTGTATTCATAACATAATATGTAACAGACCCATCGTAAGCATCAACAACAACTTTTACAGAATTTCTTATGTAATTTATTTGCCCGTATTTCTCAGAATAAGGATAATTTCCAGAGACAGTATATCCATCTACTAACCATAATAACTTACCATTATCAATAACTAAGTATGGGTCATTGTCTAATTCTATAAATGGAGTTATCTTTGAAATTCTTTTTACAATGTGCCTTGTAAACATTATTTTGCTTTCTTCTGATATGTCTGAAGATAATAGTATCTTAAAGTCTCCAAACCTTATAGCCATTAATACTTTTCTTAAAAAAGAATTTAATACTATGCCGCCTTTACCGCCATAATTAATATATTCATTAGTATTGCCTTTAGGATAATCAAACTCATTTGTTTTAGTATTAACTAAAACAAACCCATTATCTTTTTCCCCATAATATACTTGAGGTTTTGAAATTTTTAAGTTTTCTTCATCAACTGTATAAATTGGAGGAATATCTTTAATAAAATAATCAGGCAAACCTTGTTTTGTAACTTGGTTTACTGGACTCATTACAACTCCAAAACCATGTGTATAAACCATATGCAAATTTACCCATGTTTTTGCATTTTCAGTAATCTGGTTCTGATCTAGTTCTCTTGGAGCAAGCATTACTTGTGTATATTTTCCATCAATATTATATCTGTCAATGTCTATACCTGCAAGATCATAATACAATCTTATTTCTTGAGTTTGTTTATAGGTTTTTGTTAGAGGTCTCCAATCTAGGATTCTAACATTATCAATAGTTTCTTTTGCTTCATCCAAAATATTGGAAGTTAATCCCATATTAACATCGAAATCTTTTTCTTCAACATCGCCTAAACCGTAAGCCATTCTTGTAAATTTTATGTTGTTTTCAATGTAAGGTTTTTCAAGGTTGATTTCATTGGGCGAAACTTTTAAAGTTTGCACAATACCTGGAATGACAGTTGGTCCTACAAACCCAAACATGATATAAAGAACTAGTGCATAAACAAAAATATGTCTTTTTCTTAACTTAGGTTGTTTTGAAATAACAAATACCCAAACTAAAAGCAATACTGCGACAACAATAGCTAAAAACATCATAATTTTGATCATTGGTAAATATGCAACAACATCTGAATAACCAGCACCTACAACAATGCCTTGCTGTGAATACATTATTGAAAATCTTGAAAGATAATGCTTTACGGCTAAAAATAAAAAGAATATTGAGATTAAGGTTCCTGAATGAATTATTGCTTTTCTTTTAGTAAATAGTGTCTTAAAATCAAATAATTTAGGTGATTGTATGGGAATTGCTCCTTCAGAAACGACTTTTGGTTTAGTTAAGGTTTGATTAAAATCTATAAATGAACTTAAATAATTTAATACAACTAGTATGGTTGTTATAACTATTGTGCTCATCAAAAATCCTAAAATAAATTGATAGAAAGGTAATGAGAAAATATAGAATGAAACATCTTTTGCAAAAATTGGGTCAATTATATTAAATGGTGTTTGATTAATAAATTGTAAGAACTTAAACCATTCTGAAGAAACCCCCATACCAATTACAATGGATAATACTGTTATGATTGATAATTTTAATTTGAAGGGATATTTATCTTTCTTAGTTATTTTTGAAGATATCCAAATATTAGTAATTGCAAAAGTGAAAAAAATTGCTGCTGAGATTACAAATAATCTAATCTTAGAGAAAAGTGTTATTAAGAAAATATCTTCAAACCCTAATGCATTAAACCACAAGAAATCAGTAATTAGTCCAGTTAGGCCTGATATAGACATAAATAATAGAACTATAACAAAAATAATCATCCTCATAAACCAATTTTTGTTCATAAAAATGTTGATATCTACAATGTTTTTAAATGTTTGTTATAGGATTTAATAAATTACAAATATAGGATTAGTTTACTCAATCTTTAAAGCTTTCATGATCTTATTAAGTTTCTCGTTAATTTGATCAATGTCTTTATCAGAAATTCCTTTAGAAGATCTATCAGAACCAGAATCTGGTTTATCTTTTCTAAAACATTCACTACAATAAACAGGTTTGCTTGAAGTTGGTTTGAAAGGGACTTCACATTCAACACCGCAAGAAGAACAAGTTACTTTGGTCATTTCAACATCACGTCGACCTCTGCCATAACCACCAGACCCTCTACTAGAATCTCTTCTTCTAGGACCATCATCAAAACTACGTCTTGGGCCATCATCAAAACTACGTCTACCTCTACTTGAAGAACTATCTCTAGAACCTCTTCCTCTCCCTCTTGAACGTTCGAATTCTGCCATAAATTGATTAGAAATTGTGTTAGTATATAAGGTTATGTTAAAATTAAGGTTATGTTAAAAATATTTAAAATTTTAATCAAAGCTATTTCATTATTTCTTGTGGGTAGTAACAAAATGATCAGCTTTATAAAGTCATAACTGTTAACAAGATTATGGCTAAAAACGACGATAATGGAATGCCTAAATTAGGGGAAATACAAAGATTAAGTCTAGATTTGCATTCTCTTGTTTCAAAAACTATATTATATGAAGCTGCTAGAGATACATTTGAAAGTGCTGATGCAGAATATCGTGCTGCTGAACAAACTGCTACTGAATATGCAGCAACTGCAGCTCAAAGTAAAAGCCATATGCAACCTCTTATGGATTTATCAATGTGTGAACCAGCTGCTGGAGCAGAAATTGAAGCAAATTATCAGCAATGTGTTGATACTACAATAGAATCTTTAGATGCACCTGTTAGGGAAGCAAGAGCACTTGCAAGTGCAAGATTAGAAACAAGAGATCAAAGATATGAAGCTGTTCAATCAGCTGCCAAACAATTAGTTCCTGCACTTGATGCTGTAGTTGAAAGACTTAGTGGTTTTGGAGTAAAAATTGATAATTTACGTACTGAAGCAAGTAATTATTTAGGTTAATTCTATTTTAACAATTTAGCATATTCAGGAACAATATCTTCTGTGAATTTTGCCATACCTTCAATTGTTTTTGGATGTATAAGTAATTCTTCAATTACAGATAAAGGAAGTGTAGCGATGTTTGCTCCTGCTAAAGCTGATTCTCTTGCTTGTCTTGAATTTCTAATAGAAGCTGCTAAAACTTCTGTATTTAATTGGTAATTATCAAATATTTCTACTATTTGTGCAATTAAATCTACACCAGAAACTATTCCGTTATCATTCAAAAGGCCTTTTCTTGATTCTATACCATCTTCTGGAAAATAATCTGTTTTGTTGAAATTTCTGCCATTATCTTTTCTTATATAATCATCAATACGCCCTGCAAAGGGGCTTACAAAAGCAGCGCCTGCTTTAGCAGCTAACAATGCTTGTTCAGGTGTAAAGATTAAAGTGCAGTTTACAGGAATCTTGGCTTTTGAAAATGCTTGAATAGCTTTTAAACCATCAAAATGGTTAATTTTATCACCAAAAACTGGATTTACTGGAACTTTTATGTAAACGTTCTTTGCAACCGGGTTAAACATCTTGTAAAGTTTTTTACCTTCTTTAACCATAGAATCATACGTGCTTCCAATAACTTCTAAACTTACAGGTGTACCACGAGCAACTTTAAGAATTTTCTTGATGTAAGAATTCATATCTTTTACTTTATGTTTTTGTGAAGCTTTTTTTATTAAGCTAGGGTTTGTTGTTACACCATCTAATACACCATAAGAATAGGCTTTTTCTATTTCATCAATATCTGCACTATCAATAAATATTTTCATTTCTCACCACACTCACAACATTGACCACAACACCCACATTTGTGAAGGCCGTCTTCACCAGAGTCTTTGCCACAAACTTTACATCTTTGTTTTGCATCTTCTTTTTCTTCCGTAATATCATCATTTTCTTTCATGTTCATTCTAGTTCACCTATATATTCACCATAATTCTCAACTCTTTCTACACCACTATTTGAATGTCTATCTTTTGCACCTTCTTCAAAACCAGTTTCATCGCCACAATATTTCCAAAATACTTTTGCCATAGCTGGATGAAATCCAGCACCTGTATAATCAAAAATGCTGCCTTCATAAACAATCCAGCAATCTTCTTCATTATCGTGTAATGCTAGTTCTTCAACTGTAATAATATTGACTGTGGATTCTGTTACTGCGTCTGGTTCTAGATCTTCTGCTACTCCTTTTTCAGGTGGCAGGCTTTCTGGTCCTGGTTCTTCAATAGGTTCTTCTGTATTAGGCTCTTCTTGAGTTGGATTAACAGGCGGCAGATCTGCAATTGTATCTGTTACATCTGGCTGGACATCTGCTTGTTCAGCTGTACATCCAATAAGTAATAATATGGTTATTACAATTAATATATATTTTATTTTATTTCACCTCATATAACAAAGTGTCTGGATGGAATGCATACCATGCAAACCAAAAATCTCTTTCTTTAACAATTTCTTCTCCACTATCTGTGTTAGTTACCTTAACAATCCCTACATCATCTCGTTCAACTATGAGATTAATATCATTAACAAGGTCTATGATATCGCTTGTCAATAAATCTTCTTCTTTGTAGGCTTTGTAAACACCGTCAACGTTAATTCCAAAAATTACTGTTTTTGCATGGATACGGTTGTCTTCAGCTTCAACAGGGAAGAAAAGAAAGCTATCTTCATAATAATTACCATAAGGATCCCTGCCATAATTTCTAGAATGTCCTGTATCTTGGCTAAGAACTTCTGAATCAGGATGAGCTGCTTTCCAATCTTTCCAAACAACTGTATCAATTGATATTGCTGTAAGTTGATAGCCTGTAAGTTCTCCAACAATTGCTAATCCATCAATCTGGCTCCAGTAAGTGTCTGTTTTTCTATCATACATAACAAGATTAGAGTTGTATAATTTACCAGAGGTTCCAAATTCAACTTCCAGATTATTGATTTTTCTTTCATATGCAATTCCAGAACCGCATAAAGGACAATATGTGATTAAGATTGGATCGTTTTCAATAAAATCATTAACAATCTCATGCCAAACTAATATTTGTAATGGATAAACTCTTTTAACACCATTGTAAATTATTGCTAGAACAAGTTCATTATCTTCGATCCATTCATCTGCCTTAGAAACAGTAACGTATTTAGGATTATCAATTGATGGTATGCCATCTTTAGGTGGGCCACCACCACGAATTTTATCTGGATCAATAATATATTTTATACCATCATCAGTCATCATGATCTTTGGTGATTCACCTGCTTCTGCTGGTAATACTGCAAAAGGTGGTTGAGACATGTCTAATTCTTCAACACTTTCTGGAGTTGTTGTATCTTGTACTACTGGGGAACATCCAATCAATAAAAACAATGCAATTAAACTTATTATTTTTTTCATATTATCACCTTTATTCTAAATTAGCATCATTGTCCCAACCACGTTTTTCCCAGTATCCTAGATAGTTTTCATCATTACTTAATTCAATCTCTGTTACCCATTTTATCCATTTGTAACCAGCTTTATCTTCTGCAACTAATTCAAAAGGATATCCGCGTTCGGGTGGCATTGTTATATTATTCATCTTGTAAGCTAATAAAATATCATTATCAAGTATGTAATCTAAGGGTAAAGCAGTAGTGTAACCATCATATGCTGAGAAGATTATTGTGTTAGCTTCTGGATTTATATCGCCAATAAGGTCTTTAACTAAAACACCTTCCCAAAGAATAGTTGCGTCCCAACCTTCAACACAGTATAGTGTTACAACTTTTGAATATGATTGGTGTGCTAGAACTTCTTCATAAGTGTAAGTTTTTTCTTCTTCTACTAAGCCACTAATTTTAAGTTCATAGTTATCAAGATCAATATATTGTGGACCCTTAATTGAATTTTCTCTAAAATCATTAACACTGGATAAATCCTTTCCTTTGTATTCCCTTATCTCAACAGAATCAAGTGGGACTACATCTTGAGAACTAACATAAGCTTCACATCCAACTAGTAATATAATTAAAATTAATAAATATTTTTTCATGTTTTCACCTCAATAAAAAAATAAAAAATAATAATCAATTTTAGATGAAATTTTTCACCTATTCTTTTTTGTCTCCGCCGCAACTTCCACCGCCACCGCAGGAACCTTCATCACCCATTTATTTCACCTCACATAGTTTCTAGCAAACATCTGTTGTCTTCTGCTAACATGCTTTTGCTTTCATAAAAAGCATAGGCACGACAACCCCCGCAACTATCTGACATGTCACATTCACCGCATTTTCCTTCTAATTCACGGTTTCTAAGCTTTCTAGACATTTCAGAATTATAAACTTTTTGTAAATTATTGATATTTCCTATGTTTTCACGTAATAATCCGCATGGAAATATAGAACCATCAACATCTATGCAAAAATGGTTTCTCATTGCAACACAACCACCTTTTCTAACTTTTCCATCTTTTATACTACATTGTATTGGATCTTCTGGTTTAACAATTGATTTTCCTGAATAATCTCTAGAAAATTCAAAAAAATCCTTTCTTTGATTAGGTGTAATTATATTCATATGAGCACCGTCACCAATAGGCATTAATTCTCTAATATGAAACATTAAATTAAGATGATCTAATTCTTTAATAAAATCTTTAATTATTGAAATATTATTTTTGCTTAGTGTTATACTAACAGTTACACCCATACCTTGTTCTTTTGCAATCTTTATTGCATTCATAACTTTTTGATAAACTCCTTTTCCACGAATATTATCATTAATTTCTTCTGGGCCTTCAATACTGAACTGAATATTTTTAATTCCTCTTGACATTAATTTGTCGGCTGTTTCTTTTGTAAACAATGTTCCGTTGCTAAGAATAAATGTTGAGATGTTTTTAGATTTACAATAATCTAATATCTCAAAGATATCAAGACGTGCAAAAGGCTCTCCACCAGATAGATGCAGACTGGTTGATTTAAACTGGTTTTCTTTAGAAAATGTCTCTATTTTATCAACCCAATCTTTAACAGTGTCAAGTGTAGGCATCTGTCTTGGTGTAAATTTTTGATCGCCTACATAGCAGTGCTTACATCTAAGATTACATTGATCTAAGAGCAACATCTGTACAACCAAGCATCTATCTTTTGTACTGTACAATTTTTTCACCCAAATATTCTAAATACAAAAATTAATTCATATAATCCTAATATTATAAGTAATGTGCCTGCAATACGATTTATCAATGTGTGATATTTAACAAACTTCTTGATAAGCCAAGAGCCTTTTGCAGCTGAAAGGAAACCTATGATTACTAAAGGTATTCCAAGACCTAAACCAAATGCCATGAACAAAGCAAATGTGTTAAGAAAACCAGTAACGCTAGCTGAGAAAGCAAATACTGCAAAAACTAAAGGAGCATTACAAGGAATGACAATTGGACCATATAAAAAACCAAAGATTAATGCTGAGGTATAAGGATTTTTTAATACAGGTGTTTTCCATTGTGGAAGTAATTTTGTAAGGTCAATGTTAAATAACAATAATACACCTAGGATTACTAAGATGCCAAAAGCTATTGGGGAAACAGTGCTTACAAAATTGCCAATTGATAATCCTAAAGAAGCTGTTATTACTCCAATTAGAATCATAAAAATCATTAAGCCTGCTAAAACATAGAAACCTGCAGTTCTTGTAAAATTTTTCTTTTCTGCAACTTCTGGTTTATTAGCAATATAAGAAAGAAACCCTGGGTATAAAGGTAAAACACAGGGGTTTAGGTTTGCTGCAAAACCTAGTCCAAAAGATAAAAGTAATTCAACAAGAAAAACCATTAACAGGCCTCTACCTCTTGTTTTAGTTCTTCAACTGATTTAACACCAAAATCTAAAAGTTTAGTTTTAGTTTCACATACTAATATAATTGGTGCAGAAGGTGCATTAGCAACTTGAATCCCAAATTCGTCAATCAAAGATTTTGTTGCTTCACCTGGTGACACTGACCAAAGCCAGTCAAAACCATAAGTGTTAGCATGCTTAATGACTTTTGCTTCATCTTCTGATGGGTCCACATCAAGTGAAACAGATGTTACAGAATCCCCTACATCTAGATGAAGTTTTTGGATTTCCTCTTGCTGTTTTCGACAAGTTGGACACCAAACTGCAAAAGTTTCAATTAAAATAGGTTTATCTAAATCATTTATCTTAAAAGTTTGATCTGTTAAAACATCTTTAAATTCAACATCTCTCCAATCAATACTTGATGCTGAAACATCTTTAACCTCAACCGGTTGTGTTGAACATGCAATTAAAAAAATAACTAATAAACTAATTAACCATTTCATTTTATTTCACCTCAAAATTTGTTTTGATTTATGGAAAAGATTGCAATGGCAACTTCCCCTTTTTTTCCATGATTCATGTAACTTAAAATTGCAAGGACAGATTAATGTAAGATCTCGTTCCCTTGTACCATCTGGTAGCCTGCAAGGGCACATCTTAAGACCGTGTTTAAGTTCATTTCTTAAAACACCGGTTGCTACCATTTCTACAATTTTATTATCAGGATTTAACTTAAATTGGCTTTTTTCAGTAAATGTTTTCCACCATTCCATGATTTGTTCTTTAGAAGTTTGATTCTCTTTTGTTACTTTGCCGAAAATTATATTATTAGCTTCATTTTCATCAATCTGGCAATAAGCGTTTTCAGCTGCACATGTTGGACAAATTATTGGTCCTAAATTACCATAATGCACATCATTGCAAACATTACATCTCCAAAATTTCTTTTCCATATTAATCACCTAAGAGGGCCACCCGAATAAATAAAATGCTAAAAATGTATGAATTATAACTGAAACAAAAAAACCAATCCAGTAATAACAATGCCAATCATATAATTTCTTGAATTTTGATTTTTGCAACCATTTAATACCAAACTTAAAGCCTGTTATACATCTGCATGTTAAAGCAACAAGTACTAGAAAGATTAAGTTTGTTATACCTGCAATAAATAATACTTGAGTTGCTGATACCATATTCTCAAGTTTTGGTTTACTAATATATAATAGTTTTCCTTTTAAACAAAAGTCCTAAAGGTTTTTAAATTGTAGATTATTCTTAATATTGTATGGTACCAGGTGTAAAACAACAAAAATCATTAGAAGATGGAGCTACACTTTATTTTTCAGAATATCGACTAGATGCTGAAGGTGCTAGAATATTAAAAAGGCCAATTAATTCTTATGAAAGAGTATTAACTATAAAGATGGTTTCTGGTGTTGAAAGAGCAACCAATCCTAAGCCTAGCCACTATTTATCAGGAGAACAATTTCTTAGTTTATATGGGGCTATACAAAATAGACCTGATTTTGAAAGAGTTGATGCATTTCTTAGAGCTGAAATGACTCAAGAAGGCGATAATGCTAAACTAGAAGATTTCTTAGCAACTTTCTAAATTTTTTAAAGAAATGTTTATATAGTATTTAACTGACAAACAAATTGGTGATAGCATGCGATTTGGAATTATTGGTTTAGGAAAGATGGGTTTTAATCTAGCTTTGAATGCTAAAAATCATAAACATAAAGTTATAGCTTATAATCGTTCAAAAGAAAAAGTTGATAAGATTAAAAAGTATAAAATTGACACTGCGTATTCTATTGAAGAATTAATGAAGAAATTAGGCAAAAATAAAGTTATTTGGCTGATGGTTACTGCTGGTAAAGCAACTGATGCTACTTTAAAATCAATTATTCCTTATCTTAGAAAAGGAGATATTGTAATTGATGGTGGAAATTCATTCTATAAAGATAGTATAAAACATGCTACACTATTAAACAAAAAAGGAATAAAGTTTTTGGATGTTGGAACATCTGGTGGAATTTCTGGAGCTAGGAATGGTGCTAATTTTATGATTGGTGGTGATTTAACAGCTTATAATAAAACTGAAAAGTTGTTTAATGATTTAAGTGTAAAGAAAGGTTATGGTTATTTTGGAAAGCCAGGTGCAGGACATTTTGTTAAGATGGTGCATAATGGAATTGAGTATGGTATGATGCAGGCTATTGGTGAAGGAATGGAAGTTATTGAAAAATCTAAGTTTAATCCAGATAAAGAAAAGTTGTGTGATGTTTGGGCAAATGGTTCTGTAATAAGGTCTTGGTTAATTGAACTTGCAAGAGATGCTTACAAGAGTTCTAAGGCATTAAAAGGTTATAATGGTGTTGTTGGTTTATCTGGAGAAGGTGAATGGACAATTAAGACTGCAAAAGAACTTAAAGTTCCTGTACAAGTGATTGAAGATAGTGTTAAAGCTAGGATTAAGTCAAAGAAATCAAAAAGATATCAAGGGAAAGTTGTACAATCTCTAAGGTTTGGTTTTGGAGGACATAAACAACCAAAATGAAACTGTATTATCAAGATAAGAAAGTTATTGCTAAACATTCTATATATATTATAATTAGAACTATAAAAGAAATGTTAAAAAAGAAAGATAAAGTTGTATTAGGAATACCTGGTGGAAGAAGTGTCAAAGAATTATTTCATTATTTTAAATTAGCAAAGAATATGCCATGGGAAAAAATTCATATTTTCTGGGTTGATGACAGATTAGTTACACATAATAGTAAAGATTCAAATTATAAGTTAGCAAATGATAGTTTTATTTCAATATTAATCAAACAAAAGAAGATATCTAAATCAAATATCCATTCATTTAATCTTAATACTAAAGCAAAAGATAAAGGTGTTAAGACTTATACTAAAGAACTTAAAGAGTTTGGAGGATTTGATATAGTTATTTTTGGTGTAGGTGAAGATGGACATGTAGGTGCACTTTACCCAGAGCATCATTCTGTTAAAAATATAACTAAACAGTTTATTACAATGGATGATTCACCTAAACCACCGCCAGAAAGGATGACTGGTTCAAGAAAATTGTTTTTGCAAGCTAATACTGCAATAGTATTATTTATTGATGAAGATAAAAGAGATGCTTTGAAGAGATATCAAAATAATAAGTTATCAATAAACCAATGTCCTGTTAAATTAATTAATAAAATAAAAAATCATTATGTATTAACAAACTTAAAATGACATTTGTAATATTTGGAGCAACAGGCGACCTAGCAAAGAGAAAACTTTATACTGCTTTAGATAAATTAAATACTAAAGTTATTGGAATAGGTAGAAAAAATCTTAATAATAAAGAATTTCGTAAGTTTGTTGAAAAAGGATCTAAAGTTAGTAAAAAGTTTCTTAACAATCTTTCTTATTACAAAGCAGATTTTAAAGATAAAGATTTTTTAAGAAATTTAAAAGTTAAAAATCCTGTATTTTATCTTGCTGTAAGTTATGAGTTTATGCCAATAATTGTTAAACAACTTAAACGTTTTAAAAATGCTAAAGTGGTATTTGAAAAACCGTTTGGACATAGTCTAGCTTCTTCAAATAAGTTAGATAAATCCATTAAATCGGTTTTTGCTGATAAGAACATATACAGGATTGATCATTACTTAGCTAAGCAAACAGTTCAAAATATTTTAGGTATAAGATTTTCAAATCCGTTATTTGAGAATGTTTGGAATAATAAATTTATCAATCACATACATATTGTATCTGAAGAAAATATTGGTGTTGAACAACGTTTAGAATATTATGATAAAGCTGGTGCAATAAGAGACATGATACAATCACATCTTTTGCAAATTGCTTCATTAGTTTTGATGGAACCGCCTAAAACTTTGCAATCGGTAGATGTACACAATGAAAAAGTTAAAATTTTAAAATGTATAAAACCTTCAAAAGTTATAACAGGACAGTATAAGGGTTATAAGATTAAATCAAATATTGAAACTTATGCAGAAGTTAAATTGGTATGTAATGCAAAAAGATGGAAAGGTACTCCAATCTTGTTAAAAACAGGTAAGAAACTTAAGAAAAAACAAGCTTACGTTGAAATAGAATTTAAAAAAACATTTTGTAAGCTTTATTGTAACCCGTTTGTTAAATCTAATAAGTTAATAATTAATATTCAGCCAAAACAAGACATTATTTTTGATTTAAACACATTAACAGATGAAAGAAGAATTGAACCTGTTGAAATGCAATTTTGTCATACTTGCAAGTTTGGACCTAACACTATTGAAGCGTACCAAAGATTACTTTCAGATGTTATTAAAGGAGATAAAACATTGTTTACAACATCTGATGAGTTAAAACAGAGCTGGATAATAACTGATAAGATTGAGAAGTTAAAGAAAAAACCTATTATTTATTCTAAAGAACCTAAAGGATTGATTCATTGAAAACGGCAACCAGTACAATTTGAACAGTTAGCTGTGCACATGCCTCTTTTTTCATTACTAGAACTAGAATAATCTGCTCCTGAATTGTAATCTTGTTGTACACTGCTTGAATAATCCATTTTAATTATATAATTAGTGTTGAATATTTAAAGATGATAGTTATAATCTATAAGTTTAATCTCCACTAAATTCAGCACGTACAATATCTCTATCTAAACGCTTAACACAACGAAACATTTTTTCTCGTAAATCACTGTCTTTTGTTGCTTTAATGATCTGTTTTTCAATATCAATCATTCTTCTTATTAAACGAATAAGGTCGCCTTCTAATTGATTAGTATAATCTAAAAGATCGATAAAATCAGAACCGTCTGACCATGCTCTAACTAAACCAGCTAACCTAGCTAAACCTTTTTTGTTAATATGTGCTTCAACATAATTATTTTTGGTTATTACTGATAAGATTCTCATGCAAAGTTCTTTAGTCCCTTTAGACTTAAATTTATCAGAGCGACGTTCTTCATAAATAATTGCAGCGACCAAACAATTAATTTCTGTTTCTGATAGCTGTTTGTACATTTCAGAAGAAAAAATCTCACTGATTAATAATTCTTCAAAATATATATGGGTTGCAAACTTTCCTTTAACTGTTAAGAGTTTATCCCTACCAATATAACCCATATGTGTTAGCTTTTTAATTTTATTTTTGTATGAAGCTAAAATCCTGACTTGTTTATCAGATCTTGTACGTTGAAAATAATCAAAATTACTTTTTAAGATTACATCAATTTCTTGATTATTATGGTTCTTAACTAAATTTAATACAGTATTAAATGATAGCTTGAACTGAGAGATAATTGGTTCAATATCTTTTGAAGTAAGTTTTTTTACTTTGTTTATATCAGTCCTTATACGATCAACTAAAGCAATTACCGTACCTTCTTTGTCAATGCCCCTTCTACCTGCTCTTCCTGCTAATTGAAAATATTCTTTTGAATTTAAGTATCTGAAATTGTATCCATCGTATTTTTCTAAAGAATCAAAACAAACGGTTTTTGCTGGCATGTTAATTCCAACTGCAAAAGTTTCTGTTGCGTAAAGAACTGAGATTAAACCTGCTTCAAATAATCTTTCAACAATATCTTTAAGATTTGGTAGAAGTCCAGCATGATGATAAGCAATTCCCTTGTTTAAACATTGTCTTAATTTATGATACGAACCCATTTGTCTTACTTCTGGTGTTAAATGAGCTCTGATAATTCTTACAATCTCTGCTTTTTGTTCAGGTGTTGTAAAATCTTTGTTTAGTTCTTGTCCATATTTCTCACAGGATTTTCTGCTAAAAGCAAAATAAATACAAGGTAGTTTATCCCCTATAGCCTTAATAACATCAGTATGATGTGCAGGTTTTTCTTGAAATCTTTTTTTAGATCTATAATTAGGAATGTCTTTAATTTGATCTAATTCATTTATTTTTGAAATACCTAATGTTTTTTCAAAAACAAAGTGGGTTAAAGGAACTGCTCGTTCATGATGTTTAATAACTTTAACAGGGTGTTTATTAATTGATTCTATCCATTCTGCAAACTCTTCTGCATTTGGAATTGTAGCTGATAAACATAAGAATCTTATCCTTTGTGGTGAAAATATAATTGATTCTTCCCAGACAGCACCTCGTTCTCTATCTGAAAGGTAATGTATTTCGTCAAAGATAACATAGCTAAGATGTTCAATAATTTCATCATTTGCTAGAAGCATGTTTCGGTAAATTTCTGTTGTCATTACAAGTAACGGTGCATCTGGATTAATAACAACGTCGCCAGTCATTATGCCAACATTTTCTACACCATAATCACTGATAAAATCCTTATACTTTTGATTGGATAATGCTTTAATTGGAGCAGTGTAAATTACTCTTCGCTTTTCTTTAAGAAATTTCTCAATAGTATAATCAGCTATCAAAGTTTTGCCTGTTCCAGTTGGAGCAGAAACAATAACAGAATTATTATTTTCAATTTCATGAATTGAATCTACTTGAAATTTGTCTAAAGTTAAACCTTTATATTCCATATAATTAGAAGAATTAATGTAGTTTAAATAACTATTGTCCTAACTCTTGTTTTTGTTTTTCAACTGCTTTTCTTTGTTCGTAACAAGCTACACATAATGTATGAATTGCATCATTATCGTTGGTGTATAGTCTACAATCTGATGCATCGCTTATTTGTTTTTTACAAGATTCACATTGATTATACATCTTAACAACTATAAAGTAGGTAAAGTATAAAAGAATTTCTATTGTCGTCTCAATATGTTGATTTACTTATTTAAATAATCTGAAAGATGATAATCTAGTAGATTTAACCATTTCTGATAATAATTACTCAATATTTTACTTAGAAAGAATCAATATTAGATTGAAGACGTTCAAAAAGATCCATTTCACCTAATTTAGGACATTCATATTCACTACATGGATCAGGTCTACTGTCATAAACTTTACAATCGCCTAATTCATCTAAATTTGGACACGCTCTAACAACCCTTCCACCTTCAATTTCAAGAGCAGTCATTTCTCCAGTTTCTGGATGAGACCCACAACAGTACTCTACTTTGTATCCAATATCACATTCATAGCATTCATTCATATTACATCAACCTTATGATTCTATTTCATCAAAATAACCATTAACAAGCTCCAAAAATCTACTCTCAGCACCGAGTGCTTCAGATTCCATTGTTTCACCCCAAGGTGTGCTAGTATCAAGGTTTGTATTTAACCTTACATGAATTGTTCCATCTGGTCTAATATCAAATACGAGTTTAGATGATCCATATCTTGAACCATAACGTGCTCCTTCTCTAAGAGATTGTAAACTGGCCACATCTCCATCTCTTGCACTACAAATTTTATCATATAGCTTTTGTGGAGCATCTCTTCTATATCTATTTCCTCCAACAGACCTATATATTTGATGTACCTCCATAACATGTTCTAGAGTTACATTTTTAGCTTCCATGTTCTGTTGTCACTGGTAAGTAATATATAAACCTTTTGCTTGATGTATTCTTTTTTTCTTATTTCATACATTGATACATTAAAATTCATTGCTGTCGAAACCTTTTTAAATGATTGAGGGCATTTTTAGTTAAAATGAAGAAAGTTTTAGCGCAAGCAATGGAACTTGTAAAGCCGTCAATTGAAGACAAGAAAAAAGCACAGAAATGTGTGGATGATTTTGTTAAATTTAATGTTAAAGATGCGAAAGTTGTAGTGGGTGGTTCAGCTGCTAAAAACACATGGCTTAAAGATGCGCATGATGCAGATTTCTTTGTAATGTTTGATTATAATAAATATAAAGATAAAAGTGATAAAATATCTGACTTATTAGAAAAACCATTAAGAAAAGTTTATCCTAAAGCAGTAAGATTACATGGTTCAAGAGATTATTTTCAAGTTGATATCAAAGGATTCACATATGAAATAATTCCAATATTAAATATAACTAAAGCTGATAAAGCTAGGAATATAACTGATATATCTCCATTACATGCTAAATGGGTTTCTAAACATAAGAAAGTAGTTGATGAAATTAGGTTAACCAAAGCATTTTGTAAAGCAAATAATCTGTATGGTGCTGAATCTTATATCAAAGGATTTTCAGGATATGTATGTGAGATATTAACTATAAATTATGGTTCATTTCTTAAATTAATAAAAGCAGCAGCGAAATGGAAAGATAAAGATGTAATTGATTTTGAAAGATATCATAAAGGTAAAAATGTGTTGATGGAACTTAACACAAGCAAGTTATTATCACCTTTAATTGTAATTGATCCTGTTCAAGCAGGTAGAAATGCTGCAGCTGCATTGAGTGAAGATAATTTTGAATTATTTATTAAGAAATCAAAACAATTTCTTAAAAGACCATCAATAAAATTCTTTAAGAAGCATGAAATTGATCTTAAGAAAAAAGCTGGTAAAAATGAATTAATTACTTTAAATATTGAAAATGTTAAAGGTAAAGAAGATGTTGTTGGATGCAAATTATTAAAAATAATTTCTTTAATTAAAAATGAATTAGCAAGACATGAATTTAATCTAATTGATGAAGGATTGTTATATAATGAAGACAAGTCAACAATTTATTTTATAATTAAAAAAGAGGTTAAACCTTTAACAATTGTTCATAAAGGACCACCTGTTAGTTCTAAAGAATTTGTAAAGCACTTTAAGAAAAAGCATAAGCACACCTTTATAAAAACTGGAATAATTTATGCTAAAGATAAAAGGGCGTTTAAAACAGCAAAAGATCTTATCAAGAAAATGATTAAAGATCCTTATGTTAAAGAACGTACTAAATCAGTCAAATTAAAATGAAAGCAGTAATACTCGCTGCTGGTAAATCTACCAGGACATATCCATTGACAGTAACTAAGCCAAAACCTTTGCTTAAAGTAGCTGGTAAAACATTATTAGAGTATAATTTAGACCAATTAAACGGGTTGGTTGATGAAGTAATTCTTGTTGTGAATTATAAAAAAGAAATGATTAAAGAGTATTTTGGTGAAAAATATCAAGATTTGAAATTAAGTTATGTTGAACAACCAGATGCTTTAGGAACAGGCAATGCAGTATTGCAAGTTAAAGATATAATAAAAGAAAGGTTTGTGCTTTTGATGGGAGATGACCTTTATTATAAAGAAGATATTAAAAAATGTTTAGAATATGATTATTGTGTTTTAGCTCAAGAAGTTAATAATCCTGAAAATTTTGGAGTTTTGGAATTGATAGGAACAAAAGTTAAGAATATTGTTGAAAAGCCTCAGAAATATTTCTCAAACTTAGCAAATTGTGCTTTGTATGTTTTGGATGAAAAGATTTTTCCTTTAATTGAGAATTTAAAGAAGTCTAAGAGGGGCGAATATGAAATTACTGATAGTATCAAAGAGTTAGCAAAAAAAGAAGATATTAATTATGTTAAGGCTAAACAGTGGACATCAATTGGTTATCCTGAAGATTTGTTTAAGTTTAAAGAATTGATTGGTATTAAAGGAAATGCAATTGGTGAAGATTGTGTAATTGAAGGAGAAGTTGAAAACTCAATAATAATGGATAATGTTAAAATAGCTAAAGGTTCTATTGTTAAAAATTCTATTATTGGTGATAATGTTATTTTTAATGGTAAAATAGAATCAGATAGTAAGTTAGGTGCAATTATAGCTGATGATTGTAAACTTGAAGGCGTTACTATTCAACCAGGTGTTAAGATATGGCCTGGAAAAAATATTAAAGATAAAGATATTAAAGAGGATGTAGAATGAATCAATTATTAATCTTAATCTTATTAACTTTAACACCGGCTTTAGAATTAAGAGCAAGTATACCATACGGTATATTAACTGGAATGAATTGGGTTCCTGTTTTTGTTATTGCTGTTGTTGTTAATATTATTTTAGGCATAGTTTTGTATTTTGTATTTGATTTTTGTGTAAAATTATTTACAAGAATTAAAACAGTTAATAAATTTTATAAAAAGTATGTTGGATATACACAAAAAAAGATTCATAAAACCGTTGAAAAGTATGGAGAGTGGGCAGTTGCAATATTTATTGGTATACCTTTACCAGGATCAGGAGTTTATTCAGGAGCTTTAGCTGCTTATTTGATTGGGATGAGTAAGAAAAGGTTTGCAATTGCTTGTATTGCTGGAGTATTGATTGCAGGTATAATTGTCACCACAGTAATGTTATCAGGGTCTGAGGTATTTAATATTTTTATAAAATGATCAGTCAACTAGAAAGACGTAGGCAATTTATTCACATGTTATCTGGAGTTGTGTTAGGTTTATTATTATACTTAGGTATATTAAATAAGATTACTGCTCCAATTCTATTCTTAATTGGTTCATTAATTTGTTGGAGATGCAAACAAAATAGGATCCCTGTTATTTATTCATTTTTAAGATATTTTGAACGTGAAAAGGATCTTGAAAAGTTTCCAGGTAAGGGTGCATTATTTTTTCTTGGTGGCGCTACATTAGTAATTTTATTATTTCCTAAAGATATTGCTTTGGCATCTATTTTGATACTTGCTTTTGGAGATTCTGTTAGTCATTTAGTTGGTAGGTATGGGAGTATAAAACATCCGTTTAATAGTAAAAAATATGTTGAAGGTTCTGTAGCTGGGGCAGTTGTTGCTTTTATTGCTGCTTTTGTTATACTAAACAATCCTATTGAAGCTGGCTTAGCTGCTGTATTAGCTATGTTTGTTGAAGGGTTAAATATTGAATTATGGGAGAAAAAAGTTGATGATAATCTTCTTGTTCCGTTAGTTTCTGGAGTAGTAATCTGGGTTTTGAGATTTTTCTTATAAATTATATAGATTATAAAATATAACAGTTAGGTTTATAAATGAATACAGGATTCTTTAATGTAGAGAACATATATTATGTAAGATATAGGTTCTTGTTCTAGGGATCTTTAAAAATGAATTCGATAACAAAAAAACTTGCTAGTGTGCTGGGGTTTGTCCCAGATATTGGAATAGATTTTGTTAGTTTAACTGCTAGTTATAATGAAGCTACTAGAATGGCAGCTGAAATGGATAGTGTTGATGAGATTCTTGGAAAAATTGATGCTCAAACAGAAAGATTAGCTAATATTGGTCTACAATTACCAGATGTTGAAACTATTAATCTAGAGGTTGCAGAACTTGAAGCTACTCTTAATCATCCAGAATTAAGGGTTCACACTAATACAAGGTCAGATGATGCTATAGCAACAGATTGTACCATTGATAAAGATGTTTATGGATTAGTCCAGATTTTGGCATATCATTCAGCTTTTAATCCAGAAAGTCCACATATAAAAGCGCAATATGCAGGAAATGACAGAGTTTTAGATGGTTTAAGATATGAGGCAAGTCTTTTTGGGGAAGCTGCTGAGATATTACAAAGAAGGTATGCATCAATGCAGGGAGAAGGAACATATAAAACTGCTGTTGAACATATCATTATAAGTATAATTGAGAAAAATATTGAAAGGCATGGAACTGAAACAGATGCCCTTGTTGATTCTATAAATCAAATTGATGATGAAGTGATTACTGGTCGTGATGGAAGTGTAATTTCTAATGGTAATCTAAAAAGAGGTATACATAGAGCTTCAGGTGAAATATTAAATGGATTGTATACAGTAAGAGCTGCTTTGTATGATAAAGGAAATTATAATTTTAATAATCCAACTGCTGCATTAAGCAGATTAGGAACTGCATTAAAAAATGTTAATGAAGACCTTGTTGATAATATGTTAGGTTCTTTGCAGTCTGAACATGGAATTTTAGCAAGAGAAGCATTTGAAAGACAAGTACTTGATGCACGTAAATTACAAGCTGCATTAATGTTACATCCTAGTAATTATCATAAACAATAATTCTTATAAATTTATAAAATGGAAACTGGAACTATAGAAACTGGAAAAGAAGAAGAAGAAGGCTGGAGAATGCCTACAATGGCTCAGCCAGAGTTAGCTACATTAGTTGATGGTGCAATGAAAGGTGCTGTAATAAAGGTTGCAGATGGTTCAACTTTACTTTATGCTGTTAGAAGCTTTACTCCAGGATATGAAGTACATAATAAAGATTGTACAAAAAGTCTAGTTAATGGACCTACACAAGTTTTCTCACATTATTCAAATGTAACAGAAGAAGGTATTGAAGTTCCTGTTGCTATAATGTATAAAGGTAAATTAATGTTATGCAATGATTTTGACCAGCACATGCATCTTCTAGCAAGAGAAGTTAAAGATGAAAATGGACAACCAAGTCATGAAATGTATCTTGAAGGAAAAGCAAATGTTTTAGCGTTAATGGCAGATAGATTAGATCACCATTTACCATATTTTGGTGAGATGCCAAAAGAATTTCAAAGCAAAAATTACCATGAAGAGATTGTTACATTAGGAGAATTAGTGAAAAAAAGTGGTGATTTTAGAGAACTTTTAATTTTTAATGAAGATTTAGATTTATTTTATGGACATAATTCTAATCCAGTTGATCCTATAAGATCACAACATAGAGAAACTTTATAAACAATAATTCCTTTTAACTTGCAAAATGATTGATAACCTAAAAGAAACGAATTTTGAAGATGTTCTAGGTCAAGAACTAGTTAAGAAAGAGTTAAAATCTGCCCTTATTATGAACAGGCATATTATTATTGTTGGACCTCCAGGTATTGGTAAAACAACTTTAGCAAGAAATATTGCTAGATTATTGCCTGAGATTGAAGTAGTTATGGGATGTGAATTTAATTGTTCACCTAAAAATCCTGTTTGTCCTGAGTGTAAATCTAAAAAAGATTTGAAAAAAATTAAGATTAAAGGGGAAGAAAGGTTTATTAGAATTCAGGGTTCACCTGATTTAACTGCTGAAGATTTACTCGGAGATATTGATCCAATTAAAGCTTTAAAATCTGGTCCATTGAGCTTAGAAGCGTTTACACCAGGTAAGATATTTAAAGCTAATAATGGGATACTTTTCTTTGATGAAGTTAATAGATGTCCTGAAAAGCTTCAAAACGCTTTACTACAAGTATTACAAGAAGGTAAGGCAACACTTGGAAGTTATGATGTTGATATTCCTGCTAATTTTATTTTTATCGGAACAATGAATCCTGAGGATTTCTCAACTGAAAGGTTATCAGATGTTTTTGTTGACAGGTTTGATTTTGTTTACATGGGTTACCCTCAATCATTGGATATTGAAAGAGAAATTGTAAAGAAACAAGGTAAAAAAATTGAAGTTGATTTTCCAGAAAATTTACTTGATTTGTCAATTACTTTTATTCGTGAGTTAAGAGATAATGATAATCTTGAAAAACATCCATCTGTAAGAGCTAGTTTAGGTTTATATGAACGTGCACAAAGTAATTGTTTGCTGGATGGTAGAAAAAAAGTTAATTTTAAGGATATTAAAGATGCAGTTGTTTCTGTTGTATCACACAGAATTAAATTAAAACCTTCTGTTAAATATATAGAAAATCCTAAAAATTTCATAGTTAAAGAGTTTTCTAAACACCTTGATGAGCATGAAGAAAAAGGCGGTGACGGGTAACACCGATCCTGTTGATGCAACAATTACAGAAGAGATTGAAGAACTTTCAGGCAAGTTAGCAAAACAAAGTGAAGAAGATAAATTAATGAGTTCTGTTCTAGAAAATGATAAGAAAACAGTTGATCAAGGTAATCTTATCAAAGATGCAATAAATAAGGGGCTTGGTAGTTTTACACCAGACTTGATGTTTGAACAATTAGTTAATAATTATTCTGTTGCTAAAAAGATATTTGGACCAACTATAATTAGACAATTAACAAGTTATGATTCATCCTATTGTGAAAAGAATATTAGAATTCCTGAGTTTCAAAAAGAGTTGAAGAGTAATATTGCAAGTAATATTGATTCGCTTAAAGAAAATAAGTTATTAGGAAAAGGTGGAGAAATAACTGATACAGGTATTAAACTTGCTTCAATGGTTTTGTACACACAAGAACTTGATAAATTAGTTGCAAAAGGTATAACTGGAGATAAAATTCATAAAAAAACTTTTATGTATGGTGATAAGCAGGATGTTAAAGATTATAAAAAAGGTGATAGGTATAGAGACCTTGCCATTAAAAAATCTATAAAATTGGCCTTAAGACGAGGCACTTCTTTAGATAAATCAAATTTAAAAACTTTTGAAAGGCAAAGTAAAGGTCAAATTTATCTTGTATATGCATTAGACGCGTCAGGTTCAATGAAAGGTGATAAATTGGATACATCAAAGAAAGCTGGTGTGGCTCTTGCTTTTAAAGCAATAGAAGAAAAGGATAAAGTTGGATTACTTGTTTTTGGTGCTGACATAAAAGAAGAAGTTAAGCCAACATTAGATTTTAATTTATTATTGGATAAAATAACAAGGATTACTGCATCAAAAGAAACAGATATTGCCAAAACAATTAAACAATCTATTCAATTATTTCCAAACAAAGATGTTACTAAACATTTAATATTAATAACAGATGCTGTGCCGACTGTAGGAAAGGAACCTGAAAAAGAGACTTTAGAAGCTGTAAGCCAAGTAAGAAGTCATGATATAACTGTTTCTTTGATTGGTATTGGTTTAGATAATGAAGGTAAGAAGTTAGCTGAAAAGATTACTGAGTTAGGTGAAGGTAAACTTTATTTAACTAAAACTCTTAAAGATGTTGACCAGATTGTTCTAGAAGATTATTATAGTGTTAGATAAAATAACTAAATCTTTTTAAATTGATTTTTAATTAGATTATAATATGCCAGAATATAATATTACTGAATCAACAAATACAGAACCTTTACTTGTTCAAAAAGTTGGAACTAATTATGCACTTGAAGTAGCTAAAGGTTTTAGAGGATTAGGTGAACGTAAGTATAATGATATTAGTTTAGCTTTTCGAGTGGGAGATGATGAAAGCTTCTATAGAGTGTATGGAAATTCTATAGATGATCATCAAGGATGGAGGAAAATTCTTAATGATGAAGGGCTGATTGTTATGGCGCGTGATACATTATGTGAACTTACAGAAAGACGATTAGAAGAAAGAGCTGACAATACTGTAATGGCTCAACATCCTGATTATTGTACAATTGCCCAACTTGCAACTTATGGAATAGAGCATGCAGGAGATCTTGGACTTACAGAAACAGAAGTAAAGCGATTGGCTGTTTTACAAAAGAGGGCTAATAAAATTGCTGAGTTAATTCAACATTCATATCCTGATTTGTCAAGTGTTTTAGAAAACTTTGGAACTGTAGAACAGGTTATAGTTTATGGAAGAAAAGTTCATGGAAAAAGGGTTACTGATGAAAAGAATATGAGGAGTCTTGCAAATATTATTGGAAATCAAAGAATTATTTTCTTTGCTAGTAGTTTTTAATTAATTTTAAATATAACCTATGGGTTTTTTGTAATATGAAAATATTAGCAATAACAGATATGCATGGTTCTTCTAAAGCTTTTAAAGAACTTAAAAATAAATCTCCTAAAGCAGATTTAATCATAAATGCAGGGGATTTCTCTATTTTTGAACAGAAAATGGATGAGTTTTTTGAAAAGATGAGTAAGTTAAAGAAACCTTTATTGTTGATACATGGAAATCATGAGATGGAAGAAGATTGTGTACAAGCAGAATTGTTTGAAAGTATTGAATTCATACATAAAAAGGAGCATATTATTGATAATTATTTATTTCTTGGTTGGGGTGGAGGCGGTTTTTCAAGAATAGAAAAAGAGTTTGAAAAACAAGCTGAAAAATGGTTAAAGAAAATTAAAAAAATTAAACCTGAAAAGTTAATTTTAATAACTCACGCACCACCTTACAATACAAAACTTGATTTAGTTTATGGGGAACATGCAGGTAATAAATCAATTAAAAAATTTGTAATAAAAGCAAAGCCAGATTTAGTAATTTGCGGACATTTACATGAAAATTCTGGTGTTGAACATAAAATTGGGAAGACTTTGATAATTAATCCCGGACCTTATGGTAAATTTATTGAATTATAACTATCTTTAAATAAAATAAGTTATTCTAGGTTTAATATGCCAAAACAACAATATTCATATACCACAGATAGCGGTTCAATATATGTTTTAACAGAACATTGGTCTGAAGTTGGCAAAGGTGTAGAATCAAATGGAGTAGAATCAAAGCTAGTTAATATTACTGGTGTTAAAAGAAAAGATGGGCAAGAAAAAGTCCTTGCACGTGCAGCTTATGTTTCTGGAGAGACTGTTAATCATTTATGCGATTTGGTTGATGCTGATAAAAGTACTAATCATGTTATAACTGAAGCAAGAAGAAGACAGTTAAGAGAAACTGGTGGTTATGTTGTATATATAGAGAATTTAGATGATCTTGAACTTGGAATGAGTGGCGAAATAAATAAAAGAGATCCCACATTTTAAAATATAAATTCTAATTTTTAGTAAAACATTTAAACTACTAATTTAATTTTTTACTTATGTCAGCATGGATTTATGCAATAATAAGTGTAGTAATAATATCTTTAGTTTCTATATTAGGTATATTTACTATTTACTTAACAAAAAAGCACATGAGTAAACTATTATTATTCTTAGTTAGCTTATCAACAGGTACATTGTTTGGTGGAGCGTTTTTACATTTGTTACCTGAAGCTTTTGAAAAACTAGGACTAGGCATAGAAGTAGGAATTTACTTGTTAACAGGAATATTAACTTTCTTTGTTTTAGAGAAATTTATACATTGGAGACATTGTCATGTTCCTACATCCAAATCTCATCCACACCCTTTTGCTTATATGAACTTAGTAGGTGATGCCCTTCATAATTTAATTGATGGGTTAATTATTGGAACAACATACTTAGTTAGTATACCTTTAGGTATTACAACTTCTTTAGCTGTTCTTTTTCATGAGATACCACAAGAGATTGGTGATTTTGGAGTATTAATACATGGTGGTTTTAAGAAAACAAAAGCTTTATTTTTTAATTTTCTAACAGCAACTACTGCTATATTAGGAGCAATTCTTGGACTTTGGTTAGGAAGTGCTTTAGATTTCTTTGTTGTATTTATTGTCCCTTTTACAGCTGGAGGATTTATTTATATTGCTGGTTCTGATCTTATACCTGAATTACATAAAGAAAGTAAACCTTCTAGGTCATTATTGCAATTTATTGGAATTATTATTGGAATTGGAATAATGGTTATTATGATTTAAAGTTGTAATTTAACACAAAATAATAGAAGCATTTAAAAAGGAAACTTGTTTATCCTTTGTTAATAGTTAGTTTTGTAA
The DNA here is from genome assembly GCA_964534665.1 of uncultured Methanosarcinales archaeon. Taxonomy (GTDB): domain Archaea; phylum Nanobdellota; class Nanobdellia; order Woesearchaeales; family JAHJBD01; genus JAHJBD01. The sequence goes on along the minus strand of CAZHRT010000002.1, from coordinate 48,977 downwards.
GACTAACAACGAGGAAATCAAAAATGAAAGGAACAGTAAAATTTTTTAACGAAAGTAAAGGATTTGGGTTTTTAAAAGGAGATGACGGAACTGAGTATTTTGTTCACCAAAGTGGATTAACAGAAGGTCTAACTCTAAACGAAAATGACGCAGTAAGCTTCGATGTTGAAGATGGCGACAGAGGCCCAAAAGCAGTTAATGTTACTAAAGATACTGAAGCAGATAATTCAGAAGCAGCAGAATAATCATATAGCTTTAAAATTTAGTTAATATAATTCTTTATTTATTTTTTTAATTTTTTTCCAATTGTCTTATTATCAAATATGTCTATGTTAGTTTCAAGAACATAAAGTGATGTTGATTTTGGGATATATGAAGGACATTTCTCAGTTTTACACGGTTGTGCATGCAATACATCAACAACATTCATTTCTGAATCAATAAATACCATATCTAAAGGTATTAATGTATTCTTCATCCAGAAACTATGTTTAGATTCGCTCTCAAAGATAAATAGCATACCACAATCGTCACATAAGCTTTCTCTATACATTAACCCTTTACTTCTTTCTAATGGAGAGTCTGCAATCTCAACAGAGATTTTATGGTCATCAAGAATAACATAGTTAGAAGTACAGCCAATAATTAAAATTAAAGATAAAAAAATAAATTGTTTCATACAAATTTAAATTAGTTTGCTGATATTTAAATATTGGGTTATGCAGCAATATCCATAACTAAAACATCTTCAACTAGCTTACCATAGTCTATTGCACCTGAACTGGATTTAGCATAAGAAAATATTGATTTCCCATATTTTGGTGCTTCTTTTAGTTTAGAATTTATTCTTATAGGGTAAGATAACAGTTGAGTATATTCATTTTGCATGTCTGTAAGTGTTTCACAACAAATCTTATTACGTTTATCAAAAAGTGTAGGAATGATCTTAGTAATCTTAATATCATGTTCGTAGTTCTTCCTAATATGTGTAATAAACTCTTCCATTCTTTTGAGGCCGTCAAATGCTAAATAATCTGTTGATACTGGAATAAAAGCTTCTTTACAAAATGCTAAAGCGTTTTGATTTAATAGTCCTAATGATGGTGGACAATCAAAAATAATAAAGTCATAAGATTTTAATTTGGCAAAAATATCCTTTAATAATTGAATAGAATCATCTTGTCTTGAAAGATAATATTCTATTTTTGCTAAGTTTTCTTTAGAAGCAATAACATCAAAATTTTTAGCAACATTTGAAATGCAACTTAGGATATCCTGTCTCCCAGTCATTGCATCATAAATATCATATTCTGATTGAAGTTTTAGTGCTGTGTCGATATTTCCCTGAGGGTCTAAGTCGACAAGTAGTACATTTTTGTCTTTTCTTGATAATCCTGCTGCAAGGTTAATTGCGGTTGTAGTTTTGCCAACACCGCCTTTTTGATTGATAACACATATAGATCTTATTAGTTTACTTTCCTCTTCCATAATAAAAAACCTCCTTTATTACTAATAATGGGTTAAGAAATGATTTATAAATTCATCGGGTAGTAAAATATATAGGTTTTAGAAATCAAAAATACAAAAGAATTTTTGGTCATAAAATTTGAGTAAGGTTATAACAAATTTTAGAAATCAAAAATATTTAGAAATTAAAAATCTTCACTATCGTCAGGACTTTCAGGTGCTTTTGGAATTTCTTTGTTAACTGGTTCGTCTTTTGCTGGTACTTTTGGTACTTCTATCTTTTCTTTAATTAGCTTTTTTTCTTCTTTAGCTTTTTTAGGCTCTTCAGGTTCTTCAACAATTTTTATGCCTGCTAACATTTTCTCAGCTTTATCAGCTTTTTTTCCAACAACAAGAGACATTTCTCGAATATCACAAACTCTTAAAGGATAAGTGTTCTTAAGTTTATTCTTAAGTTCTTTTTGGAATTTTTTATAAATTAAAGCATCAATAACTCCTTCATAATTAGTTTTCTTAACTAAACTTCTTAAACTGATTTCAGCTTGGTTTGAGAGGCCTCTTAAAGATGAACCTTTTGTTTTAGCACGAGTTATGATTAAAGGCTTAATTCTTATGATTTTGTTATCTTTTGTCTTACATACAAAAGAACTATCAATTTTGTTTCTACCACGTCTTGCTAATCTTTTTATTGATGCTGGTACTAATTTATAGCTAACAACTCTAGTATATGCCTTATCTTCTTTAATTTCATCAACCACAAGGCCAACTTTAGTATTTTGCTTTTTAGGATCATTAGTAAGACTCATTAAATTAACTTGCATAGACTTATTTTTCATAGTACCTGACTCATAAACATAAGTCTGACCGATAACTCTGCTACCAAATGATTTTGGTGCTATTAAATCAAGCCATTTCTTCTTTTTAATTTTGCTACTTCTTCCTTCTGCCATTTTAACGATATTTTATGTTTTACTTTGTGAATTAGCGACCGTTTATAAATATTACTGTCTAGATAATATAAATTTGTTATTATACGTCTAAATTAACTACTTCTTTAGCATGTTCTTTAATAAAATCACGCCTTGCCTCTACTTGATCACCCATTAAGATTGTAAATGTTTTATCTGCCTCAACAGCATCTTCAATTGTAACTTGTAAAAGTGTTCTATGTTTTGGATCCATAGTAGTATCCCATAACTGAAGAGGGTTCATTTCTCCTAAACCTTTGTAACGTTGAATATTAACAGCATCTTTACCAAGCTCATTAAGTAAAATTTTAAGTTTTTCATCATTATAGACATAAGTTTCACTTTTACCTTTTTTAACTTTGTATAAAGGTGGTTGAGCAATGTAAATGTAACCTGCCTCAATTACTGGTCGCAAATATCTAAAAAAGAATGTTAATAATAAAGTTCTAATATGGCTTCCATCTACATCCGCATCTGTTGTTATGATGATTTTATGGTATCTTGCTTTTGATATATCAAATTCTTCAGCAATACTTGTACCAATAGCAGTAATTAATGTTGTGATCTCATTATTATTGAAGATTTTGCTTAATCTTGCTTTTTCTACATTTAGAATTTTACCTTTTAATGGTAAGATTGCTTGGAATGCTCTATCTCGACCAGATTTACAAGAACCTCCTGCTGAGTCTCCTTCTACAATAAATAATTCAGATTTAGCTGGATCCCGTTCTTGACAATCTGTTAGTTTTCCAGGTAAAGAACTGCTACCTAAAACACCTTTTCTTCTGGTAAGTTCACGAGCTTTTCTTGCTGCTTCTCTAGCACGAGCGGCGTTTAAAGCTTTGTCAACAATAGTTCTTGCAATAGCTGGGTTTTCTGCTAAAAATGTTCCAAATTTCTCAGATACTACACTTGAAACAATACCTTTAATCTCAGAATTTCCAAGTTTTGTTTTAGTTTGACCTTCAAATTGTGGTTCAGGTAATTTAATAGAAATAACTGCTGAAAGACCCTCTTTTACATCTTCACTTGAAAGTTTTGCATCGCCATTTGAGGTATCTGCATAACTGTTTAATGTTCTTGTTAAAGCAGATTTAAAGCCAACTAAGTGTGTACCGCCCTCTATAGTGTTGATATCATTTGCAAAAGAGTAAACATTTTCTTGGTAACCGTCGTTATATTGTAATGCAATTTCTACAACTGTATCATCTTTTTCTTTTTCAAAATAAACAGGTTCATGTAATGCATTCTTATTTTGGTTCATATATTCAACAAATTCAATGATTCCGCCAGTATATTCAAACTCATGTTTTTTATCATTTCTTTGATCGTCAATTGTAATACGAAGACCTTTGTTTAGAAAAGCAAGTTCTCTAAGTCTTGCTGATAAAGTATCAAAGTGAAATTCTGTTGTGTCAAAAATGGTTTCATCAGGAGTAAATGTTATTGTAGTGCCTGTTTCTGTTGTGTCACCAGTAATTTCCACTTCTGAAGTTGGATTTCCACGTTCAAAAGTTTGCTTATGGATCTTACCATTTCTTTTAACTTCTGCAATTAATAATTTTGATAGTGCGTTTGTTACTGAAATACCAACACCATGCAATCCACCTGAAACTTTGTAAGCAGATTTTTCAAATTTTCCACCTGCATGAAGTTTTGTCATTACAACTGTTAAAGCAGAAATACCCAAGCCCTCATGTACGTCAGTTGGAATACCTCTCCCATCATCTGTTACAGTAACTGAACCGTCTTTGTTTATAACAACTGAGATATTTTTACAATGGCCAGCCATTGCTTCATCTATAGAATTATCTACTACTTCGTATACAAGATGGTGGAGCCCTCTTAAGCTTGTTGAGCCTATATACATGCCAGGTCTTTTTCTAACTGCTTCTAGACCTTCCATTACTTTTATAGATCCTGCACCATAATTTTGTTCTTCAACCATATTCTACCCACTATTTTCTTTGTTTTTTTAGATATATAAAAAATTACGTTTTACCGTCGAGGATTTAGCTCTTTTTCTAACTATTTTGAATGTGTTTGCATTTATAAAGGTTTCGCTTATCTATTATGTATTTTTTAGCAACATTTATATATTAAAATGATAAAAATAAGTATATGCACACAGGCTTTAAGAAGTTACATCAAAGTATAAGGAAAAAGAAAACTTGGTATGTTGTAGCAATTATTGTCTCGTTAATTGCTATTTTAGCGTTTGTTGGTTCAGCTGCCTTAGCCACAATGTTCTTACCTAAACAGTCTTTCTTGTCGACATATGTTATGGTTAGTATATTATCAGCTATTTTAGGCGGTTTAACAATACATTTTATCAAGAATATAACTGAAGACAAGAAAGCTATAGTTATTGCTGGTACGATTGTATCAGGTTTGGCAGCTATATTGATTGGAGTATATCTAAGAATAATTAATATGATTGCATCAATTTCTTTGGACGCGGGATTTGCACCATTGTTCAAGAATGTTCCTAACGGATTAATAACTGGATTATTGATTATTGTTTTTTATAATTTGTTTTTTGTAATTACAATCTTTAAGAAAAATAAAGGTGAAATTAAAGACCTTTGGATATATTTGATTGGGTTGGCTGGGTTCTTATTATTATATTTTATTTTACCAGGAATGCTTATTTCTGTTTAGGAACACAATTTAATTCACCAGACAGTAGTTACAAAAAGGCAAGGTTTATATATTAGTGCCTACTAATTAACTGATATGTTAGATGGAATTGTGGGTAGATCTTATAGAAGATTAACAGCACCTATAACTAAAAAGAAAGTTGGGAAAGCTGCTAGAGCTACTCTAGAAACAGTAATTGAAACTACTAAACATGCAATATCTGCTGCTAATCCTATTAAAGATATAAAAAACACTTACACTGCTGCTAAGAATATATGGAATAATAAACCAACTTGGGAAAAGTATAAAGCAAACTTAAAAGAAGGTAAATTTCTAGGTGAAGGCAATCTCGCAACTTTAATGTTTAACACAGGTATAGTTGCAACTGGTATGTATGTTCCTTTATTAGTTACAAGGGCGGCTATTGGTGGTGGAGCATATCTTGGAAAAGAAGCTGTTAGTCATGATGCAACTAGAGGAAAAGTTGCTGGTCTGGTTGATATGTTGAGTGTTGTTCCTGCAGCTGCTGGCAGCATGATTGGTGTACCTTATCAAACTACAAGAAATGCACTTAGTAAAGATAAAACGGATAAATTCTTGAGAAAATTAAAAGATGATCAATATTTCAAAGAAAAAGTTTTCCCTATAGCATTAGATGCTGCAATTGGTATGAAAGGTTATGGAACAATAGTTGGAGCTAAATATGGTGCAAAGATTGGTGGAAAATTAGCTGAAGAAATTGAAGCTAATACCAAATGGAACCCAATTAAATATACAGCAGGAATTGTTGGAGCAGGCCTTGGAATAGTTAGTAATTTCTTCGGAGATGTATTGTCTGCATTAGTGTTTAAACAAGGTGTCCAAAATGTACAAGGAGATGTTGTTGCAGCTTGTAAGGGCGAGTATAATGATGAGGCTGTTGGAGCTGTAAAATATGTTAAAGATGGTGAAATGGTTGAAGATGTTAAAAATTATTTTGCAAGTCATAATTATCTAAAAGATGCTAGTAGAGCAGCAACTTTTGTTGGAAATGGGGTTTTAGATTTTGCAAAAAATGTTGCTAATAAAGGATTAGACTCTGCTAAATATGTTTTTTGTGGAGATCTTAAAGATGATGTTGTTAATAGTTACAAATACACATTCAAAGGTGGATTAGAAGGGGATGTTAAAGAGGGATATGATTATGTAACAAGTGTTGAGCCGTTAAAAGATTTAGCAGCTATTGCTGGTAATTTTGGAATGAAAGTTGCAACAGATGTTGGCGAACTAGTTGGAATTAACCCAGAAGAAAGATATGCAGTTGTTGTTGCTGGATTTGATTGGGATGAAAAATGTGGAATATTTGGAACGTCTAGTAGACCAAACCCACAATGGTTTATGAATGAAACTTGTAAAGCATATACTGATTTACTTGAAATGGGATTTAAACCTGAAAATATTAGGGTTCTGTCACCAGATGAAGCTCCGCGTGATACATCATATTTTAAAGCTACTGCTGGATATAATCAGTTTAGAGCTGCTTTAGATGATGGAAGTTATAATCACGATGCAACTCGTGCTAATGTTACTAAAACATTAGAAGATATGGCAAGAAAAGTTGATGGAAATGATGTTTTTGTAATGTATGCTGGAACACACGGTAATACCAATTTTAATGGCGATAGTTATATCAGTTTAGATAATGGAAATCAAAGGATGAACTGGAAAGAATTGAAAAAAGCGTCTGATGGTATTGATGCTGGTAGAGAGATTTATGTTGTTGATGCATGCCATAGTGGAGATTTTACAGGACTTGCTGATGAAACACATGAAGAATCAGTTGCAGCATCAAAAGATTCCCAAGTTGCGTACTCAGATACTTATGGGGACTCTTTTGCAAGATATTTTATTACTGAACTTAAAAAAATTGGTCTTTCAAGAGATATGCCAGACAGTGCAATAAAAAGTGCTGCTGATATTGCAATGAATAGATTCAAAAGAGGTAACTTTGCTGCACGTAATCAAATTGCACAGTATGGTTCAGGTGGAACTGTACAACAAGTTGCTTAAGTAAACTCCATTAATTTCTTTAAACTTTTTTCTTTAATTTCTCCTGTCTCAGAATCAAGTTTAATGTTTAAAGTGTTAAATGTCTGTGTTAAGAAAGTAATGTTAAATACCTGGCCCACTTCAAGATGTTGAATTATCGCAAATTTCTTAATTGGTGTGTCTTGTGGATATTCTTGTTTTTGTAGATTTTCTGCTTTTTGCATTGCATCATCTAAAGAAAGTTTAATTTTAGATAATTCTAAAGGTTCAAGCTTTTTTTTGTTCTCTTGTAAAACTTTTGCTTCTGGTATTATAGTAATTTCATCAGCAATAACAAAAGTTGTTATTGTTCCATCCTTGTTATAATATCCAAGTTGGGGTTCATCTTTACCAAACATCTTAAAGAAATGTGCAAGATATGAGTCTTGGTGTGTGTTTTTCCATTCTTTGTATTCTTTACTGTTTTCTAGTTTTTCAAGGTATTTAGTTATCATTTAGATTATGAAAATATCAATATTTAAATAATTATTAGTTACTCTAGCATATATGTTAACAGAACTTCGTAAAAAAGACTTAGAAAAGCAAGGCTATAGGATTGTTGGAAATCATAGTGCTATTAAAGTATGTTATTGGAATAAGAAATGTATTAGAGATAAAGGGGTTTGTTACAAAAACACATTTTACGGAATTGAAAGCCATAGATGTGTTCAAATGACGCCTGCTTTTGTGTGTAGTCAAAGGTGTGTATGGTGTTGGAGAGATATAGATTTTACTTCTGCTAAATGGGATGGCCCAATTGATGAACCAAAAGATATAGTAGAAGGATGTATTGAAGCACATAAGAAGTATATACAAGGATTTAAGTCAGGTGGTGATGAAAAACTGTTTAATGAAGCTATGAATCCTAAACATTTTGCAATTTCTTTATCTGGAGAACCTACATTTTATCCAAGATTGCCTGAATTGATTAAAGAAATAAAAGTTAGAGATATGACTGCGTTCTTGGTTACAAATGGAACAAATCCAGACATGATAAAAAAATTGTTAGATGAACAACCCACCCAATTGTATATTACTTTACCTGCACCTGATGAAAAAGAGTATATTAAAGCTTGTAGTCCTTTGATTAAAGATGGTTGGAGTAAGATACTAGAAAGTTTATCTTTATTGAACAAATTTGATAGAAATGTAATAAGATTAACATTAGTTAAAGGTGTTAATATGAATAATATTGAAGAATATGCTAAATTGATTAAAAAGTATAATCCAATGTTTGTTGAAGTTAAAGCTTATGTATGGGTTGGACATTCAAAAGAACGGCTAGAGATAAAGAATATGCCAATACATGAAGAAATAATCGAATTTGCTAATAAATTAGCTGAATTATCAAGATATAATGTTATTGATGAGAAAAAAGAGAGTAGAGTTGTTTTGTTAAGTAATAAAAATAAAGAAATAAAAAAAGCTTTAAGCTTTTCCTAAAATTCTAAAAACTTTTGTGCCGCATGTACCACATGTACCTTTTGCTGCTTTCATACCATTCTTCATTACTACTTCTTCTGGATCTTTTATTTCAACTTGTGCTTTACATTTCATGCATCTTCCTTCTACCATTTTATATTCCACCTCGCTTTGAATATTACGCGTTTTATACTATACAGGCCTATTTTATATATAAATCTTTGCCAAAAATAGCTTAATCATTTATAACTTAGTAGTTACTATATCAATTAGTTGCTTAATATCTTTAATAACATAATCTGCATTTATACGCTTTGTTTTAGGGTTCCCATACTTAGCAAAACAAGTGTTTATACCTAGCTTAGAAGCACCATTAATGTCTCTTTCTGGTCTATCACCAACCATAAGACATTGTTCAGGTTTAAGATTTAGTTCTTTTAATGCTTTTCTAAAAGGTAAATTACTTGGTTTTAAGTGTTTAGTATCTTCATATGTAACAACAACATCAAAAAAATCGCTAAGACGCATTGCAGCTAAGCGTAGCCAGGCTTTTAAGCGTGGTGCATCTGTTACAATAGCAAGTTTAATACCTAAGCTCTTAAGTTTTAGTAAAACATAGCTAGTATGAGGATAAGGTTCTAGAAAACCAACCCTTACTCTCCGATATGCAACTACACCATTAGCTAGTATCCTATAATCAACTTTACCTTGAACTTGTTTAAGAAATCTTTGAAAGATTTTATGATCTTCCATACCATGTTTATCAAATAATTCATAGATTGTTTTAAGTGCTCTTTTTTTTTCTATCTTTAGGCCAGCATCTATCATACCAGCAACTGCTGCTTCACAAGTATGTTTCTTCATATTTGAATAATCTATCAAAGTATTGTCAAGATCAAATAGTACTGCTTTTATCATGATAAATAAATAAGAAGAGTAGTATAAATAAGTTTCTAAATCCAGTTAATCTTACTTTCTTTTCTAGGTAAGGCGTTTTCTGGAAATTTTAAAGGATAACCTAAAGCAATAGTTGCCATAACTTTATGGGAAGCGGGAATTCCAAGCTTTTTCTTCATCTTAATACCTTTATTAAATACAATATCTGCAAAACCAATCCAACAACTTCCAATATCTAAGGATCTTGCTGCAACCATTATGTTTTGTGCTGCACAGCTACAATCTTGCAGATAAAATTGTTTGTTTGGGGCGTGAATAATGATTATTGCAGGTGCATTATAGAAAAAAAGATCTTTTTCAGTTTTTACACGTTTTTTCATTTCATTTACAGATTTCTTAACTTCTTTAATAAATGATAATGGTAAACTTAAAGTCATTAACGAATCATACCAGGATTTAATGTCGTTTGATAAACCATCTATTATTTTCTTCTTTGTAATAATTGTAAAGTTCCATGGCTGCCTATTATGCGAAGAAGGTGCGTACTGTGCTGTTTTGATCATTTGATTGATAGATTCTTTAGAAACAGATTTTTTAGTATATTTTCTAATACTTCTTCGGTTTTTTAAAGAAAAAATAGTTTTATTCATTATTTAAGAAGCAGATTCAAGCTTTTTAATTCTTTGTCTAATATTATCTATTGTTTTAGTATTATCTTGTTGATTAAGTAATGAACCACATTCAGGACACTTGAATTCAAATTCGGTTGCAGTATCAAAGTCTAACCTAGCACAGGCTTTAGTACAAATAAAGAATGCACCTTTGTTTTCTTCTTCTTTGTTTAGTTGTTCTTTTAACTTGTCCAGATTCTCGATCTTCATTTTATTAATTAATTCCTGAATTCTTTTCTTATTAAAAGTCCAATATGATATGTACCATCCTTTTTGCCTATCTTTCTTTCTAATATAAGTTGCTACATTATGATTATTTAATCTATAAAGTATATTTCTTGTAGTTTGCATGTCAAGTTTTGTCTTTTCAGCTATAATAAACTCAGAAATATTCTTTTTCTCTTTTAGAAATTCAACTATAGGAAGAGCATCTTCACCTATAACTTTCGCTATAGTCTCATGTATCTTTTTATTTGTTATTGCCATTTTACACTCCTTACTCATCTGACACCCCATCAGATAGGTCTCCCTCACCTTTTGTCCATGAAGACAATAAAAGAAAGACCGGTTATATAATATATATAAAACTACTACTATATAAATCTTTCGGTTTTGTACTACTAAAAAGAGGTACTAGTGCTTTCTTTTATAGTAGGCAGCTCTGCTTGGTCTTAATTTCTCAGCGCCTTTGCCTTTTACTCTTAAACCACGAGATTTTTTACCAGCTGATGTTAAACCACGAGCAGCTCTTCCCCTTTTATCACATATCCAATTGATCTTTGGATCTGATTTAATCTGCGGATGAGCCCTATCAACCAAAATAATTTCATACCATTTATGTTTACCATCTTCTGCAACCCAATATGAGTTTAGAACAGTGGTATTAATATGCTTTTTTTGTGATCTTTCTTCAGCAATTTGTTGATAACTCTTATTTAGATCTATTCTTAATGAAGAATGTTTTGTACGTTTACCTTTTTTCCATGATTTTGGTCTACGTCTTGCAGATCTTGATACTTTTTGCCTTATAATAATAAACCCTGGTTTTGCCCTATAACCTAAAGAACGTGCTTTGTCTAAACGTGTTGGTCTTTCTATCCTTTCAGATGCCCCTTCTTTACGCCATGCAATTAATCTTGTTTTCATGACTTCAGGCATGTTTTTCTTTGGCTTTTTCCAAGCCTCTCTGATATATTTGTATACTCCCATTTTTACTTAGCCTCCATTTGTTTACTTTGTTTTAATACACTTTAAGACTTCAGGTAAGCTAATACCCACATTGTCTTAAGGTTTAGAATTAATTATTTGTTTATAAAGATGTTGGTTTTAGTATTTGTTTTTCCGATAGGATTATGTTTATTGGAACATCATGATCTTCTGCTGGAACTTTATCAAATATTTGAAAATCAAAGCATAAAGCTATTGTTTTATGACCTTTTAGGAATTTATCATAATAACCTTTACCAAAACCAACCCTGTTTCCATATTTATCAAAAGCTAAGCCTGGAACAATAACTAGATCAATATTTTCAATATTGTTAATAACTGAAGGTTCTTTAATTTTATAATTATTTTCTGAATCTAGATTTGAAAAATCTTTAATAACGGAAGCAACAATATTATCTTCTTGAACAATAGGCACTGCAACTGTTTTTTCTAGTAAAGCTTCTTTGATCATATCAAAAGTATCAACTTCATTTTCAAATGAAACATAAAAAAGAATAGATTTAGCTTTTTTGTATTCATCTGTTTGAAATAACTTAGTTTTGATTAATTCAGAATTTGTTTTAATAAAATCTTTACCTAAAGATTTTCTTTGCAATCTGATTTTTTCTCTTAAAGCTTTTTTCATTAGAATAAACCACTTATCTTACCATCTTTATCAATATCAACTTTTTCTGCGTTAGGTACAGAAGCTAGACCGGGCATAACCATTACATCACCTAGATAAACAACAACAAAGCCTGCACCGGTTGATGGAGATAATTTTTGTACAGTAATCTTAAAATCTTTTGGCCTGCCAATGAGTTTTGGGTTGTCTGATAAGGAAGCTGGAGTTTTGGCCAGACATATAGGAAGTGTTTGTAAATTTAACTTAGAAATTAATTCTAGGTCTTCTTCTGCTTGTTCTGTGTAGTTAACACCATCTGCGCCATAAATCCATTTTGCAACTTTCTCAATTTTTTCTTTAATAGAATCTTTTTCATTGTAAAGATAAGTAAAATTATTATCTTTATTTGCTAATTCAACTACTGCCTTTGCTAATTCAAGTGCACCTTCACCACCTTTAGCATGAACATCAGCTGTTAAGGCTAAAACGCCTTTTGCTTCGCAACAATCTTTGATAACGCTAATCTCTTCATCTGTATCATCTGCAAACTTGTTAATAGCTACAACTAAAGGAACATTATATTTTTGAATGTTTTCAATATGTTTTTCAAGATTGCATAAGCCTTTGGTTAAAATACCTTCACCGTGTAATTTTAAAGCTCTGACTGTTGCTACTAAAACAACTGCATTAGGTTTTAAATTTCCAATCCTACATTTAATATCAAAGAATTTTTCTGCTCCTAAGTCTGAACCAAAACCAGCTTCAGTAACTACAATATCTGATAATTTTAAGGCAATTTTTGTTGCAACTAAACTATTACAACCGTGTGCAATGTTTGCAAAAGGACCACCATGAACTAAAGCAGGTGTGTGTTCAAGAGTCTGAACAATATTTGGATTCATTGCTTGCTTTAACAAAGCTGCAACCGCCCCAGTAATCTTTAAATCTCTAAGATAAACAGGATTTCCATCATGATTGTAACAAATAATAATATTGCTTAATCTGTTTTTTAGGTCTTCATAATCAATAGATAAACAAAGTATTGCCATGATTTCAGATGCGACTGTAATCTTAAAATTGTCTTCACGTTTTGTTTCTTTTTTACTTGAAAGACCAACCAAAACTTTTCTTAAAGCTCGATCATTCATATCAAGAACACGTTTCCATGTTATTTTAGTTCCATCAAGCTTTAATTCATTGCCATGGTACATGTGATTATCAATACAAGCTGAGATTAGATTGTTAGCTGTTGTAATTGCATGAATATCACCAGTAAAGTGTAAATTAATATCTTCCATTGGTAAAACTTGAGAATAACCGCCACCTGCAGCACCGCCTTTAATACCAAAAACAGGACCTAAGCTTGGTTCACGTATACAAATTAGGGATTTTTTGTTAATTTTCCATAAAGCCTGGCCTAATCCAACTGTAGTTGTTGTTTTACCTTCTCCAGCTTTAGTTGGTGTAATTGCAGTAACCAAAACTAGTTTACCATCTGGTTTATCTTTTAATTCATCTAATAAGTTTAAAGAAATCTTAGCAATATGTTTGCCATAATAAGTTATATTTTTTAACCCAACTTTATCTGCAATCTCAGAAATATCTTTAAGTTCTACTTTTTGAGCAATCTCAATGTCAGATGCAACCATAAAGATAAGTATGGTGTTTTATTTATATGTTTTTTGTTACTTAGAACACAATCAACGAATTTTATTGATATGATCTATTCTTTTTTGAATTAATTCTTTTGTTCCAATGTCTTCCCTATGAAAAACAGGACCAATAACTGAACAAACTGCATTTTCAGCAATGGCTTGTGCATCTTCAATAGATGGTGCAATTCCAACAAAAGCAATAGCTCTAGAACGAGTCATATAAATCTCATCATCTTTTTCTTCAACTGATGCGTAATATATTTTGGCATTGCCAGGAACGTTTGAAATATCAACCTTTTGACCTTCAACAGGATTTGTTGGATAACCTTCTGGAACTGCGTATTTGCAAACAGTAGCTTCTTCTTTAAAATCTGGTTGTAATTGATCTAGGGTTCCATTAATAACTGCTTGACAAACCTCAACAAAATCGTTTTTAAGAACTGGTAGGATATTCATTGCTTCTGGATCACCAAATCTTGCATTGTATTCAATTAGTTTAACACCATCTTTAGTTATAATAAAACCGCCGTACATTACGCCTTTATATTGTACCCCTGTTTCTTTTTCAATAGCTTCTGCCATCTTTAAAGTGATGTTATGAGCATCTGAGAGGTCTTGACCAGTCATGAAAGGCAATAGCTTACCAGTTGAATATGAACCCATACCGCCGGTGTTTGGACCTTTGTCATCAACATAAGCACGTTTATGATCTTGAACTGGTGGAAAATCAAACAAATTCTTTCCATCGCATAAACTCATTAGAGAAAATTCTTGTCCAACAAGTTTTTCTTCAATAACTACAATACCATCTTTCTCAATTAGTTCTTTCGCTATCTTTAATCCTTGTTCTTTTGTATCAAAATGGTCACCTTGAACCATAACACCTTTGCCGCCTGTTAAACCATCTGGTTTGATAACAATTTCGTCAGCTGCAAATTCATTCAAACCATCTATTGATTCAAAAACTTGGAATAAAGGCATGCCAGGAACATTATATTTTTTTGTTAAAAGTCTTGTAAATGATTTTGAAGTTTCAAGTTTTGCTAATTCTTTTACAGGACCAACAGATTTAATTCCGATAGTGTCTAAAGCATCAACAACACCTTCACTTAAAGGACCTTCTGGACCGATAAATGCAAAATCAACAGCGTTTGCTTGTGCAAATGATTTAATTGATTCTAGATCATTATATTCTCCTAATTGAATATCTTCACTGAGTTTAGCAATCCCTGGATTTTTAGATTTCATATATGAATATAGAACTGGTTTTTGAATGCTATTAGCTAAAGTCTCTGCAACAACATGTGTACGAGCATCATTTCCTACAACTAATATCTTCATAATAATTAGAAATAATATGTTTTATTTATACTTTTTGGATTGAAACAAAGAATTATCTTTATTCTCTACGCCTTTTTGCTGCAGAAACCTGTTCAAGCCAGACTTCTTCTTGCAAATCTTCTCGTGGCCTGTCTTGATCATAAAATCCAACAGAATTACTAAAAAGTTGATTTGGTAAATATGGGATACCTTCACTACCTGCTTGATGGTCTAATGGTCTAGCTTGCCAATCAAAACTAGCTTCTTTTGTAACAAGATTAGCACCTACATCAGTTCCAAGTGATGCTACTACATTTTGTGCAGCAAGAATATTACTAACTTCAATACCTAAACCATCTGATACTGGTTCTCCTGATTGAGCTCCTGGATTTGATCCTTCATACATCTTAAAATAAGGTATCCATTCCTACTTTATAAAATTTAGTATTCAAAACTCTTATAAAGTAAATCGCAACCTTTATATATATTATATAAACCAGAAATATCATGGGGTGTATAAATGTCGTGTGAAGCAAAACATGAATGCGGAGTTGCTGCTGTTAGCTTAAAAAACTCTGATAAAGCATTATTCTATCTCTACAAAATTCTTCTTAATCTTCAAAATCGTGGTCAGTTAAGTGCTGGTGTAACAACATTTAATGCTAAACGTCCTCAATTAATCAATACTTATAGAAATATTGGTACAGTAAATGAAGTTTTTAGAACTAGTAATTTTGAAAAAAGTATGAATATCTTTAAGCAATATTCAGGTTCTAAAGGTATTGGGCATGTAAGATACGCTACCTGTGGAGCAAATGAAAGATCATATGCACAACCTTTTGAAAGACATCATGGAAGAAAGTATAAATGGTTTAGTTTTTGTTTTAATGGAAACTTAGCAAATTATGGTGAACTGAAAGCTGAGTTATTAAAGAAAAAAGATTATCATATGGTACTAGATAATGATACTGAAATAATAATGCATTATCTTGCAAGAGAGTTCATGGGTTCTTCTAAACCAAAAATGGATCAGGTTTTTGGAAATTTAAGCAAAAGATTTGATGGTTCGTATAATATGGCTTTTATCAACGCATTTGGAGATTTGGTTGTATCACGTGATCCATTAGGTAATAGACCTTTAGCTTATGCAATTAAAGATGGTGAACTGTTTGCTGCTTCAGAAAGTAATGCATTAGTAAATTGTGGAGCTCATAATTATAAATCATTAGATCCTGGTAAAATGATTGAAGTTGAAAATGGAAGTATTGAGATTAAACAATATGCTAAACCTGAAAGAATTGCACATTGTATGTTTGAATGGGTTTATTTTGCTAATGTTGGATCTGTTATTGATAATAAATCTGTTTATATCACGAGAACAAATTTAGGAAAAGAACTTGCTAAGCTTGAAACTGAAGATATTACTAAAGATCATATAGTTGTACCAGTACCAGATACTGCAAAAGCATCTGGAGATTCAATGGCTTATGAATTAGGAATACCTGCTAAAGAAGGTCTAATAAGAAACAGATTTGTTGGAAGAACATTTATTGAAGGTGTTTCAAGAGGGGACAAAGTTGCAAATAAATATACTGCTATTAAAGAAATATTAAAAGGTAAAAAAGTTCTTTTAGTTGATGATAGTATTGTAAGAGGTACAACAACTAAACAACTTGTAAGATATTTAAAAAATGTTGGTGGTGCAAAAGAAGTTCATGTTAGAGTTTCATGTCCAGCAATAATTGGACCTTGCTTCTATGGAATTGATATGTCAAGCATAAGTGAATTATTAGTTCCAAGTTATCTAGAAAAAAGCCATATGGCAGATGAAATTACTGAAAAAGCTTGTAAAAAAATTGCTAAAGACCTTGGCGCTGATTCTTTGATATATAACACAGTTGAAGGATTAATAAAAAGTATTGGATTACCAAAAAACAGGTTATGTTTAGCTTGTTTGAATGGAGATTATCCTACTCAATGTGGAAGAAAACTTTATTGTCAAGCTTTAAAGAATTATAGTAGTGGTAAAAAAGAAGATAAAAGAGTTTATGAAGTTTGTTGAGCCTCTTTGATTTGTTTTTCTGTCCAACCTTGTTGAATAAGTTGTTGTTGTACTGCAGGCATCTGATAACCGCGCCTAATACTATCGTTTATGTATGTGTTAATCTTAATTTTATCTTCACCTGTTAAACCTTTCTTTTTTCCAGATAGTTTAGTTACACCAGCACCAAGTAACCCAGCAACTACAAAAACAATTATCAAATATAATGCCATATTTGGTTGTGGAGCAGATAATTCAGCTACTTGTGCATTAAGACCCGCAACCTGTGTTTCTAAATCAGAATTTTCAGCTTCCAAACTTGTTAATTGTGAATTTAATACATTTATTTGAGATTTAAGGCTATCTAGCTCTTGAGTAGCTACGTCTTGAGCTGATTGTTCTGGTTCAACAACATCTGGAACATCTTGAATTTGTTCAGCTTCTGCTAAAGTAGGTTCAATTACTTGTTCTTCTCCAGTAAATTCTTTGTTTGTAATAGAATTTGCTGCATCCCTAATAGATGCATCTGAAACTGTGTAGATAATCAATTGAGTTTTATTATTTTTGTTATAGAATTTTGTTAAACCTGCTGTAAAAACACATTCGCCTTCATAATCCATTATCTCTTTAGTAATGTCATTTATGCAAGGATTTCCAATTGAAATTATGTCTTTTTCATAGATATTATCAATATCAGAAACTAATTTTCCAACCCCTGTTGCTGGTTGGTCTGTAAAGCCACTTAGATAAGTTATGATATCAAGTTGTGCGAGAACATCAGAAGATGATCCTTGATCACCAACAACAACGTAAGCAGTTATCTCGTTACCAGAGACAAAAGTCTCTTCAATCATACTTAAATCATATGCTGTTACAGATAATGCAAACAATACAAGGATAATTAAAGTAATTATTTTTTTCATGTGCAGATTAATTCTAACTTATTATCTTCTATGGCTTTTTTAATTTCCATAGCTATTCTTTCTCCATATGAAATTGAATCTATATAAAGGTATCCTGTATGTGGTGTAAAGCGAGTTCCTGGGCTTCCAGGAATCCTCATTGAAACGTCAAAAATAACTGGTTCTTCTTTTCCTTCTTCAGAAGCAATAGCTCCTTGTAATGCAAATGGTCCAATAATTCCTGGTTGATGAACTTGTTTAGATGTTTCAACAAATTTTTCACCGAGATCATAAATCTTCTCAATAATAGATTCTTTTGTGGTTACAGCAAAATGTCCAGTCTCAATAAGTTTAGGTTGTAAATATTTTAAAACTTCTAATTGAACGTCTGCTGGAAGTCTTAATAAACCATCTAAATTTGTTTGACGTCGAGCATCTGTACCCATTAACTCTAATTCCCCTGTTAATGGACTATAGAAATAATTAAAATTAACTTGAGCACCAACAATGTATTCTTCGATAACAGCTATTTTAAGTGCTGCTTGCGTTATAATTTTCTTTTTAATCATGTCTTGTGACTTTGCCTTATATGATTGATAATCATTACAAAAGAAAAAAGCACGTTCATAGCCCCTTGCAGCTTCAGCAACTTTAACAATAGCTAATCTATCAATTTTTTGTGGGCTTGAAAATATTTTAGGAATTCTAATTCCTGCTTTTTTCATTATATAATATTGATTGTTTGGAACATCTCGTTCTTCAAGTTTTAACATGGTTCTTGTTCCAAAAATTGGAACCATAAACTTTTCTTCAATATCTTTAAAATTACAATAAACCCAGAAATATCTATTATGAATAAAAATGGTATTTAGTTCCCTAAGTTGTTCTTGAACATCTTTATTTACAATATCTTTAAAATCGTCTACAATTATAACTTCATCAATGATTCCTTTGTTGCCTCTTGTTTTATAATATTTAGAATAAGTCTTATCACGACCTTTTTTGCATACTGCTAGAGTTCTAAACCCTAGTTTTTTAGCGCCCCTACAAACATCTAAAGCAGAATGTCCCCCTAGAACACCTATCGTTATATTTGTTTTATCATAATCCTGAAGAATCTGATTAATCTTTTCTTGATTTAATTTACCAGTTACTTTTGTCTTAATTGTTTTTACTTCTTGCCCTACTTCAACTTTAAGGCCTTCAAAGAAGTTTTGGAACAATGCTTTCTTGGGTTTTTTTGATTTTTTGCTGCCCCTAACTTTAATTGAAATAGATTTATTTTTCTTTGTTCTAGTTACTTGTTTTATATGTGAATTAATAGATATTTTTTTTGTCATCTTAATGGAATATTTCTTTTGTTTTATTTTGTTTTTCTGCAATCTTTATTTCCCTTGCTATACGTCTACCAGTTGACATTGGTTCATCATATTTTAAGTAACTATAAGGACTACCATGTGTATAGGGATTAGTACCTGCAACAATTCTTGCAGATATTTCAAACACATAAATTTCTTGATCAGGTGTAATAATACATTCTAAACAAAAAGGTCCAAATAATCCTGGTGATGCGATTTCTTTACTTTCTTTAATTGTATTTTCGCCCATTTCAATAAATCTCGGTAATAAGCTTTCTCTTACAACTATTGGAAGGTTTCCTACAATAACATAACTTGGATCAATTCTAGGTAAGGCAATCTGGTCTCTTGCAGAAACACGTCCTAATGAATCAACATTACTTTCATATCTTTTATCAAAGCTTAAGATTTCTAATTCTCCAGTGATACTTGAATAAAAGTAATGGACATACATTGGAACGCCCATAATATATTCTTGAATAACATAATCATTTTCATTGGGATGAAGTTTAATTTTCTTGTTAAAATCTTTCTTATGTTTTGCTAAAAAATATCCAGCACCACCATGAGCACCATGGAACTTTACAATAACTGGCCTATCGATATCATCAGGTGATTCAAAAATCTTTGGCATTAATAATCCTGCTTTAGTTAGCCATTGCCGCTCCATTTTTCTATCAGATTCCCAATGTAATATCTTTTTGTTGCCAAAATAGGGCAATTTCATCTGTTCAACTTTCTCATGACCCATATAAGCAATAAATGATGCGTGCGGAATAATAACTGCATTTTCCTTTACAAGTTGGTCTTCAATCTTAAAGAAATCATCGTAGCTATCAATAGTAATTATATTATCTGCAACTGGAAACATCTTGTAAGGCTTTTCTTTTCCTTTTATACAAATACAAATAGTTTCAAAACCTTCGTCTTTTGCACCTTTTAATATCTGTAACGCAGAATGAGAACCTATTGTCGCTATTTTATGTTTCGCCATATCAAAAGAAAAGACTTTCAGATTATAAAGTTTTCTGTTTTATTACTTAGATTCTTGCCATAAAAGGTTGAAATATTTCCTATAATCATCAGCTATAGTTTTATCAGAAGTTAGTGAAACAATTTGTTTATTCCAAAGAACTTGTGCAACCTTATTTCCAAAAACCCAAATAATCATAGGGCTTGAGAATTCTTTTGGTAAGTAATGTACTTCTGAGTTAGGTAAGTTATTAAATTCAGTATCTCTTGTTTCTTCTATGCTTAAATGATGCCTCCTTATTCCTTTTTCTGCTCTTCTTGCATCAAAATCTTTGAAATAATCTTTATGAGTTTTTGTAATTGTACCATTTGCACCAATAAGATAAAGGTCTTGGTTTTCTTTTAATACTTCTTCACATAATTGAATTATTCCGTCATTGCCCCTTAGTGTTCTTAAATCTTGATTCCATAAGACTTCAAAGTTTTTCCTAAAAGATTCAGTTACTTCTTTATTATTAATCTTAATAATTAATGGTTCTTTTCTATGAATAATTAAACGAGTAATGTCTTTTGAAAGAAATGTTGCGACAGGGAGTTCTGTTTTATAAGGAAGAAACTTAATTTCTGCTTCTTCTTGGTAAATTGTTTTTCTATATTTATTAATAAGTTCTGCTGTGCCTTGCTGAAATAATAAACGTCCTTTGATGCCTTTTTTATAACGTTTATGGTGTACTTTACGAAAAAAATCGGAATATTGTTTATGTGATCCCTTCTCACCTAAAGCAGCACCTAATACATCCCATGTATCTAAGGGGGTTAATTCATCTAAAAGTTGATCCATCTCTTTTTCTAAAGCACTAAAGCCTTTGCTTACAAAAACTTCTTGACCCCAGAGTGCTTCAAAATAAGATTTAAAACTTTTAGCAACATCTTGGTTTTCAATCTCTACTGCAACAGGGTTTTCTGTTGGTACACCAATTACTGTTCGATCTTTGTAAATTTCTATCCAAGAAGGTGTACTTGCGTTTATGGGCATATATTTAGCAAAAGTATTAGAAATATGATTTCTATCTTCAAGGTCTGCTGTTGGAGAATCTTGATTCATTAACAGCTTAACTTTTATGCCTTGTTCTGATCTTCTTTTATGATAATTTAACCAATAATCATGAAGGCGTTCATTTGAAGATGCTGATGCACCAAGAATATAAAATTCATCACCTTTTTTTAATTCCCTTAGAGATTTTTCCCTTACTGTTTTAATACCCTTAATACCTTCAAAAACATTAACCTGTTGTTTTCTTACCATTTTTTGTTTAAGTAAAAGCTCAGGCATTATCTTCTCGACATTATTTGTTTGTTCATTTAGTTGTTTTTCTTTTTCTTTCATATAGTCAAGAATTCTTTTTGGAGATGCTGCATCAAAATATTTAGTGTTTTCTTTTATTACATGACTCACTAAACCTTTATGTATCAACCTTTCTAGAATGTTATAAGCTTTTGAAGATGATACTCTTGATTTGTCTACAATTGGACCTACAGTTGATGATCCAAGTTCTAACAATGCAAAGTAAACAGCAATTTCACCTTTAGTTAATCCTATATCTTCTAAGAGTTTTGTGTCCATGATTAGGTTTTGAGGGTTTTTATTATATAAATCTTCCTATTTAGTCCCCCTTAGGGGGAGATAATGTTTAAATAGGTGTTAAACTTACTGTATAGTAGTAAATAAAACTAAACAGGTGATATAAATGAGTTGGTTCAAAGATAACGAAGAAGACGAAGATACAGCACCATATGAAAATTACCCAGTATCTTAGAATATGGAAAGATAACCCATTTCTTTTTATTTTCTTTTCCATTCTAAGCTGTTATGAGAGTTCCATTAGCAAAGATGTATGAAAAGTTTCAATGTCTTGATGATATTCTTTTTAATTTAGGTTTTTTTGTTGATAAAACTAAGTTTTCTGCAGAATGTCCTCCAGAAGATGTTGAAGCTAGTGCAAAGTATAATTATTTTCCTGCCACATTTACTGAATCACATAGGAAAAAAACAGTCCCAAAAGAAGCTTATGATTTTGTTATTAAAGAATTGAGAAGTTTAGAGAATATTGTAAGCAAATATCATCCTATTACTGAATTAGCTAGATTAGATGAAGATGATAAAGATGAAGTTATTGAAGCTATACAAGCAAGTGAGCATAATAGATATCTAAAAGGACCAAAGGTTAGAGTAGAAACAATACTTGAGAAGGCAAATGAAAAACAAGATCAATATGGTGAAGTACACATAACAAAACTTTCAAAATACTTAGCTAAAAGATTAAGAAAGTTAGGGATTAGAATGGGTGCCAATAGTATAAGAGATGCGTTTAAACCATTTTCTGGCACTGATTGGTTACCAAGAAAAGCCTATCATTTTGTTAGAAAATTACCAAAAAGTGTTTACACACAAAGGGTTCCAACTGATGATTTGATTGGAAGAGAAACACCTAGTGTATGGATGTACAAACAAGCTGAAAGATATCAGTTTAAGTCTGCAAGATATATGTTAATGGCTGTTGCTGAAAAAACAGGATTAAATGCAACTAGTATTGGAAGTATGTTTAAACATGAAAAGATCCCATTAAAACTTTATGAATGTTTCCTTGGTTTTGAAGAAGCTGAAGCTCAACAGAAGGATATAGGAGCACATCAATATAGGGTTGTACCAATGTCACAATTTGCAGATTTGTTAAGAAATCATGGGACAGAACATACAACTTACAAAGATTTGTTTGAAACTTTATCTCCAGAATTAGACCTTAGTGTAGGTACGTTAAGGTTGTGTATCAGCAACAGGCCTAACACAAATGTAGTTTCAATGCAAACATATTTAACAGCCCAAAGCTATATTCTTAACAACCAAAAAGTATAAATATCATTTTAGTTAGCTAATTTTCATGGATGTTGAAACAACAATGAAGATTAATGAACTTGCTAAAGATTTGATTAGTAAAGGCAGAGCATCTAGTTCTGAAGAAGCTTCTAAAATGGCTGAAGATATAATGCAAAAGAAAATTCTACCTGATGAACCTAAATCAGAAGTAGTTGAAACTCCAGAGGACAAGCATAGGATAATGGTTGATAAATTAGGTTACAGATTAGATGATGAAATGTCCACTATGAAAAAACAGATGTTTATCATGATTGATGAGATTGAAAAACTTACATCAGAAGTTGAACAATTAAAAAATAGGCCAGTAAGCCAACCAGTTACTAAACAAGAAGCTTCTGCAGAACAAAAAGAAGTTCAACAAGAGATTAAACAAGAAGAAAAAGATAGTCACCCAAGACAAGGCGGATTTAAACCAGGAGATTCTGGTGTTGATGTCAATAAGATTTTTTATTGTGGCAATAAGTGATGTTACTAGTTATAGATGAATTTTTGTCAAAAGATATTTATATAGGATAGTTATAGGTTAAATAAAATGATGGATAAATCTGATATGTTAGGTGTTTTAAAGAAATTTCCTGCTTTATGTAGAGAAGCTTTAGGTTTGAACAAAGGATTAACTGTTTCTGGAGATATAACCTCAATTGTTGTTGTAGGCATGGGTGGTTCTTCAATAGGTGGACAAATATTAAAGATGTATATGAAAGATTCTAAAATCCCTGTTTTTATCAATAGAGGATATGATATACCAGCTTTTGTTGATCATGAAACATTAGTATTTGCAATCTCATACTCAGGTAATACTGAAGAAACTTTAAGTGCTGTAAAAGCTGCTAAAGATAAAAAAGCTCAGATTATAGCAATAACATCTGGTGGACAATTAGAAAAAGAAGTTGAAAAGATTATCAAAGTTCCCCCAGGTTATCAACCAAGAGCTGCTGTACCGTTTTTATTCTTTCCAATGATGGGAGTATTGTATAACTCAAAGATAATTGAAGTTAGAAACTCTGACTTAAATGAAATGATGCAACTATTACAAGATTCTGAATATTATGTTGAAGAAGGACAAAGACTAGCAAAAGTGGTTAAGAACAGAGTTCCAATAATTTATACTTCTGAGGATTTTGAAGCAGTAGGTTATAGATTTAAAACTCAGATTAATGAAAATGCTAAATTCCCAGCATTCAATAATGTCTTTTCTGAAATGAATCATAACGAAATTAATGCTTTTCAGTTTATTGAAAGGTCAAAGTTCATGGCATTTATTATAAGAGATTCTAAAGATCATCCAAGAATTAAAAAAAGGTTTGATATTTGCAGCGAGATTATGGGAGAAAGAGTAGATGTTGAACAAATATTAACAAAAGGAAAATGTTTGCTTGCAAGGATATTTTCAACAATACATCTTTGTGATATGGCTTCTTATTACATAGCAATCGAACAAAGAGTAGACCCAACACCAGTTGAAGTTATTGAAAAACTTAAAAAACAGCTTAAGTAAATTTTTTATAGTTCTTTAACTTACCTGATTACTATGTTGCTTAAATCTATTAAAATTGAGAATATTAGAAGTTATCTTTCACAATCATTAGATTTCTCGTCAGGATCTACTTTGTTATCTGGAGACATAGGTTCGGGAAAAAGTACAATATTGTTAGCTATTGAATTTGCACTTTTTGGGGTTCGACGTAAAAGTTTATCTGGAAGTTCTTTGTTAAGACATGGTGCTAAACAAGGTTCTGTTGAACTAGGATTTAAATTAGGTGAGCAAGAAATTGTCATCAAGAGGTTCTTAAAACGTGGTGCTAAGGACATAAAACAGGATGCTGGTTATATTATAAAGAATGGTGTTAAAAAAGAAGGTACACCAGTTGAACTTAAATCAGACATCATCGATATGTTGGGTTACCCAAGAGATATGGTTTCTAAAAGTCGTGATTTAGTTTATAGATATACAGTTTATACCCCACAAGAGGAAATGAAACAAATTTTATTTGAAGATAAAGAAGTTAGATTAGATACTTTAAGAAAAGTGTTTAACATTGATAAGTATAAACGTATAAGAAATAATTGTGACATTTATTTGAAGGATTTAAGAGGAGATATTAATCTATTGAGTGGAAAGATTGCAGATATTGAGATTAAAAATAAACAAAAACAACAATATATATTGCAAATTGATGACGTTAAGAATAAAATTAATGGTCTCGAACCAAAGATTTTAGAAATTAAAGATAAAATTAAGATTGATAGAGAGTTTATATCAAGAGTTGAAGCAGATATTAAAGTATTTGAAGATTTCAAGAAGGAATTGCATGTTAAGGAAGTTGAATTAAAGAATATTTTGGATTCGAGAGTTAAAAATAAAAGAGAAGTTGAAGAGTTACAAATTAGTGTTGAGAAATTGAAAAAAGAAATTTCTATTCAGGTTCAAGAAAATGTTTTGGAGATAATTAAAGCAAAAGAAAATCAAGTTCCAGAGTTAGAAAATAGATTAAAAGAATTTACAAGAATAATCTCACAATCAGAATTGATAATTAATCAATCAAATGCAACTAAACAAAAGATATTAACTTTAGATGAATGTCCTACATGTCAACAAAGCGTACTTGAAGAGCATAAAAATAAAATAAAAGAAGTTGAAGATAATAAGATTGGAAAGGCTGAGGCAGATGTTAAGATTGGTAAAGAGCAAGAAAGTATAATTAATAAACAATTGACAATGATTAAAAAAGAGTTAGAAGAATTAAGAAAAAAGGAATCTGAAATTAAAATTATTCAATTGAAAAAAGAAAATTTAAATGAAAAACTTAAACGTGTTGAGTTGTTAACAGAAAATACAGAAGAGATTAAACAAAAAGTTGGTAAGATTAATGTTGAGAAGATGGCGCTTTCTAAAAAAATACAAGAAATTGGTGACATTGATAAAGAATATAATGAATTAAGATTAAGTTTAGATAAATTAAATAACGAAGAAAAACAGTTTGAGATACAAAAAGCAGAATTGATTAAAGAACAAAAAACTATTAGTGAAATTGTGATTAGGTTAGACGATGAACTTAAAGAAAAAATTAAAGATAAAGAAGAATTGGAAAAGAAAAAAGAGTTAAAACGTTGGCTTGAAGAATTGTTTGTTAAACTTATTAGTACAATGGAAAAGCATGTAATGGCTCAGATACATACTGAATTCTCTGAATTGTTCCAAAAATGGTTTTCAGTATTAATTGAAGATGAAAATATATCTGTTAGGTTAGACGATGAGTTTACAGCAATAATTGAACAAAATGGGTATGAGACAGCTGTTGAAAATTTGTCAGGTGGTGAAAAGACTGCAGTTGCGTTAAGTTATAGATTATCTTTGAACAAAGTAATAAATGATGTTATCAGTAATATTAAAACAAAAGATTTGATTATATTAGATGAACCTACCGATGGTTTTTCAACTGAACAGCTTGATAAGATAAGAGACGTTTTAGAAGAGCTGGATATGAAACAAGTTATCATGGTATCACATGAGAACAAGATTGAAAGTTTTGTTGACAATGTAATTCGGTTGAATAAGAATGAACATATTAGTGGGATTATCTAAGATTGTTATCTAAGTTTATTAATTAATTTACAAGCAGATTTCTTTGAAACTAATCTTGAAAGAACTCTTGCGCCTTTCATACTAGTGCCATAAATTGAGACCCATTTGTTTTTTTCTGTATGTTTTAATGCTAGTGCAACTACGTCTTTTGCTTTAGCCATTTTCTTAGGTTTGTATTTCCCACCAGAAACATCGAAGAATTCAGTATCTACTGGACCTGGACAAACTGCTGTTGAAGTTATCCCTTTTAATTCACAATTTAGGGCGTTTGAAAAAGATAATACAAAAGATTTAGTTGCTGCATATATTGCTGAACCAGGTATTGCAAAATATCCAGCCATTGATGCAACTTGAATTATTTTTGAACCAGGTTGCATGTATTTGATGCTTTCATAAGTTAATTCAACTAAAGCTTTGATATTAAGGTCAATCATACTTAGTTGTTCTTCTAAACTGAGTTTATGAAACTTGCCACCTTTACCAAAACCTGCATTATTAACCAATAGTTTAATGTTAGGTTTTTGTTCTTGTAACTTTTTTCTGATTGTTTCAATGTCTTTTGTTAAATCTGCTTTTATTGGAATAGATTTTGTTTTAAGTTCTTTAGAAAGTTCTATTAATTTTTCTTCACGTCTTGCAATTAACCAGATTTCATCGACATTAAACTTTTGATCAATCTGTTTTGCAAATTCTTTACCAAGACCTGCTGATGCACCAGTTACAATTGCTATTTCCATTTGATTTAGTATATGATTAGGCTTTATATTGTTTGTGATATTGATTCAAAAACTTTATTAAACTTTTACTTAAACCATATTACAGAAGAAAATGAAGATATTATACTATTCTGCACATCCAAATCTAAATTTAACTAATACTGCAGGTTATGGGACACATATGAGGGAAATGATTAATGCTTTTAGAGAATTAGGGCATAAGGTTCTTCCTGTAATAATCGGCGGAACTAAAATTAACTCAATAGTTTCACCCAATAATAAAATTAGAAGTCTTGTTAAAAAGATAATGCCAAAAATTCTTTGGGAAACAATTAAAGATATTAAATTGCTTAAAATTGATAATCTTGCAGAAAAAAGATTAGAAAAAGAGATTAAAGATTTTAAACCAGATTTAATTTATGAAAGGGCTGCCTATATGCAAACATCTGGTGTAAATATTGCTAAGAAGTTAAATATTAGGCACGTAATGGAATTTAATTCTCCTTATGTTGAGGAAAGACAGGTTTTTAGTGGTAAGAGTTTATTACTTAATAAGGGAAATGAGAAAGAAGCTAAACAACTTAATTTAACTGATAAAGTGATAGTGGTTTCAACACCTTTAAAAAAATATTTTATTAATAAACATTTGATTAGTGAAAAAAAGATTATCGTGACGCCAAACGCTATAAATATTAATTATATAAATACAAATGAAAATAAAGTTGAAGAATTAAAGGAAAAATTAAAATTAAAAAATAAAATTGTTATTGGATTTGTTGGATCAATAGTTAAATGGCATGGAGTTGATTTGTTAGTTAAGGCATTTGGCAAGTTAACAGAAGATCATCCAGAGATTAAATTATTGATTGTTGGAGACGGGGAACCAATGAAAGAACTAAAAACTTTAGCTGAACCATTTAAAGAGCAGACAATATTCACTGGTTACATCCCCCATTCAGATGTTTCTAGTTATATTCGATTAATGAATATAACAGTTATGGCAAAAAGTAACTGGTATGGTAGCCCTATTAAAATATTTGAATATGGTGCTTTTGGAAAAGCAATTATTGCTTCAGATCTTGATCCAATATCTGAAGTTATGGAAGATGGAAAAGATGGATTATTAATTGATATAAATGTGAATGAATTAAAAGAAAAAATGTCTATTTTAATTGCAGATATTAATTTAAGAAAAAGATTAGGACAAAACTTTAAAACAAAAATATTTGAGAAATATCAATGGAAGAATAATGTGAAAAGGGTTTTAGAAAATGAAAATTAGCTTATTAACTGATGGAATACATCCTTATGTTCTTGGTGGAATGCAAAAATATGCTTATTATTTGTGTAAATATCTTGCTAAGAATCAAGTTTACGTTGACCTATATCATTTTATTCCTTTAAATTCTAAAGAGAAAAATCCTTTTAGTGATGAAGAACTTAAATACATAACATTGATTGAAGTTCCTTGGAAAAGATATAAATTCAAAGGACATTATATTTATGAGAATTATATCTTTTCAAAAAAGATTTATAAGAAGTTTGTTAGAAGAGAAAAACCGGATTTTGTTTATGCACAAGGATTTACTGGTTGGTATTTGATGAAAAAGGGAATTAGGGTGGGAGTTAATAATCATGGTTATGAGATGTTTCAAGATTCAAGTTTAAAATTAGGATTATTACGCTGGGGAGCAAGACAAACCATGAAAAAAGCTGATTCGGTTTTTTCGTATGGTGGGAAAATCTCTGAGATTATTAAAAAAATTACATCCAGTAAAATAATTGAGATGAATAATGGTATTGAAGAGGAATGGTTAACAAAGGTTATTGTTAAACATAAAAAACCTCATTTTTTGTTTGTTGGAAGAAATGATCCAAGAAAAGGAATAGAAAATCTAAATTTGGCTTTAGAATCATTCAATGGAGACTTCCATTTTGTTGGGCCCCTTCCTAAGGAGAAACAAATTGACAAAAAAAATATATTTTATCATGGAAAAGTAACTGAAAAAGAATTAAAAGAAATTTATAGTAAATGTGATGTGTTAGTTTGTCCATCTTACTCTGAAGGAATGCCAACAGTGATTCTAGAAGCAATGGCATCTGGTTTAGCAATAATTGCCACAGATGTTGGTGTGGTTTTTAAAATGGTTTCAGATAACGGATGGCTATTAGAAAATAATAATCCAGATACAATAAAACAAGCAATGCTTGAAGCAGTTAATTCAGATTTAACAGAGAAAAGGAAAAAGTCATTAGAAAAAGCTAAACAATTTACTTGGGATAAAATAGTTAAAGATTTTCTTGAGAAGATTAAATAAAAGGGGCTGTAGTGTAGTTTGGCTATCACTCAAGGCTGGGGGCCTTGCAACCGGAGTTCGAAAGGGGAGAAAATTCCTACGAAAGTAGGGAGAATTCCTACGAAAGTCTTCGCAGCCCCATTATTTTAATTAAGTTACCACTCAAAAAGAAAAATTTATATATAAGTATGCAGTGGTAAATCTTGTGGGACAATGAACAAAATATTAGTATTAATTTTATCAATTTTAATGATTACTTCTGTTAGTGCACTTGATTTTGAAATTAGTTCTAAGCCTATTAAGGACAAGATAACATTAGAAGACTTAGCTGAATTCGAGATTACAATATCAAATACAGGTGATTTTCAAAAATCGTTTAGTATGAGAACAATGGACTTTCCTATATGGGATGTTTATACTAAACCAGTAATTAATCCAATAACTGTTGATGTTGATAGTGGTGAATCCGAGACAATCAGGCTTTTTGTTGATCCTTTACATGTTACTAATATTGGTGCTTTTGATGTTAATGTCAGAATAAAAGAAGATGCTACCCAGGACTTTAAGATAATCCCTTTAAGAGTTGCTGTTGTAAGTCAAGGTTCATTAATAGGTGGATATGTACCTACTGTTACTGCAACAATTGATATGGAAAATGAGATTACACCTTCAAATAATATCCCTATAAGTGTTACAATAAAGAATCAAAATCCGTTAGTTTATGATGAGTTGACTGTTGTTGTTGAAAGCAATTTGATAAATGAAGAAGTTGTTACAGAATTAGGTGCTAAGGAGGAGAAAACATTTAACATTGAAGTTGAACTTGATTCAGAAATTGAACCTCAAAAAGATACAATATTATTATCAATAAAAAGAGGAAATCAAACAATTACTGGTCCTTTAACAAAAAGTTATAATATTATTAGTTATAATGATCTTATTGAAAATATACAACCAGTTAAAAAAATTCTAAGATTAGACACAATAATTAAGTATACAAATAAAGGTAATGTAGAATATGAAGGCGAACAAAGATTTGAGACAACTTTTTTTAAGTCAATGTTTACTTCTACAAAACCTAAAGGTGTATTAGTTACAGAGGATGAAATAAGGTATTACACATGGGATATTTCTTTGATTCCTGGTGAAACTGGAGGGATTATTGTATCAGAAAATTATCTGCCATTCATCATAATTCTATTATTAATTGGCCTAGTTTTAGGATTGTATTATGTATTTAGAAAACCTTTTACAATATCTAAAGTTGCTGCTCAGGTTATATCTAGAGAGGGCGGAATTGGTGAGATGAAGATTGTTATAACATTAAAAAGTCGCGGTAAGATCAAACTAAAAGAGATTGAGGTGGCTGATAGGATACCTAACATTGCTGATATTGAAAGAGAGTTAACAATTGGAACATTACAACCTACCAAAATATTAAAACATGAAGCTAAAGGTTCTATTCTTAAATGGAATGTTGATATTCTAGATGTTGGTGAAGAAAGAGTTATTTCTTACAGGATAAAACCAATATTAACAATTGTTGGAGACTTAACATTACCACCAGTTACTGCATCTTATATATTAAAAGGTAAGAAGTATAAATTAAGGTCAAACACTTTAACAATAAATCCTAAATAATAAAAATTTCTTAAATGAGAATATTTATAAATCAGTTTATTTTTCTGATATATAACCCCGCCTAGCTCAACGGCTAGAGCGTTCGACTGTGAATCATTTCATTGAAATGATTGGTCAAAGATGCGCTCTGACCTAATGCATTATGCTAGGGATGAAAGAATGCCAGTCGTTATCGAAAGGTTCCTGGTTCAAATCCGGGGGCGGGGATATAGGCCATGAGCAATCATGGCCTTTCTTTTTTCTCAAAACAAATAATTTTTTATTCTCCAGAATTAATCAGTAATTATGAGAATAAAAAAATTAAAATCTGGTTTTGAGAAACTAACTGAGGCTAAAGCCAGATTAATTGCTCATCTTATTGGTGACGGAGCACATTATCAAACCAAGCATGATTACTGTTTGAAATATGAAGTTAGGGATGAAGAATCACTTCAGCAATTTAATGATGATATAATTGAAGTATATGGACTTAAACCGTCTTGGGAATGGAATAAATCTGGAATTACTGGTGAACCTGTAAAATTTGTTAGATTAAGATCAAAATTTGCTTTTGAAGATTTATTAGCATATGCAACTTATTTCTCAAAAGACTGGGAAATAAATAACTTATTGATAAATGCATCTCTTAACATTAAAAAGGAATTTCTAAGGGCATTATACGATGATGAAGGAAGTGTTAAATCCAAGTATCAGCTGGCACTTTACTCAATTAATAAGAGTGAATTGGAACAAATTAAGGTTATGTTAGAAGAATTTAAGTTAAATTCTAAAATAGTATCAGGTTTTGGTTGCAAAAGGAATGTTTATGGATTAATGATTAGAGATTTCAGATTATTTTCAGATAAGATTGGATTTAATTTAAGAAGAAAACAAGATAAATTGAATCAATTTTGTAAAGATATATGATATTCAAGTCTAAGGAAGAAGATGTTAATTATTTCTTAAAAAAGTTAATAAAAAAAATCTCTTACAACTTATCCAAGATCCCCTTTAGTAACTCATCATATTTCTCTTCTGCTGCTAGGAAAGCTAATGATTGATCACGAATAGTAGATTCGTCTTTTTCAAACTCATTTAGCTCTTTTCCAACAATATGCTTTAATACATTTAATTCAGTTTCAGTAAACATTAATATCACCTTTATATCCTCAAGGAAAGGGTGATATATATAGTTTTAAGATAAGTAAAATATAGTCTAGAGTATATAAATGAAGCATAATTTTGTAGTGAAAAAGCGAAAGCTTTAAAAATCAATTCTAAATCCTTATCTTAATGCAAATCAATCTTTCTTTAGAGGGGACTATATAATCATGTACCTTATTACAGATAGATTGAACTATGTGCCTTGGTAGTGTAGTGGACTATCATGAGGCCCTGTCGAACAAAATTTCGTGCAGTAAGGCCTCGACCCGGGTTCAATAATCATGATTAACCATATCACGAATGAAAATCCCGGCCAGGGCGTTTTTCCGAAGGAAATTCCTTCGGAATTAAAATCGCGGGCCGGTAGCTCAGCCTGGTAGAGCACCTCACTTTTAATGAGGTGGTCGCGAGTTCGAATCTCGTCCGGCCCATCACAATTATAAAAAAGATAAAAAATGGCAAAAACTGATACTACAAAACATTTACTTGTTCCTAAACACACTAAGATTAGTGAGAAAGAAAAAAAGGAGCTTTTTGAAAAATTTAATATTTCTTCTAATGAATTACCTAAAATTAATAAAAAAGATCCAGGAATTTCAAATCTAGATGTTAAAGTTGGAGATGTTATTAAGATCACAAGAAAAAGTCATACAGCTGAAGAAGCTTTCTTTTATAGGAGTGTTACAAATGTATAAATTCGGAAAAACATTAATTAAGAAATATTTTGAAGAACATAATTTTGTACAGTCAGATATTGAGAGTTTTAACTTATTTATTGAAAAAGGTTTAAATGAGATTATTGAAGAAAACAAAGAAGTTGTTCCAACAATTATTCCAGGGAATATTGACAGTTTCAAAATCAAACTTGATAAAATCTGGGTTACTAAACCAGAAATTATTGAAGCAGATGGTTCAAAAAGAGATGTTTACCCTGTTGAAGCAAGATTAAGAAAGATTACATATTCTGCACCGGTTTTTATTGAAATCTCTGCTCATATTAATGATGTTCAAAGAGAAAGTTTTGAGACACAAATTGGAAACATGCCTATTATGTTAAAAAGTAAATTCTGCCACTTAAACAAACTATCAAAGCAAGAATTAATCGATAAGGGTGAAGATCCAGATGATCCTGGCGGTTATTTTATAATTAATGGTACGGAGAAAGTTTTGATTAAAATTGAGGATTTAGCTTCTAATAGAGTACTTGTTGAGTATAGTAAGCTAAAAAAAGATTATACTGGAAAATTATTCTCTGAAAGGGGCTCTTTTAAAATACCTCATACAATTGAAAAACTTAAAGATGGATTATTTTACCTATCTTTTACGCGTGTTAAAAGAATTCCAATTATTGTTGTAGTAAAAGCTTTAGGATTATTAAAAGATGAAGAAATTGTTAAGAATATTAGCACTGAAAAGAATTATGATGAAGTTTTGATCAATTTGTTTGAATTTGTTGACATTAAAACAGAAGAAGATGCTATTGATTATATTGCTAAGAAAATAGGAATTACACAATCAAAGGATATCAGAGTTAACAGAATGCAAGAGATACTTGATAAATATTTATTGCCACACATTGGAATATCAAATGAAGATAGACAAAGTAAATCAAAAAACCTTTGCAAAGCATTAAAGAAATTTATTGACGTTTCAAGAGGAGACATTCCATTAGATGATAAAGATCATTATATGAACAAGAAATTAAAATTAAGTGGAGATTTGTTATCTGATTTATTTAGAGTTAATTTAAAAGTACTTATTGGTGATCTTCTTTATAATTTTCAGAGAATTGTTAAGAGAGGGAAATTCCCAAGTATCAAAGTTATTGTTCGTGAAAAATTATTAACACAAAGAATTTATTCATCTATGGCAACAGGATCATGGGTTGGTGGAAGAAAAGGAGTAAGCCAGAGAATCCAAAGATTAAATTTCTTAGAAACAATGTCACATTTACAAAGAGTTGTTTCACCTCTAAGCGCATCACAAGAGAATTTCGAAGCTAGAGAACTTCATTGTACACATCTTGGTAGATTATGTCCAATTGAAACTCCAGAAGGTACAAATATTGGATTAAGAAAAAACATGTCAATGTTATGTTCAGTTTCATCTAATGCTTCAGAAGAAGATGCATTAAAACAACTTAAAGATTTGGGGTTAAAAGACAATGACTGAAGTTTATCTAAACAACAAATTTGTAGGGCAAGTTGATAACCCAAAAGAATATGTTGATCAAGTTAAAGATGAGAGGAGAAAAAGTAACATTTCAGCTAATCTTAATTTATATTATAATGAGCTTTCTAATAGAATTGATGTAGACACTACAAAAGGAAGAGCAAGAAGACCTTTAATAATTGTTAAGAACGGACGGCCTTTACTTACTGAAGAACATATTAAGAAACTTGAAAAAAATGAGATGGCATGGTCTGATTTATTAAAAGAAGGCATTATTGAATATTTAGATGCTGGTGAAGAAGAAAATGCTTATGTTGCTTTCTTTGATAATGAGCTAACACCAGAACATACTCATCTTGAGATTAGTCCAATTGCTATGACTGGACTTGCAACATCATTAGTACCTTTTGGTAATTTTAACCAGTCAACAAGATTAAATGCAGGATCAAAAAATCAAAAACAGGCATTAGGTTTTTACGCAGCTAATTTTGCAGTAAGAATGGATATGGATGTTAATATCCTTCATACACCACACCTTCCAATTGTTGGAACTATAATGCATGAAATTTCTGATTATGATAAACATCCAGCAGGTCAAAACATTGTTGTTGCTATTATGAGTTTTAAAGGATATAATATGGAAGACGCAATTATCATTAATCAAGGTTCTATTGATAGAGGATTTGGTAGATCATCATATTTTAGACCAAGCACAGCTGAAGAATTAAGATATGCTGGCGGATTAGTTGATGAAGTTTCTGTTCCTGACAAAGATGTTAAAGGTTACAAATCTGAACAAGATTATAGGTTGCTTGAAGGAGATGGTATTATTTATCCAGAAGCAATTATTAAAGAAGGAGATGTTATTATTGGTAAAACATCACCACCAAGATTCTTAAGTTCACTTGATGAATATAGCTTGGCAAGTTCAACAAGAAGAGAAAGTTCTGTTAATGCTAAACACGGTGAAAGAGGTACAATTGATTTTGTATCAATAACTGAAAATCAAGAAGGTAATAAACTTGTACAAGTAAGAGTTAGAGACCAAAGAAAACCTGAAATTGGTGATAAGTTTACATCAAGACACGGACAAAAAGGTGTTGTTGGATTAATTGTTCCTGAACAAGACATTCCATTCTCAGCATCAGGTATTAAACCAGATTTGATCTTCTCACCTCATGGTATTCCTTCTCGTATGACAATCGCTCACTTAATTGAACTTGTTGCAGGAAAAGTTGGTTCTTTATCATCTAGATATATTAACGGAACAACTTTTGATGCTGAACCAGAAGATAAGTTAAGAAATGAACTTAAAGAATTAGGGTTTAGAGAAAATGGAACTGAAACATTATACAATGGAGAAACTGGTGAAATATTAGAAGCTAAGATTTTCATAGGTAACATGTTCTATCTTAAACTTAAACATATGGTAGCAAACAAATTACATTCAAGAGCACGTGGTCCAATCCAATTATTAACCAGACAACCAACTGAAGGAAGAGCAAAAGAAGGCGGTTTGAGATTAGGAGAAATGGAGAAAGATACTTTTGTTGCTCACGGAGCTTCATTATTATTAAAAGAAAGATTTGATTCAGATAAAACAATTGTACCTGTATGTGAAGAATGTGGCATGATTGCAATTAAAGACGAATTTAAGAACAAATCTTATTGTCCAGTTTGTGGTGATAATGCTGAAATTTCAAATATTGAAATCAGTTATGCTTTCAAACTAATGCTTGATGAATTTAAGAGTTTGGGGATATACCCAAAAATGGAATTAAAGAGTAAATACTAAAGATACAAAAAACACAAAAAAATCAAAGATTTTTTGTGTCCCAAAAATTCCGGAGGAATTTTATAGGATGGCTGAAGAAGAAATTAAGAAAGAAGAAGTTGTAGAAGAACCAAAAGTAGCTGAAGAATCTAAAGAAATTGAAAAAGTAGCTAAAGATGGTGAAGAAACAACTTCAGAAACCGAAAAGATAGTTCCTGAAGGTAGAATTGAACCTGAAGAAAATTATGTTAGCAAGAAAGTAGATAATATTATATTTTCAGTTATCGGTCCAAAAATTATTAAGAAAATGGCTTCTGCTAAAATTGTAACTCCTGAACTTTATGATAAAGAAGGTTACCCAGTTGATGGTGGCTTAATGGATATTAGACTTGGAGTTATTGACCCTGGTTTAAAATGTAAAACATGTGGTTCAAAACTTAAAGAATGTCTAGGTCATTTTGGTTATATTGAATTAGCAAGACCGATTGTTCAAGTTAAATTCGTTACACTGGTATATAATATATTACAATCAACATGTAGAGATTGTGGAAGAATACTTATCCCAGAAAGTAAAATTGAAGCTTCTAAAAATGAGCTTAACCGTGTTCAAAACGAAACAGGTATTGAAGAAAGAAGAAAAGCTATAAAATTAATTGTATCAAAAGTTAAGACAGTTAACAAATGTCCTCACTGTAAATCAAAACAGTATAAAGTAAGTCTTGAAAAACCTACAACATTCCTTGAGAATGATAAAAGGATAAATCCTATTGAATTAAGAGCAAGACTTGAGAAAGTTACAGATGATGATCTTGAAATTTTTGGAATGAATGCAAAATATGTTAGACCTGAATGGATGATTCTAACTGTATTATCAATTCCTCCAGTAACAATGAGGCCTTCTATCACACTTGAATCAGGTGAAAGGTCAGAAGACGATTTAACTCACAAACTAGGAGATATAGTAAGAATCAATCAGAGATTATTTGAAAATATTAATGCAGGAGCTCCAGAAATAATTATTGAGGATTTATGGGACTTATTACAATATCACGTTACAACTTTCTTTGACAATGCAGTTGCACAATTACCACCAGCAAGGCATAGGTCAGGACAACCACTTAAGACTTTAACGGAAAGAATTAAGAGTAAAGAAGGAAGAATTAGGCACAACTTGGCAGGAAAGAGAACAAATTTCTCAGCTAGAACTGTTATTTCACCTGATCCAATGATCAAGCTTAACGAAGTTGGTGTTCCAAAAGAAGTTGCAATGAAACTTTCAGTTCCTGAAAGAGTAAATGAATGGAATATTGAATATCTTAAAGAATTAATCAAGAAAGGTCCTGGTGAATATCCTGGAGCAAATTATGTTGTTAGGCCTGATGGTAAGAAAAAGAAGATTACAGAAGAAACCAAAGAGGCAGCTTTGGAAGAAGTACAACCTGGCTACACAGTTGAAAGGCATTTAATGGATGGAGATATTGCAATATTTAACAGACAACCATCACTTCACAGAATGTCAATGATGTGTCACAAGATAATTGTTTTACCGGGTAAGACTTTAAGACTTAATCCTGCTGTATGCCATCCTTACAATGCTGATTTCGATGGAGATGAAATGAACTTACACATTCCTCAAACTGAAGAATCAAGAGCTGAAGCAGAAATACTTATGGAAGTTCAAACACAATTAATCAGTCCAAGGTATGGTTTATCTGTTATTGGTTGTGTACAAGATACAATTTCAGGACTTTACATATTAACAAAAAGTCTTGAATTTAAAAGAGAAGAAGCTATTGACTTATTAGCATCAACTGGTGCTGAGGACTTTGGTAAATTACCAAAGACTGCTAAAATTACTGGTAAAGAGATATTCTCTGCTTTATTACCTGAAGATTTTAATTTTACAGGTAGAGCAAGACATTATGATCCAAACCTGGACAAGAAAGCTAACATTGAGAAAGATGCTTATGTTGTTATCAAAGACGGTAAATTGGTTTCTGGAGTAATGGACAGAAATAATTTAGGTGAAGGTTCAGGATTATTACTTAGAAATTTACATAAAAAATATGGTAAGGATTTTACTCTTGATTTATTAGGTAAATTGTTTAGATTAGGTATTAATGTATTATTGAAAAACGGATTTACAGTTGCAATTTCAGATACAGATTTACCAGAAAATGCTAAACAAAAAATCAAAGAAACTTTAGATAAAGCAAGACAAAATGTTGATGAATTAATTGAACAGTATAAAAATAATAAATTAGAAACTTTCCCAGGAAAGACTCTTACTGAAACAGTAGAATTAAAGATTTTAGAATCTTTGAATAAAGCAAGAAATCAAACAGGTGCACTTGTTGCAGAACATTCTGATAAAGAAACACATACTATGATTATGGCTGACTCAGGAGCAAGAGGTAACTTGTTAAATTTAGCTCAGATGGCTGCATGTGTAGGACAGCAAGCTATGAGAGGTAAAAGAATTGAGAAAGGCTACAAAGGAAGAACATTATCATGCTTTAACAAAGGAGATTTAAGTCCTGCAGCACATGGATTTATTTCAAATGGATTTAAGACTGGTTTAACACCATATGAATTCTTTTTCGGTGCAATTACTGGAAGAGATTCATTAATGGATACTGCTCTACGAACACCTAAATCAGGTTATCTTTACAGAAGACTTGCTAATGCAATGCAAGACTTAAAAGTTGAATATGATAGTACTGTTAGAGATGCTGGAAATAAGATTGTACAGTTCAGCTATGGTGAAGATGGAATTGATGTTTCAAAATCAGAGAATGGAATATTAAATATTAAAAGAATAATTAAAACACTAGGTTAAAATGGATATAGCAAAAGAATACCAAGATAAACTACCAAAAAGTATTATTACTCAATTAATTAATAATCTTGAAGGGGTTTCTGAAAGTAAAATCAAGAAGATACTTGAAAGAACTGTTGAAGAATATGAAGAAGTTAAAGTTGAACCTGGTGAATCAGTAGGTGTAATTAGTGCTGAATCAATAGGAGAACCAGGTACACAGATGACACTTAATACATTCCATTTCGCAGGAGTAGCTGAAATGAATGTTACAATGGGTCTTCCAAGAATTATTGAGATTCTTGATGGAAGAAAAACTCTTTCAACTCCAATGATGGAAATTTTCTTACAAAAACCTTGGAGTACTGGAAAAGATATTAAACAATTAGCAAGATTAATCAAAGAAACACGTGTTAAAGAAATTGCAACTGAGATATCTATTAACATTGTTGATAGAACAATTGAAGTTAAACTTGAAAGAGAGACTATGAAGTCTTTAAATATTACAGATTCAATATTATTAAAAGCCATAGTTAAAGTTCCTAAAGGATATATTAACAAAGTTAAAGATGATCTTTTAGTTTTGAAGATGAAGAGTAAAGATGATAGCTTGAATGAATTATACAAAGCAAAAGAAAAGCTTAAAGAAGTTGTAATAAGAGGAATAAAGAATATTACACAAGTTCTTCCAGTTAAAAGAGGAGAAGAATATATAATTATTACTGCTGGTTCAAACTTAAAAGAAATCTTAAAGATGGAAGAAGTTGATGAAACTAGAACTATAAGCAATGACATTTTTGAGATTGAAGCTACTTTTGGTATTGAAGCTGCTAGACAAAGCATAATCAATGAAGTTTACAAAGTTATTGAAAGTCAAGGCTTAAATGTTGATATAAGGCACATCATGTTAGTATCTGATACTATGTGTGCTGGTGGAAAAGTTAAAGGTATAACAAGATATGGTATTGTTAGTGAGAAATCATCTGTACTTGCTAGAGCATCTTTTGAAACACCAATTAAACATATAATTAATGCTGCTTTAATCGGCGAAAAAGATGAATTAAATTCTGTTGTTGAAAATGTAATGCTTAACCAGCCTATACCTGTTGGTACAGGTTTACCTAAGTTAGTAACTAAGGAGATAAAGAAAAAATGATATCAATTGAAGAAATTAAAAAATTGTCTAAAGAAGATAAATTAATCATTGGAACTGATAGAGTTCTTAAAGGTCTTAAGATAGGTAAGATTAAGAATGTTGGACTTAGTTCAAATTGTTCTTCTAAAACTAAAGAAGAAATTTCACATTATGCAGAATTAAGTAAAGCTAAGGTAACTGAATTAGAAGTGCCAAATGATGAATTAGGTACATTATGTAAAAAACCTTTTGCAATCTCTGTTCTTGGATTTTAAATGACAAAAATCAAATATGATATTAATCTAATGAAGTTTATATCTTTATTTGAGTCTATTTCAAGGGCAAAAGTTAAAGATTGTTTTGAAGAAGGGGAAAAACTTGTATTTGTTGTTTATCAAAACGAGATTGCAAAAGCAATTGGTAAAAATGGAGCAAATGTCAAGAAAATCAGTGCTTTATTAAAAAAACCATTAAAGATTGTTGAATTTAATGATGATGTTTTGGGTTTTGTTAAAAATTATATATTACCATTAACAGGAGAAGTTTCAAAAGATGGCGAGAATGTTGTTATAAAAGCGCCAAATGCTAAAACAAAAGGTCAATTGTTTGGTAGAGAAAGATCAAATTTAGCGTGTTTAAAAGAAGCAACTAAGAGATATTTTGTTGATATTGATATTAAAATAGAGTAAGTTTTTTAAATAGATACAAATCACTAATATAAAAATGGCAAGTAAATCACAAGGACTAAATGCTGGCAAGAAGCTAAGCAAGAGAAGGCATGCAGGTAGAATGAGCCATGCTAAATATGTTCGTAGAGTTGGTAAACTAAAAGAAAAATCAGATCCATTAGAAGGATCATCTCAAGCTAAAGGAATAGTTCTAGAAAAAGTTCAATTAGAAGCTAAACAACCAAACTCAGCAATGAGAAAATGTGCAAGAGTGCAACTTACTAAAAATGGTAAACAAGTTACTGCTTTTATGCCAGGAGATGGTGCACAAAAGCTTATTGATGAACACGATGAAGTTATTATTGAATGTATTGGTGGTGCTAAAGGAAAATCTAAAGGAGATCTTCCTGGTGTTAGGTGGCAAGTTATCAAAGTTAATGATCAAAGTTTAAAATCTCTAAGAAAAGGGAAAATAGATAAGGCTAGAAAATAATGAAAGCGTTTAATAGATGGGATACTGAAGGTATTAAAATACAAGATCCAGGTCTTGTTAAATATGTTAATCTTGAACCTACAATTGTTCCAAAAACTGGTGCAAGGTATGCAGGTAACAGATTCCATAAAAGTAAAGTATTCATTGTTGAAAGGTTAATCAATAAAGTAATGGTTCCAGGTCATAAAGGTAAAAAACATTATAGAGGTACTGGAAATACAACTGGAAAAGCTCAGAAAGCTTATGATATTGTTGAAAAAGCTCTTAAATTAATCGAAGGTAAACTTAAAAAAAATCCTATTGAAGTTTTTGTTCAAGCTCTTGAAAATGCAGCACAACGTGAAGAAATAATCACAATTGAATACGGTGGTGCTCGTTATCCAAAAGCTGTTGAATGTGCTCCACAAAGAAGAATTGATGTTGCTCTTCGTTTTATGACACAAGGTGCATTTCAAAAATCAATTAATTCTAAAAAAACAATTGAAAGTGCTTTAGCTGAAGAAATTATTGCAGCTTCTCAATTATCAAGTGCTTCTGCTGCAATCGCTAAGAAATTAGAAGTTGAAAGACAAGCTGATTCAAGTAGGTAAATTAAACATCAATTCTAATTAAGTTTATATATTATTATTAATTATTTATGATTATGGATATAAGAATAATAAAAATTAATTTAAAAACTTTTAAAAAATATCAAGAAGAACTTCTAGATATATATATGGAGGCTGGTACTCAAGGTCCAATGGAACAATTCATGGACCGAAAAGAGGAAACAGAGTATCTGTTGGATTTATTTAATGTTGAAGGATATGGATCTCTTGCTTTTGATAGTAACAAATTAATTGGATTCATATTAGCTTGTTCTTTAAACCATGATTCTCTTCTACCAAAAACAATTAAGAAAGATTACCTCATTGAAAAATGTCTATACATATCTGAAATGCACATTCATAAAGATTATAGAAGTAAAGGTATTGGTTCAGAACTAATGAAAACATTCCTAAAGGATATTGACAAAGAAAAATGGAATTATTTATTCATAAGAGCGTGGAAAAATAATGTTCGTGCAATTAAATTCTACAAAATGTTTGGATTTATTGAAAGTGAAACAATTGATCAAAAAAAGATTAAGAAAGACCGTTCAGAAACATTCATGATTAAAAAAGTTTATTTGTTCCAAAAGATATAGAAATTTATACACCAGCACATTAAACATTCTTAACTTTATTACCGAATATATAAATATATTTCCAGGCAAAGCCTTGTCTTTTCTTAACTTTGATGTCAAAACCTGCTTTTTCAAATTCGTGCTTTAATTGAATTTCATCTCGTACCCATTCAATGTTTGGAATTACGTCAAAAAATTTGTCATAATCAACAAAACATATCTTTGAACCGATCTTAAGCTTTCTATTTAAGCCTTTAAGCACTTTCTGTTTGTTTTGAATCATACCTAACATTCCAACAGATACAACTGTATGTACTTTAGGAACATCTGGGTGAACCCTAGAATGATGTTGTGGATCATGAATCACTTTAACATGTTTATGTTTTTCCATACGCCTTGCCGCAATCTTAGCTTCATGATGTGACATGTTAGTTGCGTACACTTTTCCTTTTGGACCTACTTCTTCTGCAAGATGTTCTGTAAGCGTTCCAACTGAACAACCAAACTCTAGAACAGATTTTCCTTTAATATTTCCTAATAATCTCATAACTTCTCTTCTTACAGGTTTTGGAAATAATACTCCTTCCCCTAATAATACTAAAGTTGCAAACAAATCATCCACTCTTCTAATCATTTTTGGATCATAATAAAATTCTATTAAGAAATAAAGTGGAATTCCAATTATTATGAAAGATGCACCCATTGTCAATAATCTAAGGGAACTATGTTCATAAATAATCCATGTTATTATCAAAGATATTAAGAACAGTACTACTAAAATTGGACCTGTTCTTCCAAAAGGAACTTTGAAATACCTTTTAGTTTTTGGTTGTTTAT
Organism: uncultured Methanosarcinales archaeon; assembly: GCA_964534665.1. GTDB lineage: Archaea > Nanobdellota > Nanobdellia > Woesearchaeales > JAHJBD01 > JAHJBD01. Next base: position 5,386 of record CAZHRT010000002.1, on the reverse strand, counting down.
ATCTTAAAACTACAACACTTAACATGGTTGCTGCATACATGAATAAGACTAATGGAACTAAAATTAATAATAATGTATCATAAGAACCTGCTCCTACAAAGATTACAATGCTTGTAATTATGGTTTGTAATATGATTGCTTTGTAAGGTGTACCATGTTTAGGATGGATTTTGGCAAATTGTCTTAAAAATAATTTATCTTGGGCCATTGCCAATATTAATCTTGGTGCAGATACAATCCAACCTGCAACAGAACCTATAATTGCTAAATATACCAATAATGTAAATGCATCACCACCAAAATTCCCAAAATGTAACTTTCCTAGGTCTGTTAATGGTGCTACTGAATTTCCAAATTGTTGCCATGGAATTGCGCCTAATGAAGTTGAAACAAATATTATACAAATACCAGCAATAATTACAGTTCCCCAGATTAATGCTTTTGGCATGACTTTTTCACCATTCTTAGTTTCTGCTGCTAGAAATGTTGCAGTTTCCCAACCAAAGAATGTTTCTGCAATTAGGAAAATTACAAAAAATAATGTAAATGGTTGTGATACAAAAAAAGGTGTCATGTTTGCTGTTTGGAACTTGAACAATGAAGGTATGATTAAAGCAATTAACGTACCGAGAGTAATGAATGCAAATGTAACTAACATAACTGCGCTTGTTTTCATTCCTTTGAATGCTATATAATTAAATACTAATATGAAAAATAAACTAAGACCTATTTTTACAAAAGGTAGATCAACTGGTAAAAGGTATTGGATCGCACCAACAACTAACATTCCTATTGTTATATTTCCAGCAATAAAAGTGGTCCAACCAACAATAAATGAAAAGAATCTACCATATGCTTGTTTGCAGAATTCATAAATCCCACCAGATTTTGGATACATGCTTGATAGTTCTCCAAAAACCATTGCTATATAGATTGCAATAAATGATAACACAATCCAAGAAATTATTGAAGCTGGGCCTGCATGCATTGCACCAATAGCTGGTAGGAAAAATATTCCAGTACCCATTATAGAATTGATTGTGATTAAAAGAATAGTCGGATAATTAAGTACTTTCTTTAGTTTAGACATATATTTAAAATTGAATAAATAGTTTATAAATTATTCGTTAATAGTAACCTGAGCGTTAAAGTTATAAACTACAACTGTTTTTTCTTGCTTTATGAAAACAATATTTATTGAAGCTAAATATAAAGGAGAATTTGATGTTAGTAAGATTGGGAAATTACCATCAAAGGTTGGAGTAGTTTGTTCTGTACAGTTTGTTAATTATTTAGATAAAGTTGAAAAATATTTAAGTTCAAAAGGTGTTAAAGTGTTTGTATCTAAAGGAAATCAAGCTAATAAAGGACAAATTCTAGGTTGTAATGCTTCTGCTGCTTTTACTATTAAAGATAAAGTTGATGCTTTTTTATATATTGGAGATGGAAGGTTTCATCCAATAGCTGTAGGTCTTAATAGTGATAAACCAGTATTTGTGTTTAATCCTATTTCAGGCCAGTTTAAAGAACTTGATAAGAAAGTTATTGTTGATTATAAAAAAAGAAAGAAAGGTGCTTTGATTAATTTTTACGCTTCTGAGAATGTTGGTGTTTTGATAACTAGTAAATCAGGCCAGAATATTAATCTTGATTTGATAAATAAAAAATTAGAAAAGTTTGATAAAAACTATTATTATTTTATGTTTGAAACTTTAGAATTTAACCAGTTAGAGAATTTTAGGTTTATTGATGCTTGGATTAACACAGCATGTCCTAGGATTGATGAGGATATTAAAGTTTTGAATATTGAAGAATTAGTATAAATTGGTTGTTACTTCTAAGTAGTTACAATACAAAGGTTTATAAAGGGTTGAGGAGTTTTAAATTATATGGCAAGAGAATTAAATGAGATTTTAGAAGAGTTAAAAATAGAAGATAGAGCTGCAGTAGTATCAAAGCTTGCTTTAGAAAGAAAAAAAGCGAGAGATTATAAAGCAAGTTCTAGAATGATTCACGACCTTCTTGTTGACATGATACAAACAGAAAACCTTGATCAACTAGTGGCTAACATTTCTACTAGAGTTGCAGGTAATAGATTACCATATGATTGTTTTTCAATATCATTTCTTGAAAATGTTGATGGTGTTGATGTTCTGGCAGCTACAGAAGTTTATAATCCTAATCAAACAGCAGATGAAAAAGGAAGAAGTATTGCAGAGTATAGAGTTCCTATAAATGATGAAGGGAACGGGAGTATTGGTAGAAAAGTAGTTGAAACTGGTAAGACAGCATATCATGAAATCAAACCAGGTGAAACACCAAAATTAAAAAATATAGGTATGGCTTCTTATGTTACAGCTCCTATTACAATTGATGGAAGAGTTATTGGAACAATATCATTAGGCCAAAAAGGTACTAGAAATAGTAGAGAAAGTGCAATTGGTGATGCAGAGGATATTGCAGCAATAGTTAGTAGTTCAATTGATAGATTTAAGAGAACTCAAAGTCTTGAAAAAATGGCTGAACATGCTGTAAATTTGGATTTTTATCAAGGAAGTGATGGGAAATTTGGATTGGTTACTCCTTCAGTTACAACAGTTCTTGGTTATACTGAACAAGATTTTATGGATGGATTAACATTTGATGCATTACTTCCAACACTTACAAGTGGAACAAGATTATCTGCTGATCAAATTAAACGTAATAGAGAACAATTTGAAAAAATGTATAGTTGTTCTCAACCAGATCATGCAAACCAGAAATTTAAATTTTGGTTAATTACTAATGGAGAACTAACAAAAGAAGAGGGTAAATATTCTGTTAAAGGTGGAAAAGCAGCTTTAGTATCAATGCAATATAATACTGATTGGGATCATGGAAGAGTTCTTGGGGTTGTTGGAACGCTAGTTAATGAAAGTCAGATGACTCAAGGATTATTACCTATTTGTGCACAATGTCATGCTGTAAGAGATGATATTGGTGTAGAATATGGAAAAGGAGAATGGGTAGATTTCAGTGTATACTTAGCACAAGTGTCTGGAAATCAGATTTCCCATGGTTATTGTGAAGGTTGTGCAGAAGAAGCTATGAGTAAATTAGATTCAATTTATATTTTAGCAGACAACCCAGAACAAAATAGGTTAGGTATGGGTATTGTTAAAACTTTAGATAGAAGAGAGCCCTACATTCCAATTTCTGAATTGGCAATATTAATTGGTGAAGATGGAGGACATCAAGTGTGGGAAGGTGCAGCTGAGCTCCAGGATTTGTTATCAATGGGATTACTCAAAACAGAAAATGGAACTTATGTATCATTAAATGATAGACAAGTAAAGAAAGTTTAGTTAGTTTTTTATATATCAATCCCATTTTTATTCTAATGAAACTATTAAGTCCTGCAGGAGATTGGATTAGCTTAAGAGCAGCTGTTAAAGCTGGTTGTGATGCTGTATATTTTGGTATTAAGGAATTTAATATGCGTGCTAATGCTAAGAATTTTTCTTTAGGTGAATTAGGTAAAATAGTTGAATTTTGTCATAGTAATAATATTAAAGCTTATTTAACATTAAATTCTATTGTTTATGATGATGAAATTAAGAATCTGGTGAAAGTTATTTCTAAAGCTAAGGTTGATGCAATTATTTGTTGGGATTATGCTGTACTAAATGAATGTGTTAAATTAAGGATACCTATACATCTGTCAACACAGGCTTCTATTAGTAATTACAATGCTTTGAAATTGTATAAAAAAAAATTCCCATTAATAAAAAGTGTTAATCTTGCAAGAGAATTAAGTTTAGAACAAATTAAAAAAATAATTAAACAAATTAAAAAAGATAAACTTGGTGTTGAAATTGAAACTTTTATTCATGGTGCAATGTGTGTTAGTGTTTCTGGTAGGTGTTTTCTTTCCCAAGAAGTTTTTGGTAGAAGTGCTAATAGAGGAGATTGTATTCAGCCTTGTAGACGAAAATATGATGTTAAAGATATGGAAGAAAAACATTCTTTTTCTTTGGGTGAAGATCATGTTATGTCCCCAAAAGATCTTTGCACAATAGAAATAATTGATAAATTGATTAAAGCTGGAATTAATGTTGGTAAGATTGAAGGACGTAATCGTTCGCCAGAATATGTAAAAGTTGTTACTGAAAGTTATAGAGAAGCTATTGATAATAAAAAATATGATAAAAAACAATTAAAAAATAAACTTAAAACAGTATACAACAGAGGTTTTTCTACTGGTTTTTATATGGGTAAGCCAATCAATGAATGGTCAAAAGTGTATGGTTCAAAAGCAACTACAAAGAAACAGTATATAGGCAAGGTTTTAAATTATTTTAAAAAAGTTGGTGCTGCAGAAATTTTGTTAGAGGCTGGTTCTTTAAAACTAGGAGATAAAGTTATGGTACAAGGGAATACAACTGGAATTGTTGAAGATGATGTTAAAGAGATGCAGATTAATAAGAAAAGAATAAATAATGCTAAAAAAGGAGAAATGATTGCATTGAAAATTAAAAAGTTAAGAAAAAAGGATAAAGTTTACAAAATAATTAATGTTTAGTTCTTCTATGTTTGTCTAAATGATGTCTTCCCCAACCTGCTTTCATCAAAGCACCATAGATATGTTCTTCTGGGTGACCTTTAAGGAAATCATGTACTAATGAATGGTTTACTTTCTTTCTAAACTTTAATTTTGGTATTAGTAGTATAATTACTACTGCAAAGATGATTATTCCTAGACTTACGAAAGTCCAGAACATATTCTTTTTAGGTTCTGGTTGTTGTTCTGGTTCTATTACTTGTTTTGGTTGTTCTAATTGTTGTTCTTGTTGTTTTGGTTCTGGCGATGCAAGTTCAGGTTCTTTAGGTATGTAAATACATGTTTTTTCAAGTATAGGTTTGTCTTTTACAGTACCACACCTATTAATGTCTGCACAATTTCTGAATTGAACTTTTTCAGGGGCACATTCTGTCCAAGGATTGCATGTCCAATCTTCAATACAAGGAACTGTTGCCGTAGTATCTGAACTTCCGCCTCCTCCACCACCACCGCCTCCGCCACCACCGCCGCCACCATCATCACCAGAAGTTACAGTTATACTTTTTACACCAGTATGGGATAATCCTGTGACTTTAAATCTTGAACCTAAATCAGTACATGAATATTGTCCAACTGTTCCTGTGCAAGGAACTTTTGTTTCATTAGCTTGGTTACATTCTGCTGAAATTTGACTAATAGATGTAATATTATAATCTGCAATACAAACATAATTAAAAGTTGATGTAGATTTGTTAATGAATACTGTTTTTTTAACACCTTGTGAGATTAAGTTTAAGTTTCTGATTAAGATTGTACCATCTGACCCTGCATAATCTATTGTGATAT
>CAZHRT010000001.1:65844-152596 GCA_964534665.1 uncultured Methanosarcinales archaeon | reverse complement strand
ATTATGGGCAAAACTTAACCCAGCATAGATATCAAGTATTTCATCAAAAGTAGTTTCATTTACTTCAAAATAATATACTGTTGATACTGTATCTTTTGACTTTAGTTTCATTTGAATTTGTTCAATACTATAAGAACCACGGGATGTTTTGAAAATAACTTTATTTGCTCCACCACTTAGAACACTAATTGGAATTGGCTGGTTATATAAATCATCACAAATTGGTACTGCTGAAAAAATATCTCTATTGTTAATTTGTATAGTTAATAATCCAACTTCTGCTGCGTTACTACAGTAAGGAACAAACCTTAATGTTGCAGATTCAAGGTTTTGAAATTCGTTGTCTGTCAAAGTAAATAGATTTCTTGCTTCTTGTCTAGTTTTGTCTGTTATATCCCCAATTAATCTTACTTCTTCTAATTGGTATTCATTTGTTTTCCAAAACATCCAACCTACACCTGAAACACTAAATTTAATTTCGTTGTTTTTAGATAAATATTTTTTTGGTACTTCTATAGGATTTGGATTAATTGTGGTAATTACATATTCATATATTAAATTTCCATTAACTTCTATTGAGAGTACGCCTTTTCTTATTGGTGATGCGAAACTTAGGATAATCTCTTCTGTGTTTTCAACATCATCAAGAGAAAAAGTAATTACTTTTTCTTTCTTATCAAAAAGGCCGTTTCTAATATAAATTGGATTGAATTTATCAAGTTCTGTTGAATCTGTTGTTTCAAAGAGGTAAACATTTGGAATATCTTTATCATCAACTCTTTCTGCTGGATCTAAACGCCCAACATTTTCAGAAAGAAGTACAATCGCATCTTCTGAACTAGTTGTAGTTGAGCCACTAGTACCTTCTCCATCAAGTAAAGGTTCTAGTTGATCAGATGGTAGAAATAATAAGTATATAATTATTAAAGCAGCAATAATAGCTACAAGAACAGCTGCATTAACTCCTTGGCCTCTTTTATTCATTAATATCACCTTTATATGTCAGAAATTATTATATCTCTGAACATGATCAAGAACTATTAGTTCTTGACAGTTATATCTATAGTGATGTAATTTATAAGCAAATCTATATATAAAACTTTTGGTAATGTTTAAGGCTTAAGTTTATATATCTAATTAGTATTTATTCTAGTTATGAAAGTAATTAAGAAAGATTTGAAAAAAGGAGAAATTAAGGTACAGATTGAAAATTTGGATGATTTGTGGTATTTAAGCCAAGTGATTGATCCTAATGATTTTGTTAAAGGTAAGACTATAAGAAAGATTAAGATTGGGGATAAGGAAGACCGAAAATCAAGTGTTGCTAAAAAGACAATCTTTATCAAACTTGAAGTTGAGAAAACAGATTTTAAAGATAATATATTAAGAGTTTCTGGTATTATTGCTGAAGGTTTAGAAGATGTTTCTAAAGGAGAACATCATACTTTTAACTTAGAAGAAAATTCAACAATAACTATAATTAAAGAAAAATGGCTTAAGTTTCAATTAGATAAAATTAATGAGGCGTCTAGTGGTACTGGTTCTAAAATATTGATATGTGTTCATGATAGAGAAGAAGCAAATTTTGCTTTGGTTAAGAAATATGGTTATGAAACATTAGGCAGTATTAAAGGAAAAGTTCAGAAAAAAGCAGTTGAAGAGAAAATTAATGGAAATTTTTATGTTGAGATTATTAAGCAGATTAGTGATTATGTTAAGAAATATGAAATTAATCAAGTTGTTATTGCAAGTCCTGCTTTTTGGAAAGAAGAATTGTCTAAACATTTAAAAGAACCAGAATTAAAGAAAAAGATTATTTTTGCAACTTGTTCTAGTGCAAATAAAACTGCAATTAATGAAGTGATGAAAAGGGACGAAGTTAAACAGGCTTTACATCAAGAAAGGATAACAAAAGAGATTAATGAAGTTGAAATTTTGCTTACGGAGATTTCAAAGAATAATTTGGCAGCTTATGGTTTATTAGAAGTTGAGAAAGCTGCACAAGCAGGGGCAATTGCCAATTTATTGATTACTGATAAGTTTATTTTTGCTTCTAGGGAAAATAATAGTTATGACAAAGTTGATGAAATCATGAAATTAGTTGATTCTAACAAAGGTGATATTATTATAATATCTAAAGAACATGATGGTGGTAAGAAACTTGACGGTTTGGGTGGAATTGGCGCTATATTAAGGTATAAAATATGAATCAAGAAGATACTATTTTAGTAGTTGTAGATATACAAGATAAATTTTTGCCAGTAATTAAAGATATTGATAAATTGATTGATAATGCAATTAAGTTAATTAAAAGTTTTCAAATAATGAACGTTTCAATTGTGCTTACTGAACAATATTCAAAAGGGCTTGGAAAAACAGTTAAGAGAATTACAAATGTACTTAATGATTATAATCCCATAGAAAAGATTACTTTTGATTGTTTTGGTAATAAATATTTTTTAAAATCTGTTGAAGATAAGAAGAATTTAGTGATTTGTGGGATTGAAAGCCATGTATGTGTTACTCAAACAATGGTTACTGCATTGAAAAAAGGATTTAATGTTTATCTAGTTAAAGATGCAATTAGTTCTAGGAAAGAAAGTGATAAGAAGATTGCAATTGAAAGGGCTAAACAGGAAGGTGCAAAAATTGTTTCAACCGAAATGGTAATTTTTGAACTTCTTGGTGAAGCTGGAACTGAAGTGTTTAAAGAAGTTAGTAAGATTGTCAAAGATTAGTTACTTCTCTTGCCATAATTTTTTCTTCGTATGTAGGAATGACCATAACTTTAATTTTTGAGTTAGGTTTTGTGATTATTTTTTTGTTATTTTTGTTTTTTGTTTTATCAAGTTTTAATCCTAAAAATTTAAAATTATTTAGAATTTTTTCTCTTAATGAATATGCCTTTTCTCCAATACCTGCAGTAAAAACAATTACATCAACACCATTTAGAATTGAAATATAAGAACCAATATATTTTGTTATTCTATATGTGAATAATTCTAACGCTAGTTTAGAAGATCCCTTTTTGCTTTTTAATAAATCTCTTACATCATTACTTTCTTCACTTATTCCTAATAATCCAGATTGGTAATTTAAAATATGCTCGATTTCTTTTATAGTTTTTTTCTCTTTACTCATTAAATAAGATATAATTGAGGGGTCTATATCTCCAGATCTTGTTCCCATTAAAAGCCCTTCTAATGGTGTAAATCCCATAGAGGTATCAATACTTTTTCCATTTTTTATTGCTGTAATTGAACAACCATTTCCAAGATGGCAACTAATGACTTTTGGTTTTTTGACTATCTGTGAAATGTATTTATGGGATGTTCCATGGAACCCATACCTTTTAATTCCTTTTTTATAATATCTAAGTGGCAATCCATATAATTTAGCAATTTTGGGCATTGTTGTATGAAATGCAGTATCGAAAACTGCAAAATGTTTTGCTTTTGGAAATAGTTTTATACTTTCTTCAATAACTTTGATTTCTATTGGATTATGTAATGGTGCTAATTCATTATATTTTTTTAATCTTTGAATAAATTTTGATGTTAATAATTTTGTTTTTGAATTGTCCTTTCCATGAACAACCCTATGGGCGATTTTTTTAATTTTGCATTTTTTTAATTTTTTATAGATTTTATTCAGTGCTTTTTTGTAATCTTTTACTTTTTCAATTTCTCCAACCAGAACTTTTTTTTCTTTATCAAACAAGCTGTATTTTATTGATGAACTTCCTGCATTTAGTGTAAGAATCATTTTTGTGCCTCAACAACTGTTATTGCTGCAAGGTTTACTATATCTTTTACTTTACAACCTCTACTTAGATCGTTAATGGGTTTTTGTAGTCCTTGAAGTATTGGTCCAATTGCTTCTGCATTTCCAAGTCTTTCAACAAGTTTATAGCTTATATTACCCACATTTAAGTCTGGAAAAATAAGTACATTTGCATTACCTTTTAATTTTGAATTAGGCGCTTTGATTTTACATACTTCTGGGTCTAACGCTGCATCAACTTGTAATTCACCATCAATTTTTAGTTTTGGCTCCTTTTTTTGTACAATTTTAACTGCATTTCTTATTTTGTCTAGGATTTTATGGTCACCAGAACCATGGCTTGAGAAACTTAACATAGCTATTCTTGGCCTAATGCCAAATCTTTTTGCTGTTTTTTCACTATCTATTGCAATTTCTGCAAGTGTTTTTGCATCTGGGTTGATGTTAATTGCACAGTCAGCAAATAAGTAAACTTTGTCTTTTATTAACATTAAAAATAATCCAGAAACCCTATGAAATTCTTCTTTTGTTTTTATTATTTGTAAAGCAGGTAGTACAGTGTCTGCTGTTGTGTGTATTGCTCCAGAAATTAAGCCATCAGCATGATTCATATGGACCATCATGGTTCCAAAATAGTTTTCATCTTTGAGCAATTCTTTTGCTTTTTTTATTGTCATACCCTTACTTTTTCTTAACTTAACTAATTCATTTGTATATGTCTTTGATTTCAAATGGTCTATAATCCTGGCTTTTTTTATATTTAGGTTTAATTTTTTTGCTTTGTTTAATATTTTATTTTTATTTCCAAGTAAAATAACTTTAGCAATTCCTTTTTTTAATATTTTATCACACGCTTTAAGAATTCTTTCTTCTGAGCTTTCTGGAAATACTATCCTTTTAGGGTTTTTCTTTGCTTGTTTATGTATTTTATCAAGTAAATTCATTATATTAACATTATTAAATTTGCTATTTAATAATTTTCCTAATATCCTTTACTAAACCACAAAATATTAATAACAATTTAGTTTTCTTAAATGTATAAAATGTACGAGGCGATATTTTATGTCTGAAGAAAAAACAATACAATCTATGAGTACTGAGCATAGAAAAATACAACCACCTACTTCTTTTAGTGAAAAATCATATGTTAAGAGTGAAGAAGAATATAAAGGGATTTATAAAAAATCCATTGAAGACCCTGAAGGATTTTGGGCAGAAAAAGCAAGTGAATTACATTGGTTTAAACCTTGGGATACTGTTTTTACTTGGGATAAGGAAAAAGTAAATTATACTTGGTTTGCTGGTGGAAAAACCAATGTTTCATATAATTGTTTAGATAGGCATTTAGAAACAAAAGGTGATACTGTTGCGATTATTTGGCAAGGTGAACCAGAAGACGATGTTCAAAAGATTACATACAAAGACCTTCACAAAAAGGTTTGTAGGTTTGCTAATGTTTTAAAGAAAAAAGGAATTCAAAAAGGGGATAGGGTTTGTATTTATCTTCCTATGATTCCAGAAGCTACAGTTGCACTTCTTGCATGTGCTAGGATTGGTGCTATGCATTCAGTTGTATTTGCAGGTTTTAGTGCTGAATCTTTAAAAGATAGGATTTTAGATTCTACTTGTAAAATGTTAATTACTGCCGATGGTGGTTTAAGGGCTGGTAAGAAAATTGAACTTAAGAAAATTGCTGATGAATCTTTAGAAAGTGTTGAGTGTATTGAATCTGTTATTGTTGTAAAACGTGTTCAAAATAAAATTGAGATGAAATATGGGCGAGATAGTTATTGGGAAAATGAGATTAATGCAGAAGATATTTCGGATGAATGTGCTGCTGAGGAAATGGATGCAGAAGATCCCTTGTTTATATTATATACTTCTGGAACAACTGGAAAACCTAAAGGTGTTTTGCATACAACTGGAGGGTATTTAACATATGTAACTCAAACATTCAAATATGTTTTTGATTATCATGATAAAGATATATATTGGTGTACTGCAGATATCGGTTGGATAACTGGGCACAGCTATATTGTTTATGGGCCGTTAGCAAATGGGGCAACTAGCTTAATGTTTGAAGGTGTGCCTACTTATCCTGAAGACGACAGGTTTTGGAAAGTTTGTGAGAAATTTAAAGTTAATATTTTTTACACTGCACCAACAGCAATTCGTGCTTTGGCAAGATGTGGTGTTGATCCAATAAATAAACATGATTTAAGCAGCTTAAAACTATTGGGGTCTGTTGGAGAACCAATTAATCCTGAAGCGTGGATGTGGTATTATAATAATGTTGGGAAAGGAAAATGTCCTATTGTAGATACCTATTGGCAGACAGAAACAGGTGGTGTTGTAATAACACCTTTACCTGGTGCAATGACATTAAAGCCTTCATCTGCAAACAAACCTTTTTTTGGAATAGAACCAGTTGTTTTAAGAGAAGATGGTTCTAAAGCAGATGTTAATGAAGGTGGGTATTTAGCAATTAAGAAACCTTGGCCTGGTTTGATGAGGACAGTTTATGGGGATCACAAAAGATTTATTGATACTTATTGGTCAAGATTCAAGAACATGTATTCTGCAGAAGATAGTGTAAGGATTGATGAAGGGGGTGATTATTGGTTAATGGGTAGGATAGATGATGTTATTAATATGTCTGGTCATAGGATAGGTACTGCGGAGATTGAATCTGCATTAGTATCACATAAATCAGTTGCAGAAGCTGCTGTTGTACCTTTCCCTCATGAAGTTAAAGGTCAGGCATTGTATTGTTTTATTACTGTAAACAATGGTGTTGAGAAAACAGATGAACTTTTGAAAGAATTAAGGGTTCATGTAGGCAAAAAGATTGGCCCAATTGCTAAACCAGATAAACTCCAATTTGCAGATGCTTTACCTAAAACACGGTCAGGTAAAATAATGCGAAGAATATTAAAATCTATTGCTGAGGGAAAAGATGATGTTGGTAATACTACAACTTTAGCGGACCCTAGTGTTGTTGATGTTTTAATTAGGGATAGGGCATAATCTTTTTTAATATATTTTTTCATACCTAAATATTTATATATAAGCTGCACTTGTGTTTTATCTATTGTTTTGACTGCCGAGTTAAAACAAAAGTAAACTAACTCAGAGTGAAATTACTACGAGTAGGTAAAAAAACGTAACATATTAATAGTAGTACTAACTGTTTACCCAGTAAAGAAGTGAAAACTTTTCACTTCTCCAAAAAAGGGGTGTTTAATAAAATGATTGTAAAAGAAGAATTTCTAAGTAAACTGAGAAGGTACTTCTCTTTAAATTTATACGAGGTTAAGATTTGGGCTGCACTTTTATCAAGAGGTGTTTCAACAGCAGGTGAACTTTCTGATATTGCAGATGTTCCTAGGTCAAGATCGTATGATGTCTTAGAATCATTAGAGAAAAAAGGTTTTGTTATTGTGAAGCTTGGTAAACCAATAAAATATATTGCTGTTGCTCCTTCAGAAGTTTTAGAAAGAGTAAAGAAAAATGTAAAACAAGGTGCAGATAGTCAAATTAAACGACTTGAAGAATTGAAAGGTACTGATGTAATCGGTGAATTAAATACCTTACATACTCAAGGAGTTGAGCTTGTAGAACCATCTGACTTGTCAGGATCGTTAAAAGGCAGACATAATTTGTATAACCATCTTGAACTTACAATTAGAAATGCAGATGAAACAGTTAATTTAATGACAACAACTCAGGGTTTTATTAGAAAAGCTGAGGCATTAAAGCCAATTTTTGAGAAGTTAAAAAAACGCGGAGTAAAAATTAGGGTTGCTGCCCCTTTAACTAAAGATTGTGCTGCGGCTATTAAGGAATTAAGTTCTGTAGCGGAAGTTAGAAATACTGATGCAAAAGCAAGATTCTGTGTTGTTGATGGAAAAGATTTAGTGTTTATGATCCTTGATGATCAGGAAGTACATCCAACTTATGATGTTGGAATTTGGGTAAACACGCCGTTTTTTGCATCTGCTTTAAATGGACTTTTCGAATCAGCTTGGAAAGGTATGAAGCCTGTTAAGTAAAGGTTTTAATACTTTTATTTTTTCTTTATCTTTTATGAACGGAATTGGTGATGTTGTACCTAAAAGTAAGTTTTTCTTAGCTCCGCTTGCAGGTGTTAATTGTACAGCTTTTAGAATTCTTTGTAAGGAACGAGGTGCAGGTTTAGTTTATAGTCAGATGATTGATGCTAAACATATGGCTTATAAGATAGATAATATTGGTATTGTAGATTATCTTAATTTTTTGAATTTAAAAGACATTGAAAGGCCTACAGTAGTACAATTTGTTGGGAATAAACCTGAGAATATAATTAAATGTGCAAAAGCTATAGAAGATAAAGTTGATATTATCGATATTAATTTTGGTTGTCCTGAATCTGATATTTTAGGTAGGAAGATGGGTGCTTATTATTCTAAACATCCTGAGTTAATGTCTCGTTTGATTAAACCTATTGTAAAAGAACTTTCAATTCCTGTTACTGCAAAGATTAGGATTGGTTGGACAGAACAGGAAATTAATGGGGTTAAAGCTGCTCAATTATTAGAAGAAGCAGGTGTTTCTGCTGTTACAGTTCATGGACGTACTAAGAAGCAAGGTTATTCAGGTATTGCAAATTGGACAATTGTTAAACAGATAAAAGATAAATTAAATATTCCTGTTATTGGTAATGGGGACATAACTTCTTTGGCGGAGGGTGAGCAAAGAATGAAAGAAAGTGGTTGCGATTTTGTCATGATTGGGCGTGCTGCAATGGGGAATCCTTCAATATTTTGCAATAAAGATAACCAGAAAAAAGATTTTCTTAGATTTTTAGAATTGTATAAAGAAAATGAATCAGAGATTAAGTTTGGTGAAGTTAAGACACATGCTGTATGGTTTGTTAAAAGATTGAGATATGCCAAGAGCCTAAAACAACAGATTATTAAAACTGAGAATCTAGAACAGTTAAAGAGGATTATTGATTCAATATGAAAATAAAACAAAAACCAAGCGATTTTATTGTAAAAGAAAACATCGATTTAGAATTAAATGAAAAATATACTAGAAGTTTTACTTATTCTATTTATTTAATGAAAAAAGAAAATCTTGATACTGGTAATGCGTTGAAATTATTATCAAGAAAGTTAAGGGTAAGGGGGGAAGAAATAAAGTTATCTGGACTTAAAGATAAGTTAGCTATAACTTCTCAATATGTTTCAATAAAAGGTAAACATCCAAGAAATGTTGTATGTAAGGGTCTTGAATTAGTATTAAAAGGATATTCTCAGTTTCCTTTACATATAGGTATGCATAAATCTAATACTTTTAAGGTTTTAATTAGTGATTTAACACCTCAACAGATAAAAAATATCAAGTTAAAGAAAAAAATGATTATTCCAAATTATTTTGGTGATCAAAGATTTGGTTCTGTTAAGTTTTTTAATGATTCAGACGATTTTATTGCTAAAAAGATCTTACAAAGACATTATTGGGAAGCATTGAAAATATTCTTAACAAAATTTACGCCTGATGATGAACAAAAAGAAATTAAGAAAAAAATAAAACAGTATTGGGAATCTTTGAAAGATCTTAATTTATCTCCTGGACTTTATAGAACAATTGTTGAAGTTTTGGCTGCAACAAATAATCCTTTACAGGCAATGAAAAAGATTCCTTCACGTGTCTTAAAGCTGGCAATTTATGCTTATCAAAGTTATTTATGGAATGAAACTATGAAAGAGTATATTAAATCTAATTTTGAAGATTATAAAACTTTAAAGTCTGTTTGTGGACCACTTTATTTTCCTAATATTACTAAGGTTGAAGATTTTAAAATACCTATTTTAAATTATAAGTCAAAAATTCCTGATGAAGTTAAAGATGCTGTCGATATTGTATTGAATAAAGAGGAGTTTGAGCAAAAAGATTTACGTACTAAAACTTTTAAAGATAGTTTTTTTTCTACTTCTTTAAGGCCTGCATTTGTTGAGGCTAAGAATTTTTCTTACAGAGAAAATAAGCATGGAGTTGTAGTTGAGTTCACTTTACCCAAAGGTGCATATGCAACCGTTGTTGTTGATTGGTTGGTTTTGTGATTTATTTATTTCAGAACATTTTATATATTATTTCTTTTAAAGATTGATTATGAATTTAATTCAATGGTTTAAGTCATTACAACATAGATGGCAACTTGGATCATTATTTGGGTTACTCCCATTAGAAATTGGAATATTAAGTTTCATTGGTTGTTTGGTTGCAAGTAGTTTTGATGCTTTATGTGGAGTGGTACTTCTTGGATTATTTGTAATGGCTTGGTATGGTCTAATCGGTTTTATAGTTGGTTTTTCACTTGGGCTGGCGTATGATAAAAAAATGAAATATTGGATACTTGGTGGACTTACATCTATGGGAGTATATTATCTTATTTTTATTGGTCTAATTATTAGTAATTATTTTCCAAAATTTATTCCTGGAAACATTATAAATTATCTTCTTTATGGTTTTGTTCAAGATTTATTTGGAACATTTTTTGTTGGATTTTTAGTTAATTTCTTAATCCCAATTGTTTTATATTTTATTATTGGTTCATTAATTGGATTAATTATTGGAATAATAAAGCCAAAATAGTTTTTATGATATACTCATTATTTTTTATTAACAAAAAAATGGCAGATTATTTACTCTAAGTTTATCCAAAACCTTTAAATTACCGTAATTATTTCTTTATTTTATGGTACTAGATGAATTAAGAATTAAGATTGATGAAATTAATGAACAAATCATTCAATTACTTGCAGAAAGATCTGAGGTTTCTAAACAGATAGCTGAAGAAAAGAAGTCAATAGGCAAGGAAATTTATGATCCTGAACGAGAAGCTCAATTAATAATCAAAATTAAAACATTAGCTAAAGAAAAAGGATTAGATGAAGATTTAATTGAAAATATATTCAAACAAATAATGGACAATTCTAAAGAAATTCAAGAAACTATTTAGACATTGATTTAATCTTAGCTAAAATATCTTCTGGGGCTAGTCCTTGATGAGGTATTTGTTCATCTTGACCGCCTAATCCTGATTTTGTTGCACCCATATGTTTGTAATTAGTGCAGATATCTCTTTCAGCAATCCAGTCTGCCATTTTAACGCCAACACCTGTTAAATAATTTTGACTTTCAACTAATAATACAAATTTTGATTTTGATAACTTTTTCATAGTTTCTTCATCAGGAACATTTAGAGTTGGATGATTGATTAATCCAACGTCAATACCTGCTTTTTTTGCTTTTTCAACTGCATCTAATGCACGATATAACATTTCACCGTATGCAATTACATAATTTTTACCTTCTCTAATTACTTCATCGTTTCCTGTAAATTTGTATCCTGAACCAAATGCTTGTTTACCTTCTTCATCAAGAATAAATGGTGTATCGGATCTTGTTGAACAAACAACTCTTACTCCATTTTCAGAATATATTTTTTTAACTAACTTATCCATTTGATTTGTGTCAGCTGGAGAATAAATCTTTATGCTATGTTCATTAGGTATGCCTGAATCTAAAAGCAGGATGTTCCATCCAAAATGGCAAGTATTGTCAGACATTGCGTCTTCGCTTGAATGTGAAAAATGAATTAGAATATTTCGTTCTTCTTTCATCTTAAGCATTGTTAATTCAGAAATTAACATTTCACTGAATGCCCCAAATGTTGCGAATATTCCTTGTTTACCTTTTTCTGAACCAAACCCACCTGCTGCAAGAATTGCACCACGTTCTTGTGGGCCAATATTATGGTAAACTTCTTTAATGCCTTTTTCTTCCAAAGCTTCTCTTATTGTTTTTAGTCCTGTTGAGCCTTCTAAATCAGGATCAAATACACGCAGAGAATTTGAAACATCTTTATCTTTAATTATATCAGCAACACTTGCACCAAATTGTTTTCTACATGAACCTTTATCTTCAGAACTTCCTAAATAGGTTTTTCCTGCGGATTTTTTAGCTGTCTTTGCAATTGTTAACATTTCAATTGCTTTAATATTTCTTTTTTCTTTGAAATAATCAATTGCAATATCTGGGTCTAGTGCATCATGAGCTTTTGATGTATCTTCTACCCCTTTAATTCCAACTGCCATTTTACGTTTATTAACTATTGCAACTGGCCCTTCTTGCTTCAATGCTTTGTGAATACTTTTGTATAAAATATCTAAGTCTTCGCCTTTTGAATGGTCGTTTACTATTGTGTTTAAGCCATGTCCTTCTACAGTTTTTTCTAAACTAAAACCTTTAAGATAATCACTTGGATGGCCTGCAATTGTAATATTGTTATCATCAAATAATATTTTTACATTTAAATTTCTGCTAACAGCAATACGTGCAGCTTCAGCATCATTTCCTTCCATAAAAGAACCATCACTGCCAAGCATTATGATGTTTTTGTCAGGGTGTGCCATTGCAATTCCATTTACTTCTCCCCACATATGGCCTAATCTGCCAGAATCAAATTTTGCAGTTCCAAGAGCTGTTTCAGGATGTCCAGGTAGTCCACTCTTAAATTCCCTATAAGTTAATAATTTATTAAGAGGGAATTCATCATTAATCGCGGACATTGCATATTGAATAGCTACCCTGTGGCCTGCTTCATCATAGAATATTGGATGTACTTTTCCATCCCCTCTACTAAACGCTTCAGCAATTAAATATTCAGGAACAACATCATAAGCTCCACCTGTATGGCCTCCTTGACCTTTTGCTTTAGCCAAAGCAGTAAAGAATACAATTACATCTCTAACTATCTGGATATTTGTTTCTAATTGTTTTTTATCATATGATTCTTTAGAAATATTAAATTTTAGTGGTTTATAACCGCTTATGTCTATTGGAAATTTTGATATCATTTGCACGATTAATGAGGCGGCTAGACATTTATATACTTTTCTCTTAAAAAATAGATTATTTACTGTAAAAAACACAAAAACTTTAAATATTAAAGCCCATTACTATATTATTATGATAGCATTAGAAAGAACAAATATAGTTATGTTAAAAGAGTTTTTTCTAGATGTAAGTTTCTTTTATTTTTGTTAGTCTCCCGGTTTTAATACAGGGGAGACCACTAAGTTTAAAAATAATAGAGACAAATCTCTACATAAAAAGAGAAAATATAAGAAAAATCTAAAAAGATAAAAAATCAGAAAAAGCGAGGGATAAAATGATAGTTGTAATGAAGAAAAACGCAAAAAAACAAGAAATTGATGATGTATTGAAAAAAATAGAAGGTGCTAAATTAAAGCCTGTTCCATTGCATGGTACAGAAAGAACAGTTATAGCGATTATTGGAGATGAAAGGGTATTACCTATTGCTTCTCTTAAGGCAATGGATAGTGTTGAGAAAGTTATGGAAGTCTTACAACCTTACAAATTAGTTAGTAAAGAGGCTAAGGAGAAACCAAGTAAAGTTAGGGTTGGAGATTTGATTATTGGTGGAGATAAGGTTATTGTTATGGCTGGACCTTGTGCTGTTGAAGATGAAGAACAAATAATGGCAACTGCAAAAGCTGTTAAAAAATCTGGTGCTCAAATATTGAGGGGTGGAGCATTTAAACCAAGGACAGGACCATATTCATTCCAAGGTCTCGGTGAAAAAGGTCTTAAGTTGCTTGCAAAAGCAAGAGATGCAACAGGGTTAAAGATTGCAACAGAAGTAATGGATGTTAGAGATGTAGAATTAGTTGCAAAATATGCAGATATTTTACAGATTGGAACTAGAAATATGCAAAATTATCCTTTATTAAAAGAAGTAGGAAAAGTAAAAAAACCTGTTTTGCTTAAAAGAGGCATGTGGGCAACTTACAAGGAACTTTTGCTTGCTGCTGAATATATTATGTCAGAAGGCAATAGGGAAGTAATGTTATGTGAACGAGGAATAAGAACATTTGAGACTTACACTAGAAATACTTTGGATATTAATGCAATTCCCGTATTAAAAGAATTAACACATCTTCCAGTTATTGTTGACCCAAGCCATGCAACAGGAAAAAAGAGTCTTGTTGGACCGGTTACAAAAGCATCAGTTGCTGCTGGAGCAGATGGGATTATAATTGAAGTTCACCCACACCCAGATAAAGCAGTCTCAGATGCAGATCAAACATTGTCAACTGAAGAATTTGATAAATTAATGAAAGAATTAAAACCTATAGCAGAAGCTGTTGGGAGGAAACTATGAAAGTTAAGGTTAATCTAAAAAAACAGATTGATAACTCGTATGATATTTTGATAGGTAGTAAACTAAGTTTGGCTGATGAATTAGTTAAGAGAAAAATTGCTGAAAAGTATTTTGTGATTACTGATGAAACTACTAGAAAACTTTTTGGTGAAGGCTTATTAAAAGATTTAAGAAAGTCAGGATTACAAGCAGAATTAATTAGTTTTATAGCTGGTGAGAAAAGTAAATCCAGAAAGGTTAAAGCAGAACTTGAAGACAAACTCATTTCACTTGGTGCAGGTAGAGATTCAGCAATAATCGCTTTAGGTGGGGGTGTTGTTGGAGATATTGCCGGTTTTGTTGCAGCTACATTATTTAGGGGAATTCCTTATGTTCAAGTGCCTACAACTTTGTTAGCTGATGTAGATAGCTCTGTTGGTGGAAAAACAGCAATTGATCATTCACTTGGAAAGAATTTAATTGGTGCTTTTCATCAACCAAAGTTAGTTTTGATAGATGTTTCTGTATTGAAATCTTTACCAGAAAGACAAATGGCAAATGGAATGGCTGAAATAATTAAGCACGCTTTAATTAGGGATAAAGATTTGTTAGATTTTATTAAAAAAAATGTTGATAGGATTTATAGTAAAGATGAAACAGTTTTATCAGAATTGATTAAAAGAAATTGTGAAATCAAAGGAAAAATTGTTGAGCTTGATGAAAAAGAAGGTGGATTAAGAAAAATAGTTAATTTTGGACATACAATTGGGCACGCAGTTGAAAATTTAAGCAATTTTAAATTAAATCATGGTGAGGCGGTTGCGATTGGTATGGTTGCTGAGGCTGAGATATCATTAGAATTAGGTATGTTAAGTCAAGATGATTTAGATATGATTAAATCAGTGATTAAAAGTGCTAAACTTCCAATTGATGTTCCTAAAGGAATTTTGGCTCAAGAAATAATTAAAGCAACTACTTTAGATAAAAAAGCTAGAGATGGAGTTGCTGAATATGTGCTTTTGGACGGAATTGGAAAAGCAGTTTACAATAAGAAAGTTGATGAAAAAATGGTATTAAAAGTATTGGAATAAATATGATAGCAGTACCAATAATTGCTTCAAGTGTTGAAGAAGCGAAAAAACAAGCGCGAAAAGCAGGTTTAATAGAGTTAAGACTGGATTACATTCAAAATTTAAATGAAAAAAAGTTAGAACAGTTGATTGCAATTCCAAATAAAAAAATTATTACCATTAGAAGAAAAGATGAAGGTGGTAAGTATAAGCTTGATGAAAAGAAAAGGATTGAATTGTTAAGAAAAGCTGTTGATTTAGGTGTTGAGTATGTTGATGTTGAGGCAAGAACTAATGAGAATGTAATTAAAAGTTTGATTAAAGGGAAATCTAAGATTATTGTTTCATGGCATAATTTTAAGAGAACAGATAAGAAACAGATTCAAGAGACTTATAAGAAAATTAAGAGATTAAATCCAGATATTATTAAGATTGTAGCTTTTGCAAACACAATTAATGATAACTTGATTATATTTGACCTTATTAAAAAAGCTGTAAAAGATAAGAAAAAGATAATAGGGTTGTGTATGGGTGAAAAAGGTGAAATTAGTAGAATTTTATCTCCTGCTTTAGGTGCTTTACTTACTTTTGGTAGTTTGGAAGAAGGGAAAGAATCAGCCTCTGGTCAAATAACAGTTGATAAATTAAAAAATGTTTACAAAGTTGATAAACTTAATAGTAAAACAAAAATCTTTGGGTTAGTTGGAAATCCTGTTTCAAAATCTAAAGGTTATTTGATTCATAATAATATGTTTGATAAGAGAAGAATTAATGCAGTTTATGTTAATTTTTTAGTAGATGATGTTGGCGGTTTTGTTAATGGGTTTAAATCAATTATTAATGGGTTGAGTATAACTATGCCACATAAAAAAACGATCATGAAACAACTTGATAAAGTTTCAAGTACTGCAAAGCAGATTGATGCTGTTAATACAGTTGTTAAAAAAGGTAATCAGTTGATTGGTTACAATACAGATTCGGTTGGCGCTGTAAAAGCAATTGAAAAACGTATCAAAATTAAGAATAAAGATTTTGTAATAATTGGTGCAGGTGGTGCAGCTAAAGCTATTGCTTTTGGGATTAAGAAAAAAGGTGGAAGTTTAATAATCTTAAATAGGACCTTAGAAAAAGCTAGACTTTTAGCTAAACAACTGCATTGTGCATATGATGGATTAAATATTACACATCTTAATGTTGATTGTTTAATCAATACAACATCAGTTGGGATGGCACCGAAAACAAGTAAATCACCTATTGATAAGAAATTATTGAAAGGTATGGTTGTTATGGATGTGATATATAATCCAAAGTATACAAAATTATTAAAGGACGCACAGGCCAATAGGTGTAAAGTAATTTCAGGAGAAGAAATGTTTGTTAATCAAGCTATGGAACAATTTAATATCTGGTTAAAATGAAATTAGTAATTAAAAAAACAGAAGAATTGAACGGGGAAGTTGTTATACCTAGTTCTAAGTCTCATACAATTAGATCTGTGATAATTGCTTCACTTGCTGAAGGAAAATCTGTTTTAGAGAATCCTTTAATGTCTGCAGATACAAAAGCTGCAATTGAAGGGTGTAAAGCACTTGGAGCAAAGATAGAAGAACTTGATGGGAAGTTAATTATTGAAGGTTTTGGAAGTAAACCCAAAAAACCAGAAGAACCACTTAACACATCTGAAATCGGCACTAACAAAACACCTGTTTCATCTGAATCTGACGAGCTGATTTCTGAGAATGCTCAAGACCCTCCTAATCAGATAGTTCTTGACATGTTAAATAGTGGAACATCAATTAATTTGTTAACTTCAGTTGTTGCTTTAGGAGATTTTCAAGTTATTTTAGATGGGGATGATTCATTAAGGACTAGGCCAGTACAACCTTTACTAAATGCATTAAATAATTTAGGGGCAAGTGTTTTATCACAAAATAATGATGGGTGTCCACCAATAGAAGTAACTGGTCCAATGAAAGGTGGTAAGACTGAAATAGATTGTAGGTCTTCACAATATCTGTCTAGTTTATTGATAAGTTGTCCGTTAGTTGAGAATGATACTGAGATTATTGTGCTCAATTTATGTGAGGAACCTTATGTTGAAATGACTCTTAAATATCTTAATCAACAAGAAATTAATTATGAAGCAGATGGGTTAAGACATTTTAAAATAAAGGGGGGACAAAAGTACAAGCCAATGGAAATTATAATTCCGTCTGATTGGAGTTCAGCTGCTTTTCCATTAGTTGCTGCAGCAATTACAAAATCAAATGTATTGCTTAAGGGTTTAGATTTAGAAGATATCCAAGGTGATAAGCAAATTATTGAATATTTGAGAAAGATGGGCGCAGATATTACTATTGAAGAACAAGGTATTAGAATTAAAGGGAAAGAATTAGTGGGTTGTGAATTAGATTTAAATCAAACCCCTGATGCATTACCTGCAGTATCAATATTAGGCTGTTTTGCTAAAGGGAAAACTATTATAAAGAATGTTGCGCATGCAAGAATTAAGGAAACAGATAGGATTAAAGTTATGGCTAAGGAACTATCTAAAATGGGTGTAGATGTTTTAGAATTGCACGATGGTTTACAAATAATGCAAAGCCAACTTAAAGGGGCAAAAGTTCAGGGCCATCATGATCATAGAGTTGTAATGGCACTAAGTTTAGCAGGGCTAATTGCAGAAGGAAAAACAGAGGTGACAACAGCCGAGGCTGTAAGTGTTACATTTCCTAATTACTTGGAATTTATGAAGAGTATAGGAGCAAATATGGAGGAAGAAAAAAAATGATGGGAAATACATTTGGAAGACTATTTAGAATTACTACTTGTGGTGAATCTTACGGGAAAGGCAAAGGATCTGGACTTTCAGTAATTGTTGATGGTGTTCCAGCTGGATTAAAAATAACAAGAGAGGATATTCAAGCAGAGTTAGATAAAAGAAAACCTGGTGTTGGGAAATTAAACAGTCCAAGAAAAGAACTTGACCAATGTGAAATATTTGCAGGATATGGGCAAGATGGTGTTACAACTGGTGCACCCTTAGGAATAATGATTTATAATGTTGATACTCAAAAAGTACATATTGACCAATATGGACAATATAAAGACCTTTTTAGACCAGGACACGCAACATTACCATTCTTCTATAAGTATGGTGAATCTCAAGATTGGTGCGGAGCAGGAAGAGCATCTGGAAGAGAAACAGTAACAAGAGTAGCAGCAGGTGCAGTTGCAAAACATATACTTGCTAATGAAGGAATAGATGTCTTAGCATATACAGTTCAATGTATGGATATTAAGGCTAAAGAAAATATTACGTATGAAGAAGCAAAGAAAAACTATAGAAAGACAGAAATTAACTGTCCAGACCTAGAAGCTGCAGAAAAAATGGAAGAAAGAGTCTTAGAAATAAAAAAAGAAGGGGATACAGCAGGAGGAATAATTGAATTAAGGATTCATAATCTTCCAGGCGGATTAGGTGAACCTGTTTTTGATAAGATTTCAGCAACCTTAAGTTCAGCAATAATGGGAATTGGTGCTGTTAAAGGCATTGAATTTGGTGTAGGTTTCAAATGCGGAAATATGAAAGGCTCAGAATTTAATGATCAACCTTATTTAAGAGAAGATGGTAAAATAAGGTTTAAGACAAATAATTGTGGTGGAACACTTGGTGGCATGACAATAGGTGAAGATATTGTAATGCGTATTGCAATTAAACCAACACCAACAGTATCTGTTAAACAGACTACAGTTAATATGAAAAAAATGAAAGAAGAAGAACTTGATCCAGTTACAAGAAGAGATCCTACATTACTTGCAAGGATATATGTTGTAGCTGAAGCAATGGCTGCTTGTGCAGTTCTTGATTCATTATATATGTCAAGGGCTTATGATGGCATTGTAAAGTTAGATGATAAATGGACGTCTTTGAAATCTAATGATTAGATTTTGAAGGCTTTAAAAATCTTTGATTTTCAAAGAAATTAAAGGAAAATGAAAAATAAAGTAACTATTGGAATCATTGGAGGTACTGGCGGAATGGGCCAGTTCTTCAAGAGATTATTTGAACAAAATAATTGTAAGGTTTTGATAGCTAGCAGATCAACAGAACTTTCTGTTGAGGATTGTGTTTCACAATCAGATGTTGTTGTTATTACAGTTCCAATTAAATCTACTGTTGATGTAATAAAGAAAATAGGTCCCCTAGTTAAAGAAGAATCTTTGTTAATAGATCTTACTTCAATTAAGATTGCGCCTGTTGAAGCAATGTTAAATCATTCTAAGTGTGAAGTTATTGGAACACACCCTGTTTTTGGGCCAGGTGTTGGTTCAATTAAAGGGCAGTCTATAGTATTGTGTCCTGCTAGAGGAAAAAAATGGTTGCCCTGGTTAAAGGACTTATTAGATAAAAATGGAGCCAAGATTAAGGTTGCTACACCTGAAAAACATGATAAGATGATGGCTGTTATTCAAGGCTTGGTACATTTTAGTACGATTACTGTTTCACATGCATTAAAAGAGATGGAAATAGATATTAAGGATAGTCTTGATTACGCATCGCCAATCTATAAATTAAGGTTAGATATGTTAGGAAGAATTCTTAATCAAGATCCTGAGCTTTATGCAGATATAGAAATATTAAATCCTGAAGTTAAGAATGCGATTAAAGCATATTTAGATTCTTCTGAGAAATTGTTAAAAACAATTGTTAAAAAGGATAGAGAAGGTTTTATTAATTATTTTAAAGAGTCAGCTGATTATCTTGGAGATTTTAAAAAAGAAGCTGAGAAAGAATCGGATTATTTAATAGAGAAAATGGTGAAGAAATGAAGGTTGCAGTTTTAGGTCCAAAAGGTTCTTTTAGTAACGAAGCTGCATTAAAGTATGATAAAGATGCTGAATTAGTTTTTAAGAAAACTATTTGGTATGTTTTTGATGCAATTAAGAATTTGGAAGCTGATATTGGTATTGTACCTATTGAGAATTCAGTATCTGGACCAGTAAGTTCGACATTAGATTCCTTAATGGAATTTGATTTTAATATTATTGCTGAGCTTTTGCTACCAATTAAACATAATCTTGCAGGAATTGGAAAAGTTGACCAAATACGGAAGATATATGCTCATCCACAAACCTTGTCACAATGTGAAAAGTTCATTAGAAAATATTTTCCGAACGCAGACATATCTAGAACAAGTTCAAATTCAAAGTCTGCAGAGACTGTATCTAGGAAAAATGACCCTACAAGAGCTGCAATAATACCAAACGCAGCTGCGAAGATATATTCTTTGGATATAATAAAAAAGAATATCCAAGATAGTAGTCATAATGTAACTAGGTTTATTGTTATAAGTAGGGGTAAGGCTAAAAAAACTGGGAAAGATAGGACAAGTGTTACAATTTATCCACAATCTGATAAACCAGGACTATTGTATAGTTTGCTTGGAGAATTTGCAAATAATAAGATCAATCTTACAAAGATAGAATCAAGGCCATCAAAAGGAAAATTAGGTGATTATGTATTCTATATAGATTTTGAAGGGCACGAAGAAGACGAATCTGTTAAGGAATCATTTGAAAAAATTAAGAAAGTCGCATATTTGAGGATTTTAGGGTCTTATCCTAGAGTTTATTAAGAAAAATATATAAATGTTATAATTGATTTATTGAATAATAAAAATGGACTTAAATAAGATTATTGATGGATTACATCCGTTAGAACAAAAGGTTCTTCCAGTATTAGACAAATGTTCTGTTTTTGCAGATATTGTTAAAGCATCTGGGTTAAAAGAAGTTGAAGTTATGCGCGCTTTACAATGGCTACAAAATAAAGAAATAATTAAGTTATCTGAGGAAGTTAAAGAATTAATAGAATTGGGAGATAACGGAATTAAATATGCTAAAATTGGGTTACCTGAGAAGAGATTTCTTGAATCGGTTAAGATTAAAACATTAGGTTTTAGTGAAATAATGAAGAAGTCTGGTCTTGCTAAAGATGAATTAAGTATTTGTTTGGGTGTACTTCGAAGTAAGGCTGCTGTTTTAATATCTAAAGAACGTGGAGATATTAAAGTTAAAATATTAGACCAAGGAAAGAAACTTTTAGAAAAAGGTTTCTTAGAAGAAGATTTTCTTGCAAAGGATTTTCCTATTGAACTTGAATCTTTAAAAGATGAAGAAAAGTTTTGTTTAGATAATCTTAGGAAAAGAAAAGATATTGTTAAGATTGTTATTGATAAAGAAAAGGAAGCAGAATTAACAGATCTTGGTAAGGAAATAATTGAATCAGGAATTAAGATAGGGAATGTTCTTGATAGATTAACAAAAGAAATGATTTCTAAAGGAAGTTGGAAAAAAACTAAGTTTAGAAGATATGATGTTAAAATTAATGTGCCTAAGATTTGGGCAGGTAAAAAACAACATTATAGAAGGTTTTTGGATCAAGTTAGACAAAAATTTATTTCAATGGGGTTTAGTGAGATGACTGGTCCAATAGTAGAAACAGAATTTTGGAATATGGATTCTTTGTTTATGCCACAATTTCATAGTGCACGAGATATTCATGATGCTTATTATGTTAAAGATCCGGCAAGTTTGAAACTTGATCCTAAGTTGGTTAAGAATGTTAAAGAAGCACATGAAAAAGGATTTGGAACCGGATCAAAAGGGTGGCAATATGAATTTGATGTTAAAAGAACACACAATACTTTGTTAAGGACGCAAGGGACTGCATGTTCTGCAAGAATGTTAAGTTCACCTGATCTAAAAATTCCTGGTAAATATTTTGGTGTTACTAGATGTTTTAGATCTGATGTAATTGACGCCACACATAATTGTGATTTTTATCAAACAGAAGGTATTGTAGTTGAAGAAGGGTTAGATTTTAGGCATTTGAAAGGGTTACTTAAAATGTTTGCAGAAGAATTTGCAGAAACAGAGCAAATTAAGATTAAGCCAGCTTATTTTCCGTTTACAGAACCATCTGCTGAGTTATTTGCTAAACATCCAGATTTAGGGTGGATTGAACTTGGTGGTTCAGGGATATTTAGGCCAGAACTTGTTAAACCTTTGCTTGGAAAAGATGTATCAGTTTTGGCTTGGGGACTTGGTATTGATAGATTGGGTATGTTTAAATTAGGAATTAAAGATATTAGAAAATTGTTTAGTCATGATCTTGATTTTATGAGAAATGTGAGGATAATATAATGCCAACAATAACATTTGCATTAAAGGATTTAGAAAAGCTAGTTGGAAAGAAGCTTAAACTAGAGCAAGTAGAAGAATTAGCAGCTTATGGTAAGGGTGACTATGAAGGTTATAATGAAAAAACAGATGAAATTAAGATTGATTTTGGTGATACTAATTTACCTTATCTTTGGAGTATTGAAGGGGTTGCAAGGTTATTTAGAAGGATACTTGGTTTAGATAAAGGTATTGCAAAACTTGATTTTAAGAAATCAGGATATAGTGTTAAGGTTGATAGTTCTGTTAGTAAGGTTAGGCCATACATCTCTGCGTTTATTGCTAAAGGTAAGAAGATTGACGATTATTTAATAAAACAATTAATACAATTACAAGAAAAACTTTGTGATAATTATGGCAGAAAAAGACAGAAGGTTGCAATTGGGATATATTCATACAAGAAAATTAAGTTTCCAGTATATTATAAGGCTATAGATCCAGAATCTATTTCTTTTACACCTTTAGATTTTAAACGTGAAATGACTCCTGGAGAGATTTTAGAAAGTCATCCTAAGGGTAAGGAATATGCTTGGATTCTTGAAGGCTTTAAGAAATATCCAATATTAATTGATGACAATGGTGAAGTTTTAAGTTTTCCACCAGTTATTAATTCAAATAATACTGGTAGGGTTGATGAAGGTGAAGAAGATTTATTCTTTGAAGCAACTGGTCTTGATTCAGATTCATTAAATTTAGCAACTAATATATTTGCACAAGCCTTTTTTGAAAGAGGATTTAAAATAGAATCTGTTGATATAAATTATCCAGATAAAAAAATAACTACACCTCATATGTTTAATGAGACTATTAAAGTTGATAATTCTAAGATTAAGTCTTTGTTAGGTTTAGAATTAAAAGAATCTGATATGAAGAAGCTAGTTGAAAAAGCAGGTTATAATTATACAAATGGGAAGGTTTCTATCCCACATTATAGAAAAGATATTTTACATCAAGTTGACGTTATTGAAGATATTGGAATAATGTATGGGTATGATAATATTGATGAAAAACCATTGACTAGTTTTACTATTGGTAACAGTTTACCTATTGTGAAACTTATTGATAAAGCAAGGGATGTAATGGCAGGTCTTGGCTGTCAAGAGATAATGAGCCCAATATTATCTAGCAAAGAGGTATTGTATAACAAAATGAATCTTAAAGATTTTGGAACTGTTGAAATTAAAGCATATATGTCAGAAAGCTATTCTGTTGTTCGAACATGGTTAATTCCTATATTAATGGATTGTTTATCTAAGAATAAGCATGTTGAATATCCTCAGAAAATATTTGAGCAAGGACTTGTTACTGTTAAGAAGGGTGAATGGGTTATTGATTATGAAAGATTGGCATATGTTTCTGCTAATGAAAAAGCAGATTATACTGAAGCTAAACAAGCACTTGATTATTTATTGAGAATGTTAAATGTTCAATATGAAATTGAAGAAGTAGATCATGATACATTTATTCCTGGTAGGGTTGGAAGAGTTATTGTTGATGGAAAAAAAGTAGGTTTTATTGGTGAAATTATACCAATTGTTTTGGACAATTGTGGATTAGAAATGCCTGCGGTTGCATTTGAGATTAATTTAACAGAAATATATAAGGTGATACAATGAAAAGAGGAATTGGTTTTTGGTTAGGTGTAATTTTATTAATTTTAGCAGTATTGCAATATATACAAATACCTTTTATTTATATAAGTAGATCTTTATTGTCTTTGGCTGCTGTAGCTGCTGGGGTGTATTTAATAATAAAAGAAAGATAAGAAATAAAATTATTCTTTTTTAGGTTTAGGCTTATCTGAAATTGGAGATTTTTGAGACTCAGAAGAGCTTTGCCCTTCTTTTGTTTCTTTACCTTCATCTGCTAAAGTTTCTAAAGTTTCTTCTTTTTGAGTAGGTTTAGTCTTAGTTTCTGCTTTTTTCTTAGGTTTTTCTTTAGACTTTTCTTCTAATAATTTTTTCTTTCCCCTAACTTTTTTTGGTCTTTCTACTTTTGGTTTAGGTTTTGTTTTCTTTAAGTCTATGCCTAATGCTTTAGCAACTTCTTCTGAAGATGCGCCTTTTGATATCTTAACTACTTCATTTAATAATTCTAGATGGTTAATATTACATTTTTTTCTTCTAACTTCACCATCAATTAGAACATAAGTATCATCTTGGATTTCTACTATAATTGCTTTTTTACCTGCGTCTCTACCAGCAAGTTTTATACATTTTCTTCCTACTTCTATCATTTTTTCCTCCAACCTCAGATTTAATCAGGTATTGTCACCACATACCTATTGAGATCTTGCTTTGTTTTTGATTGTTTCACGTGTGCATTTACTACAAAGAACGCCACCATATGGTCTTGTTGGCCTTTTTTGTGTCTTTGTTGCATTCTTAATTTGTGCTGATGTTCCCCTTATAACACCTTTTAAACTATCACCACAATTACTACAATGTGCTACTTTTGGTTTTTTAGGTTTATAATGTACTATGGTCTTTCCACCAGGGGTTTTTACAAACACTTTTCTTTTTGATTTGGATTTTGGAACTTTCATTTTTGCCTCCTAGTAAACTTTCATCCATTTTCTTAAAGTCATACTGAATATAATTGAAAATATAATGTATGACCAGAGCCACCCAATTTCTAGGCCGAAGACTTTTAGAATCTTCATTTCTTTGTTGTTTATTTTAATGGATTTTAAGTCACTGTTTTTAATTGATTTAATTGGTTCTGAATAACGTTGTTTATTGTCTATTATTAAATCTTTGTAATATGTATCATCTTTATAGACTAATTGTAGAGAATTTCCATCTAAATAATCTCCTTTTTGACCTTTTAATGTCCAGGTTGCTTGATTATTTTCTATATCTTTAAGATTATTACCAATAATATCAATACCTTCTGGGAATATTAAGTCTATTGTTCCAGCAGTATCTTTATCAAATTGAGCAGTTATACTAAATTCTTGTCCAGGAAATACTGGTTCAAATGCAACATTTGCATTCATCCACCCAAAGATTAAGATAACTGGTATAAAAGTGAATAATGTAGATTTCATTGAATGGCTCATATATTTCATATTTGTTTGCATAGCTTTTTTCTGAACAGCCATCATTTCTTTAGGATTGTCTCTAAGTTCTTTCATCTCTTTTTGAAATTCTTTTAATTCAGATTTAAGATCTTTCATAAGACTTTGGTTTGTTGTTAGCTTATAGATTACTGTGATTAATATGGATACAATAGCAGAAATGATGAACACTATCCATGCAGGATGTAGTGCTAATAGTGGTGAAAATACTGGATTTAAAAGATTACCAAATACCATTTAAAAGCCCCCCATGAACTTACGCATCATTGGATTCATATCCATCATATGTTGTTTTGCAATTTCTTCATATAGTTTGTAAATAATCATAACAGCTAATAATATACCTGTACCTCTTGATAAAGCACCAGTTAGATCTGCAAGCGCAGCTAAGAAACCAACTGATAATCCACCCATTACTGTTAAAGGCCAAATATATCTGTTTAATAGTCTTTCTAATACTCTTTCATCTTTTCTAAATCCAGGAATTTGAAGTCCAGAAGACATCATTTGTTTTGCTTGTGACCTGGCATCCATACCAGAAGTTTGTACCCAAAATAAAGCAAAAATAACAGAACCAAGCATCATGAATAGGGCATAGACTGCTGCTTGTAAATAAATTGCACCACCAATAGAGAAAGTTTGTTGTTCAATAATTGTTTTAACAATGTTTGGTGCTTGAACCCAGTAGATTAATCCAGAAATTGGTGCACCTGTTTGTTCACTAAATACTCCTAAAATAGGTAATCCCCAATTTTGGAGGAGTCTTCCCCATAATTGAAAGTTTGCAAGTAAAGCAGCAACTAGAATAACTGGTATGTTTGAAGTATACATAAAACTTAAGGGCCATCTAATACCGTGTCCACGTATTCTGCCAAAGCTTAATGGAATTTCAACTTTCATTGCTTGTACATAAACAACTACTGCAAAGACAATTAAGGTTGACAATATCGCTCCAAGTTTGATTCCAGCAGTTGTTGGATCACTTGATGCTAAAGCTTGAAACATAGCAGGTATTGCTCCTGAAGAATATGTGATGCCACCTATTCCACTTGGACCAGGTAACCAATTAAATGCTTGAACAAATATTCCTTGTGAAACACCAGCTGCAATAAATAAGGATATTCCTGAACCAAAGCCCCATTTTGAGACAACTTCATCCATAAACATGATTAGGATACCACCCAATATTAATTGAAATATTAAGATTAATTGTAGTTGGAAGAAGATTGGTGTACCTTTCAAAGCAGCTGCTGGTGCAAGTCCACCCATAAATACATAAATAGCAGCTTCAAATATAATGAAGAAGATACTTAATAATTTTTGGACACCTTGAAAATTTCTTTTACCTTCGTGTGAATTTAGATCAAATTTAACAATACCTGACCCATTTAAAAGTTGTAATACAATTGATGATGTAACTAAAGGCCCTATACCTAAAGAGATAATTGAACCAAATTTTGCTCCAAGAATAATTGATAAATATTCGAATCTTTGTAATGCATTGTCCCCAAGACCAAATAATGGTAAAAGACCCAATACAAAGTAAATTAATAGTGTAATTAGCGTCCATTTCAGTTTTTCTTTAAACGCAAGACGTTTCTGAGTAGGAGACGCGACTTCTGGTAAATTTGATAAAATGTTTTGCCATAGACCCATAGTTAACCTTTAGATTCTTCTTTATTTAATATTATTTCTCCGCCAGCTGCGGTTACTTTTTCTATAGCTTTTTTAGAAGCATAATCAACAGTAATTTTAACTTTTGTGTTAATTTTTCCGTTGCCTAGCAGTTTATTAAATTTTAAATCTGAAAGATTAATTTCTGTTTTTGATAGTTTTTCAATGTCGCCTACATTGAAAGTTATAAAATTGATTTTTTGACCTTTTTTCTTGAATCCGTGTTTACCAAAATATCTTTCTTTCCAATGTGTTGGTGCATTTGCACCACACCTTTTACCACTACCAGCAAGACCTCTACCACCACGATTACCTGCGCCACGGTGTTTCTTTTTAGAGCCCCAACCATGTGTATGGGTTCCTTTTTGCCTGCTATTTTTTTTACGAATATTTGTAACCATTATAACATCCTCTTAATTAATTCCGTTATGTCTTTTCTAAGACCAAGAGCACCACCAACATTAACTGATTTCTTAATGCTACCCAAACCACCTTTTGGAGGACTTAATCTAAAATATGCTTTATATTTCTTATCTCCTATAACAATAAATTTTCTTTTTGTTCTTTCATTGTCAGGGCCAGTATATTCTTCCCCTCTTTTTTCGATAAGTTCTTTTGCAGTATTATCATCAATTTCACCATAAGTAACGTAATCATGTACTCTTTTTATCATGCCGATTATTGAAGGTGTTGATTCATAGACTGTACAGTAATGTTTTCTATATAATTTAAGCATACTTAAAGTATCCTTAATTTCCTTCTTGAGTTTTACACTTCCTCTAATTCTAATTATCGCTATTTTCGACATTTTCTTCAACCTTTGCAATTTTACCTTCAACTATTCCTAATGTTTCTTTATAATTAGGATTGATTTTCATTGTTGAAAGCTGTTTTAGTGCTTCTATACAAGCCTTGATTAGGTTTATCTTGCTTTTTGTTTGGCCTTGTGTTTTTGACCATATATCTTTAATTCCTGCTAATTTTAGGATTCTTTGACATTCTGGTTCAACACATAATCTTGTTCCACGAGGAGCAGGCATAAGTTTGATTCTAACTGAACCGCATTTGCCTTCAACTGCAAAAGGGATTGTGTTTGGTTCTTTGCCTGTATCTTCCCATGAACCATTTCCTCTTACAATCTTAATAATATCAAGTTTTGAATTTCTTATAGCTTTTTCTCTTGCAGGGACTGTTTCTTTAGCTTTACCATAACCAACACCAACAAAGCCATTTCTGTTTCCGCTAACTGCAAATGTTGCGAATTTTGGTTTATTACCTTCTTGAGTTTTTTTCTGAGTTTGTTTAAAAACTCTTCTTTGTCCGCCACCAAATTTACCTTTTGATTGTCCTATAAGCATAAGGTCTGTTTCTAGTTCTGGAATAAGAAGATCTACAACTTCAGGTTCTAATATCTTTAAACCGTTATCTAGTATTTGATCAATTTTGTTAATTTCACCACTTAAGACTTTTCTACCTATTTCTGTTTTAGGTTTCCAATCTTTAGGAACTTTTTCTTCAGGTTTTTGTGGTTTCCTTGGCGGCCTTCTATTATTCTTTTTCATCTTTTGCACCTAAAATTTTATTTTTGATTTCATTAACATGATTTTCAGGTAAACCCTTTATGTGTTTTCCATTGATTCTGTCTTCAGTTGGAAGAACTTCTTCACTATGAGGAATTTCTATTCCAGCATCAACAGCACCTTTTAATGCTGCATAAACTTTTGAGCCTTTAACTGGCTTTTTGAATCCAATATCAAGTATTAATCTTTTTACACCTTTTTCTTGTGCTAATTTAGCTGCCATTAAACCAACAAGATATGCTGTTGAAGTGTTTGATGGGCTAAGTTTTGAGCCTAATTTTTGTATTGTTTTTGAATCTGCTGCACAAATAATTTTGTCTCCATCAGGTGAATATTCAATTATTTGAGCTTTAACACTATTAAGTGAGATTCTCACACAAAGTCTAGGTCTTTTTGCCATTAATAGCTTTAACCTTTTCTTATAATTTGTTTTTCCTTGCCTTTTTCTTTTGTAAGGCACCGAGGTTCTTTTATTTATTCTCATTTTTTATTAGGTTATGTTCTTCTATGTATAATTTTAAGTGTCTTTTACTTCTGAAAAATCCACCTTTAGCTTTTAAGTAAAGGTCACGGTAGGTTTTATTTTCAATTTTATTATTTTCTTTTAATTGTTTTAGTAAATTTCTTTGTGATCTTATATGATTTATCCATTTTTCTTTTTTTGGAGTTCTTGCTTTTTTCTTTCCTTTTCTTGAGCCTTGACCTTTTCTTCTTCCTTTACTTTTTTGAATTTTTATTGCTCTTGCTCTAACTCTTGAACTTTCGTTTGAACCTTTTTTCTTTATTGTTTTCTTTTTGATTAAAGATTTAACATCTATATTAGTGATTGCTTCTTTTATATCATCTGATTGTTCTGGATCTAACCAAATCTTCTTTTTTGAACATTTCAGGATTCTAGCCGCCAATCTTTTTTGTGTAGTCAAATCTTTCATTTTATATCTCTTTTTTTGTTAGTAACTTATCTTTTTCTTTTTTTTCAGAATCTTTTTTGTCTTCATCAACTTTTTCTTCAGTCTTTTTTTCTTCTTTCTTAGCTTTTTCTATTTTCTTTTCTTGTTTAGCTTTTTCAATAGCTTTTTTCTTAGCTTTTCTTGAAGCAAGTGATTCTTCAACAGATTTTACATATTTTTCTGTATCTTTAATATTTAAAATCTTAATTGATTTTTCTTTAGCTGATTTTATTATTTCAAGTTTTTTCTTTTTTCCTACTGTTTTTGAAATAATTAAACCTTCTTTTTCAGGATTTAAATTTTGTATATCTTTAACTGTACAGATTACTTTTGGGATAAGTCCTTCAGCTGTTAGGCCTTTTGTTCCTTTTGGTGAACTCCAACCAGTACTTGGTTTTTTACCATACCCTTTTAGTCCTAAACGAATCTTTGAATCAATTCCTCTTGGACGTACCCATTTTCTTTTAAGTTTAGCTTTTTTATGAGCATCCTGTCTAATGAATTCAGGTTTTCTTTGTTTGATTTTCTTACGTAATTCTAATAGTTTTTTCATTGTATCTTTTTACCTGCTTTCTCAATTATGTATATGCCATCTTGAAATATTCTTCTGTCAAAGCTTCTTCTACTAGCTAATTTTTCAATATCTGCAGCTACTTGTCCACATAAGTTTTTGTTTGTGCCTGTAACATTTATGATATCTCCTTCAAGTTTGACTTCAACGCCAGGTTTTAATTTTAAATTTCTAGGAATTTTTTCACCAAAATAATTTTTCACAACTAATTCGCCGTTTCCAATTGAAACATTCATTGGAAAGTGGCCTGAGCACACTTTTAGTTTGTATGCGAAACCTTCATTTACACCCAAGATTATGTTCTTTATGTTTGCAATAATTGTATTAACTTGTTTTTTATATTTTTTACCAATATTTTTTGACGTTACAATAATTTTATTACCATCTACTTTAACTTCTGCAGCTTTTTCATTTGTTGTTAAAGATGTCTCCCCTTTTGGACCTTTTGCTGATACTAAATTACCCTTTACTTCAAGGGTTATTCCTTCAGGAATTTCTATTTCTCCGATAATTTTTTTTGTTTTTTCCATATTAATAACAATAAGCTAATAGTCTTCCACCAATTGCTTTTTTCTTAGCTTCTGTATGGATAGTAATTCCTAATGGTGTTGAGATTATGATTATTCCAAAATCTTTTGCAGGTAAAAACCTTTTTTCGAATTTTTCATACTCTGTTTTTTTCATAGGGTATCTTGGTTTGATTGTACCACATTTGTTTATCTTACCAAGTAAACTTAATTTGATATAATCTCCTCGTTCGTCTTTTACTCTGTTTACTTCGCCTAAAAAGAGGTTGTCTTTCATAACATTAAGTACTTGTTCTATAACCTTAGATACAGGCCTAATAGTGCATTCCTTTTTCCCTACCCTCTCAGCATTTAATATTAATGAGAGTGCATTTGATAATGGATCGTTTAAAGACATTTTATCACCCGAATTTTTTGAACCCTATTTTTGGTCCAATTTCTCTAAAGCATTGTCTGCATACATGTAGGCCATATTTTGAAATATGTGCACCAATTCTGCCACATCTTATACAACGTTTTGTTGCTTTACCACATGATCTTTCTTTTGGTGCATTATGTTTGATATATTTCTTTTTTATTGCACCTTTTGCATTTAATTGTTTAAACGCTTTTTCATAATTACTATAAGTCATTATTCTTCACCTATTTGAATGTTAAATTCTTTTTTGAAAAATTCCATTGCTTCTTCTTGTGAGATAGTTTGCCTTTTTGGAAGTTTCTTTTGTTGTATTGATCTTTTTTTGATTCTAAAACCTGCTCTTTCAAGTGTAACACAAACTTCAAGACCCATAATACCAATTTTTGGATCGTATTTTACTTCTGGTATGTCAATGTATTCATGAATTCCAAAAGCAAGATTTCCACCTTTATCAAATTGTTTTGGTTTTAATCTGTTTTCTTTAGCAGCAAGTAATCTTTTTAAAATATCTTTAGCTTTTTCTTTTCTAAGGGTAATTTTACAACCAATTGGTAATCCTGGCCTAATGCCCCATGTAGGAATTCTTTTACTAGTGAATGTTTTTACTGGGGTAAGTCCAACTATATTTTTTAATAATTGAAGGCCTTTTTCAAGTTTAGCCTGTTCTTTACCTGCACCAATATTTAGTGTGATTTTCTCAATCCGAACATTTCTCATTTTATTCATTCTATCTTAATCAAAGGTTTTTGTTTTCCTATAACAAAAGCGTATTTTTTCAATGTTTCAATTTTTTCGCTTTCTTTATTTTTGTAAATAATTTTATTTGATGAAATATCTTCAATTGTACCTTGGTCACCCATATGTTTTCCACCAGTAAGAATTATTGAGACACCCTTATCAAATTTGATATGTTCTTTGATTGTTTGTTTTGGTAAATCAATTAATATACTATCTGCTGTTTTGTAATCGTCTTTATCTATCAAAATATTTCTTGAATCGAAAAGATTTAATTGAGTTTTTCCTTTAATTTTAGTTTTTCCAATTACTTTTAATAGTTTTAATTTTGATTCTTCATTTTTTATTTCAATTACAGAGATTTTTTTGTTTTTACCAATTATAATTCTATAATTATCTTTTAGTAAGGTGATTGTGTCGAATAATCCTACAATAAATTTTGGATCTTTTACTCTTTTTTGATCTACTAAGACTTCTTTGTTATAAAGAATTTTTTTAACTTCTTTATTTGATTTTGCAACTTGTATAACGTCCCTTAGTAAAATAGTTATTGGTATACCTAATTTAATGGGGTGTGCTCCGGGATTTGGCCTTTTAAGATATTTGTTACTTTTTCTTTTTATTGGCCAGCTTTTTGGTGCGTTTAGTCTTCTTAAATGATGCATTTTTTCACCTGTCGAGTATTTTCTTTCTTTTTTTGTCTTCAATTATAAGTTCAGTGATAATTAAATTTGATGGTTCAATTAATGGTTTAGTTTTTGTTCCATCTTTTCTTTCGATTTCAATTCCTGATACAATAACTTTTGATTTCTTTAGGTCAACTTTTTCGATTTTTCCTGTTTTATTTTTAAATTGTCCTCTTGCGATTATTACTTTATCACCAAGTTTTATTCCAATGCTTCTTTTATTGTATTTTTGTTTTAGTTCTTTTGATAAGTGTGATGAAACAAGTTTTTGTTTTTTGTGTAGTGGAGAGTTATACCTATATTTTCTTTGCTTTCTTGGCTGAATACTACTCTTCCAACTTTTTACGATTTTTTTCATTTTATACAACTATTTTTGCAACTTTTGCAATTCCTGGCCATCTTTCAGTTGCTTCTTTAGCAATTGGGCCTTTGAAAATTGTTCCTTTTGGATTTCCTTTTTCGTCCTTAAGTACAACAACAGCATTATCTTCAAATTTGATTCTCATTCCGTTTCTTCTTCGGTATTCTTTTTTTTGTCTTACTACAATAGCAAAAGTTGTTTGTTTTCTCATGTCAGGTCTACCTTTTTTTACTGCAACCATTACTAAATCCCCAACTCCGGCAGCAGATCTTCTACCTTTTACTGTCTTTTTTTGGATTACTCCAAATATTCTAACTACTCTTGCACCTGAATTGTCACAAGTATCAACAACACTACCTACTGGAAGTCCCCTAGTTACTTTCGCTTTTATCGCTTTCATTTTCTTCTTTTTCTGTTGGCTTTTCTTTTAATATTTCTTTATCTTTTACTTTGCCTTCTTCTTCAGCTTCCATACGTTCTTTGAAGCCTTCTTCTTTTCCGACTTTGCATATAATTGTAAAGTTTTTAGTTTTACTTAATGGTCGACATTCTGATATTTTAACTATGTCTCCGTCTTTAATTTTGATTGAATCTGGGATATGAACTTTTATTCTGGTTCTTCTCTTTTCGTATCTTTCATATTTTGGCATGTAGTATCTTCTTTCCCATTCAACTACTGCAGTTTTATGCATTTTTGTTGATACTACTACACATACAAAGGACCTTCCCCGTAAATTGATTTTGTTAGTCATCTTAATTTTATCCTCTCTTCTGGTTTTACTCTTAGTTTTTCACTGTTTATTGTTATTTTTTGATCTTTGAATTTGATTTCTTTGTTTTTTATTATGGTTTTTTTCTTACCATTTACGTCAATGATTATTGTGTTTTTTGTTTCATCAATGATTTTTCCTTTGAGACCATCACTTGGAACTTCTATTACGAGGCCGATTAATTCGCCACGAATTAGTTTCCTTTGTTTGTTCATTTGGTTTCGATTGTTTCAGGAGGAAATCCCATTTCTAATAATATTTCTTTGACTTTTTGCATGTGGCCACCTTGGAGTTCGATTCTTCCATTTTTGTATGTTCCTCCACAAGCGAATTTGTTCTTTAATTTTTTTGCAAGACCTTTTATGTCAATCTCTTTTGTGTCGATACCTTCGATAATGGTATATACCTTACCAAACTTTTTTTTATCGAGCTTAATAGTTATCTTTTGGCTTTCTTTGGCTATTGTTTCACAAACACATAGTTCTTTTTGGAGACCACATGTTGGGCATACTTCACTCATCCTTTTTCTTTACCTCTTTATTTTTTTCATTGATTATGGTTAATATTCTAGCAATACTTTTTTTGTTTTTTTTAAGATTTCCTGGATTTTTTGGTGCTGTTCCAGTTGCAATTTGTGAATTATCTTTTAGTAAATCTTTTCGTAACTCATCTAACCTTTTCTCAAGTTCTTCTTTTGGCATTCCTCTAAGTTCTTTTGTTTTACTCATCTTTTTTCTTTTCTTCAGGTTGATCTTTAATTTCTTCCTTTGGTTTTTCTTTTACGTCTTCTTTAGTTTTTTCTTCGGAAGATTTTTGTTCTTTAGCTTCTTCTTTTTCTGTTTTCTTTTCTGAAGCAGTTTCTTCTTTTTTCTGATCTACAGGAATTTCTTCAATAACTTCTTCTTTTTCTTCTTTTAATTGGATTCTATCAGGCAATTCAATATCTGGTGGCATTATTTTAACTTTTATTCCAACTGTACCAGTTTTTATGTTTGCTTTTCTTTGTGCAGATTTAACACCTGTTAATGCAATGTCTCCACATTTTTTAAGGTAACCTGTGTAAAATCTCCATGTTCTTGCTCTACTACTAGGGATTTTTCCACCAATTAGTATTTCAATACCTAATGCTCCAGAGTCCATTACGTTTTGCATTACTTTGTGACCTATTGCTTTGAATTTTGATGTTCCAAATCTTTCTATTGAATCAGCAATTTTTTCAGCGACAATATTAGCATCTAAATTAATATTTTCAACTTCTGAAATTTCGATTGTTGGATTTTCAAGATTAAATTTTGCTTTTAGACTTTTAGTAAGTGACCTTATATTTGCCCCTTTTTTACCTACGATTAATCCAGGCCTTGATGCATATACAATAATTTTTTCTCCAAGAGGGGTTTTTTGTAGTTTAGTATTACTATGACCAATATTTCTCATTTTATTTGTAATATATTCTTGAATTTGAAGTTCTTGAATTTTTTGAGCAACGAATTTTCTTTCAATCATTTTTTAGGTTCCTCTTTGACAATTTTTTCTTCTGTAATTACTTTTTTAACGTCTTTGGTAGGATTATCAGTAACATCAAGCTTTTTCTTTATTGCTGGTTTATTTTCAACTTTAGGTTTTACTGTTTCTTTTTTATTTGTAATTTTTGTTTCTTTTTTTGCAGCAGTTTCTTCAACGACAAGTTCTATGTTTGTACGTTTCATTCTTCTTCTTCTTTGTCGGCCGTAATGCCATTGCCCAGCTCCTTGAGTTGCAATAATTTTTTTGATTATTAAGTTTGATGTGTTAAGTCCTAAAAATTGTGCGTTTGCTTCAACAGAGTTTAATAATGATAAAATTTCGGTTGATGCTTTTATTGGATATGCTCCAGCCATCATACCTTTTTTATGACCCCTATCATTGTTAAATCTTGTAAGTCTCAATGGCTTTTCTTTTTTAGATATTTTTTCTAATTCAGCTTTTGCCCAACTAAGCTTTTTATTTCTAATAAAATTACATATCTCAATAGATATTTTTGTTGAGATTGACAGTGACCTGCCAGTGACTTTTGCCATATGTTCTTTATTATATTCATCCATTTTATTTCACTGATAAATTTGAACTTGATTTAGTTGCACCTACTCCTGGTGCTGAATGTGCTAATCTTTTTCTTGTTGATACGAATTCTCCAAAAACATGTCCTATCATTTCTTCTTCGATAGCTAAGTTTTCGAAGGATTTACCATTATATATTTTGATTTGTATACCAATCATTTCTGGTAGGATAATCATTGTTCTACAATGTGTTTTAAGATCTTTTTCTTGATTTTTTATCTTTTTTAAAAGGATTTTTTGTTGTTCTGTAAATCCTCTTTTGATTGTTCTTCTTAATCTTGATGGTAAAAGTTCTGCAAATTCTTTAAGGTCCATATTTTTAAGTTCTTCAAGACTTTTTCCCCTATATGAATATTCTTTTCTTGCCATTTTTACCTCTTTTTCCTACCTGTTCTTTTTGGAGCTATCTTTCCAACTTTTCTTCCAGGAGGTGCATTTCTTGATGATTGTGTAGGTCTACCTTTTGTGTTAGATGATTTTCCACCGAATGGATGGTCTACTGAATTCATGCTAACTCCACAAACGTGAGGATAAAGTTTATTTTTAGCTTTCATTGCGTGAAATTTGTTACCTGCTTTAAGGAAAGGTTTTTCTTTAATTCCACCAGCAGCAACAGTTCCGATCATGGCTCTACAGTTTATATGGAAAACTTTAGTTTTGTTTGAAGGTAATAAGACAGAAACTTTGTCTTTTGTTTTGCTAACAATTCTTGCAGAAGTACCGCAACTTCTAACTAGTTTGCCACCATCTCCTGGTTTCATTTCAATATTAAATATTAAGCTACCTT
Organism: uncultured Methanosarcinales archaeon; assembly: GCA_964534665.1. Taxonomy (GTDB): domain Archaea; phylum Nanobdellota; class Nanobdellia; order Woesearchaeales; family JAHJBD01; genus JAHJBD01. The sequence continues at coordinate 116,050 of CAZHRT010000001.1, read as the reverse complement.
CTGGAATATCTTTAAGAGGTATGATATTGCCAGTTTTTGGTTCAGCATTTTTACCAATTGCAATTTCTTGACCTACATGAATTCCTTCTGGAGCTTGAATTAGTATTTCTTCTCCGTCTTTACAAATAATCTTCATTAAGGGTGAATGGCCTTGACTTGTGAAAATGTCTGTAATTTTACCAACGCCTTCTTTTAATTTACCAAATCTTGCATCGCCTTTATATCTAAAGCTAGGTGCCTTATACCTTGGTGATCCTTTTCCTCTTGCTTGTTGAACTAGATTTTTTCCCATTTTATTACATTAACCCTAATTTAGTTGCTACATCAATTGCAGGAGTTTCATCTGAAAATCGAACATATGCTCTTTTTTCTCCTGTTTGTGATATTAAAGTTTGAACTTTTATGATTTTGACGTTAAATGCAGTTTCAATTGCTTTTTTAATGTCACTTTTTGTTGCTTTTTTATCTACAACAAATTCTAATTTGTTTTCTGCTTCCATTAATCGAATGCTTTTTTCTGTTGATAATGGATATTTGATTATGTTTAGTGGTTCCATTTTACTTAAATAAATTCTCCTTTGTGATTATATCAATTGCTTTATCAGTCCATAATGTTAGCCTTCCTGGATGTGCTCCTGGAGCAAGTAATTGAGCGTTAAGTTTTTTTGCTTCAATAATATCAATTCCTGAGATGTTACATGCTGATTTCTTTAGTTTACAGTCGCTTGAAACAACAATTAGTGGACCTTTTGTAATTTTATACTTTCTTCCTCTGGTTTTACCTTTTCCAGCCCTAACTTTTTTAGTTAATCTTTGAAGTTCGTTTTTTAATCCAATTGATTCAAGCATTTGTTTTACTTCTTTAGTTTTTGATATTTTTTCAATATCTGATGTGATTATAAATGGATAATTTTCTGGTGCTTCATGTCCCCGTTCTTTAACAGTTTCTTTTGATAATGTTGCTGCCATAGCACTCCTTATAGCTTTTCTGTTTTCTTTTATATTGACTTTTTGATCCCAAATTTTAGATGCTTTAGGTGGGTGTGCTCTTCTTCCTCCAACTGTTCCTGGTGCTACTGCTCCAACCCAATTGAATCTTGTTCCAGAACTTGACATGATTTTTCTAGGAACTCTTGAGATTCCGTGACCGTATGAGCCCCTATAATTATTACGTCTCCTTGATAATTCTGCTGAAGCTCTCATACCTGCCCTTTTAGATGCACCGTAAGGTTGTCTATCATGACTTTGGATTGCTAGTACAGACCTTTTTATGATATCTTTTCTAATTGGTTCTTTAAATTGGTTAGGTAATTCTTTTTCTCCAATTTCTTTTTTTGTTTGATCAACTATTTTTAGTTTCATTTGCTTAAGTATGATATTGTTGGTGCCTCATTTGGCATATTTTTATTTGGTCTAATTGCAGTATTAAATCTAATTATTCTTTTTTTAGGTCCTGCAACACTTCCACTTACTAATATATATGTATTTTTAACAAGGCCGTATTTACCAAAGCCACCTTTTCTATTAACTTCCTCAGGTTTATCATTAATTTGAAGAAGGATCTTATTATAATCAGTTCTTTTATGATAACCCATTTTTCCTGCGTGAGCTACTCGATACATAACATGACCTTGTGCACTCCAGCCACCTAATGAACCTGGGTTTCTAACAGATTTTTCAGACTTTTTTTGTCTTAAAGAAATACCAAATCGTTTAACAGGACCTTGAAAACCTTTTCCTGTAGTAACTGCATGGATATCCATTTGTTGACCTGGTTCGAATACTTCTGTAATAGGGATTTCTTTACCCAGTTTTTCTTGAGCAAATTTTAGTTTATCTTCTTTGTTTCCGCCTAAACCTATTTCAAAAATTTCAGGTTTTTTCCTTCCAATACCTGTAAGTTTTGGTTGAGTGTAAACAAGAAGGGTAATGTCATCATATTCTTTAATATCTTCAATCTTTTTCTTAACACTTTTTGGCATAATAATTTTTCTTTTAAGTTCTTTATCAAGATTTTCAGCAAAGATTTCAGAAACGACTTTTAAGCCATCAATTGTTTTTTTGTAGAAACGAATAGAAGCAGATTTTAAAGGTGGACATTCAATCACTGTTATTGGACAAGAAATTTCTTGACCTTTTGTGATTGATTTTTGTTTATTATCAATGATTATTGCATGTGTCATGCCAACTTTGTAGCCTGCAAAACCAAGTAGTTTTGCATCTTTGACTTTAGCCCAAGATTTAACTCTAGCATAAACTCTCTTTGACCTTTTTCTAGGCCAAAACTGCATACTTCCACTTCTTGGATTTCGAATATTTGGCATTTGTTTGCTTTAAAAACCTCGTTTATAACAATGCGCTGTTAGATAATTTCTTCTAGAATAAAGTTGTACTGTAGAAGTTTCTTCCCAGGCAGTGTACAATGTTTAAAACCGTTATTTAAACACTTATAAAAGAAACTCTGGTTTATTTATAAACATTGCTATTAGACAGTCATGATTTTGCCTTTTTGTTTAGATATCTTGCTTTTCTAATAGCATAATTTACAGGATTCTTGATACTTTTACATAAATTATCAGGTAGGCATATCAAAAGGTCTTTGTAATACATTTGGTTAGCACAGTTTGGTGGAAGAATCTTTTTTTGATTTTGTTTGTGATATCTTGTTTGACCATTAATGTATACTTCTCTTAAAGGCTCGGAATTATTTTCATTCCATTCTTTTAGTCGAGTGTCAATCATATCATAACTCCATCCAACACTTACTAAGAAATTAGTTAAAATAAACACTGCACGTTTTCTTCCGTCTTCTACTCCACCTAACACTTTTTTTATACAAGGTGGAAATAAATCTTCAGGAACAGCTTCTTCTGGTGCTTCAAAGTTCTTAGTTGCTTCTTCTTTTGGTTTTTCTTGTTGATAAGCGATTGCAGCCTCCAATGCATTTGAAGATTCAATATTTCTATCAATAAATTCTTTATTTGTTATTACATATTCTGGTTTTGCTAATTTTTTATCAAAAGTTAAGATCTTGTCTGGATCTATTGGTATTGACGCTAAACCAGACTTTTCATGTAAAGAAAATGGCATTCTATAAAGGTGTCTACTTGAAATTAGTATGGTATCCACTTCGATTATTGATAAAGGATTAAATGTTCTGTAATATGAATTTGAGCCACATTTACATAATGATTTTTTTTCTTGAAACTTTTCCATAAAAATATTACATTTTGGACATTTTACATAATCTTCTTTGCTACTTATTCTTGATTCGCAATGTTTACATACAAATTCTGTTGAAGAGTCAGTTATGTTGCCTTTTACTTTGTTGTTACAATCAGAACAGAATTTTTCAGTTAGTTCGTCGATATCTTTACCTGTGGATTCTTTTAATTTTTGAAAAGAAATTTTAAATTTGTTTCCGAAAATTATGTTGCCGTCATCTTTAACTTGTATTTGTTTATTTTTAATGTAGTCTAATAAATAACTTGCAATGTTTCTTGCAGCTTCAGGAAACATATCTTTTGTTTTTATTTCTCCTATTGTTTGAGGTAATGCTTCGAATGGAACCCCAATATGGAATCCTTTGTTACCTGAAAATTTAACTGCAATTGAATTAACATGGAGGTCTTTTAATGTTTTTATTAATAACCAAGTTGTAATTTTAGCAAGGTTCCAATATGGGCAGTCAATGTCGAGAACAATGTCCCAACCAATTCTGAGTTCCTCTACATCTTTTTTTTTCATACTTGAGGTAATATGTAATGGATTTTCCCATAATTCTTCTGAACAGTGAAAAGAAGTTGCACCTTGTTTTGCTAATTCTAATACATCACGAGGGTATTTGAGGGTGTCTGGTCTTTTTCCAAAGAAATCGTTAAATCTAACAGCAATTTCTTTATTTTTTGCATGTTTAACTATTGCTTTTTGAACATCTTCTCTTCCATAATATTTTAAAGCAGTCTCTTTATCTAGCATTTCCCCCTGAAGAAGTATGTTAATGAAGTTTATATTGTTTTCCTACAGATTTATATATTTCTAGATTACTTTATTAATTATGAGACCAAAAACACCCTCAATAGCTGCAGATACTATTATTGAGTTTGAAGGCGGGATTGTATTAGTTGAAAGAAAGTTTGAACCATTGGGTTGGGCTATACCTGGAGGGTTTGTTGATATTGGTGAAAGTGTTGAAGATGCCGCAACTCGGGAAGCTAAAGAAGAAACTAATCTTGATGTATCTGATTTAAAGCAGTTTCATACTTATTCAGAAGCTTCTCGGGATCCTAGGGGACATACAGTGTCTATTGTATTTACTGCTAAAGGTTTTGGAGAACTGAAAGGTTTAGATGATGCTAAGCAAGCTAAAGTATTTAATAAAGACAATTTACCTGAACTTGCATTTGATCATAAAAAAATTTTAGAGGATTATTTTAATGGTAAAAGAAGGTAAGTTTAAGGAACTGCTTAAGGATTTTGCAGGCTGGAGTTTGATTGGATTAGGTATTCTTGGATTATTTTTACCTATATTACAGGGTATATTTATGATTTTGGGTGGGATTGCAATATTAGAAAGGCATAAAGAAAAGAAAACATTAGATAAATTAAAGAAATATCTTAAGAGAAAAAAGAAAAAATGAGTTCTTTAGACGAGTGGGTTGAGGATATTAATGAATCTGGTAAAGTGATACTTGTTGAAGGTATTAATGATATTCGGGCTTTGCGAAGAATTGGTGTTAAGAATGATATTGTTTCTCTTTCAAGAATGGCCATATTTGAGGTTGTTGAAGAATTATCTGGAATGGAAGTTGTAATTTTAACTGATTTTGATAAAAAGGGTAAGGAATTGTATGGTAAGTTAAATTCTGGGTTGCAAAATGTTGGAGTAAAAGTAGATCATAAGTTTAGAGAGTGGTTGCAAAGGAATACTAAGATTAGTTGTATTGAAGGGTTAAGGTAAATATTCACCGTCGAAGACTTTTTTTAATTCTTCGGCTTTTTTTGGTCCTATCTTTTCAACTTTTTCTAAATCTTCTTTTTTAGCGTTAATAAGATTCTTAACAGACTTGAATTCTTTAAGTAATGGTTTAGCTAGTGTCATGCCAATGCCTGGTAAGGAAGAAACAAAATATTCTTGTTGTTCTTTTAATGTTGAAACTCGTTTTTCTGAATGTGGTGTAAAGTTCTTACCTGTTTCTTCTTGTTCTCTTTTAGCAATGATTTGCATTAAAGAGGCTGTTTCTTTGTGATTTTTTGTTGATATTATTGGGATACCATAGCTTATAGCAATCATAGATAACATTCCCATGATTGCGTTTGAATGAATATTTCTTATTGAGTATATGTCTTCTGTACCTTCAATAATGATTAATGGCCTTTCAAAGTTTCTTTTTAGTTGTTTAACTTGCATTAATAATCTTCCGTCGATAATAGAATTAACAAAGTCTTCATTTGTTTTAAATTCAACACCTACTCTTGAAGAAAGAAGATAATCTGCAGAATCTAGTTTTTCTAGGTTTAATTTAATTCCATTATTAATTAATTCTTTAATAACTCCTGAGGCTTTTTCACGGTGGTCAGCAAATATAACTGTTTCTGTTGATTTTTCTATGTATTTGTTTAACCCATTTGATTTTGGTGAGATGACTTTTGATAAATTACTTTTTAGATCCTTTAATGTTCGATGCATTCTTTTTTCTTTGTGGTGTGCACTCCATCTGTAACCTTCATCTCGCGTGTCTTTTGTCATTAAAATAATACATTTACCTTTTTCTTGACGTCCTGTTCTTCCACGACGTTGAATATGCCTTATTGCAGAAGGTATTGGCTCGTAAAATATTACTAAATCTACACTGGGAATATCAAGACCTTCTTCAGCAACAGAAGTTGCAACTAAAACATTAAATCCTCCTGCTCTAAAATCATCTAGAACTTCTTTTTGTTTTTTTTGAGTCATGCCTGTTTCGCCTTTTTTTGTTTGACCAACAAATAATTGCGCTTTTAGGTTCTCTAAATTGTTTAATTTTTCAGCAATATCTGCTGCGTTGTCCCTGTATTGATTAAAAACTATTAATTTTAAATTAGGATTTTTTTTAACTTCTGTACTAATAATCTTTTGGAGTTCGATAAGTTTAGGATGTTCTATTTTTTCTTCATACATCCTTTCTGCTTTGATTAAAGCAGTTCTGAAATTTAGATCTTTTACAATATTTTTGATTGCTTTGGTTTTTCCTTTAAATCCTTCTTGGTTAAGTTTTTGTAGATAATTATGTAGGGAAGTAACACCTTGAGTTTCTAATAATTCAAGTGCATGTTGCATTTTCATAATTTCTGCTAATACAGATATTGCAGCCCATATTGTGAAATCTTGTTCGGCTGTAGCTCGACCTCTTAATTGACCTTGTAATTGTAACAAATCTGATTTACTAACATATTTTACGTCTGCTCTATGTAAAACTCCTTGCTGTTTAAGTTTTTCAAGTCGACTTTTTAAGAAATCTTTTAGATATTTATGAACCTCTAGAAGATCTTGAGAAAGTGTCACTTTAACCCAACTAATATTTACTTCTTGGACGTATGGTTTTACATCTGGATCTTCATCAGTTCTAACTTCTATATCTTCAATATAAAGATTTTGACAAACTTCTGAAATTTTTTCTATGTCTGAACCTGGAGATGCTGTTAACGCTAATATTCTTGGGTATTGTGCTTTTTGTTGATATTGTTTTGCAACAAAAACATAAGCATAGTCTCCAACAGCCCTATGTGCTTCATCAACTCCTAAAAGTGAAACCTCTTCTAATTTAATTCTTCTTGAGATAATGTCATTTTCAAGTCCTTGTGGAGTTGAGAATATGATTTTTGAGGATTTCCAAAGTTCTTCACGTTTTTCTGGTTTAACATGACCAGTAAATACTGCCATTTCTTCTTCTTTAATTTCAAAGTCTTTTTTGAAACTTTCTAGGTATTGGTCGATTAAAGGCCTAGTTGGACCAATGAATAGAATCTTTGAATTTGGGTAAAGTTTAATTCTATGTGCTGCTAACATTAAGAAAATGTTTGTTTTGCCCATGCCTGTTGGAAGTACAACTAAGGTGTTTTTCGAGGTACAAGAATTAAATATTGTTTGTTGGTAAAGCCTAGGCTGAAATTTTATCATTTAATCACTTTAGAAGGAAGCTAAGTTTGTTTATATATTTTCTTAATAATCATGGCCTGGTGCTAGAACAACATAATCAATTTCTTCAATTTTATTCAGAGAGTTTTGCATTTCTTCTGGAGAGGATGTAGGCAAGTCAATTCTACCCATACCGTTCTCAAATTTTGTGTCCCCTGTAAATAAGACCTTTTCTTTTTCGTAGTATAAACAAATTGAACCTTTTGTATGGCCTGGTGTAGGGATTATTTTTAGACCATTCATGTCTTCTAGAGGTTCTAATTTGATTTTTTTAAATTTAGAAAGTAGTAATGGGTCTAGACCTACGGTTGCGCCTAGAGCGTTTTCTTCAAAATCTTTAATTTCTTGTTCAGATGCAAAGAATCTTGCATTAGGGAATAAATCAAAATTGCCCATATGATCATAGTGTAAATGAGTGAAGATAACTTTATCAATTTTGTTTACGTCAACAAATTTACTTAATTCACTGATTACATCTTCTCTATGTGTTTTAGGTCCAGCATCAATGATTATCTTTTCATCTTCATCAATGAAATAGATATTACTGTCAACATTCACTTTCCATACATTTTCAGCAATTTTCATAGAAATAACTAATATTGGGTTGTTTTTATTATTTTCCTATCATGTAAATAATAACTTAATAAAGCGCCCAATATAAATAATATAATTGTAATGTTTCTGTTACCGTAAAAAGCTCCAAGGATGTATCCAATAAGAAAACCTATAATGATTAAATAATAAGCAAACTTTAATTTACCTTTTCTTTCGAATATTAGGCGGCCAGCCATCATACCAGTTATAAAAATGATTAAATAACTGATTACTGCGCTACCTGAAAATAATGATATGATAAAACCTATAACTAACAATGTGAAAAATAAAACTTCAGCCCACTTTTTTTGGTAACTCATTTTAGTATGGTCCTTTCCAAAAGCCTTTTTCCCAAAATATATAATATAATAGCCAGGCAATTAAAGCTATTAACAGCGATCCAATAACTGCAAACCAGATTGGTATATTAAATGCTGGATGAAGCAATCCTGCGCCTGCTACTATTGCTACAAGTCCAAATATATAAACCATTCTACTACCAAAGAACATTCTGCTTCCATCTGCTGGAGGAATTGGTAAAACACTCCATACAGCATACCAAAGATTTATGATAATTGCGTAATCAATAATTGTACTGTTTAAGGCTATATTTATTATTCTTAGCATAATTGCAAATAATATGTTTGCAACTGCCCCCATTAATGATGTAACGCCAACAGCGAAATAATTTAACCCATATCTAAAAAAACCTAATTTGTGTCCTGCAAGATGGTGGTGTATTATTCCACCTGGGATTAAAAACCAAATAAAACCTTTTGTTAAGAAAGCAAGTAATAAAGCTATTAATAAACCATAACTCCAAACTTTGTATTCAATGTTATAACCTACGCTTAAAGCTGCAACCTTTTGTGCACTATAATGTATAATGAAAGCAAGAGTAAATATTAATGTTGCATTTATTAGATTGAATAAACCAAACCCTACATCAATTTCATTTCCAGGACCCCATTTTGCAAAAGATACTATAAATGCTAATACTATTATTGATACAATAATTCCTCTAAGTTCTGAAGGAGTAAACTTGTAATATTTCTTAAGTTTAGCTCCCATATCTATGAATTCGCCCATATTAGTTTTATTTGCTATTCAGATATATAAGAATTTTGTTTTTTAGTTTAGCCAAGACTATAAGAGTATGTTATATCTTGTTTAGTTTTTTTAATAATCTTAATCATTTCTTCTTCATGTCCTGCACCAACTATTGCTAATATCTTTTTATCTGGGTTATTATTTAGTAGGTTTGCTAGATTTTTAGCCATGAATTCGTTTCTTTCTTTTACCAAAACCCTGTATATGTTAGGATATTTTTGTTTAACTTCTTTTATTAGTTTATCAATTATCTTTTTCTCAGGAACTTTTGTAAGATCAAATTCAATTTCTTTTTTTCTGAAAATAATAGCTTTTAATATATCTTTAACAAAATTCCATCTTTCTTTCCAAGTTATAGATTTGTTTAATTTTTTAAGTGTAAGTTCAATATCTTGATCTATTAAAGATACCCTTATTTTGTACTTTTTAGATAATTTAATAGCTTTTATCATCTCAGAACCAGGGGTAACACCCACTGCTTCACCTAACTTTTTTTCTGCCCATGCACCAATTAATGAAAAAATAAACCCTTTTATGCCTATTCTTTTGATATCATATATTCTGATTTTACCTTTTTTGTTATGTAAAAGTGCATAATATCTTTTTGGATCTAATTCTAAGCAAACAATGTCTGGTTTACCAAGTTCTATAGCGTCTTTGACGTCTTTTAAGCTTTGTTTTGCGATATGGCTTGTTCCAATCAAAGTTAAGTTTTGGTATTGCATATATAGACTAGAAAATCAAAAGATATATAAATCTAAACGTTTACTATCATATTATAAATTTAAAAGGTGGTTTGCATGCTAAAGATGAAAAGAATTTCCGGAACTTATGATATGCGCGTATTTACAGATCAAGGCGAATATTTTGGAGATATTGAAGAATCAATATTAACACAAACAAAAGTATTCGGGTGGAGAGTGCGTGCAACAAAGAATTCGTTCTTATCACAAGTATTGGGTTCTGCTAAAGGAGTAATTGTTCCTCATCAATTAGTTAAGAGTATTGGTGATATAATGATTATTAGCAAAGCAGCTATACCAAGTCATAGTTCTGAAGAAGAAGCTGCTGAATAATTTTTTTATTCTGTATATAATTGTTTTCTGGCATTTACTGTTAGTATGCTAACTGGTGTTTTTACTAAAGATACTCTATCAACACCAGTCATATCATCTGTTTCTAAAAAGGGCCTGTTTACACACGCTACTGGGTTGTCTGGCAGTTGATTTAAAGGATCACCATATTGGGTGTCTACTTGTCCTGGTCTGAGTTTTAATAAGAAATGAGGGCTGTTTATACCAACTGAAGGATCATATAGTATATGTATCATTTTGCCACTATGCCTATTTCCGAATACTTTTGAGACTGTTTCATATTCTGTGTCTCTAAATGAAATTGCATTTCCTAAATATTCATATCCATGTTCTGTAAGTGCAGAGATCATTTCTTCTTTAATTTTGCCATATACTCCTGGAAAGTTTTGTGTAGATTGAACAACTTCTCTTCTTAATTGTCCAGGTTTAGAATTTCTTAAATCTTGATATTGGGTTGAGAAAATGTCTTCATCCATTAATGATCTGTCTATATCGCTAAGTTTATGGCCAAATACAAATCTTCTTACAACTGCTTCTAAAGCAAGTTCTGGATTTTCATGTAAGTTATATGGGTTAAGAACTGCTCCTCTTTGTCCTCTTAAACTTCTATTGCTTAACCCTTTAATTCTTATCGGAACAATTCTTTCTTTTTCTAGATATAATTCTCTTATTCCAGCAGCAATGTGGTGGCATACTAAATAGGTATTTCTTTGTGGTGTTCTTAAATCTCTAGCAACTTGTTTACTGTGTGCCCTACAAGTGCAATCTGCAAGGTATGCAGGATTAATGAATACTTCACCACCATCTTCTATTAGGAATGGTGCCCTAAATGTAACATCCCTATACTTTCCTGCTTCTTTTCCTACACCACTTTGAATTGCTTTTATAGATAATGATGCTTGGTCGTGATGTGATGCTGATTTCATCATACCTTTTCTTGTTTCTAATTCCCCATTACCAAATGCTTCTTGTCTAACTAAATTATAAGACGGAATACTCTCTCCGCTATAAACAACATGTCTTGCAGCAGGTCTTAATTCACATTTTACTGCATGTTCTAGGTCTGCAATAGTAAAAGCGCTTTCTGCTTTTTGACCTCTGAAATCTTGTTCCCATGCTTGTTTTAGAAATGGTAAATCGTTTGAACCATCTAAGAATCTTGTGTTAATTTGTGCTAATAAATCTGTTAATTCTTGTCTTGTACGTGAAGCTACTTCAGCAATAGCAAACTGTGATGGAGGCATTGGAACAACAGTTCCATCATTTGGGTGTGCCATTACAACATAATATAACGGTACAATTCCTTTTTTAGGCATTTTATTCTCAATAATGATTTTGCTTTTATAAAACTTAATATATAAGTGAATATAATTAATTATTTATACGGCAGTGGTCTAGTGGCTATGATCTGAGCTTCCCACACGAGAAGCAAAGCTTTTGGGCTTTCCACTTTCGTGGAAAGAGCTTGGGACCCGGGTTCAAATCAGAACAGCCCAAAAATCTTGCAAGAGATTCTAAGCTAGGATATACGTTGTATATCCAACTGTCGAAAGTCCCGGCTGCCGTATATCTATTTAATTCAAAACATTTTTAAACAAAGAGGGGCAATCTTATTCTTTAGAATGTGGACATTTGCTCATGAAGTTGGAAGAAAAGCAGTACATCTGTTAATCTTATTTGTATTGTTTGGATATTTCTTTATTGAGCAAACTTATGGTAAGTCTACTGCGTTACTTGCATTAGTTTTTTTATTAATCATATTTTTAATATTTGAGTTTTTTAGGTTAGAGCTTGAAATTTGTCCGCCGTTTTTTGAACAATTTATCAGACCTAAAGAGAGGAATAGACCTTATGGTGTTATTTATTTTATTTCTGGTACAATTATTGCTTTAGCAGTTTTTGAGTTTCATATTGCGTTGGCAGCCTTATTAATGACAACGTTTGGTGATATGGGTGCAGCGTTAATTGGTAAAAGGTATGGTAAGACAATTATTTTTAAAAATAAAACTTTTAGTGGTGGATTAGCAGAACTTATAATTAATTTGGTTGTTGGTTTTATTATCTTAAATAATATTTATATAATCTTAGCGATGGCTTTTGTTGCAACTATTGTTGAAGTTTTTGCTGAAGAATTAGATGATAATTTATTGGTACCCTTATTTTCTGGGGCAATTGGACATGTACTTTTTTTAATACTCTGATTTCTTGACGATTAGGCCTGTTTACATAAAGATCACAGGAGACTAAAAATCAAAGTGCGCATAGCGCATTATTATAAAGTTTGGGCTCCCTTCAAGACCTTTATACTGTACGGCCTTTGATAAGGGATAGTACAGGGTTTTTTAATGTTTTGTTTCGACTGTTTGAAATAATGACATTAGGCCTTGTTTTAATGCTGATCTTTCACTTATCTTATTATGTGTATATGGATGGATAATCCATCTTTTTTCAAGTTTTGATTCTTGATTTACAAAACAAATTGAAAGTGACTTATATTTAATTATTGAATCCCACATAGAAATTAATGATTCTAAATTGTTTTTAGTATTGTATGTAAATATAAATAGATTATCACTTTCTTTTTTCTTTTTTAATAATTTAATGTCTAATTTCTCAGATGTTATAATTATTTGGTCTTTATTTTTGTATTTAACAAGTAGTCCAGTAGGTGCATTATCTATTGAAATAATGTTTTTTAGAAAAGCATCTTTATTTTTTATGTAATTGTATGCCCATTCCTTTAAAATATTTATATCTGTCAATACACTCATTTTTAATCAATATATTTATATACTTTTTTATTCAGGATGATTATTATGAAAAGGGTGATTTTGTTTATTGTTTTTTTATTGTTGATATCAACAGTTAGTGCAAAAACTTTCTATAGTGGGGTAATTGAAAATAAAGATGAAGTTACAGTTGAGGGAATTACAATTGGTGTAAGATATGATTCTGGTAGGGAAGAAGCTTTAGTTACAGTAGATAATTCAGGAGGGTATCTTGCAATAGATGAATGTCAGATGTATGGTCAGATTAAATCTTGTTTTTTAGGATATAGTGACGAAGGGGTTGAAGTTATTGTTAGAACAAAAGCTCCGGATATTTTAATTGAAAGGTCTTTTAGTAAGACTAGTCCATCTATAAATGAAGAGGTTACTGTAGAGGTTTTATTAACTAATGAAGGTGATGCAACAGCAAGAGATTTTGTTTATGAAGATGTTTTTCCAAGTGAATTTAAGATAGTTAGGGGTAATACTAAAAGTAATAAAATTTTTGTTGAAGGTTTTTTGACTGCTGGTGATACAAAAACAATCACTTATGTAATAAAACCATTAATTTTAACAGAATTTGAATCTAAAGCAGAAATTTCTTATAAGGACGAAGGTGAGAAAATAGTAAAAAAATCTGAATTAGAGACCATTTCTGTTTTTGTACCTTATGAAATAACTAATAACTTATCTACTAATACACCTGCGCCAGGTGAAGAGATTAAATATTCCGTTTTTGTTGAAAATAAAGAAACTGCTGTTATGAAAATTAACCGACTTGAGATTAAGTTACCTAGTTTTGTTCGAGGTATTAGTTGGTCGCAAGATATTACAAAAGAAGATGATAAAACTTATGTATATTCTGGTACTATGAATTCAGAATCTATAAAAGAGTTTATAGTGAATATTAAATCTGTAAAGGCAGGGGAGCATAAAATAAATTCTAATATTGATTTAACAATTCTTAAAAGTGATTTTACTGGGGAGGTTTATGAATCATTTGGTGTGGGCATATCTGAAGTTTGGGCGAAGATTACAATGCCTGAGAAAATTAAAGGCGGGGACTCATTTGATGTTGAAATTGAATTAGAAAATAAGGGTAATAAACATATATCTGGTATAGATTCTTCGATTGTTAGTGATAATTATGAGTCTGAGATTACTAAAGGTAAGTCATTAAAGCCTGGAAGCAATCATAATGTTGTTAAGAACATTGTTGCAGTTCAAGTGGATGTTGAAACGGAATTAGAAGTTAAAGTGTTTGGGTCTTACATATATGGTGAGATTGAGTATAATTTTGATGCTGTTAAAACCATTAATGTTATTCCTATTCCTAAAGTTCTTGAAGTTAGAAAAGAAGTTAGTGGTGTTGTATCAAAAGGAAGTAAACTTTCTGTAGATGTGTTTGTTAATAATCTTAAATCTTTACAAGTGGATACTGATGTTATTGAAGTTATTCCTCCAGAAATAAGGCATGGGATGGAAGGGGAATTTATTGCTGAGTTATCACTTAATACTGCTGGAGAAGAAAAAGCATATTCTTACACAATAACTATTCCTGAAGATTATAATGGGAATGAGTTTGAGTTAAAGACACTAGTTAATTTTGAGTTTGAAGGGGATGAATATAAGATTCAAGATGTTAAGACGCTTACTATTGGTGGTGAAGATGTTGGTGATATTGATGATTCTAAACCAGAAGAATTAGAAACTGAAGAAGTTATAGAAGATAATGTTGAATTAGATGATAATCAAGAAAAGCAAGGGTTTTTTAAGAAAATTCTAAGTTTTTTTGCTAATATATTTAAGAAAAATGGATAAAATTAGAGAGGTTATTGAGAATATAAGTCCTATATTGATTAGGCCAGGAAATTCTTCAATTACTGTAGGTTTATCTAAAAGATTTTTTTTGTTTAGGATGATGAATAGGATTGTTAATCTTATTGAAGAAGATCCTTACTTAAATTTTGTTGCGTTGCTTAAGAGCTATAAGGTTTTGGGTAAATTTTTACAAGGAACATTATATGAATTCTATCGTGATAGAAATAAAATGTATTTTAAAAATTTCTTTGTAGATAGAAAGTTGTATTCTATTGTTAAAGAAGATCTTGAGTTTCTTTATCCTGATTATAAGGATATTAAGATGACTATTACAAAAAGGGGCGTTATTATTTATGATAATTACAAAAAGAATTCGTTTAATACCTTATTGTTAACAGTTCATTCAGGAACATGGGTTCCTAAATCTATTGAGAAAAAGCTTAGTATACCTGATAATAAAAGGCATGGTGAAGAAGATCTTGACACTCATAAGATTTATAGTAAAATTGTGTTAGAAAAAAGTGGAATATGGATTGATAGTAAACAATCAAGGTTTGTTATTGATTTTAATCGTGGGTTAGATAGAGCAATATATGCTGATAATTCTGAGGAGTGGTTAGATATAGTTTGGAAAGAAAATTTGACAAAACATGAATCTGAAGATGTGTATAAGAGCTATAGAGAATTTTATTTTACATTATCCAAATTAATTGATTCTTATAATTTTAATATTATTTTTGATGGGCATTCTATGAAAAATCTTAAAGGACGACCTAACATTAGTTTTGGAACTAGGTATATTCCTAAGTTCTATAAACCAATTGTAAAGGGTATGAAGACTAAGATGGTTTCTATGGGTTACTCTCCTGTTATGTTTGATACACCTTATCATGGTGGATATATTCTTAAATGGTTGAATCAAAAGTTTCCAAATATATTTATTTTTTCTATGGAAGTTAACAAGAAACTTTATATGTTTGAGAAGACAAAAAGGTCTAGAAAGACGTCTATAAAGAAGATATCTTCTGATTTAACCCAAATATTTGATATTGAAGATGAAATTAGTGAATAAATCGTTTAGCGATAAGAAAAAAGTGCTTAAACGTTCTAAAACTGGACAGGAAGCAGAGTTTCATATTTTGAATTCTAATGGTACAATGTCTAATAAGGCTTTAGAAGTTATTTCAGAACTTAAATTAAAGTATCCAGATATTCCTGTTACTAAAGAAATAGGTTTGAATATGATTGAATTTGGATGTTATCCTGATATTAAAACTTATAATCCTGCATTAAATATTATAGATTCCATTCAAAAAGCGCAAGAAATTTGTGAATCAAAAGGATTAACTTTGTTTCCTTTTTCTACTTATCCAGGTAAGTTTGATCCCATTATTCAAGATGGTCAAACATATAGGATAAAACAAAAGATATTTGGTGATGAAAAAACAAAAACAACTTGTAGGGTTACTGGGTATCATAATCATTATACTTTACCTAAAAGTGTTTTTGATGAGAAAAAGAAAGAATTAAGGTTTTACAAAAAAAGCAAATTAAAGCGAACAATGGTTTCTTCTTATAATTTTGAGATTGCGGCAGACCCGGCTTTAACATTATTCACACAATCTTCACCATTTTATCAAGGTAGAAATTTTGCAAAAGATACAAGGATGTTAGTTTATCGTGGTGGTAAGAAATTAAAGTATATGGATGGGGTGTATGCGAATTTACAACAGCTTGGTGGCTTACCCCCATATAAACAAACAGCAACAGATATTCTTACTAGTTTAAATAAAAGATGGGATAGATGGAAAAGGGAAGTAAAAAAAGTAGCACCTAATGTTAATTTCTCTAAACTATATCCTTATAATTTAGATATTGGGTGGAATCCAATTAAAATTAATAAACATGGTACGTTAGAGCAAAGGGGTATGGATGTTAATTTTGTTTCAATTCTTATTGGTGTTGGTGTACTTCTTAAATTTTGTTTGAAAAAAATTCAACGAGAATTTATTGAAGTAATGCCTGTTGATTTTGGAATAGAAGATGCGTTTAAACTTGAAAATGATGTTTTATACATACCACCACATTCTTATGTAAGAAACAAACTTCAATATTGGGGTGCTTATGATGGTTATTCTAAGAAAGAGATGTATAATTATGTTAAACGTTTTTTTAACTTTGCTAGGTCTGTTACACCTAAAAGATACGCCCCAATTATAAGGCCAGTTTATGATATGATTGATAATAAAAAGTCTATGTCTGATAGAATATTGAGTTATGCAAAAAATAAGGGGTTTGTTAATGAAGGGAAAATTAATAATAAGGATGCTGCCCAATTAGCTTTGTATTATGCTGATAAGATGCCTAAAGATTTAGAAGAAACAAAGAAAAAATTAGAAAAATTTACAGCCATCTAGTCGTTTTCTACCCTTGGTGCTAAAATAAAACTTAACATAACTTTGTCTATTGCTTTATATTCTAGTTTTAATGGGTAGTCTTTGTTAAAGTAGATTGAAACGTTTTCAGATAATTTTGAGCCGTTCATCATTTTTTTAAGATATTCAATACTGTATTTTGATTTTATCTTAGAATCTCCTTCAACACTGATTTTGACATCTTCACTTTCATCAATTTCTATCTTAGCAGCTGATAATTCACCTTCTGCTTTTATTGTAAACTTTTTAGGTTCTGACTCAAAAGAAACAGATTCACCAACAATGTCTGCATCTTCTATAGCGCTGTTTAATATTGTTGATGCAAGCATAATTGTTGTTGGAAAAGATAAATCAGGTATTTTTTGTTCTTTATCTTCAAGTTCAATTATAGGTAGATTAAATGTTCTAGTTGTGTTACCTTTCAATTGAATTTTTAGTTGGTTGTCTCCACTAAGTTCTAGAGTAACCATGTCGTTTGAACTAGCTCTTCTTAATATCTGTTTTAGATTGTTAAGGTTTATTGCTAATTCTGTTGTTTCTTCAACATTGTATTCTGTAAAGCAGCTGCTTAATAGTTTAAATATAACCATGGCCACATTGGCTGGGTCCATTGCAACTAGTTCAATTGCTTCTTTACTAACTTTAAATCTTGCTTCGTTTACTAATTCAGAAATGATTGATATGCTTTCTTTTAGATAAGTTGGCTCTGCCAAAGTAAGTTTCATGTACATCCCCCCAAAATAGGTATGATTAGTCTATTTAAATAATTTATTATTCTATAGTTATTGTGTCTCCATTATGGAGTTTGTGGATTTTTCTATTTCCTTTTTCTTTTGCTAGTGAGATTAAGGCTTCTTTCATGCTATCATCTCCATGAGCTGGGATGATATGTTCTGGTTTTACAAGGTTTAATAGGTCTCTTAGATCTTCTCTACTAGCATGGCCTGATGCGTGGATGTCTTTGAATATTCTAATCCCTTTGTTTTCAAGTTCTTTTTCTAATAATTTTCTGTTATCCAAGTTTGTTTTTGATGGAATAACTGTACATGAAAATATTACGTGATCTTCAGGTTTAAATTTGAAATCCATTTGGTTTTTTGCCATCTTTGATAAAGCAGCTTTAGGTTCACCTTGGTGTCCAGTTACGACAAGTAAATATTTGTCAGGCTGTTTACTGATTTGTTTTAGTTTTTTTCTTATTTTATTACCATATTTTACAATTTCTACTTCTTTTGAAAAATTAATAATTCCTACGTTTTCAGCAGCTTCTGAATATTTTGCTAATGATCTTCCAAGAAAGATAACTTCCCGTTTCATTTTTTTGCCAAATTCTACAATTGATTTGAGCCTTGCAATATGTGATGAGAAAGTTGTTACAATAACTGATTTACCTTCAGAATTTACACCCAACATAACATCTCTTAACATTTCTCTTGCAATTAATTCTGAGGGTGTTTTTCCCATCCTTCTTGCCCTTGTAGAATCGCATATTAGTGCTTTAACACCAATTTCACCGAGTTCTTCTAATCTTTTGTAATTAGGTTTTTTACCAATTATTGGATTATTGTCAAATTTGAAATCATTTGCATAGATAATTATTCCATATTTTGTATGGATAGCTACCATGACTGTTTGTGGAGTAGAGTGGGTCATGTTGATGAATTCTATAGTGATGTTATTTGAGAGTTTTATTTTGGAATTTACATTTAGAATTTTAAACTGGTTATTGATTTTTATTTTTTCATCATCTGAGATTTGTCTTACAACTTCATGAGTAAAAGGTGTACATATAATCGGTGCTTTGTATTTCTTAGCCATAAATATTAGGGCGCCAACATGGTCTAAATGTGCGTGAGTTGGAATTATTGCTTTAACTTTGTTTTTATCTTTAAGAACAGTATCATCTGGTATTGCTCCAATAGTTCTAAGTTGTTTTCTTGAAACTTTAATTAGGTCTTCGCCACCTTCATCACTGAATTTAATATAGGATTCTAGGTGTAGGCCCATATCTAGTACAATTATTTCATCATCTATTTTTACAGCAGTCATATTCTTGCCAACTTCATTGTAACCGCCGATTGCTGTTATTTGTATCATTTTAATTAGAAATTGTGAAGAATGTATATAAAAACTGTGTTTTTATAATACTCAAACAAAGTTTGAGATTTAAAAATGTTATTGTCTTTATTAATTATTTTAAGAAGTGGCAGGAAAGTTAGCTTCAGTTAATTTTTCTACTACTTTACATATTCTTTGTTCAATCCTTTCTTTTAACTTTTCATTAGTTCCCGGTGTATAATATGTTGGGCTCCAAACTTGTATGCTATAATCTGCACCTGGAAAGTTTGAAGAACGTCCCTTGGTCCAAGTCATTTTTGTTTGTGGATCTTCTTGAATTCCACAACGCGGTTCAGCTTCATGAGATTTTGCAAGGCTAGCGATAATCTCCCTAGTATCTTGATTTCTTCGCGATTCATTAATATCCAAATCAAAAGCTGCAGTATAGTAAACGTTAACTGCTTCTGCAATTGTATCATGGTTTAATGGTTTATATTCAGTCATATGTTTAAATTAAGAATAACTAGTATATAAATCTTTGGGTTATTTATTACTCCTAAGTGGTGAATTGTGCAACATTACAATAGTCCGAGAAAAATAAAAAATGCGGAGAGTAGGATTCGAACCCACGTAGGCACTAAGCCAGTAGATGACTTACAAATAGTTTCTTCATCGCATTGCTAAGCAACACTCAGCACTCAATTGCCTTGAGTCTACCCCGATTGGCCACTCCGGCATCCCCGCATTGTAATATGGCCAATAGGATAAGAAATAGAATTAAACCATATTATTTAAATTTAATCAAAAGAATTAAGCAATTGAATTGATTTTGCTTTCAATTGCAGCAAGTTCAGATTCTAGTCTTTCTAGTTCTGATTTTTTTCTTGGTTTAATTACCATTGGTGCTTGTGCTTGAGGTTTTATAGCTGGCAATTTTTGTTTGATTGGTTTAACTTCTTTAATATTAATTTTAGGTAATGAGTTTCTTAATACTGTGATTGTTTTTGAGACTTCTTTTAATGTATGTCTTACTTTTTCTAACAATACTTTTTTTTCTTCACGAGTTTTTTTATAAACTTCATATTTTGTTAGAGCACCTAGTATATCTTTAGAGCTTTCTAGAATATTAATTCTTAGACTCTTAGGTTCTGGTACCTTTACAAATAATGATTCTTTTTTTGTTTGTGCCATATTTATTTATGCTTCTGGTTCAAATAAGATGTTGTCAATACCTTCAAGCCGCTGTTCAATTTCATCAATTGTTGTTTTCCAATCGATAAGTTCGTTGTCTTCTTTTTGTTTGATGCTTTCAATTTGTTGTAATGTTGACTTAGCATCTTCTAGTTTTTCTTTAGCTAGTTGTATTGTGTCTAGCACGTCTTTATATTCATCAATTTTTACAAATACTGGAGCTTCCATTTAATCACCTTCAAATAATATTTTATCAATGAAAGAAAGCTGTTTTTGTATGTCTTTCATACTAGCTTTCCATGATTCGAAATTTTTGTTAAGTTGTTTTTCTTCTTGTTCTACTTCAACAGGCATACCAACAACTAATTTAACTGTATTTTTTATTCCTTTTACATTGTCCATTATTCTTCTAAAACTTTCAATTCCAAGGTATTTTTCTTTTGATTCTATCTTAGGAGCAATTGGTGCTTGAGGAACTGGTTGTTGTACAATAGGTTCTTGTGGCATTTGTGGTAAAGCTGGTTCAATAGGAGCTTGAGGAATTTCAGGAAAAATTGGTTCGATAGCTGGTGCTTCAGGCATTTCTGGAAAAGTTGGTGTGTTAATTTGTGGTAATATTGGTTGTTGTATTTTAGGAGCATTTAGTTCTTCGATTGGTGGTAATGTTTGTTCTGGTAAATTATGTGGCAATGGTTGTTGTAAAGCTGGTGCTTTTTTCTTGAAAAAACTAAACTTCTTTTTTTCAGGAATATTTGGAGGATTAAGTGATTGTGATAAATTAGGTGCTTCTGGCATTTCAAATTTAGGTAATTCTGGTAATGGTGCTGGTTCAACTGGAAGCTCATTTGGAGCAGGAATAGGTTCATACATTGGAGGCGGAGCTGGCGGAACGTCTAGTTTTTCAGTTGAGAAATCTTTCTTCTTCTTCTCGAATAATTTCAATAAATTCACCCCTTTTATTTTTTTATGTAGTGTACATTTAAAAATATTTAGGTTCATTAAATAATGGTAACTAATTTGTGGAAACTTTAATATAATGGATTTGGAATATTAATAATATGGAACAAGCAAAGTATTGGAATAGTAAGAATAAATCTGTTGTACAATGTATTTTGTGTCCTAAATTATGTGTAATTAAAGAAGGGGCTGTTGGACAATGTAGAGTTAGGGAGAATGTTAAAGGTAAATTATATTCAAAAGTTTATGGTAAACCTTGTTCTTTAGCTGTTGATCCTATTGAAAAAAAACCTTTGTATCATTTTTTACCTGGATCAAAAGTTTTTTCTTTTGGTACTATTGGATGTAATTTACATTGTGATTTTTGTCAGAACTGGGAAATTTCTCAAGCAAATGATTTTGATTGTGAGTTTATTTCTCCTAAAGCTGTTGTTGAAAAAGCTAAACAAGCTGGTTGTAAATCAATTGCTTATACCTATAATGATCCAATTGTATTTTATGAATATGCTTTGGATATTATGAAAATTGCTAAAAAAGAAGGAATTAAGAATATTATTGTATGTAATGGATTTATTAATCAAGAACCGCTTAAAGAATGGTGTAAATATATTGATGCAGCAAATATTGATTTAAAGAGTTTTGATGATAGATTTTATAGAAAATATACAACAGCTTGGCTTGAACCTATTTTGGAATCAATAAAAACTATCAAGAAAGCAGGAGTTTGGTTAGAACTTACAAATTTGATAATCCCTAAATTAAATGATAATATAGAACAAATTAAAGAAATGTGTGAATGGATCAAAGAGAATGTTGGAAAAGATGTTCCACTTCATTTTAGTGCATTTTATCCTTGTAATAAAATGTTAGATAAGATTCCTACTCCTGCTTCTACTTTAATGATGTCAAGAGAAATTGCTTTAAAATCTGGTTTAAATTATGTCTATGTTGGAAATGTTTTGGCAAATGAAGCAAGTAATACATATTCTCCTAAAGGTAAAAAGGTTGCTATTGAAAGAGGCAGGTTTAATATTGTTAAAAATAATATTAAGCAAGGCATGTTAAATAAAGAAAAGATTGTTGGTGTATGGAAATAAAGATTATATACTGAATTTCCGACATAAATATAAATAAGTAAATCTTACTTTTTAATATGGACCCTGATTCAGCATTACAACATGAAGAGAAAAAGGACCCTACTTTTGGTGAAATTTTAAAGTGGCTTTTTTTTAAGAAATTTGGAATGAATTTGTTTGGATTGTTAGTTTTGTTGAGTGCTTTTGTTTTTGGTGCAATTTATATTGCTAACCTTAATGATCCTGTATTTGAACCATGTCCAAATGTTAATTCTACTGAATGTGAAATTTGTGAAGAGTTTGAAGAAATTGAGTGTCCTTCTGTTAAATGTCCTGCATGTAACATTACTGAAGAAATTGTTGCTTATTATTATCGTTGTGAAGATGGAAGAATTGTTAATGAAAGTATACAATGTGATGACGTATTGTTAGAAATTACTTCCACTTATATGAGTGCTGAAAATGGGATTACAATTTCAATTGATGATGTTGATTATTCTTATTTTGATGGCGAAGGAAGGATTGATAAAATTGATTATACAATAATTAATCAGGGGGATCATGCTATTAAACCTAAAGTAGGTGTTAAGGTTTATGACGAGTGGACACAATCAGTTAAGGACGCTTTACCAGTTAGAACTTTTACAACTGATGATATTTTAGTTAAGAATGATGGTATTAGGAAAAGCGAATCTGTACTTATTGATTTTAGTGGGGATGAACAGACAATCAGGTTAGAGCTTGTAGATTCTATACCTGATCCAGATTATACAATTGCTACGGTTTTATGGGAGTTTATAGAATAGAAAATAATATAAATTAAGGGATTATTAAGCATTATAAATGAAACATTTAAGTCTTGTTCAGGATTTTGCTGCAAAAGCTAGAAAAAGTATTGAAAAAAGAGAAGAAGAAATTGAAGATAATTTTGATGAGTTGATTGCTACTGATTATCAACAGATAGCTGCACAGTTTAAAACGCTTTCTAGCCAATTAAATTTTCCTAAAAATAGGAATGCGTATAGAAATTTTCTTGGTAAAACAATTGAAGAATGTGTTGGATTAATTGGATATGAACTTGAACCTGAAAGATATAAAATAACTACCCCTAAAACAAGGGATCATGCACTTGCTCTTGCTTTTTCAAAGTTTGTTGCTTGTATTGAATTTGGCATTGGTACAGCTAATGCCGATGTATTTTACTTATTTTTATTAGATCCTTCGCTTGGTTTTAGTATAATTAGAATTGGTAATTATCTTAAGAAATTAAAAATCCCCACAAGACCATTTAAGGATATTTTGATTGCTTTTAGGGATAAAAATCCTGCGTTTTCTAATGATGTAAAAGCATTAACAGCATTTTCTCGAATTGGAATGCGTAGAGATAGTCCAAGACTTTTTGAAAGAGTTGATGTAGCTGTTGTGAAAAAGAAAGTATTGAGAGCTAGAACAGCTCTTTTTAGACACATATTACTACATTTTTAGATGAATTCTAATGAGCTAATTAATAAATAATTTTATATAGTTTTTTTCATTCGCTTTCTTAGGGGTAATATTGAAAATATCTTTGATATTGTTTATAATCTTAATTCCAGTTGTTTCTGCAGATATTGTAATAAATGAAATTATGCCTAATCCTTTGTATGATGAATCATTAAATGAATGGATAGAACTTTACAATAATGGGGATTCTGAAGTTGATGTTAGTGGTTGGTTGATTGGTGATGATTCTGAATTAGATGTTATTGAGGGTGGATTATATAATGGTGGTGGCACAGTTATCCCTGCAAAAGGTTATGCAATTATCACTGATGATACAACACGAGTTTATAATAACTTTAATGTGGATTCTGATGTTGTAAGATTGTATGTTGAAGATTCTTCAATTGGAAATGGTTTAAGAAATAGTGGTGAAAATATTTATTTGTATGATGATTCTGTGTTGATTTATAATGTTAGTTACTTAAGTTCTGAAACAGGAAAAAGTTTGGCTTTATTGAATAATAGTTGGTATCTAGCAGATCCAACCCCTGGTTTTGATAATTCTGGTTTTATGATTCGTGAAAATGGAACTTGTGACTGGAAAATTGAAATTATTTTAAATAAAACTTTGTTTAATAGAGAAGATTTTGATTTTAGAGTAAGGGCAACTAATCTTTATGATAAAAAAACAAATATTACTGGGAGAATTTATATCAGTGATTTTTTCGGTAATATTGTTAAAGAATATAAACCCTGGACAAACAGTTCTGCTACCTTAAAAAGGACATCTTCAAAATATACACCTAATCTTGATAAAGGCATGGCTTATTTAATAAATGCAACTTTACAAATAAGTTGTAATGAGTCTGATTTAACAAATAATTATGATACAAAACTTTTTGCGATTTATAGTTCTGCAAGAAATTCTGAATCTTCACTTAAGATTGAGAAAATTTATGATTTGGGTAATGATAATAAAGCAAAATTTGGACAAACAATAAGGGTTAAAGCACAAATTCATAAAGGTGAAACAACAAAAAATAGTATTGCGTTATGGGTTGCTAATGAAGACGAGAGAGTTAGTAAAGAGAGTAAAACAAATGTTTATTCAGAATATACTAATTATACTTTGACTTTGCCTGTTCAATTAAAACCTAATTGTGATCAGAATTATGAAGATGGTCAATATACATTATTTATGGAAGGGTTAGATTTGGAGGATAGCTTGGAGATGGACATTTCAGGTTTCACTAAATCAATGTGTGAAGAGGTTGTTGTTGAGAAAAAAACAAGTAGTGGAAAGTTAGATTATCGAATTGTTGAGATTGATAAATCTATTAATCTTGGTAGAGAATTTGTAACTAAAGTTAGGCTTGAAAATACTGGTGATGATGGGTTTCCTGTTGCAATTTGGAGTTATGTATATAGGGGACCAAAAACATATTCTGGTGATAGGGAGGATAATAAAAGGGCATTTTATTTGGAAGGTGGGAGTATTTCAACAGTTGAACTCGGAAATATTGTTTTAGATGCAGATCCAGGAGATTATAAGCTTAAAGTTTTGATTAATAAAGATGAACAGAAAACAAATAAACAGTTAATAGAAGATATAAATGTAATTGGAATTCAAACAAAAGAAGAAAAGCAGATTGTTCAGGTTAAGGATTCAGAATCTTTGAAAGAAGAACAGATACAACCTTCTTTATATCCTAATTATGTAAAGTATAAAGAACCTTATTTGGTGTATGAATCAAATGATTTTAAAGCTAAAAAGATGATTACAAGTTTTTTAATTATTGTATTGGGTATGTTTGTTGTTTATCTTATTCTAAAGAAGGAATAATTTTATAAATCCTGTTTAATTCTATGACTTAATGGTAGAAGAAGGTAAAAAAGTAAGATTTATTACAATTCTTGAGGTTTTAGGAAAACCAAAAGAGCACGTAGAGAAAGCTATAAAGGATTATGTTAAAGATATTAAGGAAAACCCAGATTATCTTATCTTAAAAGAAGAATATTCAGATGTTAAAGAGCAAGGTAAGATGTGGAGTGTTTTTGTTGAATTAGAAATGGTTGTTAAGGATGTTCAAGAAATGTTTGGTTTTTGTTTTAGTTATATGCCTTCATCTATTGAGGTTTTAAAACCAGAAAAAATGGAATTTAGCAATCTTGATGTTGCAGGTGTGTTAAATGATCTTCAAGCTAAATTACACGGTCTTGATTCTGTTGCCAAACAATTAAGGGCAGAGAACGGTTTTTTAAAGAGAAATATGCGGACAACACTATTAAACTTAGTTTTAGTTCTTTTATCTGTTAAAGGTGATAGTACATCTGATGATATTTCAAAATATAGTGGGATTATTGATAAAGAACTAAAACCTTTGCTTGATAATCTTGAAAAAGAAGGAAAAATTAAAAAAGAAGAAGATTTCTATTCACTCAAATGAGTGAGATTAAAAAGAAAGTTGAGGCGCTATTGTTTTCTTCTGGTAGAAGAATGTCTATTGAAGAGCTTGGAAACTTGTTAATGGTTGAACAAGATGCTTTAAAACCTGCTTTAGAAGAGTTACGTAAAGATTATGCTGAAAATGAAAATACTGCTTTAACAGTTGTTAATGATGGGATATATTGGAAATTAACAAATAAACCTAGTTTTTTGGAGTTAATAAAGAAAATTGTTTCTAAAACTGAGTTAAGTAAAACATTGATGGAGACTTTAGCGGTTATTGCTTTTAAATATCCTATAAAACAAGCTGATTTGATTAGGATAAGGAGTAATAAGGCTTATGATCATCTTAGGGAGCTTGAAGAACTTGGTTATATATCGAGGCAAAAACATGGTAGATCAAAGTTGATTAAGTTAACAGATAAATTTTTTGAATATTTTGATCTTAAAGAAGATAATTTAAAGGACCAATTTAGAGATTTTGAGTCTATTGCTAAAACAATTGAAGATAAAGAAGAAGATATAAGAAAAATTCGTGAAGAACATCGAAAGAGACTAAAAGAAGAAGCAAAGAAAAAGAAAGAAATTGAAGAAAATGATAAAGAAGTTGATTTAATTGATAATGAAGGAAATGAAGTAGAACTTGATGTTGTTAATGTGTCAGAAATTCAACAAGAAGAAAAACCAAAAGAGTCTGAAGCACATACTGAAGTTGTTAAGGATGAAGTTAATGGGATGAATGTTTATGATGTTCCAAAAAAACCTGTTGCTGAGGAAGAACAAATTGATCAAGAAGAATATGTAGATGAAGTTGAAGAAGGAACTGAGGCTGTAGCGGAAGTTAAAGCACCTGAAGAAAAGATTGATGATAAAGTAAGTCATGTTTTTGGGTATTATAATAAAGAAGTTACTGGTAAAGAAGAAGTAGGACCTGAACCAGAAGAACAAGTAGAAGAAACACCAGAAAAAGAAACTGAACAAGACCAAGCACAAGAGAGTTTAGAACAGTCAAAAGAAGAATCTAGCGAAGAAGTTAAAGAAGAAGTCCAAGAAGAACCTTCTGAAGAAATACAAGAACCAAAGAAAGAAGAAAACCCTGATGATCGTATCCCTATAAAAGACCAACCAGGAGCGAAAGATTTGCTTGAAGCTGATTCTGAAAGTATAGATAAAGAGGAAGAATGATCCTTAGATGTCCTAAATGTCATAATAAAATGAAGTATGAAAGTAGGAATAGTATTATTAAAGGCAAATCAAAAGCATGTGTTTATTGTGGTAAGAATTTTAGTGTTAAAAATAACATAATTGGTTAATTTCTTAGTTCTAAATTATAGAATTTTACAATTTCAAAGAGATTTCTAGGATGCTTAGAAATCACTAATGCTATTTCTAACATAACCATAAGATTTATAAAGAAAACCACTATTCTAATTGATGTGGGAATTACTATTTTCTCGACGATAAAATGGATGAAAATCAGGTTGAAAATAACAAAGAATCTAATCAGGAAAATACCCCTGAAAAGCAGAATATTGTGCCTCGTGTAATCGAAGATGAAATGAGGCAAAGTTATGTAGATTATGCTATGTCTGTTATTGTTGGAAGGGCTTTGCCTGATGTTAGAGACGGTTTAAAGCCTGTACACAGAAGAATTTTGTTTGCTATGCATGATATGGGCATGTTCCATAATAAGCCTTCTAGAAAGTCTGCTAGAATTGTAGGGGAAGTTTTGGGAAAGTATCATCCACATGGAGATTCTGCTGTTTATGATTCAATGGTTAGGATGGCTCAGAATTGGTCTCTTCGTTATCCTTTAATTCAAGGTCAAGGTAATTTTGGTAGTATTGATGGTGATCGTGCTGCTGCAATGAGGTATACAGAAGCTAAACTTAACAAATTGTCTGAGGAAATGTTGCATGACATTGAAAAAAAGACTGTTAAGATGGTTGATAATTTTGATAGTAGTCTTAAAGAACCTTCTGTACTTCCTGCTAAATTTCCTAATTTGTTATTAAATGGTTCTTCTGGTATTGCTGTTGGTATGGCAACAAATATACCTCCACATAACATGAATGAAATTGTTGAAGGTATTATTAAACAGATGGATAATCCTGAGATTACTGTTGGAGAGTTAATGGAGTGTATCACAGGACCAGATTTTCCAACTGGTGCAACAATTTGTGGTAGAAATGGGATTGTTGGTGCATATACTTCTGGTAGGGGTAAATTACGTTTAAGAGCTAAGACCAATATTGAAGAGGTTAAAAATAAGCAGAAAATTATTATTACAGAAATTCCTTATATGGTTAATAAATCAGAGATGGTAAAGGAAATAGCAAACCTTGTTCGAGATAAGAAAGTTGATACTATTTCTGATTTGAGAGATGAATCTGATAGAGAAGGTATGCGAGTTGTGATTGAACTTAAGCAAAATGCTGATCCAGATGTTTTGTTGAATCAATTGTATAAGCATAGTAGAATGCAAACCACTTTTGGTGTTATCATGCTTGCTTTGGTTGATAATGAGCCACGTGTTTTAAATTTAAAACAGATGCTTCAACACTTTATTGATCATAGAAGAGAAGTTGTTAGGAAAAGGATAGAGTTTGATCTTAATGCTGCAAAAGATAAAGAGCATATCTTAAAAGGCATTGTTATTGCTTTAGATAATATTGATCAAGCAATTAAAATCTTAAAAGAAAGTAAAGCAGTTGCAGAAGCTAGGCAAGCATTGATTGCTAATTTTTCATTATCTGAAAAACAAGCTAATGCTATTTTGGATATGAAATTGCAAAAAATTACTTCTTTAGAACAAGATAAGATTAGAAATGAGTTGGATGAATTAGTTAAGCTTATTGAAAGATTAACAACCATATTAGCTGATGAACAAAAGATTCTTGATATCATAAAAAATGAATTAATTGAAATACGTGAGAAATATGGTGATGAAAGAAGGACAGGTATTGCAGAAGACGGCGATGAGGATATTGATATGGAAGATTTAATTAAGCCTGAAGAAATGGTAATCACTATTAGTCATTCAGGTTATATCAAAAGAGTTCCTGTTGAAACATATAAACAACAAAAACGTGGTGGGAAAGGGGTTATTGCTGCAGGAACAAAAGATGAGGATTTTGTTGAAGATATTTTTGTTGCTAATACACATTCTTATTTATTATTTTTTACAAATAAGGGGAGGGTTTATTGGTTAAAGGTTTATAATATTCCTGAAGGCAGTAGGATTGCTAAAGGTAAACCAATTGTTAATTTATTGAATCTTGAAAATGATGAAACAATTAGTACATATGTTCCTGTTAAAGAATTTGATGATGAGCATTTTTTAATTATGGCAACTAGAACTGGCGTAGTTAAGAAAACTAATCTATCTCAATTTAGTAGACCAAGAAACACTGGGATAATTGCCTGTACTTTACACGAAGGTGATGAATTAATTAATGTTGTATTAACTGATGGTAAAAAAGATGTTATAATTGCCACAAAAAACGGAATGGCTATAAGATTTAATGAAAGTAAGGTTAGGGCAATGGGTAGGAATGCTGGTGGAGTGAGGGGAATTACTCTTAAAGGCGATGATAAAGTTATTGAAATGGTGTTTGCATCAGAGAATAAAACTTTGTTAACTGTAACTAAAAATGGTTTTGGTAAACGAACTAAGATTTCTGAATATCGTGAAACTAATCGTGGTGGAGTAGGTGTTAAGAATATTATTTGTTCTGATAGGAATGGGCCGGTTAGAGCTATTCGATCTGTTTCTGAAGAAGATGACATTATGATGATAAGCAGGGAAGGTATATGTATTAGGATTCCTGTTAATGGGATTTCAATGATTGGGAGAGCAACTCAGGGCGTTAGGTTGATGAGGCTTTCAGAAGGGGATGAGTTAGTTGCTTCTGCTAAGATTGTAACAGAATGAAATGTTTAGTTATTGTTTCTAAAGGCCTTGAAGATGTTGCTGCTCTTGAAATTAAAGAATTGATTGGTGTTAGTGCTTCTTTAGGTGAAGGTTTTTGTATTCTTGATGTTAAAAGTGAGAAAGAACTTTGTTTGTTGAGTTATAAATGTCAAAGCGTAGATAAGGTATTGTTATTATTAGATAATTTTAAAGTTAGTTCACTTGATGATTTTAAACAGGTTAAAAATATTGATTTTTCTTTGACGGGTACTTTTCGGGTTAGTTCTGTTCAAATTGATAACGATCTTGATGAAGTAGAATCTAAAGTTGGTGAATTTATCGAGGGAAAGGTTGATTTGAATAATCCAGATACAATTATATTCGCTTATCTTGTTAAAGATCAATGTTATATTGGAATTGATTTTTCTGGGATTGACTTACAAAAAAGAAGTTATAAGTTGTTTGGACATAAAGATTCTATAAGGGGAACAATTGCTTATGGCTTAGTTAGATTATCTGGTTTTAAAGTTGGTGATGTTTTAGTTGACCCTTTTTGTAGGTCTGGCCTTATTCCGATTGAAGCAGTACTTTATAGTTTAGGTTTAAGTGTTAATTATTATAATAAAGATAAATTAGCTTTTAATAAATTATTTTCATTTGATTTCAAAGATGATGTCAAAGATGGAAAATTAGAAGTTTATGGTTATGCATCTGAATGGTTAGATTTAAACAATTCTAAGAAGAATGCTAAGATTGCAAGTGTTCATAAAAATATAACTTTTTCAAAAGTTGATATAGAATGGTTAGATACTAAATTTAAAGAAAAATCTATTGATAGGATTGTTACAAAAGTTCCAGAAGTTAATAGGGTGTCTGATGTTAAGCAGATTGAGAAACTGTATAATGAATTTTTACATCAAGTTGAGTTTGTCTTGAAAGATGGTGGAGTAATGGTTGTTTGTGGTAGTAACTTAGATTTGTTAAAGAAAGTTTCTTCTGAATATAAATTAAAATTAAAAGAGGAAAGAAAGCTTAGTGTTGGTAAGGGGAAATTAGCAGTTTTAGTTTTTAGTAAATAATTCTTATCTAAGCGATAACTTTAAAAACCACTAATTACTCCTATATGTTGGGTATGGTCAGGCTTAGCTGACGGTGATGTTTAGGCATTGCTGAGGAAAGTCCACCCACTGAAACCTTTGTTTTTGGTTAAACTCCAAAAATGAGGTGGAGCAATCACTCACGGAAGTGAGTTGGGGAAACTCAAGGCAACATCTCAGAAACGACACGGCCTTTGGGCTTGGAATGATGCGGTGAAGTTCCTGGTGACAGGGATGAGGTAATCCGTTGACATTAACCAAAGGAAACGATGAAACGGATAGCCCTGGTTTGTGCAAGTCAGGATGACGCTAAGTTAAATGCTAAGGGGGTCATCGATAGCTGAAAATGACTATCATTAAGGACCTTAACAGAAGGTGGCTTATCTGACCTACTCACTTTATAATTAAAAAGAAAACCCTTAGAAATCAGAGATTTCTGGGGTGTAAAAAACCAAGAGGTTTTTAACATGGCAAAAGATAAAGTTAACATGCCAAGCGGCATGGGCGGATTGATGAGGTACTTTGATGAGTACAAGAGTAAAATAGAGTTATCTCCTGGACAAGTTATTATATTATCTATAGCTGTGATTATTATTATGGTTGTTCTTTATACTTTTGGCAATGGGTTTTTAGGATTATGATACCTGGAATGAATCCTCGGATGATGAAGCAAGCTATGAAAAGGCTTGGTATTCAACAACAAGAGATAGACGCTACTGAAGTTATAATTAGAACTCCTGAAAAAGAGATTGTTATAACAAATCCAAATGTTTCTAAAGTTAATATGGGTGGTCAAGAAACTTTTCAAGTTGTTGGTGAGATTGAAGAAAGAGCAATATCTTCTGAACCAGATATTAATGAAGATGATATTAATACTGTAATGGAACAAGCAGGTGTTGATAAAGAAACTGCTGAAAAAGCAATTTCTGAACATAATGGCGATCTTGCAGCTGCAATAATGTCTTTGAAGGAATAACGTCTGTAAAAAATCATCTTATAAAAATTAGTGACTTATTTGAGATTTCTTGATTTTAAGATGATTTTTGAGCATGCTCAGAATTTCATTAATTTATGTTTTTATACTAAATGATAGTGAAATTTTGACATGTAAAAGAATAAACTTTATTAACTTTGATAACCTATTATATCTTATGGAACGTTATGATGGTCTTAGAGACGTAGCCAGAAAGAAAATTCAAATTGCAGATCATATGCTAACAATGACTTATCCTTTTGTTAAGGATCCAAAAATTCTTTTGGCTGTTCTTGAGAATGTTTTCTTGGCTATGATTAATAGTATGGGTTCAATACTTCATTTTGAAAGGACTTATAAGAAAATCCCACCTTTTCAAGATACTTTTGTATCAAAATTTAATCTATTTAAACAGAAATGTGCACCAAAGTTTAATATAGAAAGACATTATCTTAATACGATACAGGAACTTAGGGAAGTTATTAAGGAACATAGGGAAAGCCCAATTGAGTTTTCTCGAAAAGATAGTTTTGTAATTTGCACAAATGAATATGATCTTAGAACAATAACATTAGATTCGATTAAAGGTTATATCTCTAGTGCTAAATCATTTGTAGAATTAAATTCGAGGATAATTGACGATGAATGAAAATCTTGAAGATGCAGTAGGTGAAATGAAGAGAATTGATCATTTGATATTTGTTAGTTTAAAATATAGTAGGACAGTAGATGTTGTTAAAAGCGTTGTTTTGAGACTAATAAGTGCTTATGATTTTATGATTCTTGCACTTTTAGATTATGCAAAAGAGAAAAAGATGACTGATGAATCTCCAAATGTTCCTGCTTTACGATGTGAATTGTTACTTAAACATTTTGCAGATGATGAAGTTATTAATAAAAATCTTGAATTTTATGCTTTAATGCGTAGAGTTAGCAGGGCAGAATATACTAGACGGGAAGAATATAGGCGGCATGTAACATTGATTGCTGATTTAGATGGAAATAGCTTTGAAGTTGATATTGATAAGTTGAATATTTATTTTGATGATACAAAAAGTTTTTTTAAATATATAAAAGAATTAATGAATGATGATAAAAGAATGAATGATGAATGAAGGTATTTATTCAAAATTAGGCTCAAAAGGTTGGTCTAGAGAAGATTTAATTAAAGCAAATAATATATTTCAATCTGCACAAGAAAAAAAACATCATATGGTTAAATTATTGGACGAGTTTATTTATTGGTTTGTTTTGATTGTGGCGATTATAGGTAATTTGATTGTTTCTGTTGTATTGGTTCCATTTTTATTGGTTTTTCATGCTATTTTCTTGTATGGGATTATCTCGGTAATTGCATTGACTTTTGGTTTTTTGTTTATTGTAATAATTGATGATTTAAAAGAATTAGAAAGAAAAGAACATATTGTTGCAGGAGTTTTTATACCTTCACTTGCTTTAGTTAATGTATATTTTATGGTTAATTTTGCTAATCATCTTAATAGAACAATTAGAATTAATGAAGTTAGTCATAATCCAATTATTGTTAGTTTGGTTTATGTTATTGCTTTTACTATACCTTATGTTGTTAGTAAAGTTTTAGAGAAAAAAGGTGGGGTAAAAGAGGATGGGGACCGAGCCTTTCAAAACGCTTGAACCATTTTCTAATTTTTTTACATTACCATTAAATATTGATTACACTACTTAATTATTATTTTTGCTGAGGCGAAAATCATTTATTTAGATCTAATCTGGATGATCATTGTAATGCAAAATGAATTCAAAGATATTAAATCAAGAAATCTATGAAAGATGCGTTAATAGCCCTGATTTTGCTTATTGGGTAGGTGTTGTTCAGAGTGATGGTTATTTCAAAGTGCAACATGTGCAGTCCATTAATAGAAAAAGATATTTTGTTGTTTTAGGAGTTGGGAAAAAATCACTTTCGATGCAGGATAAATTTAGAAATATTACGCAAAAGATCTTTGGTTTAAAAGGCTGTTTGTTTAAATTAACTGATAAAAAAGGATTTTTGAGATATGATTATAAGTTTGGATGCAAAAATTTATTAAAATTATTTTGCAAATTAAAAATAGATTTTAAGCAAGTTCATCCACCGGATTGGATTTTGAAGAACTCTGCATTATTTGGTTCATATTTGGCAGGAGTAATTGATGGAGACGGTGATGTGAGGATTAAGAGGCCAAAATATCCTCAATGTTGTATAAGGGTACATAGCAGGAGAAGATTATTTAAATTAGAAGAGAGTATTAAGAATTTCTTGAAGTGTGGTGTTAGTTCCATAACCAGAGAAAAACAAAATGTGTTTGTTGGAAATACTTTCAATAGCAGAGGGTGTGTTACAGAATTTAGTTTATCTTCTAAGAATATTACCTTTTTTCGTGAGTTTGTTATTCGATATATAGCTATAAATCATAAAAAAGAATTATTAGAAAGGTACATAATGAAAAGAAGGGTGGCGACCGGGATTTGAATTGCCGAGATAGAATAAATTTTCTATCTTCCCGGACTCCAGGATATCTATCCTGCCCGAAAGCTTGGTCCACAGTCCTGGGTACTAGCCAAGTTATACTATCGCCACCATAATCTCAAGAGTTGAAAAATAACTTATAAATCTATCGTTTACCACAACCTTTATAAACAGACTTCAGTTTCTTAATTCTATTAGCCCGAGTCAAAACGGCGTTCCTAGGGTTCATATTCTAGGATTAATAATTAAAATGGTTGAAACAGAATTTAAACACATTGTTCGTATAATGGGCACCGACCTTGATGGAAATAGGCCAATTGGTATTGGATTAAAAAAGGTTAAAGGTGTTGGTTTTATGTTTGGAAATCTTATTTGTAATACTTTAGGTCTTGATGTTAGTAAAAAATCTGGAGATTTGTCAGATGCTGAAGTTAAGAAAATTGAAGAATTTATTAAAGATCCTCAAAAACTTGGGGCTCCGGTTTGGATGCTAAATAGAAGGAATGATCCTGAGACAGGAGAAGATATGCATTTAAGTTCAGCTGATGTTTCTTATGTACGTGATAACGATATTAAACAATTAAAGAAAATTAGAACCTATAAAGGTGTTAGACATATGTCAAAATTACCTGTTAGGGGTCAGAGAACAAAATCTAATTTTAGAAAAAATAAAGGTAAACTTTCATTAGGAGTTAAAAAGAAAAAGTAAGTGAATTAATATGGGCGATCCAAGAAAAAAAAGAAAGAAGTATACAACACCATCACATCCTTGGCAAAAGGAAAGAATTGATACTGAAAAGACCTTTGTTAGAGATTATGGTCTTAAGAATAAAAAAGAAATTTGGAAGATGGAGTCTTTCTTAAAAAGTTTATTTGCTCAGATAAAGAGAGTTATTAGAGAACAAACAAAACAGTCTGAGATTGAAAGGCAACAATTGCTAATTAAAGTAAATTCTCTTGGTTTGCTTGAACAAGGCGGAAAAATCGAAGATATTTTGTCAATAACTACTAAAGAAATTTTAGGTAGAAGATT
Organism: uncultured Methanosarcinales archaeon; assembly: GCA_964534665.1. Lineage (GTDB taxonomy): Archaea > Nanobdellota > Nanobdellia > Woesearchaeales > JAHJBD01 > JAHJBD01. The sequence goes on along the minus strand of CAZHRT010000001.1, from coordinate 80,337 downwards.
ACAAACATTAGTTTTTAAGAAAAACCTAGCAAGATCAATGAAACAAGCAAGACAATTTATTACACATAAACATATTTATATTGGTGAACAACCAATGACTATCCCTTCTTATCTTGTAACAGTTGAAGAAGAAGCAGCAATTAAATTTAGGCCAGCTTCAAAATTATCAAGTTTAGATCATCCTGAAAGGGCTCAACCTGAAGTAGAAGTTAAGAAAGAAACAAAACCTAAGAAAGAGTCTACTGATAAAAACGAAGATGCTCCTGTTAAAGAAGAAAAGGTTGCTAAGGAAGATAAAAAAGAAAAAGCACCTAAAAAAGATAAAAAAGAAACAAAACCTAAGAAAGAGTCTACTGATAAAAATGAAGATGCTCCTGTTAAAGAAGAAAAGGTTGCTAAAGAAGATAAAAAAGACGAAGCACCTAAAGATGATAAGAAAAAAGATAAGGTAAAAGAAGATGGAAAATAAACCTGTTAGTAAACCTGTTAGTAGGCCCGTTAGTAAACCTATTAGTAGGCCGGTTAGAAGAAATCAACCTTTGATTTGGGGTGTTGCACATATTTATTCTAGTTATAATAATACAATAATTCATATTACTGATATTACTGGAACTGAAACTATTGCTTTAGCATCAGGTGGAATGGTTGTTAAGCAAGATAGAATGGAAAGTTCTCCTACAGCTGCAATGATTGCAGCAAAAAAAGCAGGCGAAGCTTCTAAAGAACATGGAATCACAGGAATTCATGTAAAGATTAAAGCACCAGGTGGACATAATGGTCCTGCAAGTCCTGGTCCAGGAGCTCAAGCAGCAATTCGAGCACTTTCAAGAATGGGTTTGAGAATTGGAATAATTGAGGATGTTACACCTATGCCTCATGATGGTTGTAGAAAAAAAGGTGGAAAAAGAGGGAGGAGAGTATAATGGAAATAAGATCTCTAGATAAATCTGAGAATAAGATCTCGTTTTTGGTAAGAGAATCAACACCAGCTTTTGTTAACTCATTGAGAAGGGCAATCCTTGGAGATGTTCCTGTTATGGCTGTTGAAGAAGTTGAAATCCGAAAAAATAGTTCAATATTATACGATGAAATGATCGCACATAGACTAGGTTTGTTGCCTTTAACAACAGACCTGAAATCTTATAATTTACCTGATGAATGTAAATGTGAAGGTAAAGGTTGTGCTAGATGTCAATTAAATATGACATTGAAAGCTAAAGGTCCAGCTGTTGTTTTAGCATCCGAAATAAATTCAAAAGATTCTGGAGTTAAACCCGTTTATCCTAATATGCCTATTGCGAAATTGCTTAAAGGTCAACAAATTGAACTTGAGGCTACTGCAGTTTTGGGTAAAGGAAAAGTACATTCAAAATGGAGTCCTGGTTTAGCTTTTTACAAACAAAAAGCAGAAATTGAAATTGGAGATGTGAAGGACGCTGCTAAAGTTGTTGAATCGTGTCCAGTAGATGTTTTTGATCTTAAAGATAATAAAGTAATTGTTAATAAAGATAATCTCTTAAAATGTCATCTTTGCGGTGCATGTGAAGAAGCATCAGAAGGCAAAGTTAAGGTTAACAAGAATAATGATTATATTTTTACAGTTGAGTCATGGGGTCAACTTGAACCTAAGAAAATAGTTCAAGAAGCTTCAAAAGCTATTGATGAGAAGTGTGATGAGTTTATTACACTTGTTAAAGACCTCAAGTAACCCTTCTGTTAATGTTTAAACATTGCGGGAGTGGCAGAGTGGTCAAATGCGCTAGGTTGAGGATATAAGCAAAGTAAACGCGTTGCGTTTATTCGCCATCAAAGGCCTAGTTCCTTAGTGGATGCGCGAGTTCGAACCTCGTCTCCCGCATAAGAAAAAATGAAAACAACCAATAAAGTCTTACAAGACTTGATTATGGAACTGAAGAAGAATGCTTCTGAGCATCAAGTTGCTATTTGGAAAAGGATTGCAGAAGATTTAGAAAAACCAAGTAGGCAAAGAAGGATTGTTAATCTTTCAAGAATCAGTAAGTATTCAAAAGAGAACGAAGTAATTATAGTTCCTGGGAAAGTTTTAGGTAGTGGTACACTTGATCATAAAGTAGTAATTAGTGCTTATCAATTTTCAAAATCAGCTGTTGATAAAATTAATGAAGCTGGTTCAAAAATAATTGACATTAACGATCTTATTAAAGAAAGTCCAAAGGGTAAAAATATTAGGATATTAGGATAAAAATAATGAAAATTAGAAACTTTCAAGCTTTAAATTTAGGAGAAATTTAAAATGATAATAGACGCAACAGATTTAATATTGGGAAGAATGGCAACAGTTGTTGCTAAGAAGTCTTTATTAGGTGAAAAAATGGATATTGTTAATTGTGAGAAAGCAGTAGTTTCTGGTAATAAAAGGTTTGTTTTAACAAAATATAAACAAAAAAGGGATCGTGGAACTTATAAGGGCCCTTTTCTTTTTAGAAAACCAAATGCTTTTGTTAAGCGAGCAATTAGGGGCATGTTGCCTTATAAGAAAGAATTAGGAAAGGAAGCTTTTAAAAATATTAAATGTTATATTGGTCAACCAATAGATGGAAAAGCAGAAACAATAGAAGCTGCTAAAGTTTCAAAATTACCATTATCAAAATATGTAACTGTAAAGAGGATATGTGAAGAACTATGAAACAAATACATGCTTCAGGAAAACGTAAAAGAGCAATAGCTCGTGCAACATTAAAGGAAGGAACTGGCAAGGTTAGAATTAATAATGTTTTAATTGATCTTTATCAACCAAGTATGTATAGGATGAAGATTCGTGAACCTTTGTTAATTGCTGGGGATTTAATTAAGGGAAATGATATTGATGTTAATGTTAATGGTGGTGGAATATCTTCACAAGCAGATGCTGCTCGTTTAGCTATTGCTAAAGCTTTAGTTTCACTTTCAAAAGGTACAAAATTAAAAGATCAATTTGCAATATATGATAGGACTTTAGTTGTTGCTGATGTTAGAAGAAAAGAAAAAGTGAAACCAAATAGGCATGGTAAAGCAAGAGCAAAAGTTCAAAAAAGTTATAGGTGATACTGAAAAATGATTATACCAATAAGATGCTGGAGTTGTGGAAAACCAATTGGACACTTATGGGATGACTTCAACAAAAAAGTTGAGAAAGGCTCTGATAAAAAGAAAGCAATGGACGAATTAGGTCTAGAAAGGTATTGCTGCAGAGCTATGCTAATGGGTCATGTTGATTTGATTGATGTTGCAGCTCAGTTTAAGAAATTTTAATTATTTTTAATACTTTTTTTCTTATTATATAATGTACCATAAATAATTTAAAGCCACGCTTATTTTCTAAGACACATGTTAGATTTAAACAAAATATCAAATAAATGGCAGAAGAAATGGGCTGAAAGTAGTATTTTTAAGTTTAAGCAGGATAAAAAGAAGCCAAAATTCTATTGTTTAGAGATGTTTAGTTATCCTTCTGGGAAACTTCATATGGGTCATGTTAGAAATTATTCTATTGGTGATGCTGTTGCACGTTTTAAGCGAATGAATGGTTTTAATCTTTTGTATCCTGTTGGGTTTGATGCTCTTGGTTTACCTGCTGAGAATGCAGCTATAAAAAATAAATCAGATCCTAAGAAATGGACTGAGAAATGTATGGCTTCTATGGTTGATCAGTTAAAATCATTAGGTTTTAGTTATGATTGGGATAGAACTATGCCTACTTGTGAACCTGAATATTATAAATGGAATCAATGGATTTTTTTGAAATTTTTTGATAAAGGTTTAGCTTACAAAAAAGAAGGAATAATTAATTGGTGTAAAAAATGTAATACAGTTCTTGCTAATGAACAGGTTGAAGATGGAACTTGTTGGCGATGCCATTCAGAAGTTGAACAAAAGCCGCTTGAACAATGGTATTTTAAGATTAAGGAATATGCAGAAGAATTGTTAAATGATATTGATAAGCTTGATGGTTGGCCAGAACGTGTTAGAACAATGCAGAAGAATTGGATTGGTAAAAGTGAAGGTGTAGAGGTTCATTTTAAACTTGAAGATTCAGATAAAATTTTACCTGCTTATACCACAAGGGTCGATACTATACACAGTGTTACTTTTATTGTGATTGCTCCTGAACATCCTTTGGTTAAAGAATTAGTTAAAGGAACAAAATATGAAAAAGAAACATTAAAAGTAATAAAAGAAATTCAAAAACAATCTGAAATTGAAAGAACAACTCCTGAAGGAAAAGATAAGGTTGGTTGTTTCCTTGGAAAATATGTTATTAATCCTGTGAATGGTGAAAAGGTACCTATTTACATAGCAAATTTTGCATTAATGTATGGTACTGGTATTGTTATGGCAGATGCACATGATCAACGTGATTTTGAGTTTGCAAGAAAACATAAAATTCCGTTAAAATTTGTTATAAGTGACGATGGTTCAGAGATTAATCCTGAAAAGGCAACAAGAGCATTTACTTCAGACGGTATTCTTTATGATTCAGGGGATTTTTCAGGAATGCAAAATAGGGATGCTTTACCTGATATGATTAATTGGATGGCAAAAAAAGGTTATGGCAAAAAAACAGTTCATTACAAACTTAGAGATTGGTTAATTTCAAGGCAAAGATTTTGGGGAACACCTATACCTATAGTTTATTGTGATAAATGTGGTGCTGTTCCTGAGAAAGAAGAGAATCTTCCAATTGTTTTACCTGAAAAAGTTAAGTTTACTGGTGAAGGTAATCCTTTAGCTTCTGTAAAAAGTTTTGTTGAATGTAAATGTCCTAAATGTGGTGGCAGTGGAAAAAGAGAAACTGATACAATGGATACTTTTGTTGATAGTTCATGGTATTTTCTTAGATTTATTGATAGATTTAATGATAAATTACCTTTTGATAAGAAATTAATTTCAGAATGGATGCCTGTTGATCAATATATTGGTGGAATTGAACATGCGATATTACATCTTTTGTATGCAAGATTCTTTACAAAAGCTTTGAGAGATTTAGGGTTACATGATATTGATGAACCGTTTAAGAATTTATTATGTCAAGGCATGGTTATTAAAGATGGTGCTAAAATGTCTAAGTCTTTAGGAAATGTTGTTGATCCAAGTCCGATAATTGATCAATATGGTCCAGATACTGCTAGATTATTTATGTTATTTACTTCTTTACCTGAAAAAGAATTAGAATGGAGTGATCAAGGAGTTAATGGTTCTTTTAAATTTCTAAATAGGGTATATAATCTTGTTGAACAAGAAGGTTTGGTAAAGTCTGATAAGTTAAATAATCGTGATAAGCGTTTAATATCTAAAATGCATGAGACTATTAAGAAAGTTACTTTGTTTGTCGAAGAGTTTAAGTTAAGTTTAGCGATTGGTGCTGTAATGGAATTTGTTAATCATATATACAAATACAAAGAAGATCAAGGTAATTTAGATGTTTATAATGAGGCTGTAAAGACGGCTGCTTTACTTTTAAGTCCTTTTATACCACACGTTTCTGAAGAAGTTTGGGAAAAACTTAATGGAAAAGGTTTTTGTAGTTTACATCCTTGGCCTGAGTATGATGAAAAGAAAATAGATAAGCAAGCTGAAGCTTCAGAAGAGTTAGTTCATTCAATGATTTCAGATATAAATTATGTTTTGAAATTGATAAAGGTTGAGAAACCATCTAACATAAAATTAATAATCTCACCTAAGTGGAAATATTTGTTTTTTAAGATTATTAAAGAAGAAATGGTTAATACAAGAGATTTTAAGGCACTGATATCTGTTTGTTTGGCAGAAAAAGACCTTAAAGAGCATGGTAAAGATATTTCTAAATTGATTCCTGGATTGTTAAAAGACCAAACTAAGATTCCTGAAACTATATTGAAACAGTCCCAAGAACTTGATAGTCTCAAAAATGTTAAAGAAAAACTTGAACAGGAATTTGGTTGTAATATCATAATTGAAAAGTCAGAAGATTCTAAAGAACAAAAGGCAAAAAATGCTGCGCCTGGTAAACCAAGTATTCTAATTCAATGAAAACTAAAACATTACTTGTAATTGGTGATTATAAAGATTTTGATACTTTTAGAAAAATATTTAAGAGTAAAAGATTTTTTGCTAATACAAAAATTGCTTTTAGAAATATGGGCTATTCAGATTTGTTGAAGAATGAGTTTCCTAGTATTAAAACAAAAGAAGTAATTGTTTTTTTATGTTTTCCATATCATTATTGGGATAAATATATTGAGCCTAAGAATTATAAAGGAGTTTATGGTAATAAATCTTTTTATACAAAATTTAAGAAGTTCTGGGGAGAAGTTGAAACTAAGATTAATGAGGTATATTCTGATAAAATAATAAAATATATTAATCATCCTAAGAACTTAGCTAAAGATCGAGATAAAGATTTAACTAAGAAAGCTGTTTTTAAAGCAGGTGTTGTTATTCCTAAGAATTATCTTACTAGAAAATATGATCATCTAATTAAAATAATAGATTCTGGAAAAAAATTATTTGTAAAAGTAATTTATGGTTCAATGGGAAAAGGTATTACTTACCTTGAAAAAGGTAGGTGGATGACTAATTTTAGATTTTCTAAAGGTCGGATTGTTAGTAAGAGGTCTGATTATGGTTGGACTTTTAAGAATTTAACTGATAAAAAAGATTTTCTTAAGGAGTTGTTAAAGAAAGATGTTATTGTTGAAGAAGCTATAGATCCTTTATTAATCAATGGAAGGAAATTTGACTTGAGACTTTACGTTTATGGAGATAAAGTTCTATATATATATGGTAGAAGTAATGATTATAAGTCAGTTACTACAAATATTTCACAGGGAGCTAGAGGGGAAAGTAAAGGGTTTATTAAGAAATTGCCTAAAAAACAATTGGAAGCAGCAAAGAAAAATGCAATAAAGTCTATTAAAGCATTAGGTCTTAAATTTGGTGGTGTAGATTTAATGTTATGTTCTGATAGAAAAACCGCTAAGTTTATCGAAGTTAATACATTCCCTGGTTTTCCAAGGGCGAGAAGATTTAATTTAAGCAAATTTCTTATCAAAGAGATAATTAAGGAGTATGGAAAATGAAAATTAGAAAAGCAGAAATTGAGGATTATGATACAATTAAAGAGATTAAATTATTAAGTAAGGTTGAAGAATTAAAATATTCTGAGACATTAAAGCCATTATCTGAAACACGAGAGAGATATCTTAGTTATCTTAGGGGTGATTTAACACATAAAAATAGATCAGTTTACATTGCTGAAGATGGTGGAAGAGTAGTTGGTATTGTATTGGCAAAAATAATTAAGCCCTTATTAATATCTAAATTTAAAATTAAAGGATATGTCAGTAATTTGTATGTCATAGATGATTATCGTAGAAAAGGGGTTGCGGAAAGATTAGCAAAATCTGCTTTTAAGTGGCTTAAAGATTTAGGTGTATCAAATGTTTCGCTAGAAATTCATATTAAAAATATTCCTGCATTAAATTTATATCATAAACTAGGTTTTAATAACTATACTATAAAAATGGTTAAGAATATTTAGGTTGATATCTCAATAGCTGTTTCTTTTTCAATTTCTAAAGAATCACTTTCATATTCAAATACTCCTTTTTGAGTCATTAGTCCTGTTTCAAGAATGTCACTTTTAGCAACTTTTAAGACGTGGGGAAGGATCATTTCGCTTAAATGAAATGAAGAATCTCTAGGTATAGCAGAAGGAAGGTTATCAACACAATAATGGGTTACTCCATCACAGACATAAGTTGGTTTTTCCCAGGTTGTAGGTACACAACTTTCGATTGATCCATTTTCGTCACATGAAATATCTACAATTACTGCAGTTTTTTTCATGAATTTAAGCATGTCTTTTGTTATTATCCTTGGTTCGTCGGGATACCAGTCAACAGCATTAACAATAATGTCTGCTTTTGATAAATAATTTTCAATATGTATTGTTTGATCACGATAAAGAACATTTGGTTTGATTTGTGTATATTTAAGGATATTTTGAGCACCAGTGGAAACTTTTCCTTTTCCTAAAATATAAACATTAACTCCATTGTGAAGGTTTGATCTTGATAAGGCAGCATAAATTTCTTGAATATCATGATATTTTCTAATTGGTTCTAGTTTTTTGAATTGGTTTACTTTGCCATTTTTTTCTTGAATTTGTCCCCAAAGCCTTAATCCTTCATACATACCAACAATACCTGCTTCTTTTCCAAGATTCACAAGACGATTTTTCTTTTTATCTAATATCTCTTCATATGCATAGCTTGTTGTGTTTAAATCAAGAAGTTTGTTTAGTAAAGGCATATTTTGACCTTTTTCGACATGTAAATAACCCATGATTATTTGATTTTGTTTAATAGTTGATAATGGGGGTTCTTTAACACGAACAATCATTTTGCAGTCATATACCTTGTCTGTTATGATTGCACCCTGGTTCATATAATCTTTATCTGAGAATCCGCAGCCAACTCCAGCACCTTTTTCTAAGAAAACAATATGGCCCTCACTAACTAATTTGCCCACATGTTCAGGTATTAGAGCAATTCTATATTCTCCTATTTTTTCTTCTTTTGGTATTCCAATTATCATATTAGAAATAAACACCCTTGCATGTTTAGAATTTTAAATCATTTAAAAGCCTTTTGGTAAACTCTACATACTCCCTATAGCTTTATTGATGATTGGTAATATTTTTTCAGCTTCTTCTTTAGTCATTCTGCCTAATTTTGCAAAAGAAGTTTTACCGTCTGCATTTACTCTTTCTCTTGAAAGCTGAAGTTTTTTTGTACCTTCATTATAGGAATAAACACCTACAATAATATTACTACCTTCAAATTCAATTGTTTCTGCAAATATTTTTTGGTCTAAATTTGGATCAAATGCCATTTATCTCACCTTTTTTCAACACAATGATTGCATTCTGTGCATTTCCATTTCTCAAATACATCTTCTTTAAATGAAAATGGAACTAAATATCCTTTTTCACATTTTGGACATGGTGGAAATATACAATTCATAGTATCATCTATCTTAATGGAAATTTAAATTAATTTAAAAATATATAGGTAAGGTGTATAATATTTTTCTTCCTTACCTAATAAGCAACGGCAAGATTTATATTCGAATATTTGTTGCCGTTGCTATATGTAAAAAGAAAAAAAATTACTTTTTCTTTTTTGGAACTGGTTTATTTTCAGCTTCGATCTGTTCTTTATCAACCATCATGTGTAAGAAACCTAAGATCAGAAGTGTCAAACCAATGAATAGTGGCCAACTTGTAATCCAACTATATAATTGATTTAGTATTACTAATAAACCTACAACAACTAACAATGTTCCTTGATTGATTTTATGCCTATGTTCTGAATGCATATTATCACCTCTTAAATTGTTTTTAAACTAATTAATATTTAAATTTATGGGTAATTTTTAATGAAAATGTTTAAAAAATTAAGTTTTTTGCTGAAAATGGCTTATTTTGTTATATCTAGGTTTAATAATGCCCTATTCTTGATAATTAGGTGAAATATTTAACCGAAACATTTATATATAACATAGTTACTACTATACAGTGAGGGTGTTTTACTGAGTGTTTTGGAGGTAAAAGAATGACAGAATCTAAAAAAAAGTGTCCAGAGTGTGGTATGAACCATCTATCTTGGAATAAAGATAAAGGAGAAATTACTTGTCAAGATTGTGGTCTTGTAGTAGATGATAAACTATTTGATTTTGGTCCAGAATGGAGAGAACATGATGCTAGTGACGTATCAAAGCGTAGAACTGGAGCACCAATTACCTATTTACAGCCAGGAGTATCAACTGAAGTTGGTAATAAATCTGATTTATATTCTGTTAAAAATAGAAGTCAATTTTTTAGATTAAGAAAATGGCAAAGACGTTCTTCAACCTCAATTGAACAAAATCTTAGTCAAGCTCTTACAGAATTAAAAAGCCTTTCTTCAACATTGTCACTTCCAAAATCAGCGGAAGAAGAAGCTGCAAGAATTTATACTTTAGCTCTTCAAAGAGGATTAGTAAAAGGTAGAGGCATTGAGAAAATGGTTGCTGGTTCAATTCATGCAGCTTGTAAATTATGCGATATCCCAAAAACAATGTCAGAAATCGCAACTGCAACAGAAATTACAAAAAAAGATATTGGTAAAACTTATAGGTTTATTACAAGATCTTTGCAAATAAAGATTTTGCCAACAGATCCTATTAGCTTTTTGTCAAAGTTTTCAAGTGCACTTAATTTGTCACATAAAACTCAGACAGATGCTATGAGGATCTTAGAAAGAGCGCAAAAACACAAATTGCTTTCAGGTAAATCACCTAATAGTATTGCAGTAGCTGCTTTGTATGTATCTGCATTAATGAATAAAGAGAAAAGAACTCAGCAAGATTTTGCAAACGTTGCAAGAGTTACTGAAGTTACACTTAGAAATAGATATAGAGAACTTATAACAGAATTAGGGCTTAAATGTAAAAAGAGAGTTAAGAAAACATCTAGAAAAAAAGCTACTGGTAAAACTGTTAAGAAAGCTTCTAAAAAAACTTCTAAGAAAGTTGCTAAAAAAACAGTTAAGAAGTCTGTGAAGAGTAAAACAGCAAAGAAAAAGAAATAATTAAAACCACACTAAAGTTTAGATATTCAATCGTGTGGTTTTTAGAACTGAAAAATTATTTTGGAATTTTTCAATAATTAAAACTTAAATTTCTTTTTAAAATTCTTTTTTTCTGATTTTCTTAATCTTAATATAAATATTATTGCTGAAAGAAAGATTATTACAGTTAATAATATATTAATTAATCCTGTTTTTTTCTTATAACATACATTTCCTTTACATTCTCCTGTTGTACATTCAAAGCTATTTTCACAAGGGTCTCCTAAAATCTTTTTTGTATGCCAACCATTTAAGCAATAAGATATAGTTTTTTCTATTAATTTGTTCGAGCCTGTTTCAAAACATGTTTCATTGTAATTACATCCGTTTGTGAACTCGTTTGAGCATTGACTATCAGTGCAAAAATCTTCTGAACACGCATTATCATCATTACATTCTTCATCTTCTATACAGCCTATAATCTCTTCACAAGCGTTGTCTGTGCATCTAAAACCTGTTTCACACCCACAATCATAGCAGCAGTCTTCTTGTGTTTCTGTTTCAGAACATTCTTTGTCAAAATTACAAAGTTCTAGAGCAATATCTGTTTCTGGTTCAATATCTAATGGGCTTATCCCTGAAGCGTAGAAATAATAATCTACATTATCAAATCCACCAATTGCATCTAATGATCTGATTATTATTGTTGAACCATCTTTGAATTCAAATGAATCACGTTCTTTAAGGCTTGTACTTGTTTCTTCATTAAGTTTGAATTTAGCTACACCTTTGCTATCTGATACAATAGTTAATGTCAGTATATACCAACCATCATCTACTTCATATGCTTTAGATTGACCTTCATCAATACTATCTTTAATAAATATGCTTGGTGTAGCGTAAGCTAATGTTGAAATTAGTATGCATAATATTATAGGTATTAGTTTTTTCATTAATGATTGATTTTGAGTTTATTGTATTTAAACTTATTGGGGATTTTGAAATAAATCTCCAAAAACAATTTAAACTTAGTTTTTATCCTTAGTTTTATGATTGAATTTAATGAAGATGGTAGTATTAAGTTGCCTGATGCTATGGCTAAAAAGAAATTTGACAATAATAATAAGCTTAAAAATCAAAGATCTATTTCTTTGAAGAGGGCAGTTGTGTATGATAAATCTCCTAAGAAATGTGTTTTACACATTAAAATATCAGATATGTTAAATGAAGAGTATGTTTCTAGAGTTTATGGTTTTTTTAAAGAAAAAGCAGAAGTTCCTACTAAATTGCTTAAAGTTTCTGATAAAGAATTTGATGTTGAAATTGGAACTTGTTTTAGAAGATGTTCTGATTGTAATTCTTTAGTTTCAAGGTTTCGTGAGAGTTTAGATGGGAATATTATTGAGGATAAAGGTAGTTGTACTTTTAAGGGTAGGGATTCTGATTCTTTTTGTTATGAAGATTATTTTGATTGATCATTTTAATCATTCCTTTGAATTGTGGATTTTTAGATTGACAATAAAAATTTCTACAAGCTTGTGGCCTTTTATTGTGTATTGAACACTTATTATTTTTTTGATAAATACAACTATTATCTTCTTTTTGTTCTAGTATATTTGCGCAAATTAATTCTGCTTCTTCAAAGTTTTCTATGAATTCTTTGAACTGTGTTTTAAATTGTTTTGATTTGTATTCTTCTTCATTTATGTTAATTAGAAATAGTTTGCAGCAGGTTCCACATTGGTTACATTTCATCTTTTTTAATCATATCGAGATATTTCTTAATTTGTTGATCTTTGGGTTTTCTTTCAAGAGCAGACTTAAAATATACTTTAGCTTTTTTAATTTCGCCTTTTTCAAGATATACTCTTCCTGCATTAGTTACTGCGGCAAGCCCTTCAGGATTTTGTTTTGCCGCTTTTTTAAAACACTCTAATGCTTTTTCCTTTTGTCCAGATTTTATTGCAACAATTCCAATATTGTTATTTGCTTGTGCAAATCCTGGATTTAATTTAATAGCTTTTAAAAAACATATTAAGGCATCTTTTAACATATTTTTTGATAAATATAATCCTCCTAAATAATTGAAGGCTTGAAATGATGATGGATCTTTTTTTATTATGGCAATTAACTCATCCATTGAGTATTGTCCTTTATATTTTTGAAATTCTGTGTTAATTTTTTTCCCAAAATTCATTAGGGCTTCTAAACTCAATTCAGATGTATAATAATGTGGTTCTAACATTTCTTTGAACCAGAAATCCATATCAACATTCTTACATAAATCAATATCTGGGGTAAGGTTCATGATAGCAATAAGCACTTTATGAGGTTTTGTTAGTTTTAATAAATTAATTGTTTCTTGAATACTTTCTTCATTTTCACCTGGAGAACCAACAATTAAGAAAAATGCTAACTGTAATCCTAATTTCTTAGTAATTTTAGAGGCTTTTATAATCTGATCAATAGTTATATGTTTGTTAATATTCTTAAGTATCCTTTCAGACCCAGATTCAACGCCATAGCTGATAGATATACAACCTGCTTTTTTCATCCAGGTTAATTGTTCTTCGTCAATAAAATTAACTCTGCTTCTACAATCCCAGGTGATCTTTAAGCCTTTTTCTATTATTAATTTACATATTTCAATTGTTCTTTTTTTATTACATGTAAACGTGTCATCTGAAAAAACAAAATATGATAGTCCATAATTTTTATGTAGTAACTCAATTTCTTCGATAATGTTTCTTGGATTTCTGAATCTTATGTTTCTTCCCCAGAAGTTTGGTGTAGAACAAAAAGTACATTCGCCTGGACACCCCCTTGATGTAATAATTCTTTGATATTTGTAATATTTTGAAGGAATAGTTAAGGAGTTAAGGTCATTAATAGGTTCTCTTGATAAATTATGTATTATCACATCTCCTTTTTTGTAACTTATTCCTTTTATGTTTTTTAGATTATCTAATCCACTGGTTGCAAGTTCTAAAAATGTTTCTTCTCCTTCCCCTTTAACAATTATATCAATATTTTTTATCCTTTTTAGAATTTCATCACATAATGCAGTTGCGTGTGGCCCTCCAAGGACAACTTTAATTTGTTTATTAATATCTTTAATAATATCACATAATTCGAACGTGTTTACAGCATTAAAAGTATAACAACTTAATCCTAGGATTTCAGGAGATAAATTTTTAATTTCATCTTTAATCTCATTTATATTGTATCTAGAGAAATTTTTTAAGTGAACATTGTGACCTTTATCTTTTAGAAGGGACGCAATATAATATAATCCATTTGGGAAAATATTTGTATCAGGATCATTATATCTTGGATTTGGTCTATAAGCTAATAGTACTTTCATTTTATAATCTCGAATAATTGATAATCTTGATAAATATAAAAACATTCCTTAAAAACATAAACTTTATATACTCGTTTTTAACTACTATTAATTATGAAAACAAAAGATAGTTCAAGTTCAGTATTGCTTTTGTTAGTTTTAGTTCTTTTACTGGTGTGATTGCCCATTTCTTTTAGTGAGAGATGATGGCCAAAATCTATAACCTAGATAGACTATTATGTTAGAAATCAAAATTTCTGACATAAGATTTATAAAAAATAAAAAAAATAAAAACTAAAAATGAAGAAAATAATCATATTTGATACAACACTTCGAGATGGCGAACAAAGTCCTGGTGCGTCTTTGACAATTCAGGAAAAGTTGATTATTGCTAAACAGCTTGCCAAATTAAATGTTGATGTAATTGAAGCAGGTTTTCCTATAGCCTCTGATGGTGATTTTGAAGCTGTAAAATTAATAGCTCAAAAAGTTAAAGGTCCAACAATTTGCGGACTTGCTAGAACTAAGAAAGAAGATATT
>CAZHRT010000001.1:0-65834 GCA_964534665.1 uncultured Methanosarcinales archaeon | reverse complement strand
TATTGATAGGGCATGGGAAGCAGTTAAATATTCTAATAAGCCTAGAATTCATACTTTTGTTGCTACTTCAGATATTCATATGGAAAAAAAGTTGAGGAAAAGTAAAAAGGAAATTATTGATATGGCTGTGATGGCTGTAAGTCACGCTAAAAGTTATTGTGATGATGTAGAGTTCTCAACAGAAGATGCTGCAAGAACTGATTTAGATTATATGTGTGATGTTGTGGAAGCTGCAATAAATGCAGGTGCAACCACAATTAATATTCCTGATACTGTAGGTTATGCTGAAACAGCAGAGTATGGTCTAAGAATCAAGCATGTTTTTGATAAGTTAGGTGATTTGATTAAGAAAAATAAAGTAATAATCAGTGTTCATTGCCATAATGATTTTGGATTAGCTGTTGCAAATTCATTAGAAGCTGTTAGAAATGGCGCAACACAAGTTGAATGTACTGTTAATGGAATTGGTGAAAGAGCAGGGAACTGTTCAATGGAAGAAGTAGTTATGAATATCAAGACAAGGAAAGATTATTTTAAAGATATTACTACAGGCATTAATACAAAAGAAATTTATCGAGCATCAAGAATGGTATCTGATTTAACAGGATTAAGAGTTCAAAGGAACAAAGCAATTATTGGGGAGAATGCATTTGCACATGAAGCAGGTATTCATCAACATGGAGTTTTATCTGATAAAGCTACTTATGAAATTATGAAACCAGAAGAAATTGGTTGGGAAGGAACTAATATTGTTATTGGTAAACATTCAGGTAAGCATGCTGTTGAAAAGATCTTAAAAGATACTGGTTTTGAATTAGTTCAAGATCAAATTAATGATATACTTAAAAAAATTAAAGATTTGGCAGATAAACAAAAAGAAGTAATGCGAGAAGATATTATTGCAATAGCTTCTGATATTTCTGGGGAGCTTGCTGAAGAAGAACAAATTGTAAAACTTGAAGATTTTAGAATTAATACTGGGAATAATATAACTCCTGAAGCAGAAGTTACTTTGATTGTTGATGGTAAAAAGAAGAAGGGTAAAGCTAAAGGTGATGGTCCAGTTGATGCTGCAAGTAAAGCAATTACAAATATAGTTGGGTTAGGTATTAAATTAAAAGAATATGATCTTAAAGCAATTACTGGTGGAACAGATGCATTAGCACACGTTGGAATTACTGTACAGGATAATAAAGGCAGAAGTTTTAAATCTGAGGGTGTTAATGAGGATATTATTATGGCTAGTGTGATTGCTTTGATTAAATGTATTAATCAAGTTATGAAGGTGAGAAAATGAATGGTGCACATGTTATTGTAGAAACTCTTTTGAAACAAGGTTGTGATGTTACTTTTGGATATCCTGGAGGAGCAGTTATTCCTTTATTTGATGCATATCTAGATTATAAAGGTAAAATTAAGAATATTTTAGTTAGGCATGAACAAGGAGCTGCACATGCAGCAGAAGGTTATGCAAAAGCTTCTGGAAAAGTTGGAGTTTGTATTGCAACTTCAGGGCCGGGTGCAACTAACTTAGTTACAGGTATAATGGATGCTTATATGGATAATATTCCAATTGTTGCAATTGGTGGACAAGTTCCAACTAAATTAATAGGGAATGATGCTTTTCAAGAATCAGATATGATGGGTATTACTTTGCCTATAACTAAACACAATTTTCAGCCTAGAACTGCTAATGAGGTTGCACCAATTATTATGAAATCTTTTATGCTTGCTGCTGAAGGACGTCCTGGACCTGTTTATATTGACTTACCTAAAGACACTCAAATACATCAGGTTACTAAGCCAATACCTAATGAAGTTAAGATAGAAGGGTTTCAACCTAATTTAAAACCTAATAATCATCAATTAAAAAAAGCTGCTGAAGCTATTGCAGGGGCAAAAAAACCATTGTTTTTGTTAGGTGGTGGGTGTGTTTTAGCTGATGCTGATAAAGAAGTTAAACAATTAGTTGAATTGACTAATATTCCTGTTACAACTACTTTACAAGGTAAAGGAATATTTGATGAAGATAATGAATTAAGTTTAGGGATAGTTGGTATGCATGGAAAGAAATCTGCTAATTATGCAACTATAAGTACTGATTTGTTGATAACCATAGGATGTAGGTTTGTTGATAGAATAACAGGAAACCTTGAAAGTTATATGAAGAATGTAACAGTTATTCATGCTGATGTTGATCCTGCAGAGATTGGAAAAAATGTACATGTTGATATTCCCATAGTTGGGGATGCAAAACAAGTAGTTGCAGGTTTAGTAGAAGTTTTGAAAGAGATGGAATTACCTAATTGGGATAATTGGATGAAAGAACTTGATACAATGAGAAATAATTGTGAAAAATGTACTTGGTGTTTAGATAAGAAAAAGATTCATCCTAGAATGATAATTGAAGCTATGAACAAATTGATTAAGAAAGATGACATTGTGGTTACAGGGGTTGGACAGCATCAGATGTTTGCAATGCATTATTTGAAAAGGTCTATACCTAGAACTTTTATTTCATCTGGTGGTGCTGGAACAATGGGTTTTGGTTTTCCAGCAGCAATTGGTGCAAAAGTTGCTAAGCCTGAAAAGGAAGTTTATTTGATAGATGGTGATGGAAGTTTTCAGATGACTTTACAAGAACTTGGAACAGTAGCTGAAGCTGGAATTAAAGTTATTATCTGTATATTTAACAATTCATGGTTGGGTATGGTTAGGCAATGGCTTGAAATATACCACGATAAAAGGTATTCAGAAGTTGATTTAGGTAAAGGTCCTGATTTTGTTAAGATTGCTGAAGCTTATGGTTTAAAAGGAATTAATGTTAGTAAACCAACAGATATTGAAAATGCTTTAAAAGAAGCAATTAAGTCAGATGTAACTACTGTTTTAAATTTTAAAGTTGAAGAAGAGTCCAATATCTTGCCGATGCTTCCACCAGGAGGGCATGTTAAAGATGCTTTTGGTGGTTGTATGAAGGTACCTGGACAGTTTTTGTGAGGGATAAATATGGCACAACATAAACACGTAATATCAATGTTAGTTGAAGATCAACCAGGTGTTTTAACTAGAATAGCTGGAATGTTTGCTAGACGTAATTATAATATTGATACAATAACTGTTGGAAAAACAAATAAAAAAGGAATAAGTAAGATGGTTATCACTGTTATTGGTGATGATTCAATTATTGAGCAGGTTGAAAAGCAGTTGAATAAGTTAATAGATACTGTTAAAGTAAGTGAAATGGATAAAGGTTCTGTTATTAGAGAACTTTGTTTGATTAAGGTTGCTGCTAAGGATAAGAAATCTAAAGATGAACTGCTTAATTATTCAAAGATCTATAAAGTTAAGTTTGTAGATGTTGATCCTAAGTCAATGACATTAGAAATAATTGGAACTCCTGATAAAATTGATAGTTTTATTGAGATTGTTAAAGGGTATGGTATACAAGATATTTCTAGAACTGGTGTTACTGCAATTTCAAGAGGAAATAATGGAACTTCCTGATAATCATCAGGAAGGGTTAGAAAAACCAAAGGTTTTACTAAGAACTCATAAAGCAACTGAAGAAGAAAGAAAAGAGATGGAACAGTTGTCTATTTGGGAGAAAGAAGTGTCAGAAACGTAAAGCGTTTCTGAGCATGCTCAGAAATCTTCGATTTCCGACATTTCTGAATTTCCATGGGAATATTCAGATAAGGAAACCTGTTTAATTATTGAGGGTGAAGCTGAAGTTATTTCTTCAACTGGTGATAAAATTAGTTTTGGTGTAGGGGACTTAGTAATTTTTGAACAAGGGTTAAAATGTACTTGGAATATTACTAAGCCAATAAAGAAATATTATAAATTTGGTTGAATCACTTCGCATTCTTTAGAAATAGTATTATTACATAATTTAGAGTTGTTAATCATATCTTCTTTTGCACTAGAAGCAACATTTTCATTAATTGTTGGTGGTTTACAAACATCTTCTGTATCACAACTTTCTTCTGTGTTAATACTGTTGCAGCCAATTAGTAATATTAAAATTAGTAAGTATATTTTCATTTTTTTCCAATCTTCCATAACAATTCAAAGTAACTTCTGTATGAGTCAGCAACTTCTTTACTTTTAATAATTATACCTATTCCGGTCCATATAAGTATTGCTGTTTTGTTGCCATATATTATTGTTGAACTAGGAAGGCCATATTCTTTTGGTATCCATCTGTAATCATTAAGTTTAGTTTTAATTGGTTTTTCTCCTTTTACAACGACAATTTTTCCTTTTATTTTTTTTTGTTCTCTTCTTTTAACAAAAATCTGGGAAAATACTGGGAAGATTTTTGGGAAATTTCCTGTTGCTCCAAAAGCAACAAAATCTTTTTCATAATTTATTAAATCCATTAATACAGTTTTTAATCCTTCTTTTCCCTCGTAAACTTCAACAGAAGTTGTTGCTTTTTTTTCTTTTTGTAGTTTTAGTAAGTTAGGTAGAAGATTACTTACTTCTTTTTTCTTTCTGTCAATCTTATCTTTTTCGTCTTCAAGGTAATTAATTAATTCTTTTGGGTTTGCACCTTTAAAATAACGTTTGCTGTTCTTGATTACGTATGATACTAAGCCTTTTTTGATTAGCCTGTTTATTGAATCGTAAACATGTGGCCTAGAAATGCCTACGTCTTTAGCAATTTCAGATGCAATTGCTTCTCTTTTTTCTAATAATAATAAGTATATCTTTGATTCGTTTGGGGTAAGTCCGAATTTTGTTAAGTCTTCCATATTTTTAATTATTTAAGTGACTTTATTAAGTTTTCTATAGTTGTACTTCATAGGTACAACATAGGTTTATATATGGTGTTATCTTGACTATTTAAGGAGGATATAACAATGGGAATGACTATAACTGAAAAAATATTGGCTAAACATGCTGGAAAGGATGTTGTTAAGCCAGGTGAATTAATTAATGCTAAAATAGACTTGGTTTTATGCCATGATGTTACTACAACTCCTGCTATTGATATGTTAGAAAAAGCTGGCATGGATAAAGTTTTTAATCCTGATAAAGTTGTTGTTACTCCAGACCATTTTGTTCCTAATAAGGATATTAAAAGCGCTGAAATGGTTAATCGGATTAGGAAATGGGTTAAGAAACATAAGATTAAACATTTTTATGATATTGGTAGACATGGTGTATGTCATGCAATCTTACCTGAACAAGGACACGTTGTTCCTGGTATGACTATTGTTGCTGGTGATAGCCATACATGTACTCATGGTGCTTTTGGTGCTTTTTCAACAGGTGTTGGTTCAACAGATATTGCAGCAGCTCTTGCTACTGGAGAATTATGGTTTAAGGTTCCTGAAACAATTAAGTTTGTTATTAATGGTAAATTGCCTAAAGGTGTTTATTCAAAAGATATAATCTTAAAAATAATTTCTGATATTGGTGTAGACGGTGCTTTGTATAAAGCAATGGAGTTTACAGGTTCAACAATTTCAGATTTATCTGTTGAAGCAAGGATGACAATAACTAATATGGCAATTGAAGCTGGTGGCAAATCAGGTATAATTGAACCTGATGAAAAAACCTTAGAATATGTTAAAAAAAGAACTGATGAAAAGTTTGAAGTTGTTAAATCTGATGAAGATGCAAATTATTCTATTGTGATGGATTATGAAGCTTCAAAATTTGAACCAATTGTTGCTGTTCCAGATTTACCATCTAATGGGAAGTCTGTTGGTGAGGTTAATAATGTTAAAGTTGATCAAGCTTATTTAGGAAGTTGTACTAATGGTAGAATTGAAGATTTAAGAATTGCAGCTGAAATTATGAAAGGAAAAAAGGTTAAAGAAGGGACTAGGATGATTGTTGTTCCTGCAACTACAGATATTTGGAAAGCAGCGAACAAAGAAGGTTTGTTAGATATATTTATGGAAGCAGGCGCAACAGTATCAACAGCTACATGTGGTGCATGTTTAGGTGGACATATGGGTATTTTAGCTGCAGGTGAAAATTGCATTTCAACTACAAATAGAAATTTTGTTGGAAGAATGGGTAGCCCTAAAAGTAAAGTTTATTTGGCTTCGCCAGCAACAGTTGCAGCATCTGCTATTGAAGGGAAGATTACTGATCCTAGGGGGTTCTTAAAATGAAACTAAAAGGAAAAGCGCATGTTTACAAAAAAGATGATATAAATACTGATGAGATTATTCCAGCTAGATATTTAACTTCTGATAAAGAAGAAGAGTTAGCAGAACATGCAATGGAAGATCTTGATACTGAATTTGTTAAGAAGGTTAAGAAAGGAGATTTTATTGTTGCTAAAGAAAACTTTGGTTGTGGTTCATCTAGAGAACATGCAATTTGGGCTTTAAGAGGTTCTGGAGTAAGGGCAGTTATTGCAGATAGTTTTGCTAGAATATTTTTTAGAAACGCAATTAATAATGGTTTTGTAGCGATTGAATCAAAGGGAATTTCTGGAAAAGTTAGTGATGGTGATGAATTGGAAATAGATATAAAGTCAGGAAAAATCACTAATCATACTAAGAATGAAGATTATATATTTGTTCCATTATCAGATTTTGCAGTTGAGTTAATGAATGATGGTGGATTAATTAATCATATTAAGAAGGGGGCAAAAAAATGACAACATACAAATTAGCAAAAATGCCTGGTGATGGTATTGGGCCAGAAATAGTAGCAGAAGGAATTAAAGTAATTGAAAAAGCTGCGGAACTTAATGGATTTAATATTGATTGGGTTACATATGATAATGGTGCAGACAAATATCTTGAGACTGGAGAATTAATCACAGAAGATACTCTAAAAGAGATTAAAGATACTTGTAAATCAATTTATTTAGGTGCTTTGGGTGACCCTAGATGTAAACCAGGAATATTGGAAAAAGGTATTCTTTTGAAAACTAGATTTTATTTTGATCAGTATGTTAATCTAAGACCAATTAAATTATTGGAAGGTGTTGAATGTCCATTAAAAGGCAAAACATCAAAGGATATTGATTTTACTGTTGTTAGAGAAAATACTGAAGACTTTTATGTTGGTATTGGAAACAGGGCACAGGTAGGTCAAACAAAACAATCATTAGAAGTTGTAAGAGATATGTGGAAAGTTAAGTTTGATTTAGATATTCAAAATACTGATGAAATAGCTTATCAAATTGGTGTTATGAGTAAGAGTGGTGCTGATAGAGTAATTAAATATGGTTATGAACTTGCAAAAAAAGAAAATGTTGATACAGCTTATTTTGTTGATAAAGCAAATGTTTTATCTGACATTTATAGTTTTTGGCGAGAAAGAGTTGAAGAGATTGGGAAATCATATTCAGGAATTAAGCCAGAATATATGTTTGTAGATGCAATTACTATGTGGTTTGTAAAGAATCCTGAATGGTTTAAAGTTGTTACAACACCAAATATGTTTGGTGATATAATAACTGATCTTGGAGCAATGATACAAGGTGGTTTAGGTTTAGCTCCAGGTGGAAATATTAATCCTAAGGGTGTTAGTATGTTTGAACCAATACACGGTTCTGCACCAAAGTATAAAGGTATGAATAGAGCTAATCCTTTGGCAACAATTTGGGCTGGTGCTATGATGCTTGATGAGATTGGTGAAAGTAAATCTCATAATTTAATTGTAAGTGCTATTCAAGAAGTTTTAAAAGAAAAGAAAGTTCAAACAAAAGATTTAGGTGGCAGTAACACTTGTTCAGATATGGGTGACGCTGTTGCTAAGAAAGTTGCAGAACTAGGAGGTAAATAAAATGGTAAATTTAGTACATGATGATGGTGCGGATCAAGCTGCATTAGAAGGAAAAACAGTTGCAGTAATTGGTTATGGAAGCCAAGGAAGTGCACAAGCAAAGATGATGAAAGAAAGTGGTGTTAGTGTTATAATCGGTGAGACTGAGAAATTAGGTGAAACTGTTAATTCTTCATGGCAAAGAGCAAAAGATGATGGTTTTGAAGTAATGACTATTTCAGAAGCTGCTGAGAAAGCAGACATTGTTCATATTTTGTTGCCAGATGAATTTCATGGGCCTGTTTACAAAGAACAAATTGAACAACACATGAAACCTGGAAAGGTATTTAGTTGTTCACATGGTTTTAACATAGTCTATAAACAGATTGTTCCACCAGAAGGTGTTGATGTTATAATGGTTGCTCCAAAAGCGCCCGCTACTGAGGAACTTAAAGCTTATCATGCAGGATTTGGTGTTCCAGGTTTAGTTGCTATTGGTACAGATGCATCAGGTAAAGCTAGAGATATTGCTCTTGGAATGGCAAAAGCTATGAGATTTACTCGAGCTGGTGTACTTGAATGTACATTTGAACAAGAAACATATGAAGATTTGTTTGGAGAACAAAATGTTTTATGCGGTGGATGTGTTGATATAATCAAATATGGTTTTGAAACATTAACAGAAGCTGGTTATCCACCAGAAATGGCATATTTTGAATGTCTTCATGAACTTAAGTTAATTGTTGACTTGATTTTTGAAGGTGGCATACAAAAAATGAATGCTGTTATTTCAAACACTGCAGAGTTTGGTGAATATTACAACGGTCCTAAGATAATTGGTCCAGAAGTTAAGGAAAAAATGAAAGAAAGTCTTAAGAGAATCGAAGATGGAACCTTTGCTAAAGACTGGTTAGCTGAAAACGCTGCAGGAAAACCAAACTTGTTAGCAAAAAGAAAAGCTTTAGGTGAACATCCAATTGAGATTGTTGGACGTGAGATTAGAGCTTTGTTTGAAAAGAAGTAAATTTATATACTTTATTTTTTATTTTCTTTTTCTATGATTAAACCAACTAAAATAGTCTGTGTAGGATTAAATTATAAGAAACATGCTAAAGAGCTTGGATTAAAGTGGCATAAAACTCCAATTATTTTTATTAAACCAACTACTGCTTTGATATCTGATGGTGAAAGTATTATTTATCCTTCTATGTCTAAAAGAGTTGATTATGAAGCAGAACTTGCATTGGTTATCAAGAAAAAATGTAAAGATGTTAAGAAAAATCAAGTTAAAAATTATGTTAAAGGGTTTATGTGTTTGAATGATGTTACTGCTCGAGATTTACAGTTTGAAGATGAGCAATGGACACGTGGCAAAAGTTTTGATACTTTTTGTCCTGTAGGTTCTAAGATTGTTTCATGGGATAAGATTGGAAATCCAAATAACTTGAAAGTTCAAGCAAAATTAAATGGTAAGGTTGTACAGGAAGGTAATACTGAAGACTTTATCTTTAAGATTGAAGAAGTTGTTTCTTTTATTTCAAAAATTATGACATTGAATAAGGGAGATATTATTACTACTGGAACTCCGCCAGGTGTTGGACCTATGAAAAAAGGTGATAAGATAGAAGTAAAGATTGAGAAAATTGGTAGTTTGATTAATTATGTTAAATGAATTAATTCTGTTGGTTTATGTCGTCCAGAAATGTTAATTTTAAGATTTTCTAAATCTTTTCTTGTTGATATTAATCCATTAATTGTTTTTAGTGCAATTTCTTCTGTGTTATTATTTTCACTTAAATGACTTAATATTAAATGGTGAAGCTTTGGTGTTGCATGTTCTAGAATGCATAAAGCTGCTGCGTAATTGCTTAAATGGCCAAAATCTCCAGAAATTCTTTTTTTTAGATAAGCTGGATATCGTCCGTTTTCTAACATTTGGATATCATGGTTTGTTTCAAAGTATACAATATTAGATTCTTTGAGATGTTTGACAACATTATCACATGCTATGCCTATATCAGTTATTACACTTATTTTTTTGTCTTTATGGACTATAGAAAAACTTACTGGATCATTTGCATCATGATTTTTTGAGAAAGGTAAAATCTTTATACCATGGAAATCAAGTTCTTTATCTTTTTCAATGTGGTTAACTAATGAATGGTCTGATGTTATATGCATACAATTATCATGGCATTTGTTTGTGAGGTAAATTGGTATTGAGAATTTTCTTGCTAAAACATCTACACCCTTAATATGGTCTGAATGTTCATGAGTTATGAATATGCCTTTTAGATTTTCAGGTTTTTTATTTAAATCTTCTAATCTTCTACATATCTGTTTACAGCTTATGCCTGCATCTATTAAGAATGAAATATTATTTGCTTCTATAAAAAAGCAGTTTCCAGATGAACCTGAAGCTAAAGCAGAAGTTTGCATAGAATTAGGCAGGCGTGGTTGTTTATATTCTTTTTGATTATTGATTTTTTATAGTTTGCCTGAACTGTTCTTGAACTTTAATTCTATTTGCTACTTGTTTTTTGTATTCAGGCATATATTCTTCAATAGAATTGTAACCTTCTGGCAATTTTGCAGTAGCGATTCCTGTTTTGAAAGCTGTTTTGTAGACTGCTGCAGCAACTTCAACTGCAACCCTTGGATCAAGTGCTAGAGGAACTATGTAATCTGGTTTAACAGGGTCTTGTCCTTCAAATATTTCTTTTTCATTATCTCTTGGATATTTTTTCTTAATATCTTCTGGAACAGGTTTATGTGCAAGGTCTTTTAGAGCATGTGCTGCTGCAATTTTAATTTCATCAGTAGTTTTTGTTATTTGTGCATCTAAGGCGCCTCTAAATATCCCTGGAAAGCCTAAAACATTGTTTATTTGATTAGGAAAATCAGAACGGCCTGTTGCAACTATTTTTGCACCATGTTTTTTTGCTATATCTGGTAGGATTTCAGGTACAGGATTTGCCATTGCAATGATAATTGGATTAGGAGCCATATTTTCAACCATATCTCCAGTTACTAAGTTTCCTACAGAACAACCTAAGAAAACATTTGCACCTTTCAAAGTTTGTTTTAAATTAACTTTGTCTTGTTCTGGTGTTAAACCATTTAATTCAATAGCAAATTCTTCTTTATATTTATTTGTTGGAAAAGGTCTATCTTTGTAGATTAACCCGTTTCGATCAAGCATCATAATATTGGTGATGCCTGCTTTTTTGTATAATTTTGCTGAGGCAATAGCTGCTGCGCCAGCACCATTAATAACAACTTTTACATCTTCTTTTTTTTGTCCTGTGATTTCAAGTGCATTTAATATTCCGGCTAAGGAAATGACTGCTGTACCATGTTGGTCGTCATGAAATATGAATCCTTTGTATTGTTTTTGTAATTTTTCTTCAATTTTAAAACATCTTGGGGCAGAAATGTCTTCAAGATTAATACCTGCATATGTTGGTTCTAAGGCCATTACAAAATCAACAATTTTTTGTGGATAT
This sequence comes from uncultured Methanosarcinales archaeon, assembly GCA_964534665.1. Classification (GTDB taxonomy): domain Archaea; phylum Nanobdellota; class Nanobdellia; order Woesearchaeales; family JAHJBD01; genus JAHJBD01. Next base: position 54,585 of record CAZHRT010000001.1, on the reverse strand, counting down.
TTTTCATTTATTACAATTGGGTCCATGTTGACGTCTCCAAAAACTTTGAACAACACTGATTTTCCTTCCATAACAGGAGTCGCTGCTTTTGGACCAAGGTCACCATAACCTAGAATTGCTGTTCCATCACTAATAATTGCACCTTTATTTGCATAACCTGTAAGTCTTGAAAGTTGTTTTTCGTCTTTAGATATTGCTTCAACACATTTGCCAACGTTTGGAGTATATGCATAACTTAATTCTTCTTGTGTGTTGCAACCTTTTGTAACCAGAATAGATACTTTTCCTGGTTTGTTTAGAATTTCATTGTTTATCTTTTTACCACAGTGATAGCAGATTGATTCTGGTTTTTCACCACATTTGTCACATTCCATTATTATCTCCCAGTTTTTTGTAATTTATTTTGCTTTGTTCTAGTATTTTATCATGTAAACTATTACCTTTTGAGTCCATTGTAACGATTGTTGGAAAGTCTTTTACTTCTAATATCCACAATGCTTCTGGAACTCCAAATTCTTCTAATTTTAAAACTTTTATTACTTTTATAATTGATTGTGCTGCTAATACTGCTGCCCCACCTAAAGCTGAAAGATATATTGATTTATGTTTTTGTAAAGCGTTTAATGTTTTACTTCCCATTCCACCTTTTCCAATTATGGCTTTAATCTTATATTTTTCAATAATCTCTGTTTCGTACATGTCCATTCTGGCACTTGTTGTTGGACCTGCTGCTATAATTTCATAATTATTTTCTGTTTTTTTTACAACTGGCCCACAATGGTATAATACTCCACCATTAAGGTCAAGTTCTTCTTTCTTATCTAAAAGAAATTTATGTGCTTTATCTCTAGCAGTGAAAATTGTGCCTGATAAGTAAACTTTATCGTTAATGTTTAACTTTTCAATATCTTTATCCTTTAAGGGAATTGTTAAATAATGTTCAGTCATATTTTAATGAACCTCGTCTACATGCCCAGCAACAAAATGAAATGTCAACAAAGAAACTTGCTGGATGTCTTGCTGTTTCTTTGTATTTTATACTTAAACATGTATCTTCTCCACCAAAACCTAAGGCACCAATACCTAATTTGTTAATGTCTTGTTTTAATTGTGATTCAAATTCAGTTTCATCATTTAATTTTCTAAGTAATTGTTTTTTTGATAAAAATGATAAAATGTCTTTTGAGCCGCCTGCAGCAACGCCAATTATATATGGTGGACAGGCTTTGCCTTGTGCTTTGAAGACTGCATCTAAAACACATTTTTTTATTCCTTCCATGTTTCTTTCTGCTTTTAATTCTGTATTTGGAAGTTTATAGGTTTGGCCAACGTTTTCTGAACCGCCGCCTTTTAACATTAAGTCTATAATTAAACCTTTATTGATTTCTTCAAAGTAAATTATTGGGAATTTATCTCCTGTGTTGTTTCCTGAATTCTTGTCTGTTTCTATATTTACAGCGTTTGGTCTTAAAGGAATTTGTTCAGTTGCTTTTTTTGTTGCTTGAGTAATAATTTCTTTTAATTCTTTTTGAGAATAAGTTTTATCATGTTTTATGTAGAATATTGGGGTGCCGGTATCTTGACATATTGGTTTTGAAAGGTTTTTTGCTAGATCTGAGTTTTTAATTAAATCTTGAATAATATTATCTTTAGAATTCTTAAGAGCAATTAGAATGTCTTCTGGTAGTTCTGTTGCTGTTTTACGATATAACTCTACCAAGTCGTTTAATAGCTGTAATTCCCCCATATACTTTGTTTTATTCGATTATTTAAATAGTTAATGTTAGTAGAGTAACTATAATTAAATTTATATATGCCTAGGTAATCCTTCTCACTGGTGATCACCATATGAATTCAGATATTATCAAGAAAGATATTTCAACGTTGCCTCATAGGGCTTTATTAATGTCAGCTGGGGTAAAACAAGAAGATCTAGAATCAGATAAGCCATTTATTGGCGTTGCTAATAGTTATAACACTATTATTCCTGGACATATTCATCTTAATGAATTGTCAGATGAAGTAATGCGAGGTATTAGAGATGCTGGTGGTATTCCATTTGTTTGGGGTGTTCCAGGTGTTTGTGATGGGATAGCTATGCATGTTGAGATGAGACTTTCTTTACCTTCTCGTGAGCATATTGCTGATAATATTGAAATTATGACTGTTAGCCATTCAATGGATGGTTGGGTTGGTGTAACTAATTGTGATAAGATTACTCCTGGTATGTTGATGGCTGCAGGACGTTTGAATATCCCTGCTATAATGGTGACTGGTGGACCAATGAAAGCTAATGTAGTAAAGGGTAAAAAACATCATCCTATTGAAGGTTTTGGTGTTGTTGGCCAGGTTAAAGGCGGTAAGATGTCAGAAGCTGAAGCAAATGCAATGCTTCCTTGTATGACTTGTGGTGTTGGAAGTTGTGTTGGTTTATTTACGGCTAATACAATGGCAACAGTAACTGAAGTATTAGGAATGTCTGTTACAAAATGTTCTACAACTTTAGCAATTGATCCTTTGAAAAAGAAACAAGCTTATGAAACAGGTAAGAAAATTGTTGAATTAGTTAAGAAAGGAATCAAACCAAGAGATATCATGACAAAACAAGCATTTGAAAATGCGATTATGGTAGATATGGCTATGGGTGGTTCAACAAATACTGTATTACATATTCCTGCAGTGGCTCACGAAGCAGGTGTTGAAATTAGTGTTGATCATTTTGATGAAATATCTAAAAAAACACCAAACTTATGTAAGATAATTCCTGCAGGTGATTATGAAATGGCTGATATTGATGCAGCTGGTGGAGTTCCAGGAGTTTTGAATAGATTAAAAGATATGATTAAGGATAGTCCAACTGTAATGGGTAAAGGAATTAAGGAGATAGCTTCAGAGGGAAAAGTAACAGATGATGATGTTATCAGGTCTAAAGATAATGCCTATATGCAACAAGGTGGAATAGCAGTTCTTAAAGGTAATATTGCAAATAGTTCTGTTGTTAAGCAGACAGCTGTTGAAGAAGATATGATGGTTCATAGTGGTCCTGCTAAAGTTTTCTATACAGAAGATGATTTGTTAGATGCTATTGAAGCTAAGAAAATTTCAGAAGGGGATGTGGTAGTTCTTCCTTATCAAGGACCTGCGGGTGCACCTGGAATGCCTGAGATGTTAACACCTACAGATACAATTAAGGGTGCTGGTTATACAAAAGTTGCTTTGATTACTGACGGAAGATTTTCAGGTGGAACTTCTGGGCCATGTATCGGACATATTGAAATGGAGGCTTATAACGGCGGAGCAATTGGTGCAATTAGAGATGGCGATATAGTTGAGATTGATATTCCTAATAGAAAACTTAATGTTAAATTAAGTGATAAAGAAATTGCTGAAAGACTTAAAAAACCTTTATGTCCGGTTAGGAAAATGACTCCCCTTATGGAAGCTTATAGGGTTAAGTTTAAAGGAAGAAATTGTTATTGTAAGTAAGTTTTTTATACTATCTTTTTTCTTTTATTATTATGCTTCAAATATTAAGAGTTGTAATACCTGTATTCCTTATAGTTGTTTTAGGTTTTTTTATTGGTAAAAAGAAAAAAGTAAATATTCAAGTTCTTATAGACCTGTTAATTTATGTTTCAGGACCAGCTTTAGTTTTCTCTTCGATTTCTATAGCAGAAGTTCAGATGAGTAATTTTTTAACAATGATTCTTGCAGCTGCTGGAGTAATTGCTTTGTTAATGGTTGTTACTTTTGTTTATTTTAAGATTACTAATGATAAAAGAAAAGGGATTTATTTGCCAATAGCTACGGGTAATACTGGGTATTTAGGTTTTCCCGTAGCGTTATTTGCTTTTGGAGCTATTGGTTTGTCTCATGCAATAATATATGATATTGTAAATGGTTTGTTTTTGTTTAGTTTTGGAATATATATTGTTAATAAAAAAAATGATTTTAAGGAGATGTTTAGGACGCCGCTATTGTATGCTGCAATTCTAGGCATTTTATTTAATATTTATAAGATACAAACACCTGAAATCATTCTTAAGCCAATTGAAATGATTGGTATGATAACAATACCTGCAGCATTGTTGGTTTTAGGTTATAAGCTAACAGAAATTAAGATTAAATCTTTTAAAACAGCTTTATCAATTGCTTTGTTTAGAATTGTTGGAGGTTTTTTAGCGGCTTTATTGATTGTTAGTATGTTTTCAATATCAGGAGTTGCTCGTAGTATTATTTTAATACAATCTTCAATGCCCCCTGCTGTATTTTCAATGATTTTAACATCTAAATATAAACGAGATGCTGCTTTAGTTTCTTCTGTTGTATTCTTAGGGATATTGATAAGTTTGATTACTTTACCTTTAGTTTTGTGGTATGTGTTGTGAATATAACATAAATTATTTAAATCAAATTCCTTTTCCAATATTAAAATGGACGCAAACTCATTAACATTCGTAGCATCTATTTTTAAGTATTGATAAAAAATTAGTGTTAAAAATGGACGAAACGGAATTTATTTGGATGGATGGCAAGCTAGTACCTTGGAAAGATGCTAAGATACATGTACTTACACATACATTACATTACGGTGGTGGAGTATTTGAAGGAGTAAGATTCTATGAAACAGATAAAGGGCAAGCTATTTTTAGATTAAAAGAACATACAGATAGATTATTTAAGTCAGCAGAAGTATTTGAGATGGAAATTCCGTTTTCAAAAGAAGAGATAAATAAATCTACTCTTGAGATTGTTAAAATTAACAAAGTAAAATCCGGATATGTAAGACATATGGGATATTTTGGTTATGGAAAGATGGGTTTAAATCCTAAGGGTGCTCCTGTTAATGTTTTAATAGCTGTATGGCCCTGGGGAACTTATCTTGGTGAAGAGGCAGTTAGGATAAAAATTCCAAAGATAATCAAACTTCATCCAGAATCAACCGATCCAAATGCAAAGATTTGTGGGAATTATGCTAATTCGATTCTTGCTAGTATAGAAATCAAAAGAGATGGTTATGATGAAGCATTACTTTTGGATTATAAAGGTAATATTGCTGAAGGTCCTGGAGAAAATATATTTATGGTTAAAGATGGGAAGATATATACTCCACCTTTAGGGAACGTGTTACCTGGCATAACTCGAGATTCAGTAATTCAAATAGCTAAAGATGAAGGTTTTGAAGTTGAAGAGAAAGTTTTGACCAAAGAAGATATTTTTAATGCAGACGAAGCTTTCTTTACAGGAACAGCAGCTGAAGTTACTGCGATAGCTTCTTTGAATGATAAACCAATTGGCGAAAAAGCACCGGGTCCAATAACTGTAAAGTTAAAAACAATATATCTTGATGCTGTTCAAGGTAAGATTCCTAAATATGAATCTTGGTTAAGTTATGTTAATTAATTTCTTTTTTTATTAGAAAGTAGGCAAGCACGCTTGATAATGGATACAAACAAAGAAGACCAGCTACCCCTATATTTCCTCAATTCCGCTACCCTATAAGCATCAATATCAGAAGTTAGCGTTGCTGCATTCCTGCCCTGGCGCGGTTCCTTAAGATATCAATCCTATAGGACAGAATTTCAACGTCCATACAGAGACTGATAAACTAAGTTTATACCTCTTACCAAGCTTCGACTCCACCTAAAGCCCGTTGATGGTAACAACAGAGGGCTAACCTGCCAGCCTAGCTTGCCTAGAGTCGATAAACAAAGTTGACTTTTTAAATCTTACTATAGTATATCAGCATATGTTCGCGGAATCTACCTAAACCATATTGGCCGCCTTTGAAATTTTGAAAGAAATCTAAATATTCTTGGTATACTCTAGAATTTGGCTGAATTCCATCTTTTGTGAGCACTTCAAAATTATTTATAACAGTTTTATTATTAATTTTTATAGGTTCCTTAATTATTATTTGAAACTTTTCAGGATTTTTCATTATTAATGAATTTTCTTCAAGCAAAAACTTTGCTATTAACAAATAATTAATTATTTTTTCATTATTAACAATGAAATTCTTAGTGTCTTCTAATTCTTCTTTTGTTTCTGTAGGAAATCCTATAAAAATATAGCACACATTTTTAATGCCTGCTATGTTTGCATGTTTAAGAAATTCTTCGTTAGCCTTGACGTTTGTGCCTTTGTCTATTAAATCTAGGATTCTTTGATTTCCTGATTCAATTCCAGAAATTAGGATTGTACAACCAGATTTATGCATTTTTTCTAGAATTTTTAAAGAAAAATCATTAGTAGGTTTAACTAATGCAGAATAATTGATGTTTAATCTTTTGCTAATTATCTCATCTGCAATTTTTTCAAATCTTGGTGCAGAGATCATTTCATCTGAAAAATAAAAATATTTTGCTCTGTATGTTTTATTATAATGTTCTAGTTCTTCAACAAAGCGTTTTACGTTTTTAGCTGCATATTTGTGTGAATAGGAATTGTGGTGGGTGCAAAAAGAACATCTTCGCCAGTAACAGCCTTTTGCAGATAGTATTGGTAAAACTAAATTGGGAGTATAATATTCAGATAGTTTAAAATCAGAAAAATCAGCAAATGGTACATTCTCAAAGTTTGTTAGGATTCCTTCATGATTTTGTTTAGTTTCATTATCTTTCATATAAACAAGGTTTGGGATTTTAGTTAGTTCTTTTCCCTTTACTAATGCAAGGAGGCCTGATTCACCTTGATCATAAATAATATAATCAACTATTAGTTTATGTTTTTTGAAAAAATTTGAATATTTCTTAGATTTATCTAATAAAGAACCTCCAAAAATAATTTTAATATTTGGATTTTTTTCTTTTAATCTTTTTGCCATAGCTATAGAATTTTTTAACTGGTCTGGGTAACCTATACTGAATCCGATTAGTTCAGGTTTTTTAATAAGAATGGTTTCTGTATATTTATCCATTAAATCTAAATCAGTTCTTTCTCCTTGTAAATATTCTTTTGAAGTTTTGATTGTATTATTATTTATTGTTGTTAGAAAATCTGAAAAAGCCTTAAGAGATTGCTTTAGTTTTAATTCATCTGCGTATAATTCATCAGTTTTAAGCAATTTTGAGATTTCTAAGAATTCTTTTGCTTTTTGGTCTATTGTTTTATTCTCTTCTTGAATTGTATTAATCATATCTTGAGTAAATAATTGGTTAATATCAATACAGGTAACTTGAGTCTTTGAATTACTTTCTATATAACTCTTTAAGCTAGCAATGCCCAAGGGTGGACTAGTAGGTACTATATAAGGCATGGAGACTAAGATTAAGTTATTTATCATATTTAGTGATAGTGGAATTTTTTATTTAAATTTTTGTATAGGTTCTATCTTAATGTTTAATCACAATAATATTTATTAACCTAAAAATTTTACTCATTCTAGAGGGATAACTATTTCAGCGATACTTTTTTTGGGAACTGCAGGAGATTCTTATGTTTTAGGTAGACACGGGAGGGGTTCTGGTGGTATAATTATTCAGATTAATGAGAATCAACTTCATATAGATCCTGGACCGGGTGCTTTTACAGCTTCTAAAATGTGTAATATTAATCCAAGAGCAACTACTGCAATCTTAGTTTCTAAGAATGATTTATTTAGTTGTGCAGAAATTAATACTGTTATTGATGCAATGACTTATTCTGGATTTGATAAAAAAGGTGTTTTGGTTGCAAACCATCAAGTAATCAATGGGCCTGAAAGTTTTCTTCTTACAAAATATAGGGATTATTTAGAAAGATTTATTGTTTTAGATTCTGGGAGAAAAGTTGGTGTTAATGAAATTGAAATTCAATCTATTGGTTTGGATTTTGGTATTGGATATAAGATTTTAGCGCCTCAATTTACTGTTTGTTATGTGCCAGCAATGAAATATTCCTCTGATTTAGAAGAACAATGCAAAAATACTAGTATCTTAATCTTGAATGTTTTTTCTCCTAAAGAGGGATTTTCTTCTGAAGATGCAATTAAATTAATTAAAGCAGTAAAACCTAAACTTGCAATTTTAACTAATTTTGGTGTTAAAATGGTTGAAGCTGATCCTTTATATGAAGCAAGAGAAATTAAGAAAGCAACAGGTGTTGCTACAATTGCTGCTAAAGATGGTATGGTGATTAATCCATTATCATACGCAGCCGACCAGGGTCAAAAAACATTACAGGGTTTTTAGAAAAGCATTAGTATTGCGTATCCTATTAAACATCCTGCAGTTAAAAATGGCATTGCTGGATAGAATTTATCTTTCTTCGATTTTAAGAAAAGTAATAATAATGAGATTGTTACGAAAAGAGTAATTATTAATGTTTGTGATAAGGCAACTAGTTTTGTTACTCCAGTATTTACGATTAAACTCTCTAAGACTGTAATTGAAAATAATAATGGAAAAGCAATATCTCCTCCACCTAAAATTGCACTTTTAACTTGAATAGTCTTTTTAATTGTAACTTTTTTTGTTTTCTTAATTTTCTTCTTTGCTGATTCATATTGTACAAACAATCCTGCGAAAAGTTTATTTTCTGTCATGAAAGTTGCCATCTTTACCATATGTTTTGATTTCCAGACAGCATACATGTCATATAATGATATTATTAATAGGATTATTATTGCTCCTGTAACATTAATTAATGGGAGGATAAGAATTGCGATTCCTGTGTAAATGAAAACTTCGCTTATGTTATGTACCCAAGGGTTTGGTTTTAATACTCTCCATGCAGCTAATAATGCTGCAATAATAAATGCAGTAATAATGTTTGTGTAAACTTCAAAAGATATTGCTAATGTAAGGAAAATGGCCATGAAAAACCAAAGTTTCCACAATTTTCCAAGTCTGAATTTGATTAATAGTAAAAGTAAACCTGTTCCTAGTAGTAATGCCATTACTATTGTAATTACAGTTGTTGTCATTTCAGAATTATTTTCTTTATTTATTTCTGGTTGAACTCCTAAGGCTGTATCTGGGTAGCTAATCTTTGTTATTTCTTCGCCAGATTCAGAAATCTGTTTATTAACTTCAATATAATTTGTTATTGTGAAAAGGCCAACTAATTGTGCAGCAAGAAAAAGTGATACTAAAAGAAGAGTCACTTTTGCTGTATGTTTCATGTTTTTGTTTTAAGATAGATTTTATTTAAATCTTTGCAAAAACTTTAAATAAGATATTCAAATATATCTTGCTTATGAAACCTGGGGATAAAGTTAAGATAAATGAGTATGAAGGTCTTTTTGTTAATGAGACAGAAAATGCTGTATTTGTTAAATTAGATAATGGTTATAATGTGGGTATTAGTAAAGATAAAATTAAATCTAAGAAAAAATTAGGTGAAGGTAAGAAGTTTGAGATTAAACATGGTAAAAAATTAAAGTCTAAGAAAGGTTTACCTAATATATCTATATTACATACTGGAGGAACTATTGCATCTAAGGTTGATTATCGGACAGGTTCTGTTTTTAGTTCTTTTGAACCTGAAGATCTTGTTGGAATGTTTCCTGAACTTTCTGAAATTGCTAATCTGAACAGTAAATTAATCAGTAATATGTGGTCTGAAGATATGAATTTTAAGCATTATAAGTTGATGGCTAAAGCAATTAAAGAAGAGGTTAGTAATGGTGCAAATGGAATTATATTGACACACGGTACTGATACATTAGGTTATACAGCTGCTGCTTTAGCTTTTATTTTAGATAATGTTCCTGTTCCTGTATTAGTTGTTGGTGCACAGAGAAGTTCTGATAGGGGTAGTTCTGATGCTGGTATGAATTTGATATGTGCTGCTGAATTTATAATTAAAAGTGATTTTGCTGGCGTTGCGATTTGTATGCATAGTGAAAGCGGTGATAAAATTTGTGATATTATGCCTGCTTGTAAAACAAGGAAAATGCATAGTTCAAGAAGAGATGCTTTTACTGTAGTTAATGATTTACCAATTGCATCAATTGATTATAATACTAAAGAAATTAAATTTCATAAAGAATTGCATAAGCCACAAGAAGATTTTAAAGTGATTGATAATCTTGAAGAAAATGTTGGTTTGTTAAAGATGTATCCAGGGATTAGACCTGAACAAATTAAATCTTTTAGAAATTATAAAGGGCTTGTTTTAGAAGGAACAGGACTTGGTCATGCTCCAATTAATAGCATAGATGAATTTACTAAAAGTAATAAAGATAATCTAAAAGCAATTAAAGAGTTAATTGATAGTGGTTGTGTTGTTGTTATGGCAACCCAAACACTTTATGGAAGAGTTAACATGAATGTTTATTCAACAGGTAGAGATTTGCTTTCAATTGGGGTTATTTCTGCTGAAGATATGTTACCTGAGACTGCTTTTGTTAAATTAGCTTGGTTATTAGCAAATTATCCTAAGGAAGTTAAATCGCTTATTGGTAAGAATTTACGCGGTGAGATTAATAAAAGGATAAAGGCTTGATTAATTTTGAATTGAGACTAAAAGATAGAATTTATATTTATTTACTAAATCTATGAGCTTTTTTAATTAGATCTATTAAATGTTCTTCCAATGTTTCATCATCCATTGTTCCAATGGGTTTTGGATCTCCTTTTGTAAATCTAAAAGTTAACATGTCCTTTGTGATCTCTTCTGTGGCAGGGGTTTTTGCAGTCATAGGATATGCAAAGAAAACGCAACGCCCTAGATTTTCAGTTCCTAAACCTATTCTAGTCATAACACTTTCGTCTGTTGGTTCGCTTGAGTAATAATGTTCCTCATCTATACAATATGGAATATCTTGACCTAAGTCTAAAATGAGGCTTGGGTAGGTTAAAGGGGTAAAGTTAACATCAACATTATCTGTCACATAACCTGAACCTTGGCTTGAGCCTTGAAATGGACGAACCACTTTAAAAGCAGGGTCTATTAATGCTTGACCTTCTGATGTGTCAACTAATAATACTGGTTGACTATCTCCTCTTTTATTGTTAAAGAATTTTGGTTCGTATGCATAAACTGCGTTTATACCTAACGGCGACTCATCTGAATGGTATCTTCTTTTTAATTCATCTTGCATAATTTGAGCAAGTTCTAAACTGGTACCAGTGATATTTTCTCCCATTTCAATAAGTTCTGGTAAGTTTACATGTTGATGGAAAGGTAAATAAAAATTAGTTAATTTGAGTCTTTGTTGATCAAAAGTAATTTCTGTTACACTAAGTAAATTAGCTCTTGCTGAAAAAGCCCAAGGCTCCATAATATCGGTTGCTGCAGTATGTAATTCTTTGTAAGATATCATAATTCCATTAAAATAATTCCTGTTTTAAAAATCTTTACCAAAAGTTAATAAATGACTGTTCTTTTAATGATGTTATGGATTATAAGAAACTTGGATTTAAATGTGGTATTGAGATTCATCAACAGTTAGAAACTCATAAGTTATTTTGTAGTTGTCCTAGTTTGGTTAATGATGAACATCCAAATGATATTAAAATTATTAGGAAATTAAGACCTTCTGCTGGTGAAACTGGTGAGATTGATAAAGCTGCTTTGCATGAGATGAAAAAGGGTAAATATTTTGTTTATGAAGCTGCTTCTACATCAGCATGTTTAGTTGAGTTTGATGAAGAGCCACCACATAAGGTTAATGAAGATGCTTTAGATACAGCTTTGATTGTTGCAAAATTGATAAATGCTGATATTGTTGATGAGATACAGTTTATGAGGAAAACAGTTATTGATGGTTCTAATACTTCTGGTTTTCAAAGAACTGCTTTGGTTGCAACTAATGGTTATATTGAAACTTCCCTTGGAAAAGTTGGAATTCCTGTTTTATGTTTAGAAGAAGAAGCAGCTAAGAAAATAAAAAAAGATGAAAAATCTGTAACGTATCGTTTAGATAGGCTAGGGGTTGCTTTGCTTGAAATCGCTACTGATCCAGATATTCAAAATCCGGAACATGCAAAAGAGGTAGCTGGAAAGATTGGAATGATTTTAAGAAGTACTGAAAGAGTTAAAAGGGGTTTAGGAACTATTCGTCAAGATGTTAATATTTCTATAAAGAGTGGGGCGAGAGTTGAAATTAAAGGTTTTCAAGATTTAAAGTCTATTCCTAAGATTATTGAAAATGAGATTGTAAGGCAAAAAGAGATTATTAAGAAAGGTAAAAAGATTGTTTCTGAAGTAAGGAAAGCTGAGTCTGATTTTTCTACATCTTTTTTAAGGCCAATGCCTGGTGCTGCTAGAATGTATCCTGAAACAGATGTTCCAATAATTCCAATTACTGCTGAAATGTTAACTAGAATTGAGATTCCTGAGTTAATTACTGAAAAAGCAGTTGCTTTAGAGAAGAAGTATGGTATAAGTGATGTTTTAGCTTCTGAAATTATTAAGCTAGGAATTGATTTTGGCCATTATGTTGGGGTTTTTAAGAAAGTTAAACCAAATCAAATTGCGGAAATTCTTGTAAACATACCAAAAGATATTAAGTCAAGATTAAAGCATGATTCTGATAAATTAAAACAAGAAGATTTTGAAGAAGTTCTTGGTTATTTAAATGATGGTAAAATTGGAAAAGCAGCAGTTATTGAAGTTTTAGTTGAGAAAATTAAAGGTAATAAAGTAAATTTGGCTAAGTATGAAGGTGTTGATGATAAAAAACTTGAGATTGAGATTAAGAAAATTATTGTATCTAAAAAAGGATTATCAGTTGGTGCTTATATGGGAATGATTATGGGGAAGTTTAGAGGGAAAGTTGATGGGAAGAAAGTGATGGAAATATTAAAAAAAGAGGTTAAATAATCTAATGAAGACATCTTCATTTATTAAAATACATTTCTTTTTCTTTTTCTGGATGTTATATAATGTCTTAACAACAATTGTCATATATTTTAGTTTGGTTGGAAATCCTGTTGAATTTTTTAATGTATTTCTAGGAATATCTACAAGTTCAGAAATTATTCATTTATTTACTTTTTTTGTGCTTAGTTTCATTATAAGTATTGCATTAAGACATTCATCACATGAGGATATAAGAAAACATGATTATTTTCTAACCATTTGGTTTTTAACATTATTTGGTGCTTTAATTGAAATATTGCAGTTTTTTTTCCCACCAAGAGTTCCAGAATTATTAGATTTGGGTTATGATTTTGTAGGAATATTACTTGGACAATTGTTAAGGTTCTTCTTGAGGAAAATTAAATCTATGCGGCTTTTCTTATAATATTTTATTGTTTGAATCGATGAGTAAAGCCACCATAAGCTTTATAAATGCTTTAAAATTCTAAATTATCATATATTATAATAGTGGAGGAGAATTAATATGACTGAAAATAAATGGGTTTATTCCTTTGAAGATGGGAAAAAAGAGATGAAAGAATTGTTAGGTGGCAAAGGTGCTAACTTATCTGAAATGACAACTTTGGGTGTACCAGTACCACCAGGATTTACAATTACAACAGAAGCTTGTGGGGAATATAATAAATTAGGACAAAAATACCCAGAAGGTATGAAAGAAGAAATTGAAGCTAAATTAGTACAGCTTGAAGAAAAGATGGGTGCTAAACTTGGGGACCCTGCAAATCCATTATTGGTTAGTGTCAGAAGCGGAGCTGCTGTATCCATGCCAGGAATGATGGATACTGTTCTTAATTTGGGTTTAAATGATAATTCTGTTGCAGGAATGGCAAAGAAAACAGGTAATGAAAGATTTGCATATGATGCTTATAGAAGGTTTATTCAAATGTTTGGAGACGTTGTTATGGGCGTTGAACACAAATTCTTTGAAGAAGCACTTGATAATGTTAAGGCAACTAAAGGCGTTGAAATTGATACAGATCTTGATGCAAATGATCTAAAAGCAGTAGTTGAAGCTTATAAAGCAGTTATTCAAGAGCATGCTGGAAAGAGTTTTCCAGATGACCCACGTGAACAATTGAAACTTTCAATAAATGCAGTATTTGATTCATGGGATAATAAAAGAGCAATTACTTACAGAAGGTTAAACCACATTACTGGTCTACTTGGAACTGGAGTTAATGTTCAGACAATGGTTTTTGGTAACATGGGTGAAACTTCTGGTACTGGTGTTTGTTTTACAAGAAACCCTTCAACTGGCGAGAACAAGTTCTATGGTGAATATTTAATGAATGCACAAGGTGAAGATGTTGTTGCTGGTATTAGAACACCACAGCCAATTGAACAGTTAAATGAAGTTATGGCCGATAATTATAAAGAATTGGTTGATATCTACTTAAAATTAGAAGATCATTACAAAGATATGCAGGACATGGAGTTTACAATCCAAGAAGGTAAATTGTATATTTTACAGACAAGAACTGGTAAGAGAACCGCAGCTGCAGCTGTTAGAATTGCAGTTGAAATGGTTAATGACGGTATGATTGATGAGAAGACAGCGGTTCTTCGTGTTGCTCCAGAGCAGTTAGATCAGTTATTACATAAACAGCTTGATCCAATTGGAAAACAAAAAGCAGAAGTTATTGCTAAAGGTCTTCCAGCTTCACCTGGTGCTGCTGTTGGAGAAATAGTATTTACGGCTGAAAAAGCTCATGAGCTTGCACAGGAAGGTAAAAAAGTAATTCTTTGTAGAACAGAAACTTCACCTGAAGACATTGAAGGTATGAACGCTGCTATGGGTATTTTAACTTCCAGAGGCGGAATGACTTCACACGCAGCAGTTGTTGCTAGAGGAATGGGTAAATGTTGTGTTGCAGGATGTGCAGATGTTGTAATTAATGAAGATGCTTGTTGTTTTAAGGTTGGTGATGTAGAATTAAAAGAGGGAGACGCTTTAACATTAGATGGTGCAACTGGTGAAGTTATCAAAGGCGAAGTTCCAGTAATTGATCCTGAACTTTCAGGTGATTTTGAAAAATTGATGGAATGGGCTGATAAGTATAGGACCATTTTGGTTAAGACTAATGCAGATACACCACACGATGCTGAAGTTGCTAAGAAGTTTGGAGCAGAAGGTATTGGTCTATGTAGAACAGAGCACATGTTCTTTGAAGGTGATAGGATTAAAGCTGTTAGAGAAATGATACTTTCAGATGATTTGGAAGGCAGAGAAAAAGCTTTAGCAAAACTAGAACCAATGCAGCAAGCAGATTTTGAAGGTTTGTTTAAAGTAATGGATAACCTGCCTGTTATTGTTAGGCTTTTGGATCCTCCATTACACGAATTCTTACCAACAGCAGCTAAAGATATTGAAGAAGTTGCAGCTGAACTTGGAGTTACTGCAGATAAACTTAAGGATAAGATTACTTCACTTCATGAATTTAACCCAATGCTTGGATTTCGTGGATGTAGGTTAGGTGTTAGATATCCTGAGATTACTAAGATGCAGGCAAAAGCAATCTTTAAAGCAGCAATTGCTGTTTCTGGAGAAAGTAAGCCAATTCCTTGGATTGAAGTTCCTCTTGCAGGTAATGCAAAAGAATATTTGATGATAAAAGAAATCATTGAAGCTGCTGCTAAGGAACTTGAAGTTGAAGGTAAGGTTGATTATAAAATTGGAACAATGATTGAAGTTCCTCGTGCTGCATTAACTGCAGATGAGTTTGCAGCAGACGCTGACTTCATGAGCTTTGGAACAAATGATCTAACCCAGATGACTTGTGGCTTTTCAAGAGATGATGCAGGTGCTTTCCTTGGTGAATATGTTGCAAAAGGGATCTATGATAGAGACCCTTTCCAAGCAATTGACCAAGAAGGTGTTGGAAAGATTATGATACAGTGTATTGAGCTTGCTAAAAAAGTTAATCCAAAGATACATATTGGTATTTGTGGAGAACACGGTGGAGAACCAACATCTGTTGAGTTTTGCCATAAGATTGGACTTGATGAAGTATCATGTTCACCATTTAGGGTGCCAATCGCTCGTTTAGCTGCTGCACAGGCTGCATTAAAAGAAAAGTAATTTCTTTTTTTCTTTCTTTTTTAGTTAATTTTTTATACTATTTCTTTAATAATTGGAATTGGTGATAATATGAAGAAATGTCCAGAAGGAAATCCATTTGTTGCAATATCGGCAGTTTTTGGAGGGATTGTTTTATCTATGGTAGTGGTAGTTTTAATCTTTGCAAAAGAATATCTTGTACATATTACAAATATTGTATGGGCTTTTGCAATACTTGGTATGGTAGTATCGTTTTTTGCTTATCTTGCACAGAAAAATAAAAAATAAAATTACTGTAATTTAACAGCTGTACCAAAAGCTAGAATTTCTGCTGCGTTTTGCATAACCTGAGATGTTGTAAATCTCATACAAATTATTGCATCTGCTCCAAGCTTTGTTGCTTCATTAACCATCCTGTTGTAGCTTTCAGTTCTAGCTTGTGTAAGCATGTCTGTATAGCCTTTAATTTCTCCACCAACAATTGTTTTAAGACCAGCCATGAAATCTTTTCCTATATGCTTGGTTCTTACAGTATTTCCTTGTACAATTCCTAATGTTTGGACTATTTGTTTTCCTGGTATGTTTTCTGTTGTTGTTATTATCATTTTTTTGTCCTCCGAATTTTTTCGATTTTATCCTCTTCTTTTCTATAAATAATTAGAAATAATCCTGTTAGAAATAAGAATGTTCCATAGATCCAGCCAATTATTGGGATCAATTCTAGTGCTGCACCAATTACCATTAGAATTATTCCTAAAATAACTTGACTTTTTCCCATATAGGCAGTAAAATAGTTTTTAGTATAAAAAGGTTAAGATAAAAGCGCGCTTGCGAAGATGCTGGAACTTATGCGTTCACGCACACTCGTAGAGAATTAAGTCCTACTTCGCTTAACTCAGTAGGACAAGAACGCGCCTGCGAAGATTCGAACTCCGGACCTATTGCTTACTTCTTGTGTGGAGCAAAACCACTCAACTAGGAGGCATTCGCGGTAGAAAATAGCTCTACTATCGCTCTATCCAAGCTGAGCTACAGGCGCATACTCTCCAGAATTAAAGATATCTTTTTATAAGTTTTTGTTTTATCGAGGATTATGTATACTATAAAACAAATACCTGAGGATTTTATTGTTAAAGAAGTTAGTAATGTTGAATTTGGGAAGGTTGGACAATTTACTTATTTTATTTTGAAAAAAAAGAATTATAATACTGTTACTGCCCTTCAAAGGATTGCAGAGAGATTGAGAATCCCTGTTAAAAGATTTGGTTTTGCAGGTAATAAAGATAAAGTTGCATTAACAGAACAAATGGTTTCTGTAAAAGACATACCTAAAGATCTTTTAGAGCAAATAAAATTAAAAGATATTGAGATTGAAGTTGTAGGTTTTGGTAATAAACCTATATCATTAGGTAATCTATTTGGAAATAGTTTTGAGATTACTGTTAGAAATTTAATAAAAGAAGAGCTTGATTTATTAGATATTAAATTGAAAAAAGAAATGAAAATTCTTAATTCTTTTGGTGAACAAAGGTTCTCAAGAAATAATTCTGAAGTTGGCAAGGCTATTGTTAAAAGAGATTTTAAGCAAGCAGTAGAGTTAATGCTAGAAAATGATGGTGATTATGAGAAAGAAGTTGCTAATTATTTAAAGATTCATGAAAATGATTTTGTAGGGGCACTAAGAAAAGTTAACAAAAAGATATTGAAACTATTTGTAAGTGCTTATCAATCTAAAATATTTAATCAAACATTAATTAAATATTCTGGTGAAGATGAGAAAATTCCTGTTGTTGGTTTTGGTACAGAATTAGATGATTACGATTCTAAAGAGATTATTGAAGAAATAATGAAAAAAGAAAATATTGGGCTTAGAGATTTTGTTATTCGAGAATTTCCTGAGTTAAGTTCTGAAGGCACAGAAAGAAAAAAAATAATGTCAATTACTAATCTTCAACTAAAACAAGTTGGAAAAGATATATTAAATCAAAAATATAAAGCTGTTTTAACGTTTATATTAGGTCCTGGGAATTATGCAACTGAAGTTTTGAGAAATATTTTTAGTTAGAAAATCTCTATTTTTGTGTTATAAAGTATATTCTTAAGTAGAATTAAGTTTATATTTAATAGATTCTTATTAATTGTTAAAAAGGGGTTCTTAGATGATTTTATGGCAAACGTAATAGATTATGCAGGGCTGCAAGAGGATATAACTAAGAGTAGAATAGTAAGAGATGTATTTACTGCAATGTATGACACTATGTGGTCTAGACTTGGGCTTCAAGATCTTTCTTTGCTTGGTGGGAGTGGAAAAGAAACACCTGGTTTAACATATGATAAGGGTTTTTTATATTTACCAAGAGACATGGTTTCGTGGGATACAAAAACAGATGATATACCAACAACTGATCTCAAGTTACCATGGAAAAATGAAGAATTTGATGGAATAATTGACCATGTATTGAGAGATAAAGATGGTGCAACTTTAATGAGAAGAGATGGGTATTCTATTGGAAGGATGATAGCAACTAAGATATTATGGAACATTGCTACACATGTTTCACTTGGAAAGCATAAAGGGAGAGATGATCAAGAAAGGCGGGCATTAAGATTATCAAGAACTCTTTCTCCAAGATTTGTTAAAGATTATGGTGGAAGAACAGATGTATTTACTGCTGCTTCAGTTTGTTTAGCGCACTTAGATGATTATGTTACTGAATTAAGGGATCATTATCCACAACATTATAGGGAATATATGCATGATACAAGAACACCAATAGTAAATAGTCGTGGTGAAGTTTTGGCAGAACCTTTAGTTATGATGTGGAGCAATACTTTACATCAAGAAAGGTTTGGTGGATATATGCTTTTTGGAGGATATGAAGAGAAGGGATTTTCAGTTTTAATGTTACAAAGTTTAAGGAGTTTAACAGAAAATATGGGTCCTGAATCTTTTTCTGGTGAAAACCTTTTTGCTAGGCATGAAGGGGCAAATACAACAAGAGATCTGGTTGTTACATTTAGGTCATTTAAATCGTTAAGATATGGTTCAACATCTAATCTAAAACATGCATCATTACTAACTCCAGAAGACCTTGGACTATCAGAAGACGGTCTTTCAATGCTTGCAGATGAATCTTTTGAAAGGTATAAAAAAATATTAGAAAAAGAAAAAAGAAAATTTCCTTAAATATTGTCTTTTACTGCAGTAACAATCTTATCAAGAGGTTCTGTCGCATTAATATCTACTAACAAACCCTTTTCTTTATAGAATCCAATCAAAGGTTCTGTTTGTTCACGATATTGTATTAACCTTTTGTTGACAACTTCTTCATTATCATCATCTCTTTGAAGCAAATCTTCTTCTGGATGTCCTTTTGGTGGATTAGGGGCACAATCTGGATAGATATTGTAGATTTTACCTGTTTCTTTTGAAGTACGTCTACCAGTAATTCTATGGATAACTAATTCATCTGAAACTTGAAAGTTAATTGTTTTATCAATCTTAATTCCGGCTTGATCTAAAGCTTCTGCTTGAGGAATTGTTCTTGGAAAACCATCAAGAATAAATCCGTTTTGACAATCATTTTTTTTAATTCTTTCTTTAAGCATGTTAATTACTAAATCATCTGGTACTAATTGACCAGAATCCATGTATTCTTTAGCTTTCATACCTAATTCTGTTCCTTCTTTAACAGCTGCTCTTAATAAATCTCCTGTTGAGATTTGTGGAATATTTAAATCATTTACAATTTGTTGTGCTATTGTTCCTTTGCCTGCTCCTGGCGGGCCTAAAAATATTATATTCATTTTATCACCAGGTTTTAGGATAGGATGATTGTTTAAAAAGTTTACTTTACTGTAATAAAGAAATCTTTTTTTAGGTTGTCAATTGATAATGTGCAATTGTATTTACCTGTTTTAGTGTTATTTGGTATTTTATTTTCTGTAATTCTTAGATTTTTACAATTTACTTTTGGATTAGAATCTTGATTATAAGCTGAATAATCTAAAGTTAGGTTATTTCCAGGTTTTGTTGTAATATCTTTTACCAATAATTGGTTTTTTTCAGTTGCACAATCTGTGCATATTGTGAATATTGGTATTAAGAAGAGAAATAATAAGTAAAATACATATCCACAAAGAACACATACACCTTTTTTCATATATTTATTCAGAATTGATGTTTATTTAAAATTTGTGAAAAGAGAGCCTCCGGCGGAGCCAGCAATAAGGGCAGTTTGCCCTGTATCAACCCTCAAAAGCTTTCTCGTTAAACTCGAAAGAAAAAAGAGAGCCTCCGGCGAGAGTTGCACTCGCGACCTTGGGATTACAAATCCCACGCAATAGCTACTATGCTACGGAGGCATAAATTATAGAATTAAATATGTGTTTAAAAAGATTACTAAAATGTTTTGTATTCTTTTTTTAATGTCCCCAACCAAACTGTTTAGGATGGAAAGATTCAGGTGTTGGAATAAAAGTTCTTAAATCAAGATAACGTTTAATCATACCTTGGAAACGATAAGATTCACGCCATAAATCTTTTTCCATTTTCTCTATTTCTTGGCTCCATATTCTTTTTTCGAACCAATCTACCCAGTGTTTTAAGAACCAATGTTTTTCCCATTTATTATGCATTGTTGATTCTATAACAGGCCTAATCCATAATTGGATTTCACCATAATTAGCTTTCATCTTTTTCCCTTGATGCATAACTTCTTTAGTTGTCATGTATTCAACATGTAAATCAAGTTCTATTCGGTATTTGAAATATTCGCTACGTTTACCAGCGACATTTTTCCATAAACGCCACCATATCCACATCTCTTTTCCGCCT
The DNA here is from genome assembly GCA_964534665.1 of uncultured Methanosarcinales archaeon. GTDB lineage: Archaea > Nanobdellota > Nanobdellia > Woesearchaeales > JAHJBD01 > JAHJBD01. The sequence goes on along the minus strand of CAZHRT010000001.1, from coordinate 33,880 downwards.
CTATGAAGGCCTTTTTGATAATCGTTAACAAAGTATAGTGTTTCTATGTCACTATGACGCTTATATTTTGGTTCACCTGTTCTTGGACCAGCTTTACCATACCAACCTTCTTCTGCTAGCCATTCGTGCATTGAAATGTATAAATTCTTAAGATGGAATACATCGAAATACTTAATACTTAATTCATCCATACTAACTATATCTTTTGGCCTTTCAGGTGCTGGCATGATTAGATATTAATTCTGGTGTTTTATATAATTTTCGATATACTTCATATTTTAGGAAGCTTTTTAAATTTCGTTGTATTATAATTAATTGGGGATAAAGATGTTAATAGGGGTTGTTGGTAAAGCTAATGTTGGAAAATCTACTTTTTTTAAGGCTGCAACTCTTGCTGAAGTAGAAATTGCTAATTATCCTTTCGCTACAATTAAACCTAATTCTGGTGTTGGATATGTTAAAGTTGATGATCCTGCTAAACAATTTGGTAAGATTAGTAATCCAAGAGATGGTTTTGTTGTTGGAGATAAGAGATTTGCACCTATTCAATTAATTGATGTTGCTGGTTTAGTTCCTGGTGCACATGAAGGAAAAGGTATGGGGAATCAGTTTTTAGATGATTTAAGGCCAGCTGATGTTTTAGTACATGTTGTTGATATTGCAGGAACTACAAATGAAAAAGGTGAGCCTGTAAATCCTGGTGAGTATGATCCTGCAGAGGATATTAGATTTTTAGAAGAAGAACTTGATTATTGGTATTTAGGTATAATTAAGAAAGGGTGGGATAAATTTGCTCGTGAAGTACAACAAACTCATGGTGAAGTGCATAAAGCTGTTGGTAAACAATTATCTGGATTAGGTGTTGATGAAGATATGGTTAAGGGAGTTATTGATAAACTTAGTTTGGATAGTTCTAGTTTAGCTTCATGGGATAAAGATGTTTTGTTTAAGTTAGCTCAGGAATTACGTAAAATTACTAAACCTATGATTATTGCATGTAATAAAATAGATGTTCCAGGGGCAATTGAGAATTTTACTAGAATTGAAAATGAATTTCCCGATCATATGTTGATTGCTTGCTCTGCTGAAAGCGAACTTGCTTTACGAGAAGCTGCTAAACATGGATTGATTGAATATGTTCCTGGATTAAATGATTTTTTGATGAAAGGTGAAAGTAAACTTAGTGATAAGCAGAAAAGTGCTTTAGGTTATATCAAGGAAAATATCTTAACTAAATTTGGTTCCACAGGTGTTCAACAAGTATTAGATAATGCTGTTTTTGAAGTGTTGAATTATATTCCGTTATATCCTGGTGGCGTTAATAAGCTTGAAGATCAGCATGGCAATGTTATTCCTGATTGTTTTTTGATGCCTTCTGGTACTACTGCTCTTGGTTTTGCTTATAGGTTGCATACTGATTTTGGTGATAAATTCATAAGAGCTATTGATGTTAAGACAAAGATGACTGTTGGAAAAGAACATGTTCTTAAATCTGGAGATATAGTAGAGATTGTTGCTGATAAATAGAATTATTTTTTCTTAAACTTACTAAAACTTTCAACTAAGTCTATCATATACTTTCCTTCTTCAAGTTTGAAGATTAAAGGTTCGTTTTTGAATAGATGAACAAGGTCAAGTTCGTATTTGCCTGGTTGAAGAACACGTATAGCTTCAATATCTAAAACTACTGGTTGATCTGTATCTATATCGGTTCCGACAAGTTCAAAAACATCTTTTTCAATTTGTTGTTTATCTTTTGGAGTAAGTTTTATGTCTTCTTGAAGTTTTTTAGTTTCTTCTAACTTACTTTTTTTAATATAGAAAAAGAGTTTGCCACCGCAATTGCAGCCTTTAATAATCTCTGTAGCTCCATCATCATAAAATGTGTTACATCTGACGCATTGGTGTGGCATTGTTTTTTTACCTTTTCTTTCTTTTTTTAGTTTCTTTATTTTCCTTGGTATAAAGCTGAATTTTGTCTGGGTCTTTTTTGATTTCTTTAACTACTGTTGCTGGCCCAATAATTGTGAATCCTTGTCTGTCACCAAGCAAAAGATTGATCATTCCTGCTTTAATTGATTTAAAAAAATTTAAGTCTTTTTTTTGTGGGTTAATTACTGCAAGTTCGATGCCTTTGAATTTATCATCAATTTCTTCCATTGTAATTGCAATCAGGTCTGCTTCTTCTTCTTTTTTTAGCCTACCTTCTAAAAGTACAATTTTGTTTTCTTTTGCTATGTCTAATACCTTTTTTACGCGTCGTGCCGGACCCAGATCCTCAATTTCTGTGTAAGGTACGAATTGTAGAGTTAACATTCTTCACCTCTTTTTTTATGCTGCTAATTTTAATAAAGCATCGTAAAATTTATCTATGTTTTTACCATATTTCCCGCTAATACCTATTACTTCATATTGTGGGAATGCTGCCTGTATTTTCTTTATGTTTGCCTTTTTTAAATCTATCTTATTTGCAATTAATAAAACTGGAATATCTCTTGCTTGAAGATTTCCAATAATTGTGATATTGACTTGGCTGTAAGCATCTTTTGTTGCATCTAATACAACAATTACTGTATCCATATCATCTAACCATTTAATAGAATCTATAACCCCTTTTGTTGCTTCTTTAGCCCTTGCTTTTGCCTCTTTTTCCTTCATTCCTACTTTAAGAAATTCTTCATAATCGATTTTTGTTGCGATACCTGGTGTGTCAACTAAGTTAAAGGATAATGATTTTCCGTTTTTTTCAATATGAACTTGTTCTTTTATTTGGATTTCTCTTGTTTCGTGAGCAACATTTGATACAGAACCCATGTCTTCACCTAGCCAATCCTGACAGATTTTATTAGCTAAAGTAGTTTTTCCGCCGTTTGGAGGACCATATAGACCAAGTTTTACGTCTTTTTTCTTTTTGAACAGACTTTTAAATTTATTAAAGAACTTTTTCAGTACATTTATCATTTAACCACCATTTAACTAATGTAAATTAGGTTTTACAAAGTTTATATATTTTTCGGTGAACCAAATTATATAACAGAAATGCTAGAGTTGGTAATAATCTTATACATAACTTCTCTGGTATCATAAACTTAATAAGGGATATTGCATTAATTAAAAGTTATGAAAGGTCAGGTTATTTCTGGTGAATTTGGTAAGGTTATAGTGAGGGAAAAGTCTCAAGAAAATATTGAGATTGGTGAATTGTTAGTTGCTGAAAATAAGGGTGGAAAAGTGCTTATGCAAGCTTATGATCTAATATATGGTAGTCAAATATCACAACAAAATCTTGAATTGATATCTGGTATGAACCTTGAAGAAGGTACACCAATTGAATTTTTTGATGCAAATCTTAGAAATTATAATTTAGCATATTTGAAAAGTTTGATTACTTTAAGTAGTGATAATGTAAAGATATCAAAAGGGTTGCCAGATGTATTTTCTGCAGTAAGAGAAGTAACTGAAGAAGATTTAAAGTTTTTAACAAAACCAGTTAATCCTTTATTTATGGGTAAATTAAGGAGTGGAAGTAAAATGCTTGATGTTGATATTTTTTTACAAGGCGATAAAGTTTTTTCGCATCATATATTGATTCCTGCAACAACTGGTAGGGGAAAATCAAATTTAACATATTGTATGTTATGGGATGTTATGGATAAAAGCTATTGTGGTATATTAGTATTAGACCCGCATGATGAATATTATGGGAGGAATAAATTAGGTTTGAAAGATCATGTACAGGCAAAGGATAAATTGTCTTATTATACAGCAAATCATCCACCAGTAGGTTGTAGAAGTTTAAAGATTAATCTTAATTTAATTAGGCCAGCACATTTTAATGGTGTTTTAGATTGGAGTGGACCCCAAAAGGAAGCATTGGGTGCTTATCATAAGCGATATGGTAAAAAATGGATTGAATCAATTGTAATGGATAAACCACTTGAAGGGTTAAAATTTAATGAAGGGACAATTGGTGTTGTAAAAAGAAGAATATTAAGTTTATTAGATATTGAATGGGATGGAACTCAGTTGTTTTGTAATGGTGTTTTTGATTTGAATGCAGGTGATACTACTATTCATGACATTTGTTCAGAATTAGAACAAAGTAAGACAGTTATAATTGATACATCACCTTTTTCAGGTGCTGTTGAAATATTAATTGGTAGTTTGATTACAACTGAAATATTAAGAAAATATAAACAGTATAAGATTAAAGGACAGTTGAATGATAAACCAGTTGTTTCTGTTGTACTTGAAGAAGCACCTAGAGTTCTTGGAAAAGAGGTCTTGGAAAAAGGTCCTAACATTTTTTCAACTATTGCTCGTGAAGGGCGTAAGTTTAAAGTTGGATTAACAGCTATAACACAATTGCCTTCATTAATTCCTAGACAAATATTAGCTAATATGAATACTAAGATAATCTTAGGTATTGAGATGGCTCCTGAAAGGCAAGCGATTATTGAAAGCGCTGCTCAAGATTTATCTGAAGATAATAGAAACATTGCTTCACTTGATGTTGGGGAAGCAATTGTAACTTCTAATTTTTCAAAGTTTGCAATGCCTATTAAAATTCCACTTTTTGAGGATATTGTAAAAGAAAGTAAAAAGGATGAAGTTAAGAAAGATTTCTCTGAGATTGTTGGTTGACTTTCTAATGTTGTGGATATTAAAATAGATATGATTAATAATATAAATCTTAAATAAGGAATTCTTCTTAATATTATTAAAATTGCAGTAAGCGACTATTGTCATGATGAAGGGAAAATCGTTAATCTTATAGGATATAATGTTGCAAGATTATTGAGAGGGGATGTTGGTATTGTAGATTATATTTCTGAAGTACAAAGATTAACGAGAGAATATCAAGCAGATAGAGATGGTTTGCATTATAGTGCTAGGATGAGTATATTAAAACATAAATTTCCTGACGAACTTGTGGAAATGGCTCAAAAGGATGGCTTGGATATTACTGATCATTTGTCAAGTGCAAAAGCGCATGCTTTGTATTTCTTAGGTTGCAATAATTACAGATCAAATAATGTCTATGATGTAAGAAGATTAACAAAAAGTGTTGAAAATAATTCAGTTACAAATCATGAGGCATTCTTTACACTTGAGTTATTGGCATCTCGATATGCATTACGAGTTAATAATAGTTTAGAAACTACTCTCGTACGTGGAAGAAGGAAACCAACTTCTAGTTGGGTATTTGGATAATCTTTAAATAAAAGTAAACATTCTTTTTTATTATGAAATTTGCACACTTGGCTGATTGCCATATAGGTTCTTGGAGGGATCCTAAGCTTAAAGATATTAGTACTAGAGCTTTTATTAAAGCAATTGATATATGTATTGAGAAAAAAGTTGATTTTGTGTTAATAGCTGGGGATTTGTTTAATACTTCTTTACCAGGTATAGAATTTATTAAAGAAGTAACTAAGAAATTAAAGGAATTAAAAGATAAAGGCATTGCTGTTTATGTTATTGCTGGAAGTCATGATTTTTCTCCTAGTGGGAAGACCATGTTAGATGTTTTAGAACATGCTGATTTGTTTAAAAACGTTGTTAAGGGCGAAGAAGTTGATGGAAAGTTAAAACTTAAATTTACAATTGATCCTAAAACTGGTGCAAAGATTACTGGGATGCTTGGGAAGCGTGGCGGTTTAGAAAAAAGTTTTTATGAAGAACTTGATAGAAGTATTGAATCAGAAGAAGGGTTTAAGATTTTTATGTTTCATTCTTTGCTTTCAGAATTAAAGCCAAAAGATCTTGAAAAAGTTGATAGTCAACCTATGTCTTTATTACCTAAACATTTTGATTATTATGCTGGTGGGCATCCACATTTTGTTGAGAATAAAAAGTTAGATGATTATGGTATTGTTGCATATCCTGGGCCGCTATTTCCTAATAATTTTAGAGAACTAGAAAAGTTAAGTAAAGGAGGTTTTTACATTTATGATGATGGGAAATTAGATTGGATACCGGTACAGATATATAATACACACCACATTTCAATTGATTGTAATCATAAATCTGCTGAACAGACTACTAAAGAACTTATGGATGATATAGCTAATAAAGAGTTTTTTAATACTATTGTTACAATTAGAGTTGCTGGAACTCTTGAAGCTGGAAACGTATCTGATATTAATTTTAAAGATATTTTTTCTGCACTTTATGATAAATCTGCTTATTTTGTTATGAAAAATACTAATGCTTTGCAATCTAAAGAATTTGAACAGATTAATGTTGATACTGGAACTGCTGAAGAAACTGAAGATAAATTAATTAAAGAACATTTAGGACAAATAAAAATTGGTTCTGATGAAGAAAAGTTAATAAAAGAATTTATGAATGTTTTGAGTTCTGAAAAAGCAGAAGGTGAAAAAGTTGCTGATTTTGAGAAAAGATTGATTGAAAATTTGAAATCACTTGATTAACGTTTTTAATATTTTTTGAACTTCTCCTGGAACTGCTTTACCTTTTGATTTACGCATTACCTGTCCTACTAAGAAATTAATTGATTTGTCATTACCCGCTTTGATATCTTCAACAGCTTTTTGGTTTTCTTTGATTGCTTCTTTACAGAATATTTCTATTTCTCCAGAATCTGATACTGCTGCAAGACCTTCTTTCTCTACATATTGTTTAACATCAAAAACTTTTTCAACAAGTTTTTCAATTATTCTTTGGCCTGTTTTTTCAGTTATTGTTTTTGATTCAATTAATTTTAATAAATCAATTAGATGGATTGCTTCAATTTTTGTATCTTCTAATGTTTTCTTGTTGTAGTTTAAGACTCTTGGAAGTTCTCTTCTAATCCATTTAGCTGCTAAATCGGGATTAACTGCAATTGCTACTTCTTCAAACATTAAAGCTAGTTTTTTATCTTTACTTAGAATTTTAGCCATTTCTTCTGTAAGGCCATGTTCTTTTGTGAACTTTTCAAGTTTAGCTTCTGCAAGTTCAGGTATTGTTTTATTTATTTCATCAATCCATTCTTTTGTTAAATCAATTGGAACAAGATCTGGATCGATTATATAACCATAATCTGCTTCTGTTTCTTTTGTTCTTAGTAAATGAGTTGTTCCTGTTTCTGAATCCCATGAACGAGTTTGTAAAGTTAGTTTTTTTCCTTCTGCTACTTCTTTTTTTTGTCTTTGTAATTCATATGTTAATGCACGTTCAATATCTTTAAATCCAGTAACATTTTTTATTTCAGATCTAATATAACCAGATTCTTTAATTGAGATGTTTGCGTCTGCTTTAATTATGCAATTGTTAATATCAAATATTTCTAAATATTCAAGGATTGTAATTAATTGTCTCATAAAATCTCTTGCTTCTTGAGGAGAAGTCATATCAGGTTCAGTTACTACTTCTGCTAAAGGGTCTCCTGACCTGTTGTAATCAACTAAAACAAAAGGGGAAGATTGCATGCCACCAGGATGAGTTAATGAAGCTGGGTCTTCTTCTAGATGTATTCTTGTTAGTTTGATAATTTTACCATTTGGAAGTTTAATCTCACCTTTTTGGGCTAAAGGCAATTCATATTGTGAAATTTGATAATTTTTTGCCATGTCTGGATAGAAATATGATTTTCTACTGAAAACTAATTGTTTAGCTATTTTTGAGTTTGTTGCGAGTGCTAATTTAATTCCATATTCAACTGCTTTTTTATTTAATACTGGTTTTGATCCTGGATGTCCTAGACAAACTGGGCAGGTTCTGCTGTTAGGTGTATTATCACCTGATCTTGCACAACCACAAAACATTTTTGAGTTTGTATTTAACTCAACATGAATTTCAAGTCCTATAACAACGTCTGTTGTGAAGTTAACCATGAACTAATCCTCCAATTCTTGGCATACAGATTATTTCTAAAATACCTAATTCAAAAAAGTTTGAAGTTGTAGCTGGTTCAATTAACATACAGGTATCTACACCCTTACTTGTTCCGCCTAATGCTAATATTGGTTCTTTAACTTTTATTGAACCAGAGTCAGTTGCCATTAAAACACATTCAACTAAAACTTTTGTACCTTCAGAAATTAATTTTAATGTGTCTGCAATCATTGTAGACGGCATAACTGTTTTGTAGCGGTTTGATATTGCTCTATCTATACCACTAAATGAATGTGTATTTTTGACTATTATTATTTTTTCTTCTTCAAGAACTGGTTTGTTTTTCTCAAATGCTTCAAGTTTATCTTTGTAAGTTACTGCATTTGAATATGTAACACAAACAATATTAAGTTCTGGTGCTAGTTTTTTAAGTTTTAATGCTGAGTTTCCAGTGCTTGAAGATATTACTATTGTTTTGATATCGTTAGTTTTAGCATAATCTACTGCTAATAGTAATGCGCTTTTTGTATTTTCTTCTCCAGTTTTCTCAAAATATGTTATTTCTTTTTTCATATATATTCACTCGCAGTCTTTTTTTTATTTGTTGTTTGTTTATAATAATAAAATTTCTTTTTAATTTTGAAATTTTCATAGTTTTGCACTTATTTGAATTAATTTTTCTTCTGTTAAATGGTCTCCAATAAGCATTGTGCCTATTGGCATTTTATCTTTGAATCCTGTTGGAATAGTGATATGTGGTAAGCCAGCTAAATTTGGACCTACAGTAAGTATATCCATCATGTAGTTTTGTAATGGAGTTAATTCTTTAATTTCTGAAAGTTTTGGTGCGATAACTGGCATTGTTGGACAGATTAAAGCATCGAATTTTTTGAATGCTTTTTTGTACTCTTCAATTATTTTTGTTCTTACTTGAGCTGCTTTTATATAGAAAGCATCTCTTTGTCCAGCCATTCTTGCAAATGTTCCTATAATAATTCTTCTTTTAGATTCTTCGTTAAGATATTTTGATCTAACTTTTGAAAAATATTCATTAAAATTACCTTCAAGTTTTTCTTCTTCACCATAACGCATACCACAATATTTAGCAAGGTTTGTTGAAGCTTCGGTTGTTGCGAGAAGATAATAACATTCTAAAGCGTATTTTGATGCTAGTGGAAGGGAAACTTCTTCTGTTTTAGCACCTAAAGCTTCAAGTTTTTTAATAGCTTCTTGAACATTTTCTTTTACTTCTTTGTCAATACCTTTTTCAAAAGCTTCTTTAATTATTCCAATTTTCATTCCTTTGATTTCTTTGTTTACAAAGCTTGAATATTTTGGAACTTTTTCATTAAGTGATGTGCTGTCTTTTGGATCATGACCAGCGATAATTTCCATAATTAAGGCGATATCTTTTATGTTTTTAGCCATTGGACCAATTTTGTCTAAACTGTTAGCATAATCCATTAATCCGTACCTTGAAATTCTTCCATAGGTTGGGCATAAACCAATTACACCGCAAAAACTTGCTGGGCAAACAATTGAACCGCCAGTACTTTCTGCAATACTTATGTGTTGAAAGTCTGCAGCTTGTGTTATTCCTGCTGAACCTCCGCTACTACCACCACATGCCCTTTCTTTATCAAAGGGATTAAGTGGAATTTTCATATCTATGCCTACATTTGTTGCGAATGAACCAAAACCAAATGCATCTTGAGAAGTTTTACCAATAATTAAGCCACCTTCAGATTTAATTTTTTCAATAATTGTAGCGTCAAATACTGGTTTGTAGTTCTTTAGAATAGCTGAACCAGCTTTACTTTCAATGTTTTTAACAACAATACAATCTTTAACAGAAACAGCAATGCCAGATAGTTTACCATTTCCTAATTTTCTTGGATCTTCAACTATCTCATTGAAGAAATGGTATTCTTTGTTGATTTTCTTTACTTGTTCAATTATCTTATTCATTTGATTGTAATTTTTTTGATTATTACATCTTCAACTGGCTTATCATTTGCACCAGTTGCTAAATTACCTATTTCTCTAACTATTTCTATGCCTTTTGTAACTTTTCCAAAAACTGCATGTTTTCCGTCAAGGTGTGGTGTTGGTGCTAGAGTTATAAAAAATTGAGAACCACCAGTATCTGGGCCACGGTTAGCCATAGATAGAATTCCTTCACTATTATGTGTTAACTCAGGATCGAATTCATCTTTAATTGTATAACCTGGACTTCCACTGCCGTCCCCGTCTGGGTCGCCGCCCTGAATCATGAAATCTTTGATAATTCTATGGAATATTAATCCATTGTAAAATCCCTTATTTATTAAGTCAATGAAATTTTGTGTTGTTATTGGTGCTTTCTCAGTAAAAAGCTCTATTTCAAAAGTTCCTTTATTAGTTTCAAATTCTGCTATCTTCATTTTATTTCCTCCGCATCCTATTATTAGGATTAATGTTAAAATACAAATTATTGTTTTATAGATTTTCATTTTATTTACACCGCTTTTGGTCCTTTAAAGTAACCATCTTTTTTGTTTTTGACTAATGAAAGTGCTTGTTCTTGAGTAAGGGAATCTGTTACTTTATCTTCTCTCATAACATTCTTTATTTCTATTGGATGAAAAGAAGGTTCTGTGTTCTTTGTATCAATATCTTCTAGTTTTGAGAATGCGTTAAGAATATCTTTTAACTGAGGCTGAAATTTCTTAATTTCTGCTGCTGATAGTTTTAACCTAGCTACTTTTGCTACATGTTTAATCAGTTCTTCGTCTACTTTCATTTTATATCTAGTGAAGAAGTAGGGTTTAAATAAGTTTTGTTAGACTACGTATGCAATAGCAAAACCTAGGTTTGTGATAAATAATGTGTAATACATATAGATCCAAGAGGCTTTACTTTTTGTATTTTTTCTAAGTATTATTGAAGTGCGAATACCAAGAATTAATGATATTGTTGTTGTAATTAGTAAAACGAGGGGATTTCCAGTCAATATTCCTTGAGATATGCCAATTGGTATTAATAAAAATGGCAGTGTTAAAAATGGGATCATAATGCTAATTGTCTTTGTTTTTCCATATAAAATAGGGAGTGTGATAATGTTATATTTTTTGTCCCCTTTTATATCACTGAAGTCTTTAGTTGATTGAGCACCAAATAAATAAATTGTATATATTAGTCCGATAAAGATTGGTTCAAATGTAATTGGTTTAACAGAAGCCCAACCAGCAACAATAATGATTAATCCTCTTGGTATTGCAATATTAAGATTGGAAATCCAAGGTATTCTTTTGAATCTAAAAGGTGGTGCTGAATAGGTAATAGTAAATATTGTAATAATTATAAAAATGATAAATAATCTTGAATTGATAAAGTAGGATATTAGTAATGAAATAATGTATAAAAGCAAACATGATAAAAATGCATTTTTCAAAGAAATTTTTTTAGATGGTAGTGGCCTGTTGGGTTTGTTGATTTTGTCAATATTTATATCAAATATTTGGTTGAGTTCGTTTGATGCAGCGTTTAGAAATGCTATAGCTAATCCTCCAAGCAATAGTTGCATATTAATACTTTTTATTGCAATTATACCTGCAGAAATAAATGCAATTATAGGTAAAACTAGAGTGAATGGTCTTGTTAAGGTAATATAGTTTTTAAACATCTTTTAGGTAGGTTGCTTCGTTTGGTGTTAGAACAATACTTACTTTTAGATTGGGCATTGGAAAATTGTTAGCAAGATGTTTGAAGATTGGAAGCAGATCTTCTAATTTTGGTGGTTTCATTTTTTCTAAATTTGTTCCTGGTATTGGTCTAAAGACACAAACTGTTGTTGATGCGTTAATTGAATTAAGATAATCAATTGCTGCAATTGTATCGCTTACTGGTTCAAGACCTGCAATAATTTCTCCTGTTACTAATTTTGGTTGAAATAATTTTGTGCAATATTTTATTGTTTTGAAATAAGTTTCTTGGGTGATGTGTTTGTGTTTCCCAGGACAAATAATGCTAAACTTTTCTTTGTTAAATATTTCAAAACAAAAAGATAAATGTACAACGCCTGCATCTTTTAGTATGTTATATTTTTTAAGATCTTTTTGCGGTGGGGCTTGTACACCTATAGGAATATCTGTGTGTATCTTTTTTATCAAGTCTATTAATGAATCAATTTTGTTATGGCCTGTGTTAAAATGTATAAATGAAACTTCTTTTGATGCTTCTTTAATTGTTTCAATTATATCTTGATCTGTTTTCTCAATTTCTTCGTTGTTTCCAAGATTTAAACCTAAAGAACAAAATTTACAATTTTCTTTAGTTTTCCAAAACTCACAAAGTTTTCCATAATAAATTGCAAGATAATTTCCTTGAATAGTTCCTATCCTTGACATTTCTTTTCCAGAAGATGTCTTTTTTGAGTAGAACCCTGGTTTTTTTGGAATGTCAATATTACAAAGAAATTGATTGTCTTTTTCTAGATAATATGTTTTGTTCTTTCTTAATGTATATGGGGAATCTTTAGCAAAATCCTCGTAAATTGGAGCATTGCAATAAATATCCTCTGGGAGTATTATTTCAAGACCAGAACCTAATCCACCCCTTGTTCTTATTATTGGGCGTGTATCTTTATCTAGTGTGCATTCAATTCTTAATCCTTTACAAAATAAATCAAGTTTTAGTAAAGCAGGGTTAACTTTCATTCTTTTAGGTAGTTAGTTGTGTTTTAATACACTTATGTTTTTTGGATATTTTTATATATGTTTTAATATTTTTTATGATATTATGAAAAATATTGATTTTATACCTTTTGGGATAATAGTTTTTATGTTTATTTTGTATGTTTTTATTGTAATATTTAAAATTGGTAATTTAGTTTATTTATGGACTTTATTACCTTTATTAATTTTAATTATTGTGGTGTTGAAAAATGAATAATATAGTTATTTCAATTATCATTTTTATTGAATTTATTTTATTAATTATTCATAGTTTTTATGTTAGAGGAAAAAAGAATACACTTTGGTTTTTTGGTGTTGGGTTAATTTATTCTTTTATTAGAGAATTTAATATGTCTCATACAACTAGGCCGCTATATCAGGGAACATCTTTACTTTTCTTTGGTGTTCCATTTTTAATTTTGATTGGCTGGGTTTTTCATTTTTATTTGTCATTGTGGTTAGCTGAAAAAGTATTGGGTTTGAGGAAGTATAAGATTACTTCAAATAGAATTTATGCAATTACAATTATCTCTGCGTTTTTTATGGTAGTATTTTCATTAGCTGGAGAGCCAATTGGGGCTGCACTTGGATGGTGGTCTTGGAATAAATCAAATGTTTATGATCTTCTTTGGTTCTTGGGTATGCCTATTAATGTTTTAATGGGATGGTTCTTAACAGGGGGTATGTTTGTATTTAGTTATTTGGTATTTCTTAGTAAATATAGAATTAAATTGTTTTCATTGGTTGTTTTATTTCTTTCAGCTTTGATTTATCCTTTGTCTACATGGCCAACAATTATTTCTTGTACTTTATTAGGATTATATTTTGTATTTTGTGTTAATTATTTTCATCATTAGACATTTCATTTGATTGGTCTTCTTCTAATCGTCTTACTATTTCGTCTATTCTTGGATTAGGTGTTTTATCTTTTGCTGTTCTTTTACGTTTTCTTTTTGCTTTTAAAAAAGCTTGATAATGTATCGGACCTGTTCTGATATCTTCGATTGTTAATTCTAGAATCCCCTGTTCTTCTGCTCTTTTATACTCTGAACTAGGGATTAAATATCTTGGGTTAAGTGTTTTTGAGATATTTCTAGCAACTAGCCAACCGTATTCTACTAATAAGATGGTTTTATTGATTGGTATATTTGAAGCTAATGAAAATTCTTGTGGTGTTAAATTTGGAGTTTCTAATTTTAATGAGCACAATGTTTCAGAAACTGGATAAGCTATTTTTCCTCTATCTACTAGATGTCCGTATTGTAAAAAGAAATCTTCTTGTGGCATTCCTATTGCATTAGCTATATCTTTTGCATACTTTGGAGAATTCATTTACTTAACCATTAAATGCTTTATCAAAAGCGTCAACCATTTCTTGGCTTTTATCAAATAGAACAACTTCTTCTAATGAATTTGGTTCATAATTTAAGATAACTTCTAGGATTGCTAATGCTGCTTTTTCTTTTGGTACACGGCCAACACCAGTACCCATACCAGGTATTGCTATCTTTTTAAAATTATTTTCTTCTGCACAATCTAATGCTGCTTTTGTTGCTTCTTTAATTGTTGCAAGATCTGTAACTGCTGCTGGTTGTTCCATTGTTGGAGAATGAATGATATGCTTTGCTCTTAAGTTGCCTGCAGTTGTTAGGACTGCATGACCTATTGGGATTGGTGCATGAGCGATTACTTCCATTTCAATTTCTTGACCACCGAACTGTTTTATTGCACCAGCAATGCCTCCCCCCATGAATCCATAAGAATTAGCTGGATTAATTATTGCATCAACTTGCAATTGTCCAATGTCGGCTTGTTTAATTGTGATTTTCATATTATATAAGAAATAACTTAATGTTTAATAAATTATCCTTGGTATTTGGGTACTGTTTCTTCTATTACTTGAACGAGTAGACTTTTTTCTAATTCTTCTTTATTAATGAATGCGTCAGCTCCAGCTGCTAACCATCGAGCTTTTTTCCTTCCTTTATCATCCCATATAGACATGCCAACTATAGCCATTTTTTGGCCATATTCTGTTTCTCTTAATTGTCTACATGCTTCATAACCATCTATTCCAGGCATATTTGTATCCATTAAGACAAAATGTGGTAAGTAAGCAGCTGCTTGTTCAATTCCTCGTTGGCCATTTTCTGCGGCTTGATGTGATGTATAACCTGCGCTATTAAGCATTTTACAAACAAAAGCGCAAATTCTTTTATCATCATCTACAACTAAAACTTTTGTTTCAGAAGGTTTCATATACTATTAAAGTAGAATTAATCTTATAAAGTTTTAGTCAAATATTCCATTAATTGTTCAACAGCTAATCTTCTGAACTTTTTAGTCTCTTCAACATTATCAAGTTCACCATATGTTTTATCATTACCTTCTGGAATAAATATTGGATCGTGACCAAAACCGTTAGTTCCTTTTTCTTCATTTGCAATTGTACCTTTTTCTTCACCTAAGAAAGCAATTGGTTCTTTACCTGGTTCACAATATGCAACTGCGGATTTGTATGAACATGTTTTATCCTTAATGTTTTCTAATAACTTAAGAATACCTTTTAATCCTATTCTTTTGTGGATGTAAGCGCTACTTGTTCCTGGAAAACCTTTCAATGCATTGATAAATAATCCTGAATCTTCAACAACAACTTTTTTGTTTAGGTGTTCTGCTGAATGTTTTGCACAGTCTTTAGCAATGTCTAAAGGATCATCATGTCTAATTTCAGGAGAATCGTAGTCAATTTGTTCAACTTCTACATCTGGCTCTAGAATTTGTTTGAATTCTTTAACTTTTCCAGGGTTGTGCGTTACAAAATAGATCTTCATTTGGAGAACTCAGCAACTTTAGCGCCAGTAACTTTTACTAAATCTTTTGCTTGCATCTTAATTGATTTTGTGTGTGAACCTGCGTTGAAAGCAACTTCTTTATTTTCAGTTACTTTGCTATCAATTAGAATATCAATTCCAAAAAGGTTTCCAAAAGGTGGAACAGAACCTATACTACAACCTGTAACTCTTTTAACGTCTTCAGCGGCTGCTAGTTCAACACTTTTTCTTTGTAATACTTTTTTAAGTTTATCTAAATCAATTTCTTTATCGCCAGGAACACATGCTTGTAAAAACCCTTTGTCTGTTTTACAAACTAATGCTTTAACGCCTTGACTAGGTTTTGTACCTCGAACTTCAGCTGCTTCTTTTGAAGTAAAGACTGCTTTATGTTCAATTGTCTCAATTTCAATTTTATCTTTGTTTAATGCATCTATGATTTTTTGAAAAACTTCATCTTTTGCTGGCATTTTAACAATGTCAAGTTTAATATGTAATTCTTTTAGTTGTTTGTCATCAATATAACTAGGTGCATCATCCATTAAACTTTCAGCTGATTTTGTTTTTGGGAATGCAATAACATTTCTGATATTTTCTGTGTTAACTAATAGTGCACATAATCTATCAAAACCAAAAGCTAGACCACCGTGTGGTGGAGCACCATATTTGAAAGCTTCTAAAAGGAATCCGAACTTTTCTTGTGCTTGTTCTGGTGATATTCCTAATGCTTTGAACATTTTTTCTTGTATTTCTCTTTTGTGAATTCTTATTGAACCGCCACCAACTTCTACACCGTTAAGTGTAAGATCGTATGCAATGCTTTTAACTTTAGTTGGATCCTTTTCTAAAAGTTCCATGTCTTCTTTTTTTGGAGAAGTGAATGGGTGATGCATTGCTTGATGTCTTGCTTCTTCTTCATTGTATTCAAATAAAGGAAAATCAGTTACCCAGCAGAAATTATATTCTTTTTCATTAATTAATCCTAATTGTTTTGCTAATTTAATTCTTAGGTTACCTAAAGATGCATGTACTATTGATGATTTAAGGTCTCCAACAAAAACTAATAAATCGCCTGCTTTTGCATCAAGTGTTTTTATTATGTTTTCTTGATCTTCATCACTAAAAAACTTGATTATTGAACTTTCTAGTTTTTTACCGTCATATTTCATCCAAGCAAGACCTTTTGCACCATAAATTTTTACAAATGGAATTAATTCATCAATTTTTTTCCTTGAAAATTGTTCAGCTGCACCTTTAACATTAATACCTTTAATCAAACCGCCATTTTTTGCTGTTTCTGAAAAAACTTTAAATCCAGAACCTTCTGCAATCTTTGTAATGTCTTTTAATTCTAATTCAAACCTTAAATCAGGTTTATCTGAACCATATTTGTCCATTGCTTCGTCATAAGGTATTCTTTTGAAAGGTAATTTAATATCGATATTTAGGATTCCTTTCCAAACAACTTTCATAAGACCTTCCATTGTTGTATAGATGTCTTCTTCTTCGATAAAGCTCATCTCTACATCAATCTGGGTAAATTCTGGTTGTCTGTCAGCTCTTAAATCTTCATCTCTAAAGCATTTTACAATTTGAAAATATCTATCAAAGCCTGATACCATTAATAATTGTTTGAAAATTTGTGGTGATTGTGGTAGAGCAAAAAACTTACCAGGGTTTACTCTAGATGGTACAACATAATCTCTAGCACCTTCTGGTGTGGATTTAGCTAGAACTGGTGTTTCAATTTCAATAAAACCTAAACTATCAAAATAGTCTCTTGTAATTTTTGCAGCTTTATGTCTAACCAATAAATTATTTTGTAAAGTTGTTTTTCTTAAATCTAGATAACGATATTTTAATGCAATATCTTCATTAACTTCAACACGATCGTCAATTTCTATTGGTGGTGTTTCTGCTTTATTAAGAACTTCAAGTTTTTCAACAAAAATTTCGATTTTACCTGTTTTAAGGTTTGGATTTTCAAGTCCTTCACTTCTTTTTTTGACAACACCTTCAACATGAACAACATCTTCTCTTCTTAAATCTTCAGCCGCTTTATGACTAACTTTATTATTTTTAGGATTGAAAACTACTTGTGTAAGGCCATATCTATCTCTTAGATCAATAAATATAACTCCACCATGGTCTCTTCTTGAATTTACCCAACCATTTAGAACTATTCTTTCATCAACAGATTTAACATCTAATTCTCCACAGGTGTGTGTTCGTTTCATAGAAAGAGAGGATTATAGTAGGTTTATAAAGTTTTTTATGGGATTCTAAGCTTTAAACTAAAAACCATCTCATCAAGTTTCTTTAGATCCCACTTAATACCATCTGATTTTTTTCTTAGCTCGCCATTTCTTAGGTCTAATTCTAGAATTTTATAATATAATTCGTCAACTGCTTTTCTTATGTTTAATACAGCTTTATTTTTATTGTTAATACCTTCTTGAACTGCTTTTCTAACTAATTCTCCTGATAAATCACATAATCCAAGCAAATAGAATTCATCATCAATAAATTCTGGATTATATGGAATTATCTTACCACTTTTGTTAAACTCTAAGAAAGCAATAGCTTCAACATATTCTTGTACAGCTATTTTAACTGATCCTGAATATAATAGTTTAGGATTTTTCTTTGCTAGAATTGTAAGACTCTTTAATGAGGTTTTAATTTTAGTAGTTGATACTTTTTCATTTCTATGAATGGAATAAATTATCTTTTTAGATTCTCTAACAATTTCTCTTGAAGTTTTGATTAATTCTTCTCTTTTCTTATCAAATTTATCTAAGTTATTTTTTACTTTGTCAAAATTTTGTTTGTTTATCATTTTATCTATTAAATTATATTGCCTTTTTTAAAGCTTGCTAATTTATCATGTAAGGAATATATTCCTGAGCATGCTCAAGAACCACTGTTAATATAGTAAAGATGAAGCTTCACTTTGTATTATTGGTCTATGACTTGTGGTTCTTGACAAATCGAAACCTTTAAATATGAATCGTCCTATTATTTTGAACATGGCATCATTGTTTAGAGGTACAATTGATTTTTTTGCAGATATTGGTATCTATGATGTAGTTTTACCGTTCTTGCTTGTTTTTGCAATTGTTTTTGCAATATTAGAGAAAACTAAAGTCTTTGGTCAAGAAGAAATTGATGGTAAAAAATATACTAGAAAAAATATTAATGCTTTGGTTGCTTTTGTAATATCCTTCTTGGTTATTGCATCATCTAAACTTGTTTATATTATCACTACTGTATCAAGTCAGATGGTTATTTTGTTAATGCTATCTGTTTTATTCTTACTTTTAGTTGGATCATTCTTTAAAGAAGATCCTTCAGGAGTTTTTCTTCCAGAAGGTTGGAAAGTCTTTTTTATGTTTATCATGTTTATTGGAATCTCATTAATTTTTTTGAATGCTTTAGGATGGTTAGATTTAACTTGGAAGTATTTAAGTACTGGAACTGGTGGAGCAGGAATTGGGTCAATTATACTATTAGTAGTTATAATCTTGTTTATAAGTTGGATAATTAAGGGAGATAAGCGACCATCATCTTCAAATAAATCTGAATAAAAAAATGGCAAGTAGAGCATGGCAATTACAAGGATTTGTAGAAGCGATGGAATCGTGGGGTATGACAGATGTTTTTCTCCCATTTATTTTAATTTTTGCAGTACTTTTTGCAATTCTTCAGAAAATTAAAGTTTTTGGTGAAAGAAGAAACATTAATGCTGTTATTGCTTTAGTTATGTCATTAATGACTGTTATTCCTCATGTAACTGGTACTTATCCGCCAGGTTTTGATGTAATAGATATTTTAAAAGAAGCTTTACCTTCTGTATCAATAGTAGTAATTGCAGTTTTGATGTTATTGGTTCTTATTGGTATATTTGGTGGAGAAGCACATATATTTGGTGTTGCTGCACCTAATTGGATTGCTATATTATCTATCTTAACAATTGTCTTTATTTTTGGAGGATCTGCAGGTTGGTGGGGTGGATATGGTTGGTTTGAAGGCTTTTTTGGGTCAGATGCAGTAGCGATAATTATTATGCTTTTAGTATTTGGTGTGATTATTAGTTTTGTTACAGGTGAAGGATCCAAAGAAGAATTAGGTACGATGAAACGGTTTGGAATGGATTTTGGTAAAATATTTGGTGGTAATAAATAAGAATGGCAACATTTTTAGATGTTTCAGGACTAACTCAATTTTCTAATGTATTTATATTTGTTCTTGTATTGTTAATAGTTTATGCAATACTTAAGACTACTAAGATACTAGGGGATAATGATGCTATTAACTTGGTTGTATCTTTTGTGGTAGGTCTGCTTGTTTTACTATCCCCTATTGCTACAGGGATTATTAATTTGATTGCGCCTTGGTTTGCAGTTATATTTATCTTAATTATATTTTCTTCAATAGCATTTAGAGTTATGGGTGTTAATACAGCACAAGTGTTAGGTTCAAATTCGCTCAAATTACTTTTAGGAGTTGTAATTGTTTTAGTAATAATTGTTGGTTCTTTAATGTACATAAGACAAGAAACAAGTTTGCCAGGTAATAATGATAGTATTGATGAAGATGATTATACTAGGCCAACATCTGTATTATTTCATCCGCAAGTTCTTGGTGGAATAATTATCTTATTAGTTGCAGTATTTACAATAGCTTTAATGGCGGGAAAGCCTAAATAATTATATTCTTCTTTTTTGAGGTGCGGAAGATTTATTTGCTATCCTGTCTAATTTGTTTACGTTTTCCGTAAAACTTGGTAGAACTTCTTTAAAGACTTTGTCCATGGCTTTTATTGATGTGCCAACGTCAGTTAGATTTTTGTCATATTCAGAGATTTTACCTAGAATTCCTTTGTGTAATGAATCAAAATTAGTTTGAATATTTTTTAGGTTTTGTTCTAATGTTGTTAGTTTTGTTTGTGCATCATTTTTCCATTCAGTTAATGCGTCTAATTTTTCTAACAATGATTTCCACTTTTCTTCTACAACTGCTTCAGCAACTTCTTCAATTTGTTCTCTTGAAGATTGTGAACTGGCTGTTGGTGCCCCTGGTGGTGGCGGCGGTGCGCCCCCTGCAGGCGGAGCTGATTTTCCCATAGCTGCAAAAATTTCATTTTGAGCATGGCCCTGGCTTTGTAGATATTGTACTATTTGATCATCTTTATAGCCCTGTTGCCTATAAGAATTAATTGTATCTGAAAGACCTGCCATTATCTATTACCTCTTTTTTATTTTTCTATTAGCGCTATTTAAACTTTTTGATTTCTTCTTGAACTATTTCTTGGATTTCGCTTCTTGTAACGAAATTCATAGGTTTCCATAAATCAAGATATTTTTTTAAAACATCAACTTCTTCTTTTCTAGATAAAAGGCTCATATTCTTTATTAATGAAAGTAATTTGTTTTTTAATTCGTTCATATCTCTTCTTAATTCTAAAATATCTAGTAAAAATGTTTTAAATTCTTTGGCTAGTTTCTGGTGCCTTTTTACTGCATTTTCTTCAATAACTTCTAAACGAATGTCTAAGCTTGCGTTTCTTTCTTCAATAAGGCGCATTCTTCTATTTAATTCTGCAACATCTTCTGAAACGTCTGGTGCAGCTACTGGTTCACCTTTTTTTGGTTTACCTAAAGTCATTGCGCCTGGTTTTGCTGGTTCGCCTGGTTTAGGCTTTCCGATTACAAATAGTGGTTTTCCCATTTTCTATTCTATTATCTAGATTAAATCATATTTTAGTTTGTTTTAATATAAATATGTGTGACTATTTTATAGTGGTTGATGTAAACAATCACTTGATTGTTTGTTTCTATAGCAGAAGTATAATTCCAATTATTTTTTTGAATATCTTAGAATAACAATTCCTTCTTGGGAAGTACATTCTTTAAAATGTAATTTAATTAGCGGATTGTTTTTCAAAAATAAAGGTCTTCCGCTACCTAAAATTGTTGGGACAACACCAATAATATATTCGTCAATAACATCCGCCTTAACAAATGGATCAATTACTATGCCTCCACCAAATAACCAAATATCTTTGCCTTTTTCTTTTTTAAGTTTAGTAATTTTTGAGACAATATTTCCACTAATGATTCCTATGTTATCCTCTTTATTTTCTAATTTCTTATGTGTGACCACATAAATTTTTTTAGATTTAAACATTTTTTTTGATATGTCATAACTATCATCATAAGCTTTTTTTCCAATAATTATTGTATCTACTGTTTTAAGAAATTTAGGAAAGCTAAACTGATTTTTTGTATCATGTCTTTTATCTCCATTTCCTTTAATCCAAGCAAAACCACCATCTTTATCTGCAATATAACCATCCAAGCTAATTGCTAAATTGAGTATTATTTTCCTTTTCATTTTTATGATCTTCTCTAAATTAATATCCTTTGTAACTATTAATTATTTTTACTATTTAAATGATGTTGTTATATGGCTCTCTATCGTCTTTTGGAAGAAAATGTATAAACGACTATATATAATATAAATTTATTTAAACTAAAATGTATTATTTAATGGAATGTCAGACTTACTTACACCTGAAACCTTACAAGATACACATCAAAATAGGATAAGGTGGGCACATAGTGCGTCATTAGTTGGAGGCACTTTTTGTCATATGGGTTTTGCACATACTGCTTCTGAAATAGATTCTTTACAAGATGTAGTTGCAAGTTTTGTTGGATATAGGCAAAGAATATTAGATATAGGCAAAGAGCTGGGGACTGATTTTGATGTTCAGGGATTGGCTATGCAAATAGATGATATTATTACAGGAAGGGCTGAGTTTCCTGATGAGCTTCCTGTTACTGTCACCCAAGCTAAACGATTACAGGTTAATTATACAGGCCATGTTGCTGAAGATTATCAGCGTGTTGGCACATTTCAATCTGTTGTTAATGATCCTACAGCAAAATTTGATCTATCACTATATAATCTTTTGTTAGATGCGAATTTCTTATCAAGAAAACATTTATCAATGGAGACACCAGAAGCATTTGGACGAACTGTTCAAGGGGATCGAGTTGATTGTAATCTTCCAGATGGAGATATTCACCAGAGAATAGGGGCTAGTCCTTATGAGGTTGGTTATTTGATGACTGCATACTATGTTAGTGCGGTGCGCGCTTTGATTGGTTCTGAATTAGAGGGGAGGCCTGTTTTGACGACTGAGATGTCTGATGGAGGATTTAGGTTGAGCGCTCCAAGTGCAGGAGTCGCGGGATTATCTGCTCAGGATATTTTTCATGATGTAAATGGGTTTGATCCAACTTTGATGCAAAGGCTTGAAGAAGGGTATGGTTTGCAAATATCTAGTGGAGAAGTAGGTGCTACTTCTTATTTACAAGTACAATTTCTTGGAGAATAATATTTCTAGTTTTAAATAAGATATTTATTAATTAAATTAATATATAATATAAATAAAATATATTTTCTAATAGAAAGTTTTATAAAATATATTAGTTAAAGTAAGGGTAAATGGCAAAAAAGATCATTAGTGCTACTATTGATGCTGATTTGGTTAAGTGGATAGATAGTGAACTAAAAGATACGAAAAAGTATAGGAATAAATCGCATTTGATTGAGATTGCTATTGAGTTATTAAAAGATAAAAAAGAGTGAAAAAAAAGAGGTGAAATGATTGGCAGACAAGCTTTTTGATTACGATGTAATCAGGGAAGGAGAAGAAGTAATTGTTAAGATTAATTGTGAATCATATCATAAGATCCCTTCATTGGAAAATGATTCTGTATTAATGGCTAAAGCAGTTGATGCATTAGTTGAAACAACTGGTGCAACTAAATTAATTTTCTATCAAAAAAGAAATTATGAATATGAATATGCTCAAACATCACTACTAATAGAAGTTGCAAGAATTTCTGCTGAGATATCAAAAAGAAAAGATCTTTTGAGTTACAATGCTTTTGTTTATGATCCTGCATGTGCTAGGTATAGTGCTGGTTTATTTAGTCAAGTAAAACATTTCATTACTGATGTTTTCAAAGGTGACCCCATAGGAGGATATGTTGAACTTAGAAGGTTATCAAGAGATGTTCATATTATGGAAGAAAAAGCTGTTGATAGAACAGCTAAAGAGTGTTATGAGAATGTTATCAAGATTCTGAGTCAGATTATTTCTATGATGGAGAAAATGCAGATTATTGTTAGAGCTGCTCCTACATTAGCTGGATATAAAATGGGTGAAAGAGAACTTTATCGTAAACTCTTCTCAGCATCTATTAAGCCAGATTTTATGTATACTAAATTGATGTCAAATTATCCTATTGATGGAGAAGAGATTGATGCTTATAAAGTTGGAGCTACTGAAGTAACAGTATTTAGTTTACCTAATACAATACAGCTTCTTTATCATATTGTGCCACCTGAGTTTAAGTTGTCAGAAGATGCGTATAATATTCTTGACATGGCTAGAAAAATTATGGCTGAGCATAAGCCTAAGAGGAGTGAGTTTGTTGAGCCTGAAAGAATGAGGCAAGTTTTTTCGAACATTGGCCAGGATTTGATTGAAGAATTAACAGATAGACATCATGTTAAGATGTCTCTTAAAGAAATTAAAGAGTTAACAGAAATTCTTGTTAGATATACTATTGGTTTTGGTTTAATTGAAGTTTTACTTCAAGATGAGAAAGTTCAAGATGTTTCAATCAATAGTCCAATGGGAGAGGTTCCTATTTTTATTGTTCATGGGGATCATGGAGATTGTATAACAAATGTTATTCCAACACCACCTGAGGCAGAATCATGGGCTTCAAAACTTAGAATGATTAGTGGAAGGCCATTAGATGAAGCTAATCCTATTTTAGATACAGAACTTGAACTTCCAGGTGCAAGAAACAGGGTTGCAGTTATTTCAGAACCTTTGAACCCAAATGGAATGGCATTTTCTTTTAGGCGCCATAGGGATAAACCTTGGACACTTCCTTTATTTATTCATTATCGTATGATTAACTCTTTGGCTGCAGGCATAATTAGTTTTTTGGTTGATGGTTCAAGAACAATGCTTGTTGCTGGAACAAGGTCGGCTGGTAAATCTTCTTTGCTTGGTTCTATTCTTACTGAGATAATGCGAAGGTATAGAATTCTAACTATTGAAGATACTTTAGAATTGCCTGTTACTGCATTAAGAAAGATGGGTTATAATATTCAACCAATGAAAGTTGCGTCAGCTATGTCAAAAGGTACAGCTGAAGTTCCAGCAGATGAAGGTATAAGGACAACATTAAGACTAGGTGATAGCAGTTTGATAGTTGGAGAGGTTAGGAGTACAGAAGCAAAAGCACTTTATGAAGCTATGAGGGTTGGAGCTTTAGCAAATGTTGTTGCGGGAACAATTCATGGTGATAGCCCGTATGGTGTTTATGATAGGGTTGTAAATGATTTAGGTGTTCCAAAAACTTCATTTAAAGCTACTGATATTGTTATTGTTGCAAATCCAATAAAAAGTGCAGATGGTTTGCATAAATGGCGACGAGTAACTGCTATAACTGAAGTAAGAAAACATTGGGAAAATGACCCTCTTTTAGAAGGTGGTTTTGTTGATTTGATGAAATATGAAACAGCAACAGATCAGCTTGAACCTTCTGATGATTTGATAAATGGTGACAGTGAAATACTAAAATCTATAGCTGGAAAAGTAAAAGATTGGGCTGGCGACTGGGATGCTGTATGGGACAATATACAGTTAAGAGCAAAAATGAAACAAACATTGGTTGATTTTGCAGTAAAAGCGAAGAACATGGATTTGTTGGAAGCTGAATTTACAATACAAGCAAATGATGAGTTTCATAGGATTTCTGATATAGTTAAAACAGAAGTTGGGTCTTTAGATTCTAAAAGGATATTTTTTGACTGGAATGAGTGGCTTAAACGTACTTATAAAAAAATGAACATTAAGTAAAATGGGGAATGATGATTTTAGTGATTTAAAGAGAGAATTTAGTGAGAAGATTGATAAACAGTTAGGTGGGCCTTTAGAAAGTTCTAAGCAGGAAGTTAAGTCTGTAAAATCAATTGAATATCAGCAGTTTAAGAAAGAAATTCTTCCACCACAATTGTCAACTTATGAGAAAGTTTGTGGGTTTAGTGAAAAATTACTTAAAATAAAACCAGATAAGAAGAAAGCTCAACAGATAGAAGAACATATTAAGATTGCGCATATTAATATTACGCCAACAGGCAGTGCGTCTTTTGCAATATTAGTTCCCTTAGTTATTATGCTTTTTGGAAGTTTATTTTCTTATGTTTTGTTTAATTCTTTTTTCTTTGTATTTTTCTTTTTAGCTATTGGGGCTTCTGTAATAACTCCTTTATCTAGGATGCCTGCTTTTATTGCTAATAGTTGGAGAATGAAAGCATCAAATCAAATGGTTTTATGTGTTTTTTATGTTGTAACTTATATGAGACATACACCAAACCTTGAGGGTGCTGTTCAATTTGCTTCTGAGCATCTTGCACCACCTTTAAGTTTAGATTTGAGAAAGGTTTTGTGGGATGTTGAAACTGAAGAGTATGAATCTGTAAAAGAAAGTTTAGATAATTATCTTGAAACATGGAAGGAATATAACTCTGAGTTTATTGAAGCTTTTCATTTAATCGAATCTTCTTTGCTTGAAGGGGATGAAGAAAAAAGGTTAGCAACTTTAGATAAGTCATTAGATGTAATTTTATCAGGAACATATGAAAAAATGTTACATTATGCTCAAAATCTTAAATCTCCAATTACAATGTTACATATGTTGGGGGTTATTTTACCAATCCTTGGTTTAGTAGTATTGCCACTTGTGGTTAGTTTCTTAGAAGGTGTTGAATGGTATCATATAGCTTCAATGTATAATGTTGCTTTGCCTATTATGGTTTATTATTTTGGTAAAACTATTCTTGCAAAAAGGCCTAGTGGCTATGGTGATGAAGATATAACTGAACAGAATCCTGAACTTAAGAAATTTACTAAATGGGATATTAATTTTCTTGGTAAAAAGTATTCTGTTAATCCTATGTATTTAGCTTTACTTGTTGGTGGTATACTTATTTTAATTGGTTTATCCCCATTAATAATCAATGCTATTAATCCTGGATGGGATGTCCAGTTTATGGATGGCAAATTTTCGTTTTTAGGTTATAGGGAAAGTATGACAAACTCTAATAATATGATTGGGCCTTTTGGTCTTGTAGCTTCTATATTAAGTATTTTTATTACAATAGCTTTTGGTTTGGCAGTTGGAATTTATTATAAAACTAAAAGTAAAAGGATAATGGATGTTAAGAACAAATCTAAGAAGCTTGAGACGGAGTTTGTTTCTGCTTTATTTCAATTAGGTAATCGATTAGGGGACGGTGTACCAGCTGAAATGGCTGTTGAAAATGTTGCACAATCAATGGAAGGTACTGTTTCTGGTAAGTTTTTTGGTGTTGTAACTAATAATATTCATCGATTGGGTATGGGTGTTAGAGAGGCCATATTTGATAAGAAGTATGGGGCGATAGTAAGATTTCCTTCAAAAATTATTGAAAGTAGTATGAAGATCTTTACAGAATCTATTCAAAAAGGTCCTAAAATTGCTGCTGAATCTTTAATGAATGTTTCAAGGTATGTTAAAGAAATTCATAAAGTAAATGAAAGGCTTAAAGATTTAATGTCAGAGATTATTTCATCGATGAATTCTCAGATTAAGTTTTTGACGCCAGCAATTGCAGGAATAGTAGTTGGAATTACTTCAATGGTAACAAATATCTTGGGAAAATTAACTGTTCAAATGAAACAGATGGAAAGTGGGGGCAGTAATATACCTCTGCTTTTTGGTGATGGCATACCTACTTTCTTTTTCCAGATTATAGTTGGGCTTTATGTTGTTCAAATTGTATATATTTTAACTGTTATGGCAAATGGTATTGAGAACGGTGCTGATAAATTAGGAGAGCAGAATGCGTTGGCAAAGAATATGATTAAAAGTACAGTGCTTTATTCTTTTATTGCGATTGTGATTATTGTATTATTTAATACAATAGCTTCTACAATTATGGATACTGGTTTAATGAGTGGTATTTAACTTGTTATACCATAGGACACAGGACAGGTAGGCGTAGGGTATTTAAATGGGGACCTGTTAACTTAATTGATGAAATTTGATTTATTAAATATCAAATTAAGCAAAAATGATATTAAAAGAGGGTTAATTTTACCAACACAATCTTCTAAGGAATTAGCAGAGTTTTTAGGGATACTTACTGGAGATGGCTATTTAAATTTTTATTCTGATCAATATAAATATTTAATCGAAATTTATGGGGACTCAAGATTAGATAAAAATTATTTAGAAAGTTATGTTACAAGTTTAGTTAAAAAATTGTTTAATTTGGTTGCTACAACACATAAAAAGAAAGATCAGAACTCTCTATGCCTAAGATTAATATCAAAGGGGCTTGTTAATTATTTAGTATATGTAGGATTTAAGAAAGGAAGAAAAGAGCAAATTGGTATTCCTAATTGGATTAATTCTAGTAGAAATTATATGTTCTCATTCATAAAAGGCTTAGCTGATACTGATTGTTCAATTCATTATAGGAAAGATTATCCAATAATTAGTTTTACTTCAAAGAGTGAGGTATTAGTTAGTGAAGTGTTTAATTTCTTGAAACAAGAAGGATTTTTAACAAAAAATTATTATAAAGAAACTAGGCACGATGTGAGGTTCAAATCACCTTCAATTGTATATCGTTTAAGATTAAATGGACGAGAAAATCTTAGATTATGGTTTAAATATATTTATTTTAGAAATAAAAGGCACTTGATAAAAATAAAAAAATGGGACCTGCGGAATTTGAATCCGCGATTTAGGAGGATGCACCTTTCGTTACATCCTTCCCCTACGTGACCGAGTTGCTAAAATTCACTTCAGCGTACTGAACCGTATTTTCATACGTGTGCTCTCCCGGTCTGAGCTAAGGTCCCAATATAAGTGAATAGAATCAATAAATTGTTTATAAATGTTTTTAAAATGTCAGAAATATCATTTCTGAGCATGCTTAATAACAATTGTTCTTGACAAGAAAAAGTTTAGCCAATATATTCTTCATCTTTTACAACGTCATCACTAAGTTGTTCTTTTGGCATTTCTGGATCAGGAATGTTTTGCATTTGTTCAAGTTCTTGGCCTAGATTTTCTTCTGGTCTTTCTTGAGGTGGAACATTTGTATAAACAGGTTCTGGCTTATCTTCTGTTTCTCCTGTAACAACTTCTAAAGTTCCAAATTTACCGGTTGAGAGTTGTTTTTCGCCTTGCCATTCTCCTATATAACCGTTAGAAACTTTGACTTTGTCGCCTGTTTTCACTTGATCAACTTGTTCATTCCATAACGATAAGATAATCTCGCCGGTGTTATCTTTAGCTTTACAGCTGCAAACTTTACCTTTTTTGCCGAATTTCTCGAATTCTCTTACTTCGCCTTTTTCAGTTACTTCTAAAACTATTTCGACTTTTCCTTGTCTTGGTTGTAAATCTTTAATTTCCATTTTAAGATGGGTAGGAGAATGTATTTTATAAATATTGTTATTTATCACAATAACATTTATAAATTTCTTTTAATTCAGTTATATTATGCCACTTACTGAGCTTATTGGTGCAGATTCTACTCTCAAGGATACAAAAACCCTTATGGCTATGCTTAATTTTGATGGATATTCTGTTGAGCCAACACAGAGTAGTGGTTGCCATATAATTAGTTCAAGCGGTTTTAGATTAAATCCTGATACTGGCGAGCCAATTTTAGGGTATGTTGGTGTTCTTGAGGATGATGGTTTGGATCATGAAATATTTGCTTTCTTTTTACGTGATGATGATGTTGAAGCGTATCAGAGATTTCAAGCTAATGTTGTTGCTCCTTTAGCAGAAAAGGTTACAAGATTGACTGAGATACATGTTGGGCTTCCGAAAGGGGTTGAGGGAGCAAGAGAAGTCTTAGGGATTGATGTTTATGATGGTTTTGAATGGAATGATGCGATAAGTTATGCAGATACTAGAACTAGTATTGAGTATTTCCTTAGAGAAGATGGTTTATCAATGGGCAATTTTTCTACTGGAAGCATGATGGTGCATAATGCTAACTGGGATACTGCACCTTTTGATGTTTTGAAAGGAAATTTGAAAGGACATGAAATAGCTCAATTGAGAAAATTGGGTTCTTTGGCTGGAATTGCACAAGCAATGTATGAAGCTAATTATATAGCGCCTGAATTAGACCATCGTTCAGAAATGTTGTTGATTATGCAAGCAATGTTGGATGGTAAAGAAATGCATGGTATGAAACCAGATGAACTTATGGAATGTACTCCAGCTGTAACGCCAAGGCAAATGGCAACGCGAATGCTTGCGCATAGAGGTGATACAGTAGCTAGAGCTCAAGAAGCTGCTGTAGAAGCCAAGAAAAATCTGCCGCATATATATCATCCTGAAACTGCAGTCATGGTTGATGTTGATGGGCCTAAACATGTTAATATCAATATGTTAGCTGCTGAAATGGTAGATCATGCTCCTATGACTGACCAAATCATTGCTGCTTTGGATGTAAGAGCTCCAAGAATTATGGATAAGATCAGACCTGAATCTCCATTGGCTTTTGTTTTCTTTAATCCTGATCTTCATGATTTTTATGATATGACACCCACCATTGGTATGGATACAGAAAATACTAATCTAAGTTTAGTTGTTGCGCAAGCTTTTCTAGCACAAGGTTATTATCCAATGTTGACTGGTCCTGAAGGTTTTTTCAAACCTCAAGCTAACTTTAGAGAATTGGGACCTGAGTTGTATCATCCTGTAATGCAAGTTCTAGATATTGCAGCAACCAAAGCTAGAACTGATGAGTATCAAGGAATTGGTGTTGCAGTTCCTATGAAATATGGGCGGAGGTTTGGAAATTTGAATTTACCTACTCCTGGAATGTGTTTGGAACATGGTGTAACTAGCATAGATGCTTATCTGGAGTTTGCCCGTAATGATAGAAGTATTGAGATTGTTAGAACTATGGCCATTAATATCAAGGAAGATGACATGCAGGGATTATGTACTGATGCGAGTAAAAGGGGTGCTGTTTATACATCTGTACCTTTATTGAAATGGATTAAATCTTTTGAAGGTTCTGGTGTGGATTTAAATCTAAAACCATACGGTGATGCTTTATATGAAGCGCAAGTTGAAGAAGCAAGTGGACATACTCTTGAACATATTGGGGCGGCAGACACAGAAATGAAACTAACTTATTTCAGATCAGAGGTTACACATGATGTTGGTACAAAGTATACTCCTACATATTATGAAATAAATACTGGTGAAAGGTGTGAAGATCAAGAAGATGGACAAGCAAGGTTTTTTGGGAATTTGTTTCCAGAGAGGGTAGGTACATCATTAGATCGTGTGCAAGTAGTGGTAGATCATATAAGGCAACATTTTTCAGACAGGGATAATGTATTATGGTTTTTAGATTGTCATGAAAAATATCAAAAGGCAGATAGAACAGACGTACAGGTTAACTAACCAAATTAATCAATTTTTCTTTCAAATCTTCAATCTTAACTCTCACTTGTTTAGTTGAATCACGATCACGAATTGTAACTGATTTGTCATCTTTACTATCAAAATCAAATGTAACACAGTATGGGATGCCTGATTCGTCAGCTCTAGCATAACGCCTTCCTACTGAACCTGATCTGTCAAAAGTGGTTGTAAATTCTTTTCTAAGTGTATCATATACATCTCTTGCTTCTTTTTCTAGCTTATTAACTAGTGGAAATACAGCTACTTTTGTAGGTGCTAACTTTCTATTTAATTTTAATACAACATTTCCACGTTTTTTATCATCTTCATATGCATCAAACATAATTGCTAGGAAAGCTCTGTCTGTTCCTTGAGAAGGTTCTATAACCCTAGGAATAACTTTATCTTTTGTTTCTTCATTAAATACAGCCATTGATTTTTTTGATACTTTTTCGTGTTGTTCAAGGTCAAATGTACCTCTGTTTGCATTTCCATGAATTTCTTTCCATCCAAAAGGAAAGTTGTATTCAATATCAAAGCAAGCACTTGAATAATGCGCAAGTTCATCTTTAAGATGTTCTCTTAGTCTTAAGTTATCTTTCTTAATGCCAATATCAACAAACCATTGATACAACTCTTTTATCCAATAAACGTGCCATTCTCCTGCAACTTTGTTTTTTATCATGTCTTTTAATTTGATTTTTGTGTGTTCTTGTTCTTTTTTTTGGTTATTTTCAGTTAAAAGTTGAAATTCAAAATCTTGATCTTTTTTTGTTAATAAGGAACATTTGGTTTCTTTTGGATGAATAAAGAATTCAATTTCCATTTGTTCAAATTCTCTTGATCTGAATAGAAAATCTCTTGGAGAAATCTCGTTTCTGTAAGCCCTTCCTTGTTGTGCTATACCAAAAGGTAATTTTTGTCTTGAAGTATCTAGTACTGATTTAAAGTCTGCAAAAATTAATTGTGCAGTTTCTGGTCTAAGATAAGTTTTAGATTCATCTGATACAATTGGACCAACTTGAGTTGTAAACATTAAATTAAATTCATGTGCTTTGCCTAAGTCTGATTTACATTTAGTACATTTGATATTGTTTTCTGTAACTAATTTATCAATGTCTTCTTTGCTTATACCGTCTGCTTGAATTTTAAGTGAATCTTCAATTAAGTGATCCCCTCTGAAACGTTCTTTACATTTAGTACATTCAAGCATTATATCTCCAAAACAATCTGCATGTCCTGAAGCTTTCCAAATTTTTGGATGAGTGATAGTTGTTCCATCAATTCCTACTACATCGTCTCTATCTTGAACAAAGGTTTTCCACCAAGAAGCTTTGATACTGTTTTTTAGTTCTACACCTAACGGACCATAATCAAAAAAACCAGCAATTCCTCCATAAATCTCACTGTTTGAGAATACAAAACCTTTCTTTTTACAGAAAGTTGCCATGTCTTCAATAGTTAGTGTCATATTTGATGGTTTAGAATGAGAGTTTAAATAATTTATTGAAAATGTCGTACAAAACTTTAGTATTATTTCTTTAACCAAGCAACTTGTTCTTTGTCTAAACCTAGTTGGTTTGCTATTCCTTCTGACATTTCTTTGTTATTTTTGAATATTGCTTGAAAATAATCAATGTTTTTTATAGCTTCTTTTATTGAACAATGTGTGTGTTCTGCAATTTTCTCTGCAACTGCTTTCTTTTTCATTGATTTTTGTTTTGCCCACCATAATTTTAAGATTCTGCCTGTTGGCTTGTATTGTACATATTTATCATATTTTTTATCTTTAGATACTGCAATTCCAGCTGTGACTAGTGCATTAATATAAATTAAGAAACGCCAATGTTGCCATCTTCTAATTCTTCGGTTAAAAACATCTGCTTTTGAAAGTTTATCATAAGCTCTTGCTAAATCTGCTGGTTTTGTGTATTCTAATGGTAGATTTTTATCAATCCATAACATTTGTTCATTTAAATCTTCATTACAGTATTCAAATGCTTTTATTGCAATTTTTGGGTCTGTTGTCTTAAATATTTTTAATAAGCCGTTTATGATTGTATCTCTTCTTTCTCTTTCTCCAAGAGATTCAAGTGCTTCTTTTTCTAAAGAACCTGTTGTCATTGATAATGTTTGAATATCATTGATTGCAGCTCTTAAATCTCCTGCTGAACGTCTTGCAAGCCTCTTTAGAACATCTTCATTATATTTTATGTTTTCAGACTTACAAATTTTTTCCAATTGTTTTGTAATATTCTTTGTGTTTAATGGTGAGAATTCTATCATAATTGATGTTTTTCTTAGTTTTGAAAATTTGTTGTCCCATACATTGGTTGCTGTTAATATTATTGGGAAAGTTGAATCTTTTATTATTTTGATTATTTCAGGAATTGCCCCCCTATCTTTTGTTCCAGATAAACCGTCAACTTCATCTACAAGAATAACTTTTCCTTTTGAGAATAAAGACATTTGTTTTACAGCACCACCAACTTTTTGGTTGATTTGGTCTTTGTTTCTAAAATCTGATGCATTTACTTCTACAACTTCTAAGCCTTCTTCTTTTGCAATTGCATATACTGCAGAAGTTTTGCCTGTTCCTGTTGGACCGTAAAGTAGGGTTGCCCTCTTTTTTTGGCTTTTATAATTAAGAATGAAATCTTTTAATGAACTAAGTGCTTCTTCTTGACCAATTACTTCTTTTGATGATTTTGGTAAGTACTTTTTTGTATATGGAATCATGGTTTTTAGGTATGTTAAAGGTGTTTATTAAGATTTTGATTAGATTTTGATCAGAAAATCACTACCTATAGTAGGTAAATAACAACTTACCTTAATAAATAAAATCCTGTTTTTTGAATATGCCAATAATTGATATAAACGGCGAAAGATTTTTGTTTAATGA